>NZ_JAPJZH010000017.1 GCF_027889715.1 Allohoeflea poritis
AGACAATCGAATCTGGATACCCATGAATCACACATCAAACCAAAAATGAATCCTGAATGTCGATTAGACCTAGAGCGTGTCTGGCCCTATTTTTCTGACGGTTCGTGGTCTTCGGGCGATCTCTTTGCCAGGAACCAGAAAACCGACACCACGGACAGGACGAGCAGCGCGACGGCCACCGGGTACTGGTAGATCCGTGTCAGGTCGCCATTCATGAGCGCCAGGGACTGGGCAATCGATATCTCAAATCGCGGCCCCAGAAAGAAGGCGATGATGAGGATGACGAGGGAATAGCCGAAGCTTGACAGGAGATATCCGATAACCGCGAAGACGAGCATCACGGCCACGCCGAAAAGACCGCTGGCCGCCATGGACACGCCGACGAAGCACAACAGCAGTGCGGAGGCGAAGATCACCGATTCGGGCGCCGATACGACCTTCACCCAGATGCGCAGCCCGATCTGCCCGACCCAAAGATTGACGAAATTGGCCATGATCATGGCACCGAACAGGCCGTAGACCAGCCTGCCCTGCGTTTCGAAAAGCAGGGGGCCGGGCTGCATGCCGTGGATCATGAAGGCGCTGATGATCAGCGCCGCCCCGACACTTCCGGGAATGCCGAGGGTCAGCAGCGGTATCAGATTGGCGCCGACGACGGCCGAATTGGCCGATTCCGTCGCCGCTATGCCCTGAATATTGCCCTTGCCGAAACTCTGCGGCTCCTTCGAGGCGGCCTTCGTGAAGGCATAGGACATGAAGGCGGCGGCGGTCGAGCCGATGCCCGGAAGAGCGCCGAGGATCGTTCCGGTCACCGCGCCGCGCAGCATCACGTAGCGGCACGACCAGTATTCCGCCCATGTCACCTTGCGGTCGAGCGGATCGCCCGTGTCCTTGATCTCGATGGCCGATTTCACCCGGCCGCCAGCCTCCGACAGGCGGCGCAAAATCTCCGAAATGGCAAGCATGCCGATGGCGACCGATGCCAGCGGCAGGCCGTCATAAAGATCCCACATACCGAAGATCAGCCTTGGCGTGTAGTTTTCCGGATCGCTGCCGACAGACGCGAAGAGCAGCCCGAGCGCGGCGGCGATGATGCCCTTGAGCAAGGATTTGCCGACCAGCCCGGCGAGCACCGAAAAGGCGAAGATCATCAGCGCGAGGATTTCCACAGGCCCCATGCGAAGGGCCAGGATGGCAAGCGGCGCCGAGACGGTAATCAGCACGATATCGCTGAACGTGTCGCCGGTGACCGACGAAAACAGCGCCATCTTGGTTGCCTTCAGCGGCTTGCCCTGTCTGGCCAGCGGAAATCCGTCCAGCGCCGTCGCGGCGGCGTCGGGGGTGCCGGGCGTGTTCATCAGCACCGCCGGGACCGCGCCGCCCACAAGACCGCCCTTGTTGACGCCGACGAGAAAGGCGATGGCCACCAGCGGGTCGAGCGCAAAGGTGAAGGGAACGGCAATGGCCATCGCCATGACCGGCCCGATCCCCGGCACCGCGCCGACGAACTGGCCGACAACGACGCCAAGCACCACGAAAAATAGGTTGTTCAGCGAAAAGGCATCGCCCAGACCGGCAAGGATGACGGACAGATCAACCATCGCGCCGGACCCTCACGGCAATGCCCGATCGAGAACGACAATCACGAACACCCAGATGAGCGCCGGCATGCCGACCGCGCCGAAAGCAAGCCAGAGCGGTCTTCGCTCGCCGATCATCAGCATGACGGCCAGAGCAAGGCAGGGCGCGACGTAAATGAAGCCAAACCAGGACATCGCATAGATGGCCAAGGCCAGCACCAGGACATAGGCGCCGGTCACTGCGAAATAGCGCAAATCGGGAAGCCGCTGCGGCGTCGGCCTGACCACGAGCAGGAACCCGCAGGCCGCGATGACAATGGCCACCGCGTTGGGAAGCGTGTCGGGCGCGATATTCCCGCCTTCAGCCTGCTCGACATAGGCAGGGATTACGAGAAAATAGGCCGCGAGACCGAACAGAAGAAAAAACGTGCCCGAAATACGGTCTGCCGACAGGCCCATGCACTCCTCCCTCGATTGCCGGCCCCGGCGCAAAGGCGCCGGGGCCGTGTCGTCATTTCTGGAAGAGTACGCCGACGTTCTTCAGACCGCCAACCATCATTTTCTCGGTTCCTTCGGTGCCGAGATTGAGCGGGCTTCCGTCTGTGGCGTTCTTGACGATCTCGGCCATCTCCGGCGATTTCATCGCATTGTCTATCGCGGCGGCGATCGCCTTGACGGCTTCCGGGGGCGTGCCCTTGGTCATCGCCAGGAAGAAATAGGGATCGACATAGGCGTTGACGCCCGCCTCGCGAAACGTCTCGATATCGGGTGCGTAGCTCAGACGCTCCTCGTTCGCCGCTGCGATGATCTTCATGTCGCCGGATTCAAGATAGGGCAATTGCTCGCCCGAGCCGAAGCCGGCAAGCACCTGGCCGCCGAGGATCAGCTTCATGGTTTCCGCGCCGCCCTTGGTGGAGACCATGTTGAACTTGGCGCCCGTCTCACGGGACGTGACATCCATCAAGAGCTTCTGGGGCGGCGCACCGAAGGCGACGGGCATGTTGCCCTGCTCCTTGGCATAGGCGACCAGTTCCATCAGATTGTCGAACGGCGCGTCCTTGCTGGCGACGAGGGCAAGTTCCGCCTTGGCAATGGTGCCGAGGTAATCGAAGCTGCTCAGATCGAAACCCAGCTCGTCGCCGCGGTTCACCAGATTGACGAGGATCGGCATGTTCACGCCGAGACCGATGACCTTGCCGCGCGGCGGCATTTTCGCGATGCCGGTGAACATGGCGACGCCGCCGCCGCCGGTCTTGTTTTCCGCAATCACGTTCCAGCCGGTCTGGTCCTCGATGACCTTGGCGAGAACCCTGCCCATCGTATCGGTCGAGCCGCCGGCGCCGAAGCCGATCTGCATGGTCAGGGAGCCGTCGGGTTTCCAATCATCCGCGGCAAAGGCGACGGTCGCCACGGACAGGCTGGCGGCCATCAGCGTTGCCGCCGCCATTTTCAGGGCATTCGATATGCGCTTCATTTCGTTACCTCCATCTGTGTTTGTGCCGGCACACCGCCGGAGCGGCCTGCCCTTGCAATCCGGTTCGGTCCGGCTTTTTGCGATGCCGCGGCAATGCGCCCGCACATCGATAGAAACTGTTCGCGTTCTTCGGCAGTAAGCGCAGCGTCCAGGGCGTCGGTCAACTGCTTGACATGCGGGAGCAGGATGCCATGCTTGGACCTTCCGCGTTCGGTCAGCGAGAAAATCTTGGAGCGCCGGTCTCCCGGGGCCGGATCGGACCGGATCAGGTCGCGGGCCTCCATGTCCTTCAGAACCCGGCTAAGCTGCGCCTGCTCCGTGCGGGTGAAGTCCACCAGCTCCGTTTGCGTTGCGTCCGGAACCAGATTGAGGCCGACAAGGACCCGCCAGGCGACCAGCCCGATATCGTCTTCCTGCGAAACGATCTGCGAGACCGCCAGCCGCAAGGTCCGCGACAGCCGAAAGACGGCGACGGCCAGAACACTGACGCCGTTCGGCAGATCTTCCAGATTCATGGCTTTCAAGCGCTGCGTTGCCTGCGCCAACAAGCTCCTCCCTCGGCCCGCATGCCTTTGGCATGTCAATTCTTATGACATATCATACAACCATATGACATATCATGCAATTGCCGGAAAGACGCTACTTGACATTACCGTTTGCAGGCTAAGTTCCGCTGCAATGTCCGCCTCAGCGCCGGGCCTCGATAGCGTCCCACAGGAGTGCCGCGATGTCGGCGCCGCCGAACCTGGCGACCTCGCGGATGCCGGTCGGGGAGGTCACGTTGATTTCGGTCATGACGTCGCCGATGACATCGATGCCGACGAAGAGGAAGCCGCGTTCCTTCAGCGACGGGGCGATACGGGCGCAGATTTCGCGCTCACGCTCGGTCAGGTCGACCGGCTCGGCGCGCCCGCCCACATGCATGTTGGAACGCGCATCCGTCTCGGCCGGCACCCGGTTGATGGCGCCGACGGGCTCGCCATCCACGAGGATGATGCGCTTGTCGCCGGCACGCACCGCCGGCAGGTAGCGCTGGGCGATCAGCGGCTCGCGGTAGAGACTCTCGAACATCTCCAGCAGCGAGGACAGGTTGCGGTCGTCGGCGCGCAGGTGAAAGACGCCGGCGCCGCCATTGCCGTAGAGCGGCTTGATGATGATATCGCCCATGTCGCGGCGGAAGGCCGCGATCTCCTCCGGATCGCTGGTGATCAGCGTTTCGGGCATGAGATCGGGGAATTCGGTGACGAAGATCTTCTCCGGCGAGTTGCGCACCCAGGCCGGATCGTTGACCACCAGCGTTTGCGGATGGACGCGCTCGAGCAGATGGGTCGAGGTGATATAGGACATGTCGAAGGGCGGGTCCTGACGCAGCAGCACGACATCCATTTCCGACAGGTCGGTGCGAACCCCCTCTCCCAGCGTATAGTGATCGCCGGCCGTGTCGCGCAGGACCATCGGCTCCATTTGGGCATAGACGGTGCCGTCGCGCAGCGACAGTTGCGAGGGCGTGTAGTGAAACAGATGGTGGCCGCGGTTCTGCGCCTCCAGACACATGGCGAAGGTGGAATCGCCCTCGATCTGAATGGTCGAGACATGGTCCATCTGGACCGCTACTTTCAGACTTTGCGCCATTCCTGCTTCCTGTCCTGCATTCGGTGACCAACACACATAAAGCCGCCGGCCGCAAATGCAACGGCCATGGCGCATGCGCCGGGGCCGGCGGGGCCTGCCTTTCCTTGCGAATCGCGCTAAATAGAGCAAATGGCAAAGAACGTCGCCGGACCGGAAATCGAAAGACTGATCCAGCTCCTGGCCCGGGTGCCGGGGCTCGGGCCCCGTTCGGCGCGGCGCGCGGCACTGCATCTCATCAAGAAGAAGGAGCAGGTGCTGGGTCCGCTGGCGGAGGCGCTGGCCGCTGCGCGTGACAGCGTGACCGTCTGCTCGACCTGCGGCAATGTCGACACGCGCGATCCCTGCACCATCTGCACCGATCCGCGGCGCGACAATGGAACCATCATCATCGTCGAGGATGTCTCCGATCTTTGGGCGCTGGAGCGGGCGTCGGCCATGAACTGCCTCTACCACGTGCTCGGCGGCACGCTGTCGCCACTCGACGGCATCGGGCCCGACGATCTGAACATCAAGTCGCTGGTGGAGCGGATTTCGGCGGGCGACGGGGCGAAGGAAATCATCATCGCGGTCAACGCCACCGTCGAAGGCCAGACGACCGCCCACTATATCACCGACCAGCTCGACGGGCTGGACGTGACCATCACCCGCCTCGCCCACGGCGTTCCCGTCGGCGGCGAACTGGACTATCTCGACGAGGGCACGCTGACGGCGGCGCTCAGATCACGCACGACGCTTTAGTCGGGGGTGTATGAGCCGGAACGGCGAACCTGAGCGCTTACGGGAGGATCGTCCGCATGTATTGGCCGAAACCGGGCACCAAAAGCGACCCAGTGCTGCGCTGGAACCGCCCTGATCGAATCTTCTTCGGTTACGGGGCCTGTCACGTCCTCGCTGGTGTCTATCTCGACATGCAGCCGCTTTGGGAATTCTACGCCGAGCGAATCGTTCCGAATGAGGGATACTCCGGCAATCACGTCTACGTCACGGACGGAGCAATCGCCTTTGATTTTCACGGATATTCGGGACGTGAACGGTTGCTTGCCCATCACTGGCGCGGCTGGTCAAAGCGCTATCCGGGCTGGAACGCCACGATAAAGAGGGTGGATTTCGATCTCCTGGACACCGCAGCGCTCAACGCAAGGAAAATGCTCGGCCCGGACCAATATCTGCATGATCCACTGCAGCGCGCACGGGGCTTCCTGTCTAGAAAAGACCACAAGCTTGCATCGGAACGGGCCATGCGCACCGTCAGCTTGTCCTAGCGAGATTGCTTCATGCCGCGCCAACTGGAAAAGCCGTAAGTGCGGGCAAGCTGAAGGTGGGTTCAACCCCTTTCGCGGACCGATAGTCGCCCTGACGACTGCCAGGACCTTAGGCAAACGGACCCGATTTACCCTGCAACCGGGATTGAGGTCGCTTCAAGTGCCTGTCAGACACGCACCCGCCGGCGCCACAGGCGCCGGCGGGTGTTCATGCAACGCAGTTGAACGTGCCGATTAGTCGCCCTCGCCTGCGGACGAGGCATTGAGCAGGCCGTAGTGCTTGTCGCCGATCGTGTCGTAGAGGTCGATCTGTGTCTCGAGGAAATCGATATGGCCTTCCTCGTCGGACATCAGCTCCTCGAAGAGGCCCATGGAGACGTAGTCGCCCTCGTCCTTGCACACGTCGCGCGCTTCCTTGTACAGATCCCTCGCCTCGTATTCCGCCTTCAGGTCGGCGTCCAGGATCTCGCGGATGTTCTCGCCGATTTTCAGAGGATTGAGGGTCTGCAGGTTGGGGTGGCCTTCAAGAAAAATGATGCGCACGATCAGCTTGTCCGCATGCTCCATTTCCTCGATCGACTCCTCGCGCCACTTCGCGGCCATCTTGCCGTAGCCCCAGTCGTCCAGCAGGCGATAGTGCAGCCAGAACTGGCTGGAAGCCGTCAGCTCGTGCTTCAGGGCCTGGTTGAGATAGTCAATGACCTTCTTGTTGCCTTTCATCGGAAACTCCTCTTCTTTGACCCTGCGGATGTTCCGCCGCATGGCAATACTCAATTGCAATCTACCGTTCGGTTGCGCGCCTCAGCAAGTGTGCAAAAAACCATTCAACGGATCGTGTCAATTTTCAATGTCCAACGGTGATCCGTTGTTTCCCGGCTCATCGCGAATCTAGATTATAACGATTCTAAATTCCAGTACTGTCGTTGCAAAATACGGGCGCAGCGTGCGTTCGCGATACCCCAATTCCATCATCTGGATGTTTGTAGCGGATCCGCTGTGCCGCGGCTCGTCGCAGCCGGTCATTCACCTTACAATCCCGCCGCCGAATGTTACCGTCCGGACGGCAGTCGTCTTGGCGAACTGTCTGACCGATCGGAGCTATTGTGCGGCGATTCGCGCGATCTCATCGGCATAGTCGCCCAGCGCGCGGCAGCCATTGGGGCTGAGGGCGTAGATGCCGGTATCGACGCGGTCGAACCAGCCATAGTGATTATCCGCCATGAGACGGCGGGCTTTTTCAACCCGGGCGCCCTCGGCCACGTGCGCGGCCTTTGTCGGACCGTTGCGGTCCAGATAAAAAAGACAGCGCAACGCATCCTGGCGATAGGCGGTGACGATCCCGCGCCGTGTCGCGCCGCCGGTATTGGGATCGCCGGCCAGCCGGGCGAATTCGCGCAGCAGGCGCGCCTTCTTCCGCGGCGCCTTGCGCGGCTTGTAGGGCGCCGGGTCGAGCAGGATTTCGGCCATCCCGTCCTTCAGGCGCACGACGATGATACCCAGCCCGAGACGGCGACACAGCTTCATATTCTTGCGCAAGGACACGGCGAAGGCCCGGCCGCTTCCGCGCGGCACTGCGACATAGACCGCGTCGCTCATGCCCTGCCGGTCGATCGCCTGATGCAGCAGGGCGAGCGAAAATCCCGTCTTCATCTCGACAATGACGGGATCCTCTTCGCCGCGCACCGCGACGATGTCGGCCGCACCGACTTCGCCCTTGACCGTATAGCCCTGGTCCTCGAGCAGGGTTTTGACCGGGACATAGAGATCGGTTTCGCGTGGTTTTGATTCGGCCATGCCGCAAAGATAGGGTCGTTTTATAAACAAAACGGTAGCGAACGGGGCCGTGTCGTGTCGGTGTCGGGGCGACGGCGTGGCCTTCATGTATGATTGCCGTTGAATGGCTGTGCAACCCATGGAGAATTGCGATGTTCATTCGGAAGTTGCGAATCGAAAGAGGCTGGCCGCAGGAAACTCTGGCGGAGCTGAGCGGGCTGAGCGTGCGCACCATACAGCGCATCGAGCGCGGCCGGCCGGCCAGCCTGGAAACACTCGGCGCACTGGCCGCGGTCTTCGAAACGGACATCGCCACGCTGACCCGGGAGATGGAAATGTACAGCAAAGCGGATATGACGGAAGTGGAGCGCGAAGCCCTTGAATATGTACGCGACATAAAGGGTTTCTACAGCCATCTGGCGGTTTATGTCGTCGCCGTGATCATGATGGCCGTGGCCAATCTCTTTATCCACCCGAATTATCCGTGGTTTCTCTGGCCGGCGCTTGGTTGGGGTCTCGGGGTCCTTTCACACGGGGTTTCCGTTTTCGAAGTTTTTTCCCTTTTTGGCGTTGAGTGGGAAAAAAGACAGGTCGAGAAACGGCTACAGCGCAATCGGACATAACTTTGCCGGCCAAATTTCGCCGGCGTTGGCGCGTCAAATCATTAGACAAGCCATGACGGTGACAATAGTGTCCGCGCATGACCAATCCCATAGAGCTCGACAGCGCCTATTCGTGGCGACGGCTGGCCGTGACGCTGGTAATCGCGGCAACAGCCAATGTCGGCATGTGGGCGATCGTCGTGATCATGCCGGCGGTCCAGCAGACATTCGGCATCGACCGCGCCGACACGTCCCTGCCCTATTCGGTATCGATGATCGGTTTCGCGATCGGCAGCGTTTTCATCGGCCGGATGGTGGATCGCATCGGGATCTTCGGGGCGCTCAACGGGGCGGCGCTCTGCATGGCGGCGGGCTACCTGCTGGCGGCGCAGAGCGGATCGGTCTATACGCTGTCAGCCTACCAACTGCTGATCGGCTTCGGCACCGCCGTCGGTTTCGGGCCGCTGATCGCCGACATCTCTCACTGGTTCCTGCGCCGTCGGGGCATTGCGGTCGCCATCGTTGCCAGCGGCAATTACCTTTCCGGAGCCATCTGGCCGACCCTTCTCAGTCCGGTGCTCAGCGGCTCGGGCTGGCAGGCGGTCTATGTGATTCTCGCCATATGCATGGTCGTGATCCTTGTACCGCTATCCTTTCTGTTGCGCCGCCGCATTCCGTTCGAGGCGACGCAAAGGGCCGACAGCCTCGCGGCGGCCAATGCCCGGTCCGTGGCGTTTTCTCCGCGTGCCCTGCAGTTTTTGTTGGTCTTCGCCGGGCTGGGCTGCTGCGTCGCCATGGCGATGCCGCAGGTGCATCTCGTTTCGCTGTGCGTCGATCTCGGCTACGGCCCCGTCGCAGGCGCGGAGATGCTGTCGCTCATGCTGATGGGCGGAGTGGCCTCGCGCATCGTCTTCGGAATCATTGCCGACCGGCTGGGCGGCGTGCTCACGCTGTTGATCGGCTCGACATTGCAATGTATCGCGCTGTTCTTCTATCTGCCCTTTGACGGGCTCGTCTCGCTTTACATCGTCAGTCTGGTTTTCGGCCTGTCGCAGGGCGGCATCGTTCCGAGCTACGCGCTGATCGTGCGGGAATATCTGCCGGCGCGCGAGGCGGGAACACGGGTCGGCACCGTTCTGATGGCAACGATCATCGGCATGGCACTCGGCGGCTGGATGTCCGGCTGGATCTACGATCAGACCGGGTCCTACCAGATGGCCTTCATCAACGGCATTTTGTGGAATGTCATGAACATCGCCATCATGGCGATGATCTTCCTCAAGTCGCACAGCCGCACCCAGCCCGCATGACAGCCTTTGAAAGCGGCCAGGCGCTGATTATGTATAGCCGATGAGCACGATCGCCCCCGCCGATGTCGAACAGGACCTTGCCCTGGCGGAGCAAGCCGGCCTGAGGCTGATGTTGAAGACGCGCACGGTCGTCCTGGCCCTGATGATCGTCATCGGCCTGTTCAACGCGAACTATCCCACCAATGTCATCAGTGCCGGCGTTCTGACGCTTTTCCTTTTCAGCGGCGTTCTGCAACATCAGATGGTGGGAACGGGCTTCGAACGCTGGTGGCATCGATACGCGTTCTTTTCCGTCGATATCGTCGCCATCGCTTTCATGTTCACATTCATGCCCCTCAGCCTCGGGACGAGTGAAATTCCGCAGATTTTCGTCTTTCGGGCCATTGGTGTGGAATACGCCTTCGCTCTGGTGGCGCTTTCCGCACTGTCCCTGACGCCAAGGCTGGTCCTGTGGGTCGGCGCATTGATCACGGTGCTGATGTGGACGACCCACTGGTGGATCGTCAGCGGCATGGAACGAACGCTTGACTGGGACGACCTGCCGGTGGGGCCGAGCCGGGAGCAATTTCTCGATCTGTTCCTCAACCCGGATTTCATCGGCACGGGCTCGCGGTTCGTCGAAACATTCTTCATCCTGTCCTGTACCGCCGTGATCGCCCTCGTCGTCTACCGGGCCAGGGGCGTGGTGCGGGCGCGCGCGACGGCGGACCGGCAACGGCGCCGGGCACTGGAGGTTTTCGGTCAGTATGTGCCGCCGCAGATTGCGCAACGTCTTCTGGAAAGCGAAACCTCGCTGCTTCCCGAAAGCCGCACCGCAACCGTGCTTTTCGCCGATATTGAAGGCTTCACAAGAATGTCGGAGAACAAGCCGCCCGAAGGCGTGATCGCGCTTCTCAACACCTATTTCGACGCGGTTACAGACATCGTTTCGGACGAGGGCGGCGTGGTGATCAGCTTTGTCGGAGACGCGGTCGTCGCCGCGTTCAACGCGCCGCTTCCGGTAGAAGAACACGCCCGGCAGGCCGTCAGGGCCGCGCGTGCGCTGCTGGACATTTGTGCCTCGCGAACCTTCGAAGGGGAGACCATCCGCATTCGCATAGGCGTGGCCACGGGACCGGTGGCGGCCGGCTGCGTCGGCGGCGGCCAGCGTCAGGCCTATACGGTCTACGGCGATACGGTGAACCTTGCCCAGCGCCTGGAGGCACTCAACAAGCAGCACGGAACCAGGGCCATGTTCCTGCAGGCGACAGCCGAGGCCGCCGGCGGCGAATTCGCATTTCGCGATATCGCCACGACACCGGTGCGCGGGCGCAGCGAGCCGGTCAATGTGCTGACCTTCGCCGATACCGCCTCCTGACCGGCGGTCCTATTCTTCCGCCGCTTTCGCCGTCAGGTTCTTCAGCGCACCGGTCATGAGCGCAATGCTCGGGTGGTCGGGCGCGAGCCCCAACTGCTTCGCGACGGCTGCGGGCGCACGGTAAATCAGCACTGTTCCGTCCGGTGTTTCGACCGCGACCACGCGGATCGGCAGGTCCAGCCCGGCGGCGGGCGCATCGCGGATCACCGGCGTGCCGAGCCGCGGATTTCCGAAGATCAGCAACTCATTGTCCGGAATGTCCATGCCGACCGTGCGGCCGCCCCTCTGGTGATCGATCCGCACGAAAACGGTCGCCCCGGCGGCTTCCACAGCCTGTTCCAGGCGGTCCATCGTCTGCGCAACGGAATGCGGGCTCGGCACTTCGACAAGCGTTTCGTCGGCAAGAGCGGAGCCGCAGAACAAGCCGGCAAAGGCAAGTGCGACCAGGCTGAGAATATAGGATCTCGTGGGCAATTCAGCCTCCTGCGAGTTGATATTCGGAGCAATTTCGCCATTGCGGCAATCGATTGTGGCCGAACTCTGATGCGCGCGGTAACATTTCGCTTACTCCCGACGAAACGGCCGATCTGCCATGCAAAATACCTGTCCCGATACCGTTCCGCGCCGACTCGCCGAAACCCTCTCGGGTATCGACGGCACGTGGATTACGGCGGCCGGTCCTGCGAAAGCGCCACGGCACAAGGGCGCCTATCTGCTGCTGCTTCGCCTGGCAGTGGCTGCGCAAATCGATCTTCGTGGCACCGCCCACGCATTGCCGCCCGGCTGGTATGTCTATGCCGGCAGCGCTCGGGGCGGCGGCGGTATCGGCGCGCGAACTGCCCGTCATTTGCGGAAACAAAAAACCATCCGATGGCATATCGACCAGTTGACGACGCGGGCCGTCGAGATGTCGGCATTGGCGGTCCCGGATGGTAAGGAATGCGCGCTCGTCGCGCACCTCCTCAAGACCGGCCACTTTGCAATGCCCGTCAGAGGTTTCGGCAGCAGCGACTGCCGCCAATGTACCGCGCATCTGCTGGCGGCGGTCGATCCGGACCCGGATCTGCTCTACTCGCCCCGCGCCTGAGCGGTGCGGAAGGGATGCGCCTTGTAGGCACCCAGAATGCGCACCTTTGTGGAGAAAAAGCGAAGCTCCTCGAGCGCCAGTGCGACGCCCTTGTCGTCCGGATGGCCCTCGATATCGGCGTAGAACTGCGTCGCCGTGAACTTGCCTTCGAGCTGGTAGCTTTCCAGCTTCGTCATATTGACGCCGTTGGTGGCAAAGCCGCCCATCGCCTTGTAGAGCGCGGCCGGCAGGTTGCGCACATTGAAGACGAAGGTGGTGACGATGAGGTCGTCCGGATCGTCGCGCTGCGCCCAGTGATCGCCGGGCGAGAGCACGACGAAGCGCGTTACATTCGTGTCGCTGTCCTCGACATCCTCCTGCAGGATTTGCAGGCCGTAAAGCTCGGCCGCCAGGCGCGGCGCAAAGGCGGCCATCGACGGATCCCCTGTTTCCGCGATCAGCCTTGCGGCGCCGGCCGTGTCGCCCGCCACCACGGGTCGCCAGCCATTCTCGCGCACGATGTTGCGGCACTGGCCGAGCGCATGGATGTGGCTGTGCACGGTGTCGATGCCCTCGCGGGTCGCACCGGGCACGACCATCAGCTGGAAATGGATCGGCATGAAATATTCGCCGACAATATGCAGGTTGGATTCTGGCAGCAGGTAATGGATGTCCGCGACACGGCCGGCGATCGTGTTCTCGATGGGGATCATCGCCAATTCCGCATCGCCGCTGGTGACCGCATTGAAGGCATCCTCGAAGGTGCGGCAGGGGATCGGCTCCATGTCCGGAAACATGTCACGGCAGGCCATGTCGGAATTGGCGCCGATTTCGCCCTGGAAGGCGATTTTCTTCTTCATTTCAGCCATTTGCTAATCCGTTAATGAATGGAATGGGGCGATGTCAGCGGCTCAGCAACTGCCTTGCCCGCTCCAGGTCGGCGGGAGTATCGACACCGAGGGGAACCGAGTCAACGACAGCAACATCGATGCGCATGCCGGCCTCCAGCGCCCGCAACTGTTCCAGCTTCTCGCGTTTTTCAAGCGCTGAGGGCGGCAGCGCGACAAAGCGAGACAAAGCGTCGCGGCGATAGGCATAGAGTCCGATATGGTGATAGAGCGGCCCGTCCCCGAAAGGCGCCGCCGCCCGGGTGAAATAAAGCGCCCTGAGGAGGTTTTCCGAAATCGGCGAGCCGACGGCCTTGGTCACGTTGGGATTGGTCTTTTCTTCCTCGTCCGTGATGACCACGGCCAGCGTTCCGATATCGGCCTGCGGATTCTCCAGCGCGGCGAGCGATGCCTGGATGACATGCGGCTCTATCGTCGGCAGATCGCCCTGGATATTGACGACAACATCAAATTTCTTTTCAGGATCAACAGCTTGCAGCGCCTCATATATCCTGTCGGAGCCGGAGGGGTGATCCGATCGGGTCATTGCGGCGTCAAAGCCCGCCGCGCGCACCGCCGCCTCGACTTCCGGGCTGTCGGTGGCGACGATCACCGGCCCGATACCGGCCTCGCGGGCGCGGCGCGCGACGTGCACGATCATCGGTTCGCCGGCGATATCCGCCATCACTTTTCCGGGCAGCCGGCTGGAGCCCATACGCGCCGGGATAAGGACCAGATTTGATTGGGACGCCATGAATGATTCCAAAAGTGAGCCCTTGAGATCAATGACTTATTGGACTCGTTATAAACAGTGTTGCAACGGCCAAGCAAAAGACATAGGTTCCGCGCGAAATCAAGACTGTGCCGGTTTCGGGGATGAGCCGGTTGGACAAGGAGCCCGTGCGAATGAACTCCTCATTCTTCAACGCCGCGGCCGGCGCATTTCTCGCTGTCGCATTCGTTGTAATGACCGTTTCCATCGCATCCGACGCGATCTTCCATTCCGGCGAGCCGGAAGCGGAAGGCTACGCGCTGGAGGTCCGCGAGGGCACAGCGGCGACCGCGGCGGCGGCCGAGGAGGAAGCGCTTGAGCCGATTTCACCCCTGCTTGCCAGCGCCAGCATCGAAGGCGGCCAGAAGGCCTTCCGCAAATGCGCGGCATGCCACACCGTCGAGAACGGCGGCGCCAACCGCGTCGGCCCGAACCTGTGGGACGTTGTCGACCGCCCGGTCGCGGCAGCCGCCGGCTTCGGTTACTCGACCGCGATGCAGGACTATTCCGAGGGCGGCGAGAAGAAGTGGGAATATGAGAACCTCAATGCCTTCCTGGAAGCGCCGCGCCGCTATATGCGGGGCACGGCGATGGGTTTCGCAGGCGTCAAGAAGGCGGACGAGCGCGCCGACCTGATCGCCTATATGCGTTCTCTGAGCGATTCGCCGGCACCGCTGCCGTCCGAAGCGGACATGGCGCCAGCCGCTGAAGCGACGGAACCGGCCACCGAGGAAGCCGCCGTTTCGGACACGGCTCCGGCGAGCGAGGATGCCGCCGCATCCGATGCGGAAAAACCCGCAATGACCGATGATGCCTCGACCGGCGATGCCGAAACACCGGCCGCGACCGAGGAATCCTCGGCCGGCGAAGAAGACAAGCCGGAAGGCACGGCGACCGAGTAGTCTCACACAAAAGTGTACCGAAAGGCCGGGCTCAGCCCGGCTTTTTTGTTGCTATCGGCGGCAAGCGGTCAATCATGCCTGTTCTTTGTCACAATTTGCCCTATTGTCTGACGCGGGCGACGCATTGAACACCGTCCGCCCTTCCGGCAAAATCGCATGATGTGGTCGGACAATCAGGAGACTGTTTTGACGGTTCATTTGCTGTTCAAACGCAAAGCGCCCGCCGCGGCATTCGCCGCACTACTGTTGACCGGACTATTCACGACAATCGATTCGAGCCCTGCAAACGCCGACGACAAGGTCTGGCGTCACAGCTCGTCATTGATTGGCGAACCGAAATATCCGCCAGGTTTCGAGCGGTTCGACTACGTCAATCCGGACGCGCCGAAGGGCGGGCGTATCAATGTTTCGGGAAGCGGAACCTTCGACACGCTGAACCCGATCCTCGCCAAGGGTGAACTGGCGGAAGGCATGGGCCTTGTCTATGAGAGGCTGATGTCCTCGTCCGAGGACGAGATATCGACGGAGTACGGGCTGATCGCGGAAGCCGTGAGCTTTCCGGACGACTATTCCTATGTCAGCTACAGGCTGCGGCCGGAGGCGCGCTGGCACGATGGCGAGCCGATCACGGTCGAGGACGTGATCTGGAGCTTCGAAAAGGCCGTCGAGCTCGATCCGCAGCGCCAGTTCTATTACCAGCACGTGACCGGCGCGGAAAAGACCGGCGAGAACGAAGTCACCTTTACATTCGACGAGAAGAACAACCGCGAGCTGCCGCAGATCATCGGCCAGCTTCTGGTTCTTCCCAAACACTGGTGGGAAGGCACGGATGCCGAAGGCAGACAACGGTCCATAGAGGCGACCACGCTCGAGCCGCCGCTGGGATCGGGTCCTTACCGAATCGCCCGGGTTTCGCCCGGCTCGACGCTGCTCTTTGAACGTGTCGATGACTATTGGGCCAAAGACCTTCCGGTCAATGTCGGCAGCTTCAATTTCGACGAAATCAACTACACCTATTTCGCCGACCGCAATGTCGAGTTCGAAGCCTTCAAGGCCGGCGAACTCGACTTCTGGGTGGAGAACGCCGCCAAGCGCTGGGCGAACGAGTACAATTTCCCGGCCGCGCGGGAGGGACGCATCGTGCGCGAGGAACTGGAGAACCCGTACCGGTCGCAAGGCGTCATGGTCGGTTTCATCCCCAATCTGCGACGCGACAAGTTCAAGGACCCCCAGGTGCGCAAGGCGCTCAACCTCGCCTTCGATTTCGAGGATCTGAACCGGACGATCTTCTTCAACCAGTACCAGCGCATCGACAGTTTCTTTTACGGCACGGAACTCGCCGGCAGCGGAAAGCCGGAGGGCCGGGTCCTGGAAATCCTTGAATCCGTTCGCGGCAAGGTGCCTGACGAGGTGTTCATGGGCGGTTACACCAACCCGGTCGGCGGCGATCCGCAAAAACAGCGCGCCAATCTGCGCGAAGCGGTCAAGCTGTTCAGACAGGCCGGATATGAAATCCGCGGCGGCAATATGGTCAATGCCGAGACGGGCGAACCATTCACCTTCGAAATCCTGCTCAACGGACCGATCATCGAACGCGTCGCGCTTCCCTATGTGGAAAATCTCAAGAAGATCGGCATCGATGCGACGGTCCGCTCGGTCGATGCGGCGCAATATGCCAACCGCGAACGCAGCCGGGATTTCGACATCATCTACAATGCGTGGGGGCAGTCGCTGTCGCCGGGCAATGAACAGTTCGAATATTGGGGATCGGCCGCGGCCGACCGGGACGGCTCGGCAAACTATGCAGGCATAGCGGATGAGGGCATCGACGAACTCATCAGAAAAGTGGTTTTCGCGCCGGACCGCGAAGAGCTGATCGCGGCGACACAGGCGCTCGACCGCGTGCTGCTCGCCCATCAGTACATCATTCCGAGCTACACAAGCCGGGTGGCGCGGATCGCCTATTCCGACCGGCTGGCGCATCCCGATCCGCTGCCGACCTACGGGATCGGATTCCCGACGATCTGGTGGTCGAAAGACGCGGCAGAATAGGCCATGACCCGCATGGCCGACCGAACGAGACCGCCCCTCACCCGCCGCCGCTTCCTCGCGGGCTCAAGCGCCGCCGCAGCAGGCCTGATGATCCCGGCCCGGCTGGCATTCGCCAACAATCCGGCCGGCGAGAAGCTGCACGGGATCTCGGCTTTCGGCGAGCTGGGCTATCCGCCGGATTTCCGGCACTTCGACTACGTCAATCCGAACGCCCCGAAAGGCGGCATGTTTTCCTTCCTGCCGCCCAACTGGTACTACAACCAGAATTACCAGACCTTCAACACGCTCAACACGTTCATCCTGCGGGGCGATGCGCCGCCGCGCATGGAGCTGTGCTTCGATGAGCTGATGGTCCGGGCGATCGACGAGCCGGACGCGCTTTACTGCCACCTGGCGGAATGGGTGGAGTGTTCGGAAGACCGCAATATCTGGCGCTTCGGCATCCGCCCGCAGGCACGGTTCCACGACGGCACACCGGTGACATCGCGGGACGTCGTCTTCAGCTTCCTGACGCTTAAGGAGGAAGGCCATCCCAACATCTCGACGACCCTGCGGGATCTGACCGAAGCCGTCGCCCTTGACGCACATACGGTCGAGATCCGCTTTTCCGGCGATCAGTCGGCGCAGTCGATCCTGTCGGCGGCAAATATTCCGGTGCTTTCCGCTGCCTATTACGAAACCCATGAGTTCGACAACGGTTCGCTCGACGTGCCGCTGTCGTCGGGACCCTACCGGCCGGGACGTTTCGAACCGGGCAAATTCATTGATTTTGTTCGGGTTGAGGACTACTGGGCACGCGATCTGCCGACGGCGCGCGGCCTCGACAATTTCGATGCGCTGAGGCTGGAGTTCTTCGCCGAACGGCAGGCCGGCTTCGAAGCGTTCAAGAAAGGCGACATTGTCTATCGCGAGGAATTCACCTCGAAGACCTGGGCGCTGGAGTACAATTTTCCGGCCATCAATGACGGCCGCGTCATCAAGACAACGTTCCCGGCCGAAAAACGACCTATCATGCAGGCATGGGCGGTGAACCAGCGCCGCGCGAAATTCGACGATATCCGGGTCCGCGAGGCGATCAATCTGTGTTTCGACTTCGAATGGACCAACGACAAGATCTTCTACGGCGCCTATGCGCGCTCGCAGTCGCTGTTCCAGCGCTCCGAATTCGTTGCCACGGGCATGCCCGGTGAGGCGGAACTGGCGCTGCTCGAACCGGTGCGCGATCTGGTGCCGGCGGCAGCTTTCGGCGAGGCCGTGATGCAACCCGTGTCGGACGGTTCCGGACGCGACCGGCAATTGCTCCGGCGGGCCGTGAAACTGCTGAACGACGCAGGATGGGGCCGTCAGGGTACGGTTCTTAAGAAGAACGGAGAAACACTCAGCGTCGAAGTGATGATCCGGTCGCCGGTCTTCGAGCGGCTGCTTTCGGGTTTTGTCGAGAACATGCGGCGCATCGGTATCGACGCCTCGATCCGGCTGGTCGATCCCGCGCAGTTCCAGTTACGGCTCGACGAGTTCGATTTCGACATGGTCGGTTATGCCGTGTCGTTTGAAGCGACGCCGACCGCCGAGAATCTGAGGACGATATTTGCACCGCAGACCGCCAACCGGCCAGGCTCGATGAACCTTCCGGGCGTCGACGCGCCGGTCTACGAGCAGTTGCTCGATTACGTGGAAGCAGCCGATAACAGGGCGGACCTGACAACCGCGATGCGGGTTCTGGACCGCGTCAATCGGGCGCGCCTCGACTGGATACCCAACTGGTATTCGGCCGATCACAGGGTTGCCTATTGGGACATGTTCGGCTTCAAGGAACCGAAGCCCGATTACGAATGGCCTGTGGAACGTCTGTGGTGGCTTGACCGGGAAAAGGCAATTAAGATTGGCAAGGCCTGAGACCAACAACAATAAGAACAAGCAGGGGATAATGCACTAATGGGCGCCTATATTGTCAGGCGGCTGCTGTTGATGATCCCGACGATCATCGGGATCATGGGAATCACCTTTCTCGTGATCCAGTTCGCCCCGGGCGGGCCGGTCGAACAGGTGATCGCGGAACTGACCGGCCAGGGCAATTCTGCACTGGACCGCATTTCCGGAAGCGGCGATTTCCAGGCGCAGCCGGCTGCGGGCGGCGAGGATTTCTCGTCCAAATATCGCGGCGCCCAGGGCCTCGACCCGGAATTCATCGCCAAGCTCGAAAAGCAGTTCGGTTTCGACAAGCCGCCGCTCGAACGGTTCCTGACGATGATGTGGAACTATATCCGCTTCGATTTCGGGGAAAGCTATTTCCGTGACGTCACGGTGATCGACCTGATCATCGAAAAAATGCCGGTCTCGATCTCACTGGGCGTCTGGATCCTCCTGATATCCTATATCATTTCCATTCCGCTCGGCGTGCGCAAGGCGGTCACCGACGGCTCGCGCTTCGACATCTGGACCTCGGGCGTCATCATCGTCGCCTATGCGGTGCCCGGCTTCCTTTTCGGCATTCTTCTGATCATTCTCTTCGCCGGCGGCTCGTTCTTCGACTGGTTCCCGCTGCGCGGCCTGGTATCGGACAATTTCTCCGAACTCTCCTGGTGGGAAAAGATCATCGACTATTTCTGGCACCTGACGCTGCCGCTGATCTCGCTGTCGCTGGCGGCTTTCGCCACGACGACACTGCTGACCAAGAACTCGTTCATCGACGAGATCCGCAAGCAATATGTGACGACGGCACGCGCCAAGGGCCTGACCGAGCGGCAGGTGCTTTACGGTCATGTGTTCCGCAACGCCATGCTGATCATTATCGCCGGTTTTCCGGCGGCATTCATCACCGCCTTCTTCACCGGTTCGCTGCTGATCGAGACCATCTTCTCGCTCGACGGGCTCGGCCGCCTCGGCTACCAGTCGGTGCTCAGCCGCGACTATCCGGTGGTCTTCGGCACGCTGTTCATCTTCTCGCTGATGGGCCTTGTCGTCAGTCTCGTCTCCGACCTCATCTACACATGGGTCGATCCGCGTATCGACTTCGAGCGGCGGGACGTGTGATATGGAACAGCGTGTCAAACAGACCGTCGAAGCGCCCAGCGGGCGTCCATCCGGGTTCTTCTCGCCCACGGCCAAGCGGCGGTGGCGCAACTTCAAGGCCAACCGCCGCGGCTACTGGTCGTTCTGGATCTTCCTCGTCATTTTCGTGCTCAGCCTCGGCGCGGAACTGATCGCCAATGACAAGCCGATCCTCGCCTCCTACAAGGGCGAGCTGCTGGTGCCGGTCCTGGTCGATTATCCGGAGGAGAAATTCGGCGGTTTCCTGGCGCGCACCGACTACCGCGATCCGTTCATCCGCGACGAGATCGAGGCCAATGGCTGGATGCTGTGGCCGCCGGTCCGCTACTCCTACCGGACCGCCAATTCCTACATCCCGAGCTCGGCGCCGACGCGCCCGTTCTGGCTGATGAGCAAGGAAGAGCGCTGCTCGGCCTATCCGCTGGGGGTCGAGGACCCGGACTGCATCATCGGCAATATGAACTGGCTGGGCACGGACGATCAGGCCCGCGATGTGATGGCGCGGATGATCTACGGCTTCCGCATTTCCGTCCTGTTCGGGCTGGCGCTGACCAGCCTTTCGGCGATCATCGGTGTTTCGGCCGGCGCGGTGCAGGGCTATTTCGGCGGCTGGACCGATCTTCTGCTGCAGCGCTTCATCGAGATCTGGTCATCGATGCCGGTGCTCTACATTCTGCTGATCATGGCAGCGATCCTGCCGCCGGGCTTCTGGATCCTGCTCGGAATCATGCTGCTGTTTTCCTGGGTGGCCTTTGTCGGCGTGGTCCGGGCCGAGTTCCTGCGGGCCCGCAATTTCGAATATGTCAACGCGGCGCGGGCGCTCGGCGTCGGAAACACCACGATCATCTTCCGGCATCTTTTGCCCAATGCCATGGTGGCGACGCTGACCTTCCTGCCCTTTATTCTCTCCGGATCGATCACCACGCTGACCTCGCTTGACTTTCTCGGCTTCGGAATGCCGCCCGGCTCGCCGTCGCTCGGCGAACTGATCGCCCAGGGCAAGAACAACCTGCAGGCGCCCTGGCTGGGTCTGACCGCCTTCTTCGTCATCTCCATCATGCTGTCGCTGCTGATCTTTATCGGCGAGGCGACGCGCGATGCCTTCGATCCGAGAAAGACTTTCCAATGAGCGCGCCGCTGGTTTCCATACGCGATCTCTCGGTTGCCTTCCGCCAGGGCGAGGACGAAACATTGGCCGTCGACCGGGTGTCCTTCGACATCGACCGCGGCGAGACGGTGGCCCTGGTCGGCGAATCCGGCTCCGGCAAATCCGTGACGGCGCTATCGGTGCTGAAACTCTTGCCCTACCCGGCGGCCAGCCATCCATCCGGTTCGGTGCTGTTCAAGGGCGAGGACCTGCTTGCGGCCGATGACGCCAAGCTGCGCGACGTGCGCGGCAACGACGTGACGATGATCTTCCAGGAACCGATGACCTCGCTCAACCCGCTGCACACGATCGAGCGGCAGATCGGCGAGATTCTCGGGCTGCACCAGGGGCTTTACGACGCTGCGGCGCGCGAACGCACGCTGGAGCTGTTGAACCAGGTCGGTATCCGTGAAGCGGAAAAACGCCTCGGGTCCTATCCGCACCAATTGTCCGGCGGGCAGCGCCAGCGCGTCATGATCGCCATGGCGCTTGCCAACCGTCCGGAACTGCTGATCGCCGACGAGCCGACCACGGCGCTCGACGTGACTGTGCAGGCGCAGATCCTCGAGCTGCTCAACACGCTCAAGGCCGACCACAAGATGTCGATGCTGTTCATCACCCACGATCTCGGCATCGTGCGGAAGATCTCCGACCGGGTGTGCGTGATGACGCAGGGAAAGATCGTCGAGGCCGGCCCGACGCGGGAGATTTTCGAGAACCCGCAGCACGACTATACCAAGCACCTCTTGGCGGCCGAGCCGAGGGGCGAGCCGCCGAAATCCGACGACAGCGCGCCGATCGTCATCGAGGGCAAACAGGTCAAGGTCTGGTTCCCGGTCAAGAAGGGCTTCCTCAGACGCACCGCCGACCATATCAAGGCGGTGGACGGCATCGACCTGACATTGCGGGCCGGCCAGACGCTCGGCATTGTCGGCGAATCCGGCTCCGGCAAGACGACGCTGGGCCTGGCACTGACCCGCCTGATCTCATCGCAGGGACAGATCGCCTTCGTCGGCAAGAATATCGACAGTTACTCCTTCTCAGCCATGAAGCCGCTGCGCAGCCAGATGCAGGTGGTCTTCCAGGACCCGTACGGCTCGCTGTCGCCGCGCATGTCGATCGCCGAGATCGTCTCGGAGGGCCTGCGCATCCACGAGCCGGGGCTCAGCCGCGAGGAGCGCGACCACCGCGTCGCGTCGGCGCTGGAGGAGGTGGGCCTCGATCCTTCGACACGCTGGCGCTATCCGCACGAATTCTCCGGCGGACAACGCCAGCGCATCGCCATTGCCCGCGCCATGGTGCTCAACCCGCGCTTCGTCATGCTGGACGAGCCGACCTCGGCGCTCGACATGAGCGTGCAGGCGCAGGTGGTGGACCTTCTGCGCAAGCTGCAGCGCGACCACAACCTCGCCTATCTGTTCATCAGTCATGACCTGAAGGTTGTCAGGGCACTGGCCAACAATGTCATCGTCATGCGTTTCGGCAAGGTGGTCGAGCAGGGACCGGCCCACCAGATCTTCGACGATCCGCAGACCGACTATACGAAGGCGCTGATGGCTGCAGCGTTCGACCTGGTGGCGACGACATCCGGCATTGTCAGCGACTAGTGTCCTCGGCCTGTACCCGCACGACTTCCGGGATTCCACATATTGACAAAATTCGTCAATATGTCCATATTATTGCGCATCGTGTTCGCACGCGACATCTCAGAAAGCGGGACGAATGGCATTCGATTTGAGCGACATTCCGAATCAGACCGGTCGTATAGCGATCGTAACGGGCGCCAATGCCGGCCTTGGCAAGGAAACCGCGATCGGGCTCGCCCTTACCGGAATGAAAGTCGTGATGGCCTGCCGAAACCGCGAACGTGCCGAGGCGGCGCGGACGGATATTCTGAAATCAGCGCCGGGCGGCGATGTCGAAATCATGACAGTCGACCTTTCGAGCCTCGCATCGGTAAGGCAGTTCGCCGATGCATTTGTCCAGACCCATGGTCGCCTCGACCTGCTGATCAACAATGCCGGGGTCATGATACCGCCGCATGCAGTCAGCGAGGACGGTTTCGAAATCCAGATGGCGGCCAATTATTTCGGGCATTTCGTCCTGACGGCACGGCTGATCGACCTGATGCCGGACACACCGCAAAGCCGCGTGGTTTCGCTCGCCAGCATTGCCCACAAGAACGCTGCGATCGATTTCGAGGGCTTGCGGTCGGGGCAGGGTCAGCGGGGCGGGCGCGCCTATGGCCAGAGCAAGCTGGCCTGCCTGATGTTCGCGCTGGAACTCGACCGCCGACTGCGTAAGGCGGGCAGGCAAATACTCTCCGTCGCCGCCCATCCGGGCGTTTCCGGTACCGAACTGGTACGGCATATGAACCCGGTCCTTTACACCCTTTTGCGCATCACTCTGATGCCGTTCTTCACCCACGCGCCGGCCCAGGGCGCGCAGCCGACCCTCGTCGCAGCCCTGGATCCGGATGTTGAGGGCGGACAGTATTTCGGTCCACAGGGCGTTATGGAGATGCGCGGTCCAACCGGGCTCGCCCGCATGCGGCCCCAGGCCCGGGACGCAGACGCCGCCAAACGGCTTTGGGAACTGTCCGAACAGCTCACGGGCGAACGGTTTGCGGTTGTAATTGACGGCCTCGAACCACAAATTCAGGACTGACCGGCCTCGCGGCGTCGCGGGCCTCATGCGGCGGATATGAAACTGGGTTGAATCCATGTCCAAGGAGCAGTCTCGCAAACTCGCAGCGATCATGGCGGCAGACATTGTCGGCTATTCGCGGCTGATGGCCGAAAACGAGGCGGACACGCTGGCTCGGCTCAGGACCTTTCGCCGGGATCTGCTGGAGCCCTCGGTCACCGAACATGCCGGTTCGATCATCAAGAATATGGGTGACGGATGGCTGGCCGAATTCGATTCCATCGTGGGTGCGGTGAATTGCGCCACCGCCATCCAGCAGCGCCTCAGCCAGGACGGAAGCCTGGAGATCCGCATCGGCATCCATGTCGGCGACATCATTCATGAAAACGAGGACATTTTCGGCGACGGCGTCAATATCGCTGCGCGCCTGCAACAGATCGCCGCGCCCGGCGCCGTCATCGTGTCCGGCGATGTCTTCAAGCTCGTCGATCGCAAGACCGGAACGGATTTCGAGGATCTCGGCATCCAGCGGCTGAAGAACATCACCGTGGACACCGCCGTTTACGGATGGGCACCGGAAACGATCAAGGGGCAATCCCTGCTTTCGGCTCCGACGGAGGAGAAGGCCGCCAACACCGTACCCGTCGTGCTGATCGAGGAGTTGCACATCTCGGGCTCCGAAGACGAGGCCGCGGAGCTTGCCGAGGAAATCCGCTACGAATTGCTGCTGCTCATGTCGCGCCGCACCGGCATCAAGGTGGTCTCGGAACGCAACGAGAAGACCGAACCCAAATATGTCATCGGCGGCCGCTGCCGCGTTTCCGGCACGAAAGTGCGGCTCGACATGACGCTGTCGAGCGGCAGGGGCGGCGAAACAATCCGCACGGAGCGCTTCCAAAGCGACACAGATGATCGCGACGACTTCATCGAGCAGGTCGCGCGACGCATTTCTGTCATGGTGCGCAGCTTCACGACCTCACGGGACGGCGAAGAGTATGCCGAGCGGCCCGATTCGGATTTGTCAGTCCAGGAGCTGCTTTCCAAGGCCGCCTTTCTCAATGCCCGCTGGACACGCGAGGGTGCCGAGGGCGCCCAGGCTTCGCTCGAAACGGCGCTCTCCAAATCACCCGACAATCCGATGGCCCTGGCGATGCTCGCCATGTCTTTGATAAGCCCGCTCTTTGCCGGATATGGCCGCCGGCAGGAGGTCGATACGGCGCGGATCATGGACCTTTCCAACCGGGCCGTCAGTCTCGGATCGCAGTCGGATGTGGTCTTTATGGCAAGGGCCTTCAACCGGCTGTGGCTGCACAGCGACTATGACGGCGCGCGCTCGGATATCGACCGCGCTCTGCAGATCAATCCCGGCTATCAGGAACTGCAGGCCGCCCTTGGGCTGGTGGAGATCTTCGAGGGAGATGCGCAAAAGGGCGCCAAATACCTGATCGACAATCTCGACATGATGTCTGAAAGCATGGTGTTTCCTGTCCTGCTGTTTTCGATCGGTCTTGCCTATCTGATAACGGGTGAAAGCGAAAAATCGCTTCAATACGCCCGCGAGAGTTATGAGCGCGCGCCCCTGATCAGCAATTGCGGCATGATCTACGCAGCCGCCGCAGCGGAAAAGCCGGAGATCACAAACGCAAGCGACTTCAAGGAGATGATCAGCCGGCTCGGTCTCGATCTGTCGGTCGTCGACAATTACCCCTTCGCCAGAGAGGCGGACCGTGTATTGCTGCACTCGCGGCTGGAGGCGGCAGGCGTGCCTGCGTGAGCGCCAGAGACAACCACACCATCAAATGCTTCAATCCAAGCCGGACACGCTCTAGACTTGGCGGATGGTTCGCCGCTACACGGAAAACGCTTTTCATATCCGGCCGCTGAGATATCTGCTGTGTATCGCCGCGCTTTTCTTGCTTTCGGCCTGCGGCGACGACAGGCCGGCGACGGAAGCGGACGGCTATCCGCCAATGCCCGTTCTGGATGCGGCGGAGCGCGCAGCCTCGGATCAGAGATGGTCTGGCGTGCAGGATGTCGTTGAAAAGCGCTGTGTCGTTTGTCACGGCTGCTACGACGCGCCTTGCCAACTCAAACTCTCCTCTCCCGACGGCCTGCTGCGCGGCGCCAGCAAGGAGCGTGTCTACGATCCGTCGCGCTTGAAGGATGCACCGCTGACCCGCCTCGGCATCGATGCCACCACTGAGGCCGGTTGGCGAAAGCTCGGCTTTTATCCCGTGGTGAAAAATCCGGATACACCGGACGCCTATCCGTCCATCGTGTCCGGCCTGCTGACGCTCGGCCGGGCCAATCCGCCACCCGCCGACAAACCTCTTCCGGACGAGATCGACCTCGATATTCACCGCAAGCTGAGCTGTCCGGCTCCCGATGAGCTGGAAAACTACATGGCAGACCATCCACATGGCGGCATGCCGTATGGCACCGCACCGCTGAGCGATGCCGAATTCAGCCTGCTTTCCGAATGGGCGGCGTCCGGCGCACCGCTGCCGATGAGGCACAATGCACTGCCGGAGCAGGTGAGCCGGAACATTGCCGCAGTCGAGGCCTTTCTCAATGGCGACGACATGCGGCAAAGGCTGGCGGCGCGCTACATTTTCGAGCACCTTTTCCTTGCCCATCTGCATATCGAGAGCGACACGCCGGACCGGTTTTTCCGGGTGATCCGTTCGCGGACGCCGCCCGGCGAAGCGGCGGACGAAATCGCGACAAGACGACCCTTCGACGATCCGGGCGAAGCGCCGTTCTATTACCGCATCGTTCCTATTGACGGGACGATCCTGCACAAGGAGCACATGGTCTATGAGATCGGACCGGAACGGATCGCCCGCTATCGTGCCCTGTTCCTGTCCGGCGACAAGGACGTCGAAACGCTGCCGCCCTACTCCGCGGCCGCCGGCGGCAACCCCTTTTCGACCTTCGCCGCACTGCCGGCGGACGGGCGCTACCGGTTCCTGCTCGACGATGCGCTGTTTTTCGTGCGCAGCTTCATCCGCGGTCCGGTCTGCTATGGCCAGGTGGCGGTCGACGTGATCGAGGACCGGTTCTGGGTTTCCTTCCTGGATCCGGCGTCCGATCTTTCGGTGACCGATCCCTCCTATCTGCGCGAGGCGGCACCGCTGCTGGAACTGCCCGTCGCCAATACAGGCGGAGATCTCAAATCCCGGCTTTCGGGCTTCCTTTCCAGGGGGCCGGTGAAATATCTGCAGTTCAGGGACCTGCGCTACCGCTCGGCGCCGTCCTATGCGGACGGACCGGCCTATACCGATATCTGGGACGGCGGCGGCGGCAATTTGGATGCGCGCCTGACCGTTTACAGGAATTTCGACAACGCCTCCGTGGTCACCGGCTTTGTCGGTGCCGTGCCGGAGACCGCATGGGTGATCGACTATCCGCTGTTCGAGCGGATCTATTACGACCTCGTGGCCGGTTTCGACGTGTTCGGCAATATCGAACATCAGCTGACCACCCGGCTTTACATGGACAATCTGCGGCGTGAGGGCGAGACAATCTTCCTGTCCTTCCTGCCGCCGGATGTGCGTGAACCGCTGCACGAACGCTGGTATCGCGGCCCGCTCGCCGAGCTGGTGGACCGCTGGAAGGAACAGCCCGTCGACACCAGCGCGCCGACGGCAATCGAATTTGCGACGGACGATCCGAAAGCCGAGTTCCTGGAGACGCTGCTCACCATCGGACCGCGCCTCTGGCCGGTCTTCGATCCCATCAACCGATGCTCCGGCGCCGACTGTGCGAAGCCGGACACGCCGCAGGGCCGGTTGCGGGCCATAGCCAGCCGAAAGGGACCATGGGTCAAATATATGCCCGACATCGCGCTGCTTCTGGTCGAAACCCCTGCCTCGCCCCTGGTCTTCACGCTGGCGCACGACAAGGCGCACAGCAATGTGGCCTTCCTGTTCCGCGAGGAAAACCGACGCGAGCCGGAGAACGATCGACTGACCATCGTGCCGGGCCAGTTCGCGAGCTATCCGAATTTCCATTTCAGGGTCGGCGAAGACACGTTGCCTGCATTTGTGGCCGAACTTCAAACGGTTACCAGTCAGGCCGGTTACATGCGGCTTGTCGAAAAATACGGCGTGCGCCGTTCCAGCCCCGGTTTCTGGACAAGCGTGGACAGGGTGCAAGCGGCGATGAACGCCCAGAACGCTCTGCAGGCCGGGCTTCTGGACCTCAACCGCTACAAGGACCCCAGGTCCGGCGATCCCGTGCGATGATTCAGCCGTTACGGCCGGCGCGTCTGCGTCGGCGGGCCATACAGCCTTGCTATGCGGTCTATGGCCTGCGACAGAGGCTCGCGCACGACCTGCATGGCGTGACCGCTGGCGTGAAGCACGCACCGTTCATCCTCGACGATCGCCACATGCCCTTTCCAGAAAACGAGATCGCCGCGCTGCAACCGCGCATAGCCGGGACCGGCCTCGATCGACTCACCGAGACCGGAGGCCTGCATGTCGGTGTCGCGCGGGACCGGCCTTCCGCACATCGCCAGAGAGAGTTGCACCAGCCCGGAGCAATCGAGCCCGAAACCGGACCGGCCGCCCCATAGATAGGGCGTGTTCAGGAAGCCCGCGGCGACCGCGACATAATCGGAAGCCCGGTAGGTCAACGGCTCCACATGCGCGGCGATCACGGCGCCGCCGCCATCAAGCAGGCGATAATCCGTGCCCCGTGTCGTCTGGCTGCCGCCCAGCGCCAGCCGGTTGCCCATGGAACAGACCATGCGGACGGGGCTGCGAAGGTCGGCAGTCTCATAGATGAAGGTCCGGGGCACGGCCACCACATGGTTCGGCTCAGCGCCCGGCACAGCAAGGCCATCGGAATTCACATAGCCGACATAGCGATCGGTTTCCAGCTGGACCCAGGACAGCCCGTCCTTTTCCTCGAACACCGTTACGGTCTCGCCCATCAGCGCCTGCGTGCCGATGCTGGAACCGGCGCTCGGATGATCGCGCATATCCAGGACGGGTTCGGCCACCACCCGTTTTTCGCCGGCTACGAATTTGCCGGCATTGACCTGGCCCTCCAGCGCAATATCCGCAAGGTCGTCGCGATAAGCATTGAGCCGCCGGTCGGGAGCCGCGCTCAAAGCTCCAGCTCCCGTCCCTCGTCGATGATGATGTCGCCCAGCCGTTCGAGATAGAGCGCGCCCTCGACCGTGCGCTGTATGATCACGTTGCGCTTGTCCTTCTCGTCGCGCGTGCGCCGCACGAGACCCAATGAGCCCATGGAATCGAGCGCGCGCGTGATCACCGGCTTCGTCACGCCCAGCGTTGCCGCAAGCCCGCGCACCGTATGCGGCGGCGGCACGAGATAGATATGGAGCAAGATGCACAGCTGACGCAATGTCAGGTCATGGGCATCGGACTGCACCAGCCTGAGCGTGGCGCTGTGCCACAGATGCAGTGCCTGCGATGGGCTGAGTGCCACACTCATTTCCGCAATCCGTACCCCGAAACCGGTAATTGTTTCGCTACCGTATCATTTGCGGTTATCCGGGTCAAAACATGCGCCGGTCAACGGACGCATCAGGCCGGATAGCGTTGGCACAGCAGCTGGAACAGCGCGCGGATGGCCTGCGCCTCGCCGCCCACCGGCGCATGCGGTTTCTGCTTCGGATTCCAGGCGTAAATGTCGAAATGCGCCCATTCTTCAGCATTTTCAACGAAGCGGGCGAGGAACAGGGCGGCTATGATCGATCCCGCCATACCGCCGGCCGGTGCGTTGTTCAGATCGGCGATCGGCGAGGACAGGTTGCGATCGTAGGCACCGAACAGAGGCATGCGCCAGACCGGGTCTTGAACCTGCTCCGCGGCACTGTCCAGTGCCGCCGCCAGGGTGTCGCTGTGGCAGTAATAGGGAGGCAGATCCGGCCCCAGCGCCACCCGCGCCGCGCCGGTCAGCGTTGCCATGTCGATCATCAGCTGCGGCGCCTCCTCGTCGGCGAGCGACAGGGCGTCGGCCAGCACCAGCCTTCCTTCCGCGTCAGTGTTGCCGATCTCGACCGTCAGTCCCTTGCGGCTCGTCAGAACGTCGCCGGGGCGGAAGGCGTTGCCCGCAATGGCGTTCTCGACCGCCGGAATCAGAACTCGAAGGCGCACGGGAAGACCGGCATCCATGATCATCGAAGCCAGTCCGATCACATTTGCCGCCCCGCCCATGTCCTTTTTCATGAGAAGCATCGCGGAAGCCGGCTTGATATCGAGGCCGCCGGTGTCGAAGCACACGCCCTTGCCGACGAGGGTGACCTTCGGCGCGTCCTCCGGGCCCCAGGAAAGATCGAGCAGACGCGGCGCCGAGCGGCTCGCGCGCCCCACCGCATGTATCATGGGAAAATTCTCTTCAAGCAGCGCGTCCCCGGCGATACTGGTGACTTCAGCCGAATGATCCGATGCCAGCGCCCGCAGGCTCTGCTCAAGTTCATCGGGGCCCATATCGTTGACCGGCGTATTGACGAGGTCCCGTGCAAGGTTACAACCACGCAGGATCCGCTCAAGTACGGGGCGTTCCGCGCCGGGCGGGCAGACGAGCTTTGCGCCCGCCCCGTCTTGCTTCCTGTAGCGATCGAAGCGGTAACCGCCGAGGCCGAAGCCCAGGGCCATCAACGCGTCCTTGCCTGCGGTGTTCTCAAAATGCCAGGTGCCGGCGGGCAGCTTCCGGGCCAATGCGCCGGTCATGAAAGGCCTGTCGTCTATCCCCTCGCCGATACCGAACAACGCGCCCGCCAAAGCACCGTCCGGCCCCGGAAACAGTTGAAACTCGCCCTGCGAAGCGGCGAACCCGGTCTGACCGATCCAGGCCTGCAAGGCCGGATCCAGACTTTGTTGCGCGATGTCATCCTTGCCGATCAGAAACACCGGAAGGCTGGCTTCGCCTGCATCGACAAAACAGTTGGTCGTCATGGGTCACCTCGGCTGGTTTCGTTAACCATCCATTAGGGTTAACAGAATATTTATTGAACGGTGGGCAGATCATCAGAAGCTAGTGCATTCCGCGGCAAAGTGGAATCGGCACGCTGAAAGATTGTTCGAGGTCGCGGAATATCGCGGCCACCGCGCGGGATAGACGGAAACGGGGTCGTCAAATGGGGAATTCTGCAAACAAATATCGGGCGAAGCTTGGCAGAACGGTTTGCGCCGTCGCCTTGGTGGCCACCTTGGCCGGTTGCGCCAATGTCAGCAAGATCAAGACGGGTTCCATCCCCACCGGCAACAAACCGATCTCCGAGATGAACAGCTCGGAGCTTTCACGCTTCGAGGGCAAATATGCATCGGCTTACAAGGCCAATCCGAAAGACAAGGCCGTCGGCATCAACTATGCCACCCTGTTGCGCATGACGGGACGGGACGATCAGGCGCTCGCGGTCATGCAGCAGGTCGCCATCCACCACCCGACCGACCGGGACGTGCTGGCGAGCTACGGCAAGGCCCAGGCCTCCGCCGGGCAGCTGGAAGCAGCGCTCGGCACGATCCAGCGCGCCCAGACACCGGACCAGCCGGACTGGAAACTGCTGTCGGCCGAAGGCGCCATCCTTGATCAGCTCGGAAAATCGAACGAGGCGCGCCGTTTCTACCGCAAGGCACTCGATATGGTGCCGGGCGAGCCGTCGGTCCTTTCCAATCTGGGCATGTCCTATTTGCTTTCCGGCGACCTGCCGACGGCAGAGAACTATCTGAAACAAGCCGTCGGCAAACCCGGCGCCGACAGCCGCGTCCGCCAGAACCTGGCGCTCGTCGTCGGACTGCAGGGCCGCTTCGAGGAAGCCGAACAGATCGCCAAGGCCGAACTCTCTCGCGAACAGGCGAAAGCCAATGTCGCCTATCTTCGCTCGATGATGGCGCAGCAGAACGCATGGGCGAAGCTCAAGGACAAGAAGAGCTGACAAGCCCGAAACAATTCAAGAACCAAAAAAACCCGGCTGACAAAGCCGGGTTTTTTTACGTCCGTGTTTCGCTTGCCGTATCAGATCGTATCGAACACGCTCATCATCGCCGGTCCGAGGATGACCCCGAAGATCACCGGCAGGAAGAACAGGATCATCGGCACGGTCAGCTTTGGCGGCAGGGCCGCGGCTTTCTTCTCAGCCTCAGTCATGCGCATGTCGCGGCTTTCCTGGGCCAGCACCCGCAACGCCTGGGCAACCGGGGTACCGTAACGCTCCGCCTGGATCAGTGCCTGACAGACGGACTTGACCGGCTCCAGCCCCGTGCGCTCGCCGAGGTTCTCAAAGCCCTTGCGCCGCTCGTCCAGATAGGAAAGCTCGGCGGTGGTCAGAACCAGTTCTTCAGCCAGCGGCGCCGACTGGTTTGCGACCTCATCGGCAACACGCCGGAATGCGGCTTCGATCGATACGCCCGATTCCACACAGATCAGCATAAGGTCAAGCGCATCGGGCCAGGCGATGCGGATCGACTTCTGGCGCTTCTGGGTCTTGTTGGAGACGTAGATGTTGGGCGCATAGAATCCAAGATATGCGGCGCCGACGCAGAACAGAACCCGCATTGCCGTCGGCTGTTCTGAAAGTCCGTCCAGCCAGAACACGTAGGCCACAGCCGCCGCCAGAAAAAGGAAAGGCAGCGTGAAGCGCGCGAACAGGAATATGTTCAGGGCGTTCTGGGTTCGAAAGCCGGCAATCCTCATCTTCTTGACAGTGGTGCTGTCAACCAGGGCTTCGCGCAGGTTGAGCCGATCCACGAACTGACGGATGGAGGTGTTGTTGTCGTGCCGCAGCGAACCGCGGGAATTTGCCTCTGCATTCAGCCGGGCGCGTTCGCGTGCCCGGATCTCGTCACGCTCCAGCGCGACCGATTTCATGCGCGCCTTCAGGTCGCCGCGCTCGAAGAAAGGCATGAAGATCGTGACCATCGTGGCGAAAACCGCGATGCCGACAAGGACCGCTGAAACAAGTGTTGGGTCTGTGAGCGTCTTGATCATGACAGGGCTACTCTTTGTATCGCCAGCTTCGGTTCAGGCCTTAAATGTCGAAATTGATCATGTTGCGCATGACCAGCACGCCCATCACCATCCAGACGGCCGAAACACCCAGGATCAGGTGTCCACGCGGGTCCGTGAAAAGGGGCATGATGTATCCGGGCGACGTCATGTAAACGGCTGCCATGATGAAGAAAGGCAGCGAGCCGATGATGACGGCCGATGCCTTGGCCTCCATCGACAGCGCGTTGACCTTTGCCTTCATCTTTCTGCGGTCGCGAATGACGCGCGAAAGATTGGCCAGCGCCTCGGAAAGGTTGCCGCCGGCCTGTGCCTGGATCGTCACGACGATCGAGAAGAAGCTGGTTTCCGGCAACGGGATGTTTTCGTGCAAACGCTCGCAGGCCTGCGGTACGGTCATGCCCAGTTGCTGGGCCTCGACGATGCGCTTGAATTCCGTGCGCAGCGGCTCCTGCGCCTCGGTGGCAATCATCCTCAGCGCATCGTTGATCGGCAGGCCCGAGCGGATGGAACGCACGATGATGTCGAGAGCGTTCGGGAATTCATCAAGGAAGGCCTTGAAGCGGCGTGTGCGCTTGAACGAAACGATCCATCGCGGAACGCCCAGAAAACCGACGATCACCATGCCGGCAACCACGAACAGCGGCGTGCCGACCAGCAGCGCGGCCAGGCCGAAGGCCAGGCCCATGAAAACGCTGGCGATATAGAACTGTGCGACATTGATGCCCCAACCGGTCTGGTAGAGGGCGATCTTCAACGGCGGCGAGGCGTAATTGACCTTCTTTTTCTGTTTTTCTTCCAGGTCCTTGAGCGATTCCTGAACGGATTTGCGCCGCTTGGCCGCTTCATTGACGCTGTCGCGGGCCATCTTCAGGGCTTTGCTGTCGGTTTCCTGACGCTTGACCTGCTTGTAGCGCTGATCCGATTTATTCTGGGTCTCGATCGACGTGAAAAGGAACGTATAGGCAAAGCCGCCGGCGGCAACGGCCACCAGCGCTATGATTACCAGAACCGGCATCTCAATTCCGAACATGTCGACCGCCCTTTCCTACTCTCACTTTCCAGCCAACCGGGCTTTTACGCACCTGTCTGTTCCATGCTGTCGATCGCCTCGGCGAGCCGGCGCTCCTCGTTGAAGTAGCGCGCGCGCTCCCAGAAATGCGGCCGGCCGATACCGGTCGACATGTGGCGGCCGATGATATTGCCGTTGGCATCCTCGCCATCGATATCGAAGGTCATCAGGTCCTGGGTGATGATGACGTCACCTTCCATGCCCGTGACTTCGGTGATGTGGGTGATGCGGCGCGAACCGTCGCGCAGGCGGGCCGCCTGAATGATGACGTCCACCGAACCGGCGATGATTTCGCGCACGGTCTTGGCCGGCAGCGAATAGCCGCCCATGGCAATCATCGATTCGATACGGCTCAGGCACTCGCGCGGCGAGTTCGAGTGGATCGTGCCCATCGAACCGTCATGGCCGGTGTTCATCGCCTGCAGGAGGTCAAAGACCTCCGGTCCACGGACCTCGCCGACGATGATCCGCTCGGGACGCATACGCAGGCAGTTCTTGACCAGGTCGCGCATGGTGACCTCGCCTTCGCCTTCGATATTCGGGGGCCGTGTCTCAAGGCGCACGACATGGGGCTGCTGAAGCTGAAGCTCCGCAGAGTCCTCGCAGGTGATCACACGCTCCGTCTCGTCGATGTAGCGGGTCAGACAGTTGAGCAAGGTGGTCTTGCCCGAACCCGTGCCGCCCGAGATGACGACATTGCAGCGAACGCGGCCGATGATCTGGAGGATCGTCGCGCCGGCCTCCGTGATCGAGCCGAAATTGACCAGCTGATCGAGGGTGAGCTTGTCCTTCTTGAACTTACGAATGGTCAGTGCGGTGCCGTCGATCGCCAGCGGCGGCGCGATGACGTTGACGCGCGAGCCGTCAGGCAGGCGCGCGTCGCATATCGGGCTCGATTCGTCGACACGGCGGCCGACCTGGCTGACGATGCGCTGACAGATCGACAGCAACTGGCTTTCGTCGCGGAAACGCACATCGGTTTCCTCGACCTTGCCGTTGACCTCGATGTAGCTCGTGCCGGAGCCGTTGATCATGATATCGGCGATCTCGTCGCGGGCCAGCAGCGGCTCCAGCGGGCCATAGCCGAGAACGTCGTTGCAGATGTCTTCGAGCAGTTCCTCCTGCTCGGAAATCGACATCGCGAAATTCTTGATGGTGATGATATCGTTGACGATATCGCGGATTTCCTCGCGCGCGCTTTCATTGTCGAGCTTGGAAAGCTGCGAAAGATCGATCGTGTCGATCAGCGCCGAAAAGACCTGCGACTTGGTCGTGTAGTAATTGTCCGACTTCTTGGACGCGCGCTTTTTCTCCGGGCGGTTGCCGCCCGGGGCGATTGGCGTGTTGCTTGACATGGGTGCCGGCTCAGGGGCGGGCGGGGCCTCTTCCGGGGCCTTTTCCATCTCGAGCTCCGGCGCAAGGGGGGGCGTCTGGACAGCCGTGTCCTCCACCCTTCCAAATCCGTCTTTTCCGCGTTTGCCAAACATTGATTACCCCTGAAACTTGGAACTCTCGGTCAGCCTATTTGCGCGCCAACAGGGACCGCAGGCCCGTCAGCCCGGACTTTTTCTGGGCTTTGACTTCCGCACGACCCGTCAAGACATGCGCAAGCTGCGAGAAGGTCTCGGCGATCGGCGCCTTGGCATCCGTTTCAGCGATCATCTGACCGCTGTTCGAAGCCGTTCCGAAGAGCTGGGCGTCGAACGGGATGATTGCCGTTGCATCGATTTCGAGCGGTTCGCAGAAATCGGCAACCGAAATCTCCGGCCGCTTCGGCACCCCGACCTGATTGAGGACAAGGCGCGGCGTACGATCGTTGGGTCGCAGTTTGCCGAGTGTGTCGATGAGGTTCTTGGTATTGCGCAAGTTGGGCAGATCGGGTGTTGCGACAACCACGACATCGTCCACCTCGGCAAGCACCGACTTGGTCCAGTTGGTCCACATATGCGGCACATCGAGCACCGCGACCGGAGCGGTTCGCTGAACAATTTCGAGAACCGGCTCGAAGGTCGAGCCGCTGAAATCATAGGTCCGGTCGAGCATCGAAGGCGCGGCCAGCATCGACAGGTGCGATGCGCATTTCGACAGGAGCCGCTCGAGGAAGACGTCATCGAGCCGCTCGGGCGCAAACACCGCCTCGGCAATGCCCTGCGGCGGGTCCTGGTCGAAATTGATGTTCGCCGTTCCAAACGCCAGGTCCAGATCCGCCAGGATGACTTCGGTCTCGAACAGGCTGGAGATACCCCATGCGCAGTTGTGGGCTACGGTGGACGCGCCGACGCCTCCCTTGGCGCCGACAAATGCAATCGTCCGGCCGAGCGGCTCTGCTTCCGGGTCGACGAATATCGTCGACACCACATGGATGATGTCGGCGATGGAGACGGGACCGACGAGATACTCGGAAATGCCCCTGCGTATCAGCTCGCGATAGAGGAACACGTCATTGTCATAGCCGATGATAATGACCTTCGTGGTCGGATCGCAGACATCGGCGAGTTCGGCCAGCTGGTTCAGCAGTTCATCGCCGCTCAACGCGTTCTCCAGAATAATCAGGTTCGGCGTCGGAGATGAGGCGTACATCGTGCAGGCCTTTTCCAGGCCACCGGTGATCGTGCGCATATGCACGCGCGCCAGCCGCCTGTCGTCGGCCATGGCGCTGATGGTCTGCATCAGGCTGTCCGATTCGCAAAAGGCCTGTATGGAAATACGGGGCAACGGACGAAGATTGTCCATTGCGTCATGATCGCCGCCTGTGTCGAGCAGGCTATGATCCGCACCCTGATTTTCAGCAACCTCACTCATTTCGTCATCCTGCCTTGCGTTCTCCAGATTCACTCAAGCCCTCAGCTACTCGCTGGGCGTGGCGGTGGAACCGTTCTTACGATAGTTCCCGATCACCTCGTCGCGGCGCTGCGCGTCGATCGGGGTCATGCCGCGTGGTGCGATCAGGTCCGACGGATTGGCAATCTGGGCCGCCAGATTGTTTTGCGTGGCACATCCGAAATTCTGGTAGTGCTTGTTTTCCATCGTATTGGTGACCAGGTCCTCCGGCCATTTGCCGCACTGATTGGTATGCGCGCTGATGGCGACGAAACTCAGTCGGATCGGCGCCGCGTCGTTCTGCGCCGCCGCCTGATAGGAGGTGTAGGTGATGCGCCGGGCCGGAATGCCCTCCTCCACCAGGATCTTGCGAACCTGTTTGGCGATGCGCGACGTGGCACCGGCGTTGGGCGAGCCGACCGGTGTCATGATCTGCACCGCTCCGGACGCCGTTTCCCGATAGTCGGATGCAAATCCGCGCACCGCGGAAATCCGGCCGTGATTCAGATTGCGCTCGCCGCTGGCAACCGGAATGTCGACCGTGTGCTGCTTCTCGGCAATCATGATCGGGTGATTCGTGCGGTAGTCGTCCGGCACCGAACCGACCTCAATGTCATGAACATTCGCGCAGCCGGCCAAAAGAGCGCCCGCCATGACCATCGCCACCTTGATCGAGACCGGTGACTTACGACCCCGGGGATGGTGCATTGGCCGTTTCATCGAGACAGTGTTCCTATGCGTCATGATGTGACTCCAGCCCCTCATTACTTGTAGATAAACCCGACGACGCCATGGTAGCGGCCCGGCGGCAGATCGGTTTCCATCTGCCCGTAGACCCGGTTCACGCGACCGAGGAAGTTTGCCGCGCCGTCACTGGATGCGTTGAAATTGTCATCCGGACGCGCCAGCTTGTTGCGGGCCACCGGACGGACGAGATAGGGTGTCGCAATGATGACCAGCTCCGTCTCGTTGCGGACAAAATCACGGCTGCGGAACAGCGTTCCGAGAACCGGCACTTTCGAAAGACCAGGAAATCCACCCATCACCTGGCGCAGATCGTCGCGAACCAGTCCCGCGATGACGATCGAGCCGCCCGAGGGCAGTTCAACGGCCGTATCGGCTTCACGCCGGCGAATGCCGTTGACGGTGACACCGCCGAAGCCGTTGGCGCCGCTCAGGGACACGCTTCCCTCGAAGGTCGGCTCGGAGATCTCGGTCTTGACCCTCAGGCTGATCCGTCCGGCGGACAGGACCACCGGGATGAATTCAAGGCCGATACCCCATTCCTTGGCTTCGTATGTGTAGGTGATCGTTCCGGAATCGGCATCGACCGCCTGGCCGGTCACCAGCTGGAATTCGCCGCCGACGAAGAATGTCGCCGGCTCGCCGGAAATCGCCGTCAGGCTCGGCTCAGCCAGCGTCTTCATCACGCCGGCCTGCTCCATGGCCCGGACATAGGCTTCCACGGTGGAATTGCCCAGATTGAACTCCGAACGGCCGAAGGTGCTGCTCAGGGCTTTTCCGAGCCCGACAGGATTGACGGACGAGAACGCCGCCGAGCCGCTTGCTCCGATGAGGTAGGTGTTGAAGCCGAGCTGCTTGAGCACCTGCCGGCTGACCTCGGCCACCGTCACCTTGAGCGTGACCTGGTCCTCGCCCTCGATGTCGATCAGGTTGATGATCTGCGAGACCTGGCGCTGTTCCGCAAAGATGGCAGCATCGCCGCCATCACCGACCGCGGTGATGTTCCGTGTCGTGGCTTCACCGCCCTTGAGAAAGATCTCGGCAAGCTGACTGGCGCGCGAGGCGTCCTGGGGCGTGCGCACCGTTCCGGTCAGCACAATGTTGTCGCTGATGATTTCAACGGAGATATCCGAATCCGGAATGAAGCGCGCAAGCTGCCTCTGCAGGCCGGTGATGTCCCGTTCAACGGCGAGATCGAGGCTGACGATCTGTTTTCCGTCGGCACCGAAGACAAAGATATTGGTCTGGCCGACCGCCTTGCCGAAGAGATAGATGCGCCGCGAGGACCGGGTCACGGCGTCTGCGACGGACGGGTCGGCAACCAGAATGTCCTGGGCATCGACAGGCAGGTCGACGACGACCGCCTTGTTCAGCCCCAGCTTGACTTCCTTGACGTTTCCGGAACCCGACTTGCGGACCTTGATGGATGGCGGATTGGCCTGGGCTGGGCTGACAAAGGACTCCGCGGTCAGCACAGTGGTCAATGCGACAGCCGCACCGACAAGCAGAGTCTGGCGACCAAAGGTTGCTGCAAGAGCTGAAAGATTTGATCTACGCACTGTTTTATCCCCGGTCTAATTTGCTGCGCCGACATTGGTGATCGTTCCCGAGCGAATGAGCTGAATCGTGCCCCCCGCTTCACCACTCAGGAGATAGTCCGCCCCGCCTGTGTCCGGATCCTGGACATCAGCGACACTGCGCAGTGCGAGTGTGAGGCGCGCGGCCATTTGCTGTGCAACGGCGATGATCTTTGCCTGCTCGGGCGTCAGCTCGAGCGTGGCAGTGGAGCCCACAGCCGTCTTCTTGCCGTCTTCGTCTTCCTGGATGCGCTGGTCGATCGCCAGAACCCGGATATTTTCAAGAATGGTCTCTGTCAGGAAACCAGCCTCGTCCGAATTGCGGACCATGATCACGTCAACCCGGTCGTTTGGCAGAATGAAACCGCCGGCGCTCGTTACGACCGAGATCGCGGTCGACACTGCTCTCTTACCGGAGGGCAGGATTGACGACATGATGCTCGTGCCGGAATCGACGACCTTTTCGGTTCGAAGCGGCTCGCCTTCAAAGATCGGCAGACGGACGATCGAGCCGGTCAGTTCCTGGACGGCATCGGGACGCGTCGAACGGGTGATGAAGCCGTCTTTTACGGCGTCCTCAGGCCAGTCCTGCCAGCCAAGGTTCTTCTTGTCGAGGCGTGAGCCGATCGGCAAACTGCTCGACGCGACAAGAACCTCATCGGTCTGAACCTTCTTGACCACCTGGCGAACAGGCTGTTCGCCGTCTTTGCCGGTGATGTTCAAAATCAGATATCCGGCTGCGACAGCGGCAACCAGAGCGACGACCATGACTATCAAACGTGCGGGCTTCATACCGTTTCCCCGAGACACTATTCCAATCGTTGGCCGAACAATGCCGGACCAATCGTGTACTTATGGTTAATGCGGGGCTACCAATCTTACTTAACGGCGAATTAATGCGCCTGGCTGGCGGGACAAAGCCGAATTATACAATCACTTGATTGAATATATTTTGATACTGCAATTATTACGAGCACTGTACTTACTTGCCCGAAAAGCGGGCGCGGTCAGTTGCCACCGGCAAGCGCGTATTGAACCATTACCGAAGACGGGTAGCACAACAATGCGGCGGCGCCGATCGCAATGCCATAGGGAACACCCTGCTTGCGATCCAGCAGATGGTCGACGGGGCCGAGCCGAAATGCTGCAAACCTGTCGATTCGCATGACAAGCAGAACGACGGTGAGCAATCCGCCGAAGACGGCCACATAGGTCAGAAAATTGAGCAGTTGCATGTTCAAACCGAACCAGACCGATGTCGCGGTCAGCAGTTTCGCATCGCCTCCTCCCATCGCGCCGATACCGAACAGTGCAAAACAGACGGCGAAAACGACCAACCCGGCGAGGAAATGCTGGCCGTAATCCGCCCAGCCCATACCGGCCAGGGGCGCCAGAACCGCAAAGGAAACGAGGAGAATCAGCGATACGCGATTGGGTATCGTCATCGTCAGGGTGTCGGTCAATGCCGCGAATGCGAGACACAACGGAAAAATCACCATTATCGCCGCCTCGATCATCGCCATCTCCTAATGCGCCTGAACACCGTCATGACCAAAAAACACCAGCACTTCGATATGAGCGCACATGCCTTAAGAAAAAATAACCGCCGGGACCTTTCGATCCCGGCGGCAAATTCTTTCGCTTCGACCGTCGAAATGTATCAACGGCGCCAGAGCCGACTACTCGAGCTCGTTGGCTACAGCGTTAAAGGTGTTTTCAAGGCCGTTGCCCACCAGGCCCATGGCCGTGATAGCAGCAACAGCGATCAGAGCAGCGATCAGGCCATATTCGATGGCGGTCGCGCCGGACTCGTCTTTCATGAAACGTGCAAAAACCTTAGTCATTGGAATACTCCTTGCTCCACTTGTTCAGCACTTCCGTCAACTGTTTCGCGCTGATCGGATGCGAGCAAGCTAGCGAACAGGATTTGAAAACCCCTTAAAAAACTTGGTTAGCGAATTCTTTACGGCAACCGAGCTGTCGTTTGGTGAACGCTTGATTAAGGCCTGAGCACAATTTTGACCTTGCAACCGATCGCATCGGAACTACCGGGAATCCGACACAGCAGACAATATATTATATAATGTGGAAACACCGCTGCCGGGTTTCGTCTCTTCGCCCACCCGATTGCCGGCCGCCCCGTTTTCCCGGTGCCGATCATCTTTTTTTGGCGCATTGTTTCGTGCATTAAGCCTTCGTTCACCATTCCGGGCGACTTTTAGGGGCAGATTCATCTCAGGCGCGGCTCGAGGAGCAATTCATGTTCAAACTGCTAGACATGCGAATGATGGCAAGGCCGATCTTCGCGCTGACCGTGTGCACGGCTGCTCTGACATCCGCGATCGCGCCGGCCGAAGCGGAAAACACGATCAGGGTCGACCTCGACTATGCGCGGATCATCAAGCTCGACCGTCCCGTCAGCCGGGTCATTGTCGGCAATGCCGAGATCGCCGACGCGACGGTCAGCGATGCGCAAACCATAATCCTCACCGGCAAGAGCTTCGGAACGACCAACCTGGTCATCCTCGACAATGACGGCAACGCGATTGTCGATGAACGTGTTCTCGTTTCGCTCGAAGATAACAACACGGTGCAGATCTACCGGCAGGACGAACGGACCGTCATGTCCTGCACGCCCGCCTGCGAGCCGCTGGACCTGGAGTAGCGGCAACACGCTTCCAAACGCTGATGGTTAACATTCGGCAAACATAATATGTCGAATGCCGGCCAATTCGGATACGGATTGTAAACTCCTTTGCCTTAGGATTTGCCGACAGGTCCATGTAGCGGGGTTGTCATGCGGGTCCTCTTTAGCAGAGCGCAAAGAAGCGCTGAGCGTAAGCGTATATTGAAACGCTCCTGGTTCCGGCTGAAACGTGACGAGAACGGTGGCGCAGCGATTGAATTCGCGCTGCTGGCCATTCCCTTCTTCCTGCTCATCTTCGCGATCATCGAGACCTGCATCGCTTTTGCCGCCGAGCAGACGCTCAACTACGCGGTCGACAAGCTCGGCCGCGAATTGCGGACCGGACAGCTGACTTTCGCGACCGGCGAGTCGACGGACATTACCGAAGAGGAATTCCGGACCAGGCTGTGCAGTGAAGTGTCCATCATGTTCACCTGCGGCACGGATGTCGACGACCGGCTCTATGTCGACCTGCAGAATTACGGGGACTTCGCCTCGATACCGACGGATGTTCCGATCGTTGCCGGAAAACTCGATGATACAGGCTTCGACTTCGACCCCGGCGGCGCATCGACGATCAATGTCCTGCGTGCCTATTACACCTGGAGGGTCACCGTCGACCTGTTTCGACCGTATATCGCCAACATCACGGCGGACTCAGAATCCCAGGCAAACTACTACCTCATCGTGGCCACGACCGCATATCGCAACGAAGCCTATGACGAATAGCGGCCACACGATGAACCTGATTGCGGAGACGCGCCGATGAACCCGACAACAAAACCGGACAGCAAGCTGCCACTGAAACATTTGTGGGCCCGTTTCGGCGCGCTGCTTGGAGACAAGAAAGGCGTCGGCGCCGTCGAATTCGCGTTCGTCGCACCGATATTGGTCGTCCTTTATATCGGCGCCGTCGAGATGACGGTCGCGCTGTCAGTCGACACCAAGGTCTCGCGCGCCGGAAACATCACACTCGACCTTATTACGCAGGCAACCTCCACATCCAAGGACGAGCTTGACGATATGGAAGATGTCGCCGCCAGCATTCTGGCGCCCTACACGCCCGATAATGTCGAGCTTGTCTATACGGCGATCACCATCAACGCAGCGGGCGACAAGGCGACCGTGACCTGGTCATGGGCCAATGGCGCATTGATACCGCCGGCGGTTGGAACCGACGTAACCGCAGAGATGCCGACCAGCCTGCTGATTGCCGACGCATTCTATGTCCGCGGCGAAATCGGCAATACGCACAATTTTATCACCTCGATCCCGTTCACGGGCCGGACGATGAGTTCGCTCGATCTGACCGAGACCTATTTCATGCGGCCACGCCTCGGCACGACCATTACCTGCGACGACTGCAATACCTGACACTGGCGGCTGTTGCCGCAGCCCATCAATCCGCTGAACCGGCGGCCCCCAAGTGCATGCGCACAGGTGGGGCGCGCCGGATGTCCTGCTAAAAATCCTATTGTCGCACGGCCTGTGGCGTAATAATTTGTGGCGCGCCGCGTCATCGATCCGTTGCGCGGTGTGCCCCAGGCGCATTGAACAATAATAAGCAACAGGACTTCCATGGCCCGCGCGATCATTCTCGTACTCGATTCCTTCGGCGTAGGCGGCGCACCGGACGCCGACCGGTTCGGCGACGCCGGGTCGGACACGCTGGGGCATATTGCAGAGCAGTGCGCCATCGGCTTGGGCGACCGGCAGGGACTGCGGCAGGGACCGCTCTTGCTGCCGAACCTGACTTCGCTGGGTCTTGTCCAGGCGGCCCGGCTGGCAACCGGTCGCGTCCCGGCGGAGATGGACGATTCCGTTCGCCCGATCGGCCGCTATGCCTGCGCCAACGAAGTCTCGCTCGGCAAGGACACCCCGTCCGGACATTGGGAGATCGCCGGCGTGCCGGTGCGTTTCGAATGGGGCTATTTTCCCGAAGGCGAGGAGACGTTTCCGACCGACCTGCTGGAGAAGATCTACGAAATCGCCGAGCTTCCAGGCAGCCTGGCAAATTGCCATGCATCGGGCACCGACGTGATCAACGCGCTTGGCGAAGACCATATCCGTTCGGGTAAACCCATATTCTACACCTCCGCCGACAGTGTCTTCCAGATCGCCGCCCATGAGCACCATTTCGGTCTCGAGCGGCTCTTCAGACTGTGCGAAGCCGTTCGCAAGCTTGTCGATCCACTGAATATCGGGCGCGTGATCGCGCGACCCTTCATCGGCGAATCGCCAGATGATTTCCATCGCACGGGAAACCGGCGCGACTATTCCGTTCCGCCGCCGGAGCCGACGCTGCTGGACCGCGCGCGCGACGCCGGCCGCCTGGTCATCGCCGTCGGAAAGATCAGCGACATCTTCGCCCATCAGGGAATCAGCGAAATGCGCAAGGCCGAGGGCAACGATGCGCTGTTCAACACGACGCTGGCGGCAATGGACGATGCCGATGACGGTGACATCGTTTTTACCAATTTCGTCGACTTCGACATGCTCTACGGACACCGCCGGGATGTTCCCGGATATGCGGCGGCCCTGGAGCGGTTCGATGCCCGCCTGCCGGAAATCGCCCGCAAGCTGAGGCGCAACGACCTCGTCATCATCACGGCGGACCACGGTTGCGATCCGACCTGGCGCGGCAATGATCACACCCGCGAACGGGTGCCGATCCTTTGCTTCGGATCGGCCGTGACGGCCGGTTCCGCCGGCATAAGGGAGACCTTCGCCGATATCGCGGAAAGCGTCGCGGCCCATCTCGGTCTGGCGCCCGGCCGGCACGGAAGGAGCTTCATTTGACCCGCCACATACCCAAGGCTGAAATTCACTGCCATATCGAAGGCGCCGCGCCGACGGCGCTGGTGCGCAGCCAGGCGCAAAAATACGGCGTCGACATGGACCATCTGATCGATGGCGACCGGTATGTCTGGAAGGATTTCACCAGTTTTCTCTCCGCATACGATGCGGCAGCGGCCCTGTTTCGCACGGAGGAGGACTACGCGCTTCTGGCGCAGAGCTATCTGACCTCGATCGCCGAAGAGGGTGCAATTTACAGCGAAGTCTTCATTTCACCCGATCATGCACGCCGCGCGGGCCTCGATCCGCAAGCCTATGTCGACGGTCTTGGCGAAGGCATGCGGCGCGCCCGCGCTTCGCACGGGATAGAAGGGCGACTGATCATCACCTGCGTGCGCCATTTCGACGCCGATGCGGCAATCGATGTCGCACGGTTCGCGGCCTCGCGGCCGCATCCGCTTGTCACCGGCTTCGGGATGGGCGGCGATGAACGGATGGGGTCCCACGCCGATTTCGCACGGGCCTTCGACATTGCCCGTGACGCCGGTCTCGGTATCACCACCCATGCCGGAGAAGTGGCCGGTCCCGACAGCGTCCGCGATGCCTTGCAGCACGTGCGTCCGACCCGCCTCGGCCATGGCGTGCGTGCGATCGAGGACCCGTCCCTCGTCGAACACCTTGCCGAAGAAGGCATCGTTCTCGAAATCTGTCCGGGATCGAACGTCTCCCTCTCACTCTTTGCCGGCTTCGAAGATCACCCCTTCCCGGCTTTGCGGGAAGCCGGCATTCGCGTGACGCTCAACTCGGACGATCCGCCCTTCTTCGCCACCAGCCTCGGCCGGGAATACGCCCTTGCCCAGAACGCATTCGGCCTTTCCGACGACGATCTCGTCGCCACGACGAGAACGGCGCTGGAAGCGGCTTTCGTCGATGAGGAAACGCGCGCCGCATTGCTCGCAAAACTGTGACAAACCGACGGTCACGGGATATTTGGGCGCCGACGCACCTTGCCGCCGCATCGCCGGAAATGCAGAATGCGGCTCAGGAAACAAAAGGATAAGAAACATGGGCGGCGTCACCGTCATCGACCATCCGCTGGTTCAGCACAAGCTTACCATCATGCGCAAGAAGGATACGTCGACCGCCGGGTTCCGGCGCCTCCTGCGCGAAATCTCGACGCTGCTGTGTTACGAGGTCACGCGTGAGCTGGCGCTGACGCATGAGGATATCGAAACGCCGCTGGCGCAGATGGACGCACCGGTTCTTGCCGGCAAGAAACTGGTCTTCGCCTCGATCCTGCGGGCCGGAAACGGTCTTCTTGAGGGCATGCTCGACCTCGTCCCCTCGGCGCGGGTGGCCCATATCGGCCTTTACCGGGACCACGAGACCCTGCAAGCGGTGGAGTATTATTTCAAGGCGCCAGAGGACATCAGCGACCGGCTCGTTATCGTCGTCGACCCCATGCTGGCGACCGCGAATTCATCGATCGCGGCGGTCGAGAAGCTGAAGGAACGCGGCGCGCATAATATCCGCTTCCTGTGCCTGCTGGCAGCGCCGGAGGGTGTCGAAGCCTTCTGCAAGGCGCATCCGGACGTGCCAGTCTTCACGGCCTCCATCGACAGCCATCTGAACGAGAAGGGTTATATCGTTCCCGGTCTCGGCGATGCCGGCGACCGGATGTATGGAACGAAGTAAGCCCCGTTCGGGGCCTATTGGCCGCATCAGCGCAATCTGCCCGCAAAAGTTAACGCTTCCCTAACCAGTGGCGCACACACTGTGCGCATGCAGGACCCGGATTACAGTCCGTTAGGAATCTCCTGCTGTACTGCGTGCAAACAGGCACAAGGGCGCTTATCATGATGCGGATTTTTCTGCTGGCGGGCATCGTTTCCGGGGTCGCGATCGCGGTCCCGAAGATTGTCGATGGCCAGCTGACCCTGCCGAGCCCGCAAAAGCAGGAGACCGCTACGGTCACCGAAGCAGCGGCAATGGAGCCCGAGGCCGCCTATGTCGGCGGCAGGGACGTCGTTCTCACCGCCGATTCACGCGGCCATTTCCATGGCGATTTCCGGATCAATGGAAGAAGCGTGGCGGGCCTGATCGATACCGGGGCGACAGCCATTGCGATCAACCGCTCGACGGCTCGAAAGGTGGGCGTTTTCGTCAGCCCCGCCATGTTCAAATATCGCGTGATGACAGCCAATGGCGCCGTCAAGGCCGCCCGGGTCGAACTGGGATCGGTAGAACTCAAATCCATCCGCATCCGCAATGTGGAAGCCTATGTGCTCGATGACGATTCGCTTGCCGGCACCCTGATCGGCATGAGCTTCCTGAACCGGCTGTCATCCTATAGGGCGCGCGACGGGAAGCTGGTTCTCACGCGCTAAAGCAAATGGCGCCATATTGCCGCCCGTTGCTCTAACCTTCAATCTTCGACAGGATCACGTCCGCCGCCGAAGGCCGGTCGTCCGACAGCCGATAGCATTTGACGACATTCCGCGCAGCGCGTTCCGCCGCCTCGTCGCTGGCCGCGTGCACGCGGGCTATGCGGTCGCCCGGCTGCAGCGCGGTGCCGTGTGCAACAAGATCGGTGAGGCCGACGGACGGGTCGACATCGTCCTGCGGCCGGGTGCGGCCGCCGCCAAGCGCGACAACCGCAAGTCCGATGCCGCGCGCATCGATGGCGCTTACGTGACCTGCCCGATCGATGGTTACATCGCGCACGACCGGCGCCGGCGGAAGATGGTGCTCGTAACGCGCCATGAAATCGGCCGGGCCGCCGAGCGCGCCCACCATGGCGGCAAATTTCTCCGCCGCCCTGCCCGAATAGAGCGCCTCCCGCGCCGATTGCGCCGCCGCCTCCAGGCTGTCCGAAAGACCGGCGTCAAAGATCATCTGTCTGGCAAGTTCGACCGTCACTTCCTCAAGCCGGGCGTCCCGGTGGACGCCGGTCAGGAATTCGACGGCATTGCGCACTTCAACGGCATTGCCGGCGGCGCTGGCGAGCGGCTCGTTCATGTCGGTGATGATCGCCGATGTGGCAAGGCCCGCGCCGGTCGCCACCGAAACCAGGCTCCTTGCCAGTTCCGTCGCCGCCTCGGGATCCGACATGAAGGCGCCGTTGCCGGTCTTGACGTCGAGCACAAGGGCCTGCAGGCCGGCGGCCAGCTTTTTCGACAGGATGGAGGCGGTGATCAACGGCACCGATTCAACTGTCGCGGTGACATCGCGAATACCGTAGAAGCGCTTGTCGGCCGGAGCCAGGCTGCCGGTCTGGCCGATAATGGCGCAGCCGACATTCGCAACCGTTTCGCGGAACAGTGCGTTTGACGGCACCACCTGGTAGCCGGGTATCGACTCCATCTTGTCGAGCGTGCCGCCGGTGTGGCCGAGGCCGCGTCCCGAGATCATCGGCACAGCCGCGCCACAGGCCGCCACGATCGGCGCCAGCATCAAGGAGACATTGTCCCCGACGCCGCCGGTCGAATGCTTGTCGGCGACCGGCCGGTCCAACTCGGGCCAAGCCAGGACATCGCCCGAATCGCGCATCGCGAGGGTCAGCGCCACGGCTTCTTCTCGGGTCATGCCGTTGAAAAACACCGCCATGGCCAGTGCAGCGATCTGTCCTTCGGAGACCGAATGATCGGTGATCCCGCGGACGAATTCGGCGATCTCGCCCTGCCCGAGTTCCTGGCCGTCGCGCTTACGACGGATGAGTTCCTGCGGTAAAAAGCTCATTTTCGCGTCTCCGTCGTGCGGGCGACGATCAGCGCGCCAGCATCGTCTTCAGGATTGCGGCCAGGCGTTGCCCGCCGAGCGGCGCCATTTCCTTGGTCTCGTCATGCGATATCTCCGTGCCGCTCATGCCCGCCGCGAGATTGGTGATCACGGACGCGGCAGCAACGCGCAGGCCAAGGAAGCGCGCCAGGATCACCTCGGGAACGGTCGACATGCCGACCGCATCGGCGCCAATGGTGCGCGCCATCCTGATTTCGGCCGGCGTTTCGAAGCTTGGTCCCGAAAACCACATATAGACACCCTGGTGCAGGTCGACATCCACAGCGGCGGCCGCCTCGCGCATTTCGCCGGCCATCTCCGCGTCATAGGCATTGGTAAGACCGACAAAGCGCCGGTCACTCGGCTCACCGAAGAGCGGGTTTGAACCGGAAAAATTGATGTGATCGGTGATCTGCATGACCGAGCCCGGCGGCATGTCCTCGCGCAGCGAACCGGCCGCATTGGTCAGGATCAGCCGCTTGACGCCAAGGCCGTGCAATGTCTCCAGCGGGGCGCGCATGACCGAGGCGTCGCCCTTCTCGTAGTAATGCGCGCGGCCGGACAGCATGATGACCGGCGTTGTGCCCAGATGACCGGCGACGACCTCTGCCGCATGGCCGGAAACGCCGCTGTGCGGGAAGCCTTCAAGGTCCGAATAGGGCACCCTGACGGGATCAGCCACAGCGTCGGCCAGGGATCCGAGGCCGGAGCCGAGCACGATCGCGGTTTCGGGCATCAGGCCGTTCAACTGCTTGACCAGAATGGAAAGGGCACTGTTCATTTCAAAGCATCCGCGTCGAAAGCGTAGGGGAGCAATTCACCAAGCGTCACCGTCTTGACGATGCCGTTCTGGTCGCACAAATGGATCTTCGTCTCTGGGCCGGCAAACTCGGCCAGACGCTGACGGCAGCCGCCACAGGGCGTGCAGGCGGCCATTTTCTCGGCGATGACGGCAACCTCCCTGATCTCGAGCCCGCCGGCCATGACCATGTGGCCGATAGCCGTCGTCTCGGCGCACCAGCCTTCCGGATAGGACGCGACTTCGATATTGGCGCCGGTATAGATTTTCCCGTCATCGGCCCGCAGGGCGGCGCCGACCGGAAACTCGGAATAGGGCGCGTGGCAGCGGCGCATTGCATCGCGGGCCGCAATGAACAGATCTTCAGACATGCGAGCGCTCCAAATCTACCAGCGTGGAGGATTTGAAGTTCCTCTCATCGATTGCAGCGCTCTCAGCAAGGAACTTCAAATCCGTAAACCACACTAGATTCATAATGTTGCCAGTGTCCTGATTGAATCTGAAGTTCGTGCAGAGGATGCAGCCTGATGTGACGAACTTCAGGTTCAGGACACTAGCGTTCCTTCACATAGGGCTTGCCGCCGGCCTTTGGCGGGATCGCCTTGCCGATGAAGCCGGCCAGAAGAATGACCGTCAGCACATAGGGAAGCGCCTGCATGAACTGGACCGGAACCTCGCCCACCACGGGCAGCTGCTGGCCCTGCAGGAGGATCGCCAGCGCATCGAGGAAACCGAACAGCAGGCAGGCAAGCATCACATTGACCGGCTTCCACTTGGCGAAGATCAGCGCCGCAAGCGCGATAAAGCCCTTGCCCGCCGTCATGCCCTTGACGAAGCCGGCGGCGACCGCCATCGACAGATAGGCGCCTGCGAAGCCGCACAATATGCCGCAGCAAAGCACGCCGAGATAGCGCATCTTCGTCACGGAAATGCCCGCCGTGTCGACCGCGCCAGGGTTTTCGCCGACCGCCCGCAGCCGCAGCCCGAAACGGGTGCGATAAAGAACCCACCAGGTGATCGGCACCATGGCAAAGGCAAAATAGGTCAGAAGGAAGTGGCCAGAAATCAGGTTGGCGTAAATCGGGCCCAGCACCGGTACATCGGCCAGCGTTTCGGCAAAAGGCAGGGTGATCGCCTGAAAACGGCTGTCCTCATTGAGCTGCGGGGTTCGCCCGCCCTGCCTGAACCAGGCTTGGCCGAGGATCACCGTGGAGCCGAGCGCAATGAAGTTGATCGCAACGCCCGACACGATCTGGTTGCCGCGCTGGGTTATCGAGGCGAAGGCATGCACCATGGCAAGCGCGACGGAAACGACAATCGCGGCGGTCAGGCCGATGATGGCCGATCCGTAGACCGCCGCCGCGGCGCCGCCGGCAAAGGCCGCCGCCAGCATCTTGCCCTCAAGCCCGATATCGAAAATGCCGGAGCGCTCGGAATAGAGCCCGGCAAGGGCCGCTAGAATGAGCGGAACCGACAGGCGGATGGTGGCTTCGAGCGTGACCATTACAATCTGAAAATAATCCATCGCCCTACTCTCCCGCCGCCGTCGCTTCGGACTGTTTTCCCGCACCGCCGAGCGTGGCGAAGAATGTCGTGATCGCCGGCCTGAACATGTGTTCGAGCGCGCCGGCGAAGAGGATCACGAGACCCTGGATGATGGTGATCATATCACGCGAGATCTGCGGCATCTCGAAGGCGATTTCGGCGCCGCCCTGATAGAGCATTCCGAACAGGATCGCCGCCGGAATGATGCCGACCGGATGGGACCGGCCCATCAACGCCACGGCGATGCCGACAAAACCGGCGCCTGTGACGAAGTCGAGCTGCAGGCGGTGCTGGTCGCCCATGATCGGGTTGAGCGCCATCATGCCTGCCAGCGCGCCGGAAATCAGCATGGTGATGATGATGATGCGGGCTTCCTTGATGCCGGCATATCGGGCCGCTGTGGGGCTCGCTCCCATCGTCCTGATTTCGTAGCCAAGGCGCGTGCGCCAGATCAGCAGCCAGACCAGGAACGCCGCGACGAGCGCGAGGATGAAGGAGAGGTTGAACGGCGCGCCGCCGATATCCAGCCCGAAGATCGACAGCAGCCAGTCAAGGCGCGGCAACTGGCCGCCTTCAAGAAAGGTGCGCGTCTGCGGCGCCATGGAACCGAGCGGCTTGACCACCTCGACGAGCATATAGACCATCAGGCTCGAAGCGATGAAGTTGAACATGATCGTCGTGATGACGACATGGCTGCCGCGCTTGGCCTGGAGATAGCCGGGGATGAACGCCCAGGCCGCGCCGAACATCGCCGCGGCAAGTACCGCGACGGGAAAAGTCAGGAACCAGGGGAAGATCCCGTCAAGCGCGAGACAGGCAAACGCAACGCCAAGGCCTCCGATATAGGCCTGGCCCTCGCCGCCGATGTTGAACAGACCGCAATGGAACGCGACGGCCACCGCCAGCCCGGTGAATATGAAATTCGTTGCGTAGTAGAGCGTGAAGCCCAGCCCCTCGCCATAGCCGAACGCGCCCTGCACCAGCAGCGTCGCGGCCTTGATCGGGCTCTCGCCGACGATCAGCACGACGAGGCCGGCGACCAGGAATGCGACAACGAGGTTGATCAGCGGGATCAGGCCGTATTCGACCCAAAGCGGCAGTTTTGCGTAGGGAACACTCATTGGGCCGCCTCCTGCCCTTCCTCGACACCGGCCATCAGCAGTCCCAACTCTCCTTCCGTCGCCTCCGGCGTTCGCTCGCCGACAACCCGGCCGGCGAACATGACGAGGATCCTGTCCGAGAGCGAACGGATCTCGTCGAGCTCGACCGAAACGAGAAGCACGGCCTTGCCGGCATCGCGCATCTCGATAATGCGCTTGTGAATGAACTCGATGGCGCCGACATCGACGCCGCGCGTCGGCTGGCCGATGACGAGCACCGCCGGATCGCGCTCCATCTCGCGCGCCAGGACGATCTTCTGCTGGTTACCGCCCGAGAAATTCGCCGTTTTCAGGCGCACATCTGGAGGCCGGATGTCGTATTTCTCGGCGCTTTGCGCCGCATGGCTGCGGACCGCATCGAGCTTGAGCATCGGGCCGTTCAGATATTCTTCGTCATAGTGATAGCCCAGAATGGCGTTCTCGTTCTCCTCGAAGCTGAGAACAAGGCCCATATGATGCCGGTCTTCCGGCACATGGGCGAGACCGCGCTTGCGCAGATCCTGCGGATCGGCATCGCCCGTCACATCGATCGGCTGGCCGGCGAGCAGCACGGTGCCTTTCTCGGCCTGGCGAATGCCGGTGATCGCCTGCAGCAGTTCCGACTGGCCATTACCGGCAACGCCGGCAATGCCGACGATCTCGCCGGCCCGCACTTCGAGCGAGACATCATCGACCATGACGACGCCGCGATTGTCGCGCACCGTCAGTCCGTCGACCGAAAGCTTCACATCGGACGGGTTGGACGGACCTTTCTCAACCCGCAAAAGGACGCGCCGTCCGACCATCAGCTCGGCCAGTTCCTCGACATTGGTTTCCGATGTCTTGCGGGTGGCCACCATCTCGCCGCGCCGCATGACCGATACCTCGTCGGTGATCGCCATGATCTCGCGCAGCTTGTGGGTGATCAGGATGATGGTCTTACCCTGGTCGCGCAGCTGTTCGAGGATGCGGAACAGGTGGTCGGCCTCGGCCGGGGTCAGCACGCCGGTGGGCTCATCGAGGATGAGGATTTCGGCGCCGCGATAGAGGGCCTTGAGGATTTCCACGCGCTGCTGCAGCCCGACCGGCAGTTCCTCGATCACCGCGTCCGGATCGACTTCCAGCGCATATTCGTCTTCCAGGCGCTTCAGCTCGGCCCGCGCGTTGACGATGCCGCGATTGAGGATGGCGTTTTCCTCCGCGCCCAGCATGACATTTTCAAGCACGGTGAAATTGTCGACCAGCATGAAGTGCTGGTGAACCATGCCGATGCCAGCGGCGATCGCCACATTCGGATCGCGAATGGTAATCTCTTCGCCATTGACCAGGATCTTGCCCTCATCGGCCTGATAGAAGCCGTAGAGGATCGACATCAGGGTCGATTTTCCGGCGCCGTTTTCGCCGATGATCCCGTGAATGGTGCCTTTGCTGACACTCAGATTGATATTCTTGTTGGCATGAACCGGACCGAAACTCTTGTCGATGCCCCTCAGTTCGATAGCAAGATCGCTCATGCGCCATCCGTTTTTTTATCAATTGGTATAACGGACCACCTTATTCACCCCCAAAAGGCGATACCAGCCCGAAACCCGGCTTTTTTCACAGTTCCCGCATAAACAGTTGCACGATTTCATTTAAAGCGGAAGCGCTCTAATGTGGGTGCCGGCTTCGACACAGTGGAGGAAACATGTCGGCATTCGCGTTTCATACGACCCCGCAGATCGTCGTGCGGCCCGGTGCGGCGGGCGGAATCGCCGAGATCGCCGGCGGCAAGCTCGGACAATCGGTTCTGTTCGTCACGGACAAGGGCATCCGCAATGCCGGCCTCGACCAGAGCGCCATCCGCTCGCTCGAAGATGCCGGCCATAAAGTGACCGTCTTCGATGCCGTGGAGGCCGATCCGAGCCTCGACACGCTGATGAAATCGGTCGAGGCGGCGCACGCATGCGGCGCAACCGGCGTGGTCGCACTGGGCGGCGGATCTTCGCTCGACGTTGCGAAGCTGACGGCGCTGCTTGCCGGCTCCGGCGAGGATATCGACGCGGCCTGGGGCGTCGGCAACGCCAAAGGCCCGCGCCTGCCGCTGGTGCTGATCCCGACAACTGCGGGAACAGGCTCCGAGGTGACGCCGGTTTCCATTATCACCGTCGACGGCGAGGAAAAGCGCGGCGTCTCGTCGCCGGTCATATTGCCGGACGCGGCCATCCTCGATGCGGAACTCACCGTCAGCCTGCCGGCTCCGGCCACGGCGGCAACCGGTATCGACGCCATGGTGCACGCGATCGAGGCCTATGCATCGAAAAACGCCAACAACAATCCGGTCTCGCGCATGCTCGCCACGCAAGCGCTGACGCTGCTGGGTGCCAATATCGAGACGGCGGTCTTTTCGCCGGAGAACCTCGAGGCGCGCGGTGCCATGCTGCTCGGCTCGACGCTTGCCGGCATGGCCTTCGCCAATTCGCCCGTCGCGGCGGTACACGCGCTCGCCTATCCGATCGGCGGCACATTCCATATCCCGCACGGGCTTTCAAACGCTCTGGTTCTGCCGGAGGTGCTGCGGTTCAACGCGGCGGAGCCGGAGAACGGGTCCTACCGGCTCTATGCGGAACTCAGCCCCTACGCCTTCGCCGATCTAGAAGATCCCGGCGGAACGCAGGAAGGCTGCGCCGTCTTTATCGAGCGTATCGCGGCTTTGTCGACCAGGATCGGTCTGCCGCAAAGGCTGCGCGAAGTCGGCATCGGCGAGGAGGCGCTGCCGAAAATGGCCAGCGACGCCATGAAGCAGACACGGCTGCTCGTCAACAATCCGCGCCATGTGGCGGAAGACGACGCGCTTGCCATCTACCGCGCCGCGTGGTGACGCCATGAGCCGCCCCACCCCGCTCGGACGCGAGAGTTTCCACGTTTTCCGCCAGCTTCAGTCCCGCTGGGCCGACAATGATATCTACGGCCACATGAACAATGTCGTGCACTATGCGCTGTTCGACACGGCCATCAATGGCTGGCTCGTCGAAAGGGACCTGCTCAAGCTGAAGGACGGCAAGACGATCGGCCTCGTGGTCGAGACCGGCTGTCATTATTTCGCCGAGCTTGCCTTTCCGGACCGCATCGATGCCGGCATCGGCGTCGAGCGCATCGGTTCGTCCTCGGTGATCTACCGCATCGGCCTGTTCCGCGACGAGGACGCAACGGCGGCGGCGCAGGGCCGGTTCGTGCATGTCTATGTCGACCGCGAGACGCGCCGTCCGAAGCCGCTCGACGCGCATTGGCGCGAAACGCTTGAGAGTGCCCTGCTATGACGGAAACGCAAGCGCAGCAGATCGCCCGGCTCGAGGAGCACATCGCCCACCAGACGCGCACGATCGAGGAACTCTCGGACCAGGTCGAGAAACAGTGGAAACTGATCGACCTTCTCAAGGCGCAACAGGAAAAGCTGATCGACCGGCTGATGGCACTGGAGGAGCAATCCGGCGAGGCACCGCCCGTCACCAGGCCACCGCATTACTGAACCAATTCATTTTAAAACCGGAAAACAACAACCGATGACCGAATTTTCCCGCTTCACTCCGCTTGTCCGCTCGCTGCCGGCGACCGTACCCTTTGTCGGGCCGGAGACGCAGGAGCGTGCCGCCGGCAAACCATTCCGCGCCCGTATCGGTGCCAATGAGAGCGGTTTCGGCCCGGCGCCGTCCGTCAAGGCGGCGATGCGCGAGGGCGCGGACGAGGTGTGGAAGTATGGCGACCCGGAAAATCACGACCTGCGCTCGGCGCTGGCCGCGCATCTCGGCATAGGCATGGACCGGATCGTTGTCGGCGAGGGCATTGACGGGCTGCTCGGACTTGTCGTGCGCCAGATCGCCGGACCTGACACGCCGGTGGTCACCTCGCTCGGCGCCTATCCGACCTTCAATTTCCACGTCGCCGGCTTCGGCGGACGTCTCGTCACGGTGCCCTATCGCGACGACTACGAGGACCTCGAGGGTCTGCTCGATGCGGTCAAGCGTGAGGGCGCGCCGCTGGTCTATCTCGCCAATCCGGACAATCCGATGGGCACCTGGCACGATGGCGAAACGGTCGCGGCCTTTGCCGAGGCGCTGCCGGAGGAAACACTGCTCGTACTCGACGAAGCCTATGGCGAGATGGCGCCGCCAAGCGCCCTGCCGCCGGTCGCGCGGCTCATCGACCGGCCGAATGTCATCCGCATGCGCACATTTTCAAAAGGGTACGGTCTTGCGGGCCTGCGCTGCGGCTATGCTTTCGGAGCGCCCGGCACCATCGCGTCGTTCAACAAGGTGCGCAACCATTTCGGGGTCAACAAGATGGCGCAGATCGCGGCGCTCGCGGCGCTGGAGGATCAGGCCTATCTGGAATCCGTCTGCGGCAGGATCGACGCCGCCCGCCAGCGCATCGGAGAGATTGCCCGCGCAAACGGGCTCGAGCCTCTTCAATCGGCGACCAATTTCGTCGCCATCGACTGCGGCCGCGATGCCGAGTTCGCGACGGCGCTGATGGGCGCCCTTGTTGAACGCGGCGTCTTCGTGCGCATGCCCGGCGTCGCGCCTCTCAACCGGTGTATCAGGATCAGCGTCGGCCCCGACGAGGCGCTCGATATCTTCGAAGCGGAACTGCCGCATGCTCTGGCGGCAGCGTCCTGAACACAGGTTCTCTTGGTTTAAGCCTGCGGACCTTCCGCGACCTCGACGGCTTCTTCCCAGGAGTGCCCGGCGGCCATGATGCAGGTCATGCCCGTCGTCGTCGTCATGAGGATCGTCCAGGTGCCGTTTTTCGACGTGTAGACCTCGAACACGGCCTTGCCGGACGAGGCAAGCCCGAGCGCCCGGGGCGCTTCCTTGTACTTGTCGGCAAGTGCTTTCAGAAGCGATGTCCTGTCACCGCAGGCCAAACCGGCAGCCGGCGCCTGTGTCGACAAGCATACGATCGCCGATGCTAAAGTAATACCCAGTAATTTTCCTGGATTATTAAGTCTTGATTTCCGCATCTTCATACCTTTCGCAGCCAATAAAGCTTGTCTGACGAGAGGTATATTCATTTACATGCGTCAGACGCACTTGGTAGCTGAACCAGTACATTCATGGTTCATGCAATAACTCCGGAACAACTTAATCCGTCCAGTTTGCGCCCCATTGGTTAACAAGGTGTTAACGATTTCAGCCATGCCGGAGATTGTGATCTGCTGCCGGCTGGACTAGGAAATCGCCATATCCAGAACGAGGAACTCCCATGACCAAACGGGCCATCGTGCCGCCGGCGCTGCGGGCCGCGGCGGAGAAATTGAAAATGTCGCCCGCGATGTTGTCCGGCAATCATCTGTTCCTGACCGGCTCGACTGGCGGCGATGCGGACGGGGTCATGCCGGACGACCCCGAAACGCTGATGCGCAACGCCTTCGACAAGATCGGGCATATATTGCACGAAGCAGGCCTCGATTTCGGCGCGATCGTCGAAATGACGACCTACCATGTGGGTCTGCGCGAACATTTCGAACTGTTCGATCGGGTGCGCCTCGACTATTGCGTGGCGCCCTATCCGGCATGGACGGCCGTCGAGGTGGCCGGGCTGCGCCGCGAGGGCGCGATTGTCGAGATCCGTGTCATCGCGAGCACCGAACAGTCCGCACCATAGAAAAGGGCGCGATTGTTTGCTCAGAGCGCGATGTCCATTAAGTTGCGACCCATGCAGGATTCAATTTTCCCGATATTCAAAAAGAGAGACACGCTCGTTTACAGATCGTCTCGGCTTGTTCAGTTCTTCGCACTAATTTTCATTGGCGTTTTGGCATCATTTCTATTGGCGCCATGGAATCACGACTTAGGCTGGCAGCCCGTGTATCTTGATATGTTTTACGTGCTTGGACCGCGGAGATCGGAGACCATCAAGTTTGTATCCATGCCGTTTCTTCCGTTGCTTTTCCTGAGCGCCCTTGGCCGGGTTCAGCGCCTCATTGCACCGGCGATGGAACTGGTGCTTACACCTGACGGCATAACCTACGGACAGCATCGATTTGGCAAGCCCATCAAAATTGCCTGGTCAGAATACAAGGGCCACGAGGTTTACGAGGGATATAAGTTTCGCGGTAACGGCGCGAAATACATCGGAGTCATGGTAAATGATCTTGACGCGTTCATCGAAAGGGTGACCCAGAACAACAGGGCAGCCAAACTCCTGTTCAAATTCCCTTGGGGTCGTGGATATGCCGTTTCGATAAACAGGTTCGGACTCAACACTAGTTTGACCGAGATCGATATAGAGATCACAAGATTCAGCCGATTTTACAAAACCGCCTCATGACCGGTTCTGAAACAATCAGGGCGATTGCCAGCATGGAACGGCCGGATTAGCGCTTCCATGGAAAAGGGCGCGGCCGGAATGCGGCCACGCCCTCTTTGTCTGAAGCGTCAGACCTACTTCACGTCATAGCGGTCGAGGTTCATGACCTTGTCCCAGGCGGCGACGAAATCGGCGACGAATTTGTCGTTCGCATCGCCGCTGCCATAGACTTCGGCCAGAGCACGAAGCTCGGAATTGGAGCCGAAGATGAGGTCGGCGCGTGTCGCCGTCCACTTGACCTCGCCGCTCTCGCGGTCGCGTCCCTCGAACTCCTCTTCATCGTCCGAAGTGGCCTTCCATTCCGTGCCCATGTCGAGCAGGTTGACGAAGAAGTCGTTGGTGAGCTGCTCGGAGCGGTCGGTGAAGACGCCGTGCTGCGAGCCGCCGGCATTGGCGTTGAGGGCCCGCAAGCCGCCGACGAGGACCGTCATCTCCGGCGCGGTCAGCGTCAGGAGCTGCGCCTTGTCGACCAGCAGTTCTTCGGTCGAGATGGCGTATCTGGTCTTCAGGTAGTTGCGGAAACCGTCGGCGACCGGCTCGAGAACCGCGAAGGATTCCACATCGGTCTGTTCCTGCGCCGCGTCCATGCGGCCGGGCGTGAAGGGCACGGTCACGTCATGGCCGGCGGCCTTGGCGGCCTGTTCGACGGCGGCGCAACCGCCGAGGACGATCAGGTCGGCAAGCGAGACCTTCTTGCCGCCGGACTGCGCACCGCTGAACGCCGCCTGGACGCCCTCAAGCGCCTCAAGCACCTTGGCGAGCCGGGCCGGCTGGTTGGCTTCCCAGTCCTTCTGCGGCGCAAGGCGGATGCGCGCGCCGTTGGCGCCGCCGCGCTTGTCGGAGCCGCGGAAGGTCGAAGCCGAGGCCCAGGCGGTGGAGACGAGTTCGGGGATCGAAAGACCCGATGCGAGGATCTTCGCCTTGAGATCGGCGACATCCCGATCGTCGATGAGCGCGTGATCGACCGCGGGGATCGGATCCTGCCACAGCAGTTCCTCTTCCGGCACTTCCTTGCCCAGATAGCGGGCGCGCGGACCCATATCGCGGTGGGTCAGCTTGTACCAGGCGCGGGCGAAGGCGTCGGCGAAGGCGTCCGGGTCCTCATAGAAGCGCCGCGAGATCTTCTCGTAATCCGGATCGAAGCGCAGAGACAGGTCCGTCGTCAGCATGGAGGGGGCGTGACGCTTGTCGGGATCGGCCGCATCCGGCACCGTGCCGGCGCCCATGCCGCCTTTCGGCTGCCACTGCTGTGCGCCCGCCGGGCTCTTGGTCAGTTCCCATTCATAGCCGAACAGGTTCCAGAAGAAATTGTTGCTCCACTTGGTCGGCGTCGTCGTCCAGATGACTTCCAGGCCGCTGCCGATCTGGTCACCGCCCTTGCCGCTGCCGAAGCTGTTCTTCCAGCCGAAGCCCTGCTCCTCGATGCCGGCGGCCTCCGGGTCGGGGCCGACATTTGCGGCATCGCCGGCGCCATGGGTCTTGCCGAAGGTGTGGCCGCCGGCAATCAGCGCGACGGTTTCCTCGTCGTTCATGGCCATGCGGCCGAAGGTCTCGCGAATGTCCTTGGCGGCGGCCACCGGGTCCGGATTGCCGTTCGGGCCTTCCGGGTTCACATAGATGAGACCCATCTGCACGGCGGCGAGCGGATCTTCGAGATCGCGGTCGCCGCTATAGCGCTTGTCGCCGAGCCACTCGGTTTCCTTGCCCCAATAGACATCTTCTTCCGGCTCCCAGACATCGGCGCGCCCGCCGGCAAAGCCGAAGGTCTTGAAGCCCATGGATTCCAGGGCGCAGTTGCCGGCCAGGATCATCAGGTCGGCCCAGGAGATCTTGCGGCCGTATTTCTGCTTGATCGGCCAGAGCAGACGGCGCGCCTTGTCGAGATTGACATTATCCGGCCAGCTGTTGAGCGGCGCGAAGCGCTGCTGTCCGGTGCCGGCGCCGCCACGGCCGTCGCCGGTGCGGTAGGTGCCGGCGCTGTGCCAGGCCATGCGGATGAAGAGCGGGCCGTAGTGACCGAAATCGGCGGGCCACCAGTCCTGGGAATCGGTCATCAGCGCGTAGAGGTCCTGCTTGACCGCGTCGAGATCAAGGCTCTCGAACGCCTTGGCGTAGTCGAAACCCTTGCCCATGGGATCGGACAGGGACGAGTTCTGGCGCAGGATGCCGATGTTGAGCTGGTTGGGCCACCAGTCCCGATTCGACAGCGTTCCAAGCGACGTGGCGCCGTGCATGACAGGGCATCCGCCCGAGGTTTCAGGATTGCTTCCGTCCATCGTTCTCTCCCGTAAAGGCTCTATGAATTGAACCGTTCATCGAACGGTCTTGATTGATCTTCTGCGATAACCCGGCTGTCCCGCCATCCGCTCCGGCTGCAGTGTCCCAGGCGAAATAATCCTGGCGCAGGAGCGTATGGGGCACCGGTATTCCGGAATGCCGAAAACCCGTTTCGCATGGGTCCGCCGCCCAAATGCGGCGCCCCAGGCGCAGGCCGGTTCCCGGTTTCGCTTCGCTACCTATAGCAGAAGTTTATAATTAGTCTAAGTTGAATTATTTGATTGTGACGATAAGATGTTCTTATGAACAATCTGACATTCAAACAGCTTCGCTATTTCGACGCCCTGGCGCGTCACGGACATTTCGGGCGCGCCGCGGATGCCTGTGCGATCTCGCAGCCGGCGCTGTCGATGCAGATCAAGGAACTGGAGGAAAATCTCGGCACCGAGCTTTTCGAGCGGGGCGCGCGCCAAGTGCGTCTGACCCATTTCGGCGAGGAATTCGCGGCCCGCGCCCGTGACATTCTGCGTTCGGTCAACGAGCTGACGGATCTGGCCCGCGCCTCGCGCGACCGACTGGTCGGTCGCCTGAGGATCGGCGTTATCCCGACCATTGCGCCGTACCTTTTGCCGGCGATTATCGGTGACCTTTCCAATATGCATGACGGCCTCGACATCCATATGCGCGAAACCGTGACGCCGAAGCTTATCCGGGAGCTCGCGGACGGCCGGCTCGACACGGCAATCCTTGCCCTGCCCGTTTCCGAACCGTCGCTGAGCGAAGTCGCGCTGTTTTCCGAGAACTTCGTGCTGGTGCGCCCGGGCGAGGATGCCGGCAAGCCGGTGCCGAGCCGCGAGATGCTGCGCGAGATGCGGCTGCTGCTGCTGGAAGAAGGGCACTGTTTTCGCGATCAGGCGTTGTCCTTCTGCGACATGCGCACGACCCGGCCGCGGGAGCTGCTTGACGGCAGTTCGCTGTCGACACTGGTGCAGATGGTCAGCGCCGGCATCGGGGTTACCCTCATTCCGGAAATGGCGGTCGCCGTGGAGACCCGCTCGGCGCCCGTCTCGATCGCACAGTTCAAGAACCCGCAGCCGTCGCGCACCATCGGCATGGTCTGGCGCAAGACCAGCCCGCTTGCCGGACAGTTGCGGCAGATTTCCGAGGTCGTCCGACAATCGGCTGAAACGATGCGGAAGCGGTGGGATGCGGTATCCGATTCGGCTTAAATACCGGCAGATCCATTCAAGGGACTTCCGCAATCATTGTCTCGATCTCTTTTGCAAGAAGACGATTGTCATCGTGAAAGCTATCGATCATCGCCTCCATGAAGCGTTTGGGATCCAGATTGTCTTCATTTAGTTCGACACCGGAATTCCTGAGCAGCATATTGAGAAATGTGAGCTGACACCGTCCATTCCCCTCGCGAAATGGGTGCACAGCGTTGATTTCAGCGACATAGTACGCGGCACGTGCGGAAAACAATTTGTAATCTTCGACGCCGGTCAGGTGTTCTTCATCGGCAAGCTGCGCAAAGAGTTTATGCATCTCTCTATCAATGTATTCAGGATAGCAAAACCAGTTGCCCCCTTTACCAGTTCGGATTCGCCGGATCTCACCTGCCCATTCATAAACATCCTGAAAGAAATGATGGTGGATAGTTTTGTAGTGTTCAAAATCCAGAACCCCCGCCGGCAACTCTTCCTCAGCGCGTGACAAGAACATAAGCTGTTCAAACTGATCAAGCTCGTCCTGATCCCGAAGGTCGGCCTTATTAATCAAGACCTGTGTACCCGGATAACACAGGGGATCTTCGATCGCGTCGTAGCGACTCATTTGCTTCTGTTAAAGGACCTAGTGATTGCGGCTCGCAAGTCGTTTCCCGTCAACCCGCTCGACTTAATTCGACTTAGTGTCTGGTTCGACTCCCGACTAAGCGCGATGCCTTCAACGGCGGAGAATTTGGATGCTTTAGCCTTGCCAAGCGGCTTCGTAACAAATCGGCCGGAGACGGCCGAGCGCTTTGTGACCCAGTTTTTGCTCATTTGCCTAATTTAGCACCCTTAGGTGAACATTGATATAATGCAGCACTGGAATGCTGAGGTACTGTTCACCCGCGCTTGATCAGGCCGGCGGAGTTACGCCGGTGATATAGCTTGATTGCGGCAGGGCGAGACAGGCGCGGCGGGTTTCTTCGTCATGCATCTTCCTGACCAGAGCGGTCTCGATGGCACCGGTGCCAGCGCGTTCACGGTCACGCCGCTTTTCGCCCATTCCACGGACATGACACGCATCATCGCCGCTGGCGCCGCCCGTGACGATTGCGGTATGTCCTTCAAGCGAAAACATTGTCTATCCCGTCACCCCCGCATCTTCGCGCCATCGGGATCGTACAGCGGTTTCGCCGTTACCTTAGCCGGGTAAAGATTGCCCAGGATTTCCACCTCCAGTTCGGTGCCGTCGACGCTGAGTTCCGGCGGGACATAGCCGAAGGCCATGGATTTGCCGACATGGTGGGCAAATCCGCCGGAAGAGACATAGCCGACGCAGGCGCCGTCCTTCATGATCGCCTCGTCATTGCTGACATCGATATCGTCGGTTTCGACGGTCATGACGACCAGCTTCTTGTCAGGGCCGGATTGCCGTTCAGCGAGCGCCGCTTCCTTGCCGATGAACTCCTTATCCCAGTTGATGAAGGCATCGAGACCGGACTGGGCGGGCGTGAAATCCGGCCGGAAGTCGAGCGTCCAGGCGCCCCAGTTCTTCTCAAGCCGCAGCGACATCAGCGCCCGGTTGCCATAGGGTTTCAGGCCAAGATCGGCGCCTTCCTCCTCGAGCCTCTGGTAGAGCTTGATGAGATATTGCGGCGCGCAATAGATTTCGTAGCCAAGCTCGCCGGAAAAGGAGACCCGCGCCAGAAGCACCGGAACGCCGGCAACATAGGTGCGGCGAATATCGCGGAATTTCAGCGCCTCGCCCGACACGTCGTCGCGGCACAGGCGCTGCAGCAATTGCCGCGATTTCGGGCCGGAAATCGCCATGCCGTGCCATTCGTCGGAAGCGTTGCGGTAGGAAACGCCCTCGGCCGGGAGATGTTTCTCGAACCAGCGGCGGTGCATCTCCTGCGCCGCGCCGGAGCCGAAGAGGATGAAGCTCTCCTCGCCGAGGCAGGCAACCGTGAGATCGCCGTAAAGGCGGCCGGCCTCGGTCAGAAGCGGCGTCAACGACAGCCGGCCGGGCTTCGGCACCCGCCCGGCGCAGAGTCGGTCGAGGAAAGCCCGCGCGCCGGGGCCTGATACCGCGTGCTTGGCGAAATTGGCGATCTCGATCATGCCGACGGCCTCGCGCACGGCGTTGACCTCGGCGGCGACGTAATCATGGGCGCGCGAACGCTTGAAGGTCGGCTCCTCATGGGCATCCTCCGGCCCGTTTGCGAACCACAGCACATGTTCGAGACCGAAGCTCGCATCCATCACCGCGCCCTTCGCGGTCAGCCGGTCGTAGAGCGCCGTCGTCTTCTGCTGGCGGCCTTTCGGCAGCGTCTCGTTGGGGAAGGTCATGACGAAGCGGCGCTCGTAATTTTCCGATGACTTGATGGTGCCGTATTCGGGCGTCGCGAATTCGCCGAAGCGGGCGACATCCATCGCCCACACATCGATGGACGGCTCGCCGTCGATCATCCATTCGGCCATGCACAGGCCGACGCCGCCACCCTGGCAGAAACCCGCCATGACGCCGACGGCGACCCAGTAATTCTTCATGCCCGGTACCGGCCCGATCATCGGATTGCCGTCCGGGCCGAAAGTGAAGGGCCCGTTGATCATATCCTTGATGCCGGCGCGGCCAAGCGCCGGAATGCGCTCGAAACCGAGTTCCAGCCGGTCGGCGATGCGGTCGAGGTCGGGCGCCAGCAGCTCATGGCCGAAATCCTGCGGCGTGCCTTCCACCTTCCAGGGCGTCGAGCGCGGCTCGTAGGTGCCAAGCAGCATGCCCTGGCGCTCCTGACGGAAATAGATATTGCCCTCATAGTCGATGCCGGCCGGCAGGCGATCCTCCGGATCGCGCTCGACGATCTCGGGAATGGCTTCGGTGATGAGGTAGTGGTGCTCCATCGGCTGGACAGGAAGATCGACGCCCGACAGATGCCCCACCTCGCGCGCCCAAAGGCCGCCGGCATTGACGATGTATTCGGCATTGATCGTGCCATTGGGCGTCACCACGTCCCAGGAGCCGTCCGGCTTCTGGTTCGTCTCGATCACCGGCGTGTGGGTGTGATAGGTGGCGCCATGGTGGCGGGCCGCCTTGGCATAGGCGTAGGTGACGCCGGACGGGTCGATATCGCCGTCGAGCGGATCCCAGAGTGCGGCGACATAGCGGCTCGGATCGATCAGCGGGTGGCGGCGCGCCGCCTCCTCCACCGAGATGAACTCCTGGTCGAGGCCCATATAGCGGGCCTTGGAGCGCTCGCGCTTCAGATAATCGTACCAGTCCTGGTTGGAGGCGAGATAGAAGCCGCCGGTCGAATGCATGCCGCAGGAATGGCCGGACAGCTCCTCGATCTCCTTGTAGAGGTTGATCGTATAGCCCTGCAGGCGCGAAATATTCGGATCGGAACTGATCGTGTGGATCTGGCCGGCGGCATGCCAGCTCGAGCCGGAGGTCAGTTCGTTGCGCTCCAGCAGCACGACATCGCGCCAGCCGAACTTGGCAAGGTGAAACAGGATCGAGCAGCCGACAACGCCGCCGCCGATGATGACCACTTTCGCATGGGTCTGCATTGTTCGGTTCCTCCTGCTCCCCGCTCAGTACCAGGCGTCGGGCATGCTTTGCTTCTTCTTTTCGACGAATTCGGCGAGCGCCTCATTAACCGCCTCGTCGAGCGGCGGCGGCTGGTGCTCGTCGAGCATCTTGTTCCAGCGCTCGAAGGCGCGCTGCGCGGTATCCTTGCCGCCGCGCTCGGTCCACTGTTCGAAGCTTTCGGAATCCGACAGCACGGCGTCGTAATAGGCCGTCTCGTAATTGCGCATGGTATGGGCCGAGCCGAGGAAGTGGCCGGCCGGCTCGACATCCTCATAGGCGTCAGCGCCCAGCGCATTGTCGTCCGTGTCGATGCCGCCGAGCAGTTTCTGATAGGCGCCGAGCCGGTCGGCGTCGATCACCAGCTTCTCGAAGCCGCTGACAAGGCCGCCCTCCATCCAACCGGCCGAATGCAGCACGAAATTGGCGCCGCCCATGGCGGTCGAATGCATGCTGTCAGCGCTTTCGGCGGCGGCCTGCGCGTCGGGCAGCTTGGAGGCGGTGAGCGATCCGCCGCAGCGCAGCGGCACGCCGAGACGGCGGGCGAGCTGGCCGATGATGTAGTTGGAGGCGACGGGCTCCGGCATGCCAAAGGTGGGCGCGCCGCTCTTCAGACTCATCGAGGACAGGAAATTGCCGAGCACGAAAGGCGCGCCGGGCCTGACAAGCTGGCTGAAGGCGCCGCAGACCATCGCCTCGGCGAGCGCCTGGGCGATCGAGGCGGCGGTCGTGACCGGTCCCATCGCCCCGCCCAGGATGAAGGGCGCAACGACAATGCCCTGGCCGGCGCCGCAATAAACCTGGATCGCTTCGGTCACCACCTTGTCGACATGCAGCGGCGAGTTGGTGTTGACGTTGCCCATGATCACGCAATTGTCCCGCATGAAGGCTTCGCCGAAGAGGATGCGCGCCATATCGACGCTGTCCCGCGCCCGGCTCTTTTCGGTGATCGCGCCGAGGAACGGCTTGTCGGAATTGCGCATATGGGCAAGCACCATGTCGAGATGGCGCTTGTTGACCGGCAGGTCGCAGGGCTCACAGATGACGAGGCCCATATGATGCAGCGAAGGCAGCATGGAGACGAGTTTCGACAGCTTGTCGAAATCCTCGAAACTGCCGTAGCGGCGCCCCTTTTCGAGGCATCGTGTGAAGGGTGCGCCATAGATGGGGGCAAAGACGGTGCTCGTCTCGCCGATTTCGACGCTGCGCGCCGGATTGCGGGCATGCTGGGTGAATTTCGACGGCGCAGTCTTGAGCAGTTCGCGCGCCATGCCGCGCGGCAGGCGCACCCTGGTGTCCTTGACGTCTGCCCCCGCGTCTTTCCAGATGCGCAGCGCCTCCGGATCGTCGCGGAACTCGATGCCGACCTCCTCGATCAGCCGGTCGGCCTGTTCCTCGATGCGCACGAGACCCTCCTCGCGCATATATTCGAAGTAAGGAATCCTGCGGGTGATGTAGGCGGGCATGACGGGCGCTGCGCGCTCCGTGCGCCGGGACCTTCTGGATGCAGCTCTCATGTTGCGGCTCTTAAGGATGCAACTCTTATGGGATTACCGTCGCGACAGTTCGGGTAAGAAGAATACGCGCATTTGGCAATGCTGTGACGATTGAAAAATCTTTGTCATTGAATAAACTGTATTTATGCGAAAACTTTATCAGCGTATCCAGTCGCCGGCCGCGCTCTTTGCTTTCGAGGCGGCGGCGCGGCACCTTTCCTTCACCGAGGCAGCGGCGGAGCTCAACGTTTCCCAGCCAGCCGTAAGCCTCTCAGTCAAGAAACTGGAAGGAGCGCTCGGGACGCAGCTCTTCGAACGCCGGCACCGCAGCATCCGCCTGACCGAAGCCGGTGAACGCTTCTATGCCGACGTATCATTTGGGTTAATGCACATCCTGAATTCCGCCGACGCGGTCGCGAGCCGGCCGGAGGATCATGTATCGCTGTCCTGCTCCACCGCCTTCGCCCATTACTGGATGCTGCCTCGGCTGGCGACCTTCCGGCGCGGCAATCCGGATATCGAAATCAGGCTGCAGACGACCGACAAGGATGTCGATATCGCCGAGGAAGGCCTTTCCTTCGGCGTGCGGCTCGGCTCCGGCCAGTGGCCGGGCTATCAGGGCCTGCGGCTGGGCCCGGAAGTGATCTATCCGGTCTGCAGCCCGGCCTATCTCGAAAAGGCCGGCCGGCCGGAAGACGCCGCCGAGCTCTTCGGGCACAAACTCATCCATCTGGAAGAGCCGTTCCGGCCGCGCGCCGGCTGGCGCGACTGGTTCGTGGCGCAAGGGCTGGACTATGTCGACACCGGCGGTGGCCTGCGGCTCAACGATTATGCGCTGGTCATCCAGGCGGCGATCGCCGGCGAAGGCATCGCCTATGGCTGGGACCATATTGTCGAGACCGTGGTGCGGCAGGGCCTGCTCGAACGGCTCGATATCGGCGTCTTCGATGTCGGCCTTGGCCACTATGTAGTCTGGCCGGAGAACCGGCCGCACGGCCCCAAGGCCGAACGGGTGCTGGACTGGCTGATGAAGCAGGTGGTTTGAGTTAATTGCTGCGTCTGGTATCGGGGTGGGCGATTTAGATTTACCTAAGCACCCAAGCCAATCATGCCTGCTAGTTTATTCCATGTCGGACCAAGCCAAGCGATGATCGCTGCGAATCGTGGCGCCAGCTTTTCAGCCTGAGAAGAAAGGTCGTCCGCCTTTTTGGCATATTTGATAACTCTTTCTATCGCACCGCCAATCTCGTCCTTGTCCGGTTCCGCCTTGCCCGCCTCTTCCGAGGCATCTTCCAATGCGCGTTCAAGCTTGGACTGTTCAGGTGAACGAAGCGAGGCAAGATCCGCTTTCAAGGCAGCAATTTCGTCGGCTATCGAAACGTTCTCGGCTTGCGGCCACTGAACCGTAATGCCTTTCATTATGGCTGTGTTGTTGTCACCTGTGATGATTTGAGAGCCGACAGCATTACCGGCCTTCACGGAACGATCACCGTTACCTGTTGTCATCATCGGACTCCCGTTTCAAAGCTTCAAACATTTCCAAGATCGGAGCGACCTTGGTCTTGTCCGGCTCTATTTTCAACTCCTTTGCAAGCATAAAGTAGCGCTGCAAGTGCATTACCATCCAGCGATCAACCGCTTGGGGCAATTCAAGAAAGACCGGCTTCAATATATCAATGGCCTCGGATATCGCTTCAAAGGCACCCGTCTTGTCTCCACAGGCATTTTTTATGTCACTGATCACTCCCAGAGACATTGACAGGTCTACCGATGCCGCATCCGGGCGGGCAACGGCCAGTGTCCTTCTGAGTTCGACGGCTTCTTCCCCGGCGGCAAGGGCATCCTCACGCCGGCCAACGGCGCTCAGCCTATTGGCCAGATTGTTCAGAGACATCGCGAGATCCGGGATAAAGGCATCCGAGCGGGCAGCGGCCAGCGCCCGATAAAGCTCGACGGCTTCTTCCCCGGCGGCAAGAGCATCCTCACGCCGGCCAAGGTCGCTCAGCATATTGGCCAGATTGTTCAGAGACATCGCAAGATCCTGGATAAAGGCATCCGGGCGGGCAGCGGCCAGCGCCCGATAGAGCTCGACGGCTTCTTCCCCGGCGGCAAGGGCATCCTCACGCCGGCCAAGGTCGCTCAGCATATTGGCCATATTGTTCAGAGACATCGCAAGATCATGGATAAAGGCATCCGGGCGGGCAGCGGCCAGCGCCCGATAAAGCTCGACGGCTTCTTCCCCGGCGGCAAGGGCATCCTCACGCCGGCCAAGGTCGCTCAGCATATTGGCCAGATTGTTCAGAGAACCCGCGAGATCCGGGATAAAGGCATCCGGGCGGGCAGCGGCCAGCGCCCGATGAAGCTCGACGGCTTCTTCCCCGGCGGCAAGGGCATCCTCACGCCGGCCAACGGCGCTCAGAATACCAGCCAGATTGTTCAGAGAACCCGCGAGATCATCACGGAATGCGTCTGCATCGATATCGAAAAGAAGACGAGCTAGATTCAATGCGGTCTCAACAACACTCAGCGCTTCGTCATACATTCCCAAATCTGACAACCGAAGCGCATGATTATTTGCCCATACCTTTGCTCGGTAGGCTGTTGTCATATCCTTGTTTTCCGAAAAATGAGCCATCCAATGCTCAGCAAGTCGGGAGGTTATCTTAAGTGCATCTTCACGCAAAACGAGCGTTTGCGATGGCAAAGCAAATGCCAATGGCTCCAAAGCCTCCGGTTCCTGGAGACCATCGGCCAGCGAACTTAGCCAGCCTAACAATCGTTGCGCGGCTAATTTCTCTTCTTCCCCGGCGGAAATATCCTCCAGCGCGAAGGCGTAGTCCTGCAACAGACGAATTATCGCCGCCGCCGCTGTTTCCTTTCCAACCTCATAGGCGCGTTGAACAAATGCAGGCCCTTGGTCACGGTACGCCGGTGAGGCTTTTTCGAACGCCTCGACTACGGCGCCCTCGGCAATGAGGTCGGGCTGTATTGTACCAAGTTTTGGCTGCGCTGCTTCGGCATCCTCAGATCCTGAGACCGGAAACTCCTGTTGAAAGAGGTCGGCGATGGCATCCGGATTACCGGACAAGCCGGCAGCATTTAGTTCCGCGCCAACAGCGCTGGTCAATCCCTCAAGAGGCAGACCACCGACAAGCACGTTGAATGCTGCAAGATGTACGACGGATTTACCGTCCACCTCGGCGCCAAGTCCTTGCAATCGTTCGAGTTCGCGACTAGCAAGATGACGCGCTGCGTCCAGCCGTCTGAGCGACAGAGCGGCCGTCGTATTGGATTCCCGCGCAATCATTCCTGCCATGACAAGTGAAAGAGGATTAGCAAATACTGGTTTCGAAAGCTCGGCATCGAAGGCAGCATCGTCGCCCACATTCGGTACTTCTTTTGTTGAGCCTTCATCGCCATGAAATTTCTTTGCTGCCAGCAAGGCTGCACTGACGATTTGACGGCGGACCTCCAGATCTTCAAATCCAGGCAGTGTTTCCGGGCGCAGACTTTCATCCCAAAAAAGGTCCAGTCGCTCACGTGACGATCCGAGCTTCGAGCCCGTTAGTTCACGCCACCAGCCGAACTCTTCCGGTGCCGTCCGCTCAAGTAGTAATATGCGTAGTCTGGCACCATCATCGAGGGTTTGAACCGCCAGTTGATCCAGCCAGCGGGCCAACTCCTCATAATGCTGGGCAGCGTAGTCGATTACCAACAAGGTCGAGTTTTCCCAGCCATATTCATGCAACGCATATGAACCGGCGAGTGCCGGTAGTTCAGTAGGCGACAAGAAGCCTGCCACCCAACCTTGGTCTCCCGGCGCCTTGCCGTTGTCGATCCGGGAACACAGTTCGATTGCGAGTCGTGTCTTGCCGGCACCCGCCAGCCCTATGAGGGCATGGACCGAGATATCAGGATCGGCATTCAGCCATTTTTTGAGATTCTCGATGTCGCCCTCGCGACCAATCAGCGGCAGCCCGCCACGCGTTGGATCCAGGATATCCAGTTCACGCGGTCGTCGCCGGCGCTCGTTGGCGCGAATTTGCCTGCGAATGAGAGGAACCTTGAATTCGGGCCCGAATGAAAGAGCGACGGCATTGCCGTCTCCCGAAACCACAACGCTTCGGTTGATGTCGCCTCCAGCAGAAACCGATCTGTCAGCCATCCCATTCCCCCGGAACTGGTTGAACAGGAAATCACCGCGCTACTTATGGTGTCAAGTATCGAATCCTAGACACCTTTCTTTTCACGCCTGATGCGTGCGGCGCTTTTGCGGGTCGTGGATGGGCATCGAAACAACCGTGGCGCTCGTGCATATGGGGCCGCCGTTCAACTTGAACCGCGTTCCGGGCGCTGCCGCCGAGGGGGCGACATGCGCAAGGGCCAGCGACTTGCCGAGCCTGCGGGAATAGCAGGGGCTGTTGACGGTGCCGACGGTCTCGCCGTTCACAGACAGTTCCTCGCCGCCGGCGACCATGTCGCCGTGATCGATGTCGAGGCAGACATTGGCTATCTTTTCGTTTCCCCTTGCAGCCATCAACGCCGTGCGACCGCGAAAATCGCCTTTCGCGCTGTTCACCGTGAAGCCGAGACCCACCTCATAGGGCGTGTGATCGGCGGTCATGTCGTAGCCATAGAACAACAGCCCCGCCTCAATGCGCAGCTTGTCCAGGGCCGTGAACGAGCAGGGCATGACGCCGGCTTCCACCAGCCCGTCCCAGATTGCGCATATCGCCTTACTTCCGGCAAAGATCTCGTAGCCGCGCTCGCCGGAATAGCCGGTGCGGGAGACGCGGCAGGGCTGGCCGAAAAGCGTCATGGGCGCGTGCCGGAAATAGGCCAGCGCACCCAAATCGACGTTGCAATGCTCATTGAGGATCGCAAGGGAGGCGGGGCCCTGAACCGACAGGTCGTGCAGGTCGTCGTCGAATTCGATCGACACGGTCCTGCTCCTGGCGGAGGCCCGGAGCAGTGCCATCGTATCGCCTGAGCCATGGACAATCATCCACCGGCCGTCGCCATTATTGTAGAGGATCGCATCGTCCGCCATGGTGCCCTTGTCGGTCAGGACGGACAGATAGGCGGCTGTGCCCGGCGCGATTTTCCTGACGTCGCGCGTTACCAGATGATCGAGCACCGCCGCCGCATCCGGTCCGGAAACGATGATCTTCTTGAGCGGCGACATGTCGAACATGCCCGCCGCCTCGCGGACCGCATCATGTTCGGCATCGGGATCGGTGTCATAGGACCAGGCGGTACCCATGCCGTTCCAGTCCTCGAGGCCGGAGCCGAGGGCGGTGTGGCGCGAGGCGAGCGCAGATGTGCGGCTGAGTTCTTCGGTCATGTTTTTCTCCAGATATTCAGTACCATTCGTCCGGCATGGCCGATTTGCGCTCGGCCATGAATTGTTTCAGCGTTTCGTCGATTTGCGCATCAAGCTCGGGCGGTTCATAGGACGCGAGCATCGACTTCCAGATTGAATTGGCATGCTGCTCGGCGCTCTTGCCGCCGCGTTCCCGCCAGGTTTCATAGGGGCCCGGCGACGGCAGGATCGGGCTGTAATTCGCGGTCGTGCAGTGGCGCAGAGTATGGGCCGTCGCGAGAAAATTATCGCCCGGTGCCGCTTCGTCGTAGGCCTCGCGGGCAAAGGCGTCATCATCCACCGCCATGCCTTCCAGCAGGCGCAGCATGGCGCCGCAATTGTCGACATCCATGATGAATTTCTCATAGGACATGGTCAGGCCGCCCTCGAGCCATCCCGCCGCATGCCAGACCTGGTGGGCGCCTGATATCATCGTCGACCAGAGCGCATTGGCGCTGTCGCGCATCGCCTGGCCGTCCGGCGCATTGGCGGAGGTGATCTGGCCGCCGCCGGAGCGCACCGGTACGCCAAGCCGCCGCCCGAGCTGTGACAGCGCCATGGTCACGAGACCGGCCTCGGGCGTTCCGAAAGTCAGCGCTCCGGTGCGCAGGTCCATGGTCGAGTGGAAGCTGCCGAAGACCACCGGGCATCCCGGCCTTATCGCCTGGACGAGCGCGATGCCGGCCGTTGCCTCGGCAAGGGTCTGCGCCGCGACCGCGGCCGGGGTGACCGGCCCCATGGCGCCGCCGAAGATAGCCGGCGAAATACAGACACACTGATTGGCCTCGGCGTAAACACGCAGGGATCCGGACATGGTCTCGTCAAACACCAGCGGTGAGTTGACGTTGATATTGCCCTGCAGGACGGCATTGGCTTCCACGAAGTCCCGGCCGAAGACGATGCGCGCCATCTCGATCGAATCCGCCGCTCGCGACGGGGTCGTCACCGAACCCATGAACGGTTTCGAGGACAGGCGCAGATGCGCGTAGACCATATCGAGATGGCGCTTGTTCACCGGAATGTCGACAGGCTCGCACACGGTCCCGCCGGAATGATGCAGCGCCGGCGCCATGTAGCTCAGCCTGACGAAGTTGCGGAAGTCTTCGAGCGAGGCGTAGCGGCGACCGCGATCGAGGTCGGTGACAAAGGGCGAGCCGTATCCGGGCATGAGAACGATGTGGTCGCCGCCAAGGGTCACGGTGCGGCGCGGATCGCGCGCGTGCAACGCGAATTGACGCGGCGCCGTGGCGCACAGTGCGCGCGCGTGGCCCACCTCAAAGCGCACGCGGTCCCCGTCGACCATCGCACCGGCTTCGCGCAACAGATCACGGGCGACGGCGTCGCCGCGAAATTCCACGCCGACCTTCTCAAGGATCCAGTCGGCCTGGCTTTCAATCGCGGCAAGCGCACGCTCGCCAAGCAGATCATAGGCCGGTATCGAGCGGACCTGCGGTGCGCTTGTCGGCATGGCACCGGGGCGGTCGGAGCGCCGCCGACGCCCGCGCCTGACGGGCAGGGAAGCAACCGGTTCGCTCACCGTATCAATGTTCAATTCGGTTACTCCTAAAAGTCGGCAAAGCGGCCTCAAAATGCCGGAAACCATCCTTGATCAAAAAATCAGCCAAAAAAATCGAAAAATTTTGCACTGAGCGGCTAATGAAATTAGTCTCTAAACATGCGTTTCCGTCACTACGATAATCTCAGGGTCTTCACCATCGTGGCGCAGCACGGCAGCTTTTCGTCGGCCGCCGACGAGCTGCGGCTGACCAAGGGCGCCGTCAGCCACCAGATGCGGCAGCTCGAGGCGGAACTCGGATTTGCGGTTTTTCAACGGCATGCGCGCGGCATATCGCTAACGTCGAAGGGGCAGGAACTGCTGGCGACGGTTCAAGCCGCGTTCGAGAATGTCGAACAAAGGATCGCGGAGATGCGGCATGCCGACAACCGCACCCTGACCATAGGCGTGACCACCTATTTCGCCTCGCGCTGGCTATCACCGAGGCTGATGGACTTCATGCGGGCTCATCCCGGCATCCGTCTGCGCATCCAGCCGATGATCGACCTCCAGGACCTGCGCGGCGAGGGCATTGACCTTGCCATACGCTGGGGCGACGGCAACTGGAATGATGTCGCGATCGAGCGCCTCTTCCCCTGCCCGGCCTGGCCGAGCGGAGACCGACAGGCGTGGGAGCTGGTGCAGCAACGCGGTCTGGAAGCGGCCTTCGATGCGTTCACCCTGCTGCGCGACCGGGAAGACAGCGATGCCTGGTCGCGATGGTACCGAGTTGCCGGGCTTCCGCATAAAGGACGCGCGGACACGCTGATCATTCCCGATCCGAATGTGCGCGTCCAGGCGGTGATGGACGGCCAGGGCGTCGCGCTCAATGACGCGCTGGTCATGCCCGAGATCGAAGCCGGCCGCCTTATGCGGCTGAGCACGTTCGAATTGTCGGATTATGGCTATTTTCTCGCCTATGAGGCGGGCGCGATGAACAATCCGGATGCCGATGCCTTCCGGCGCTGGCTCAAATCGGTGAGCGTGCGCGATATGTGAGCAGCTTTGCCCGTTCGACCTAGAGCAATTCTGAGTTAGCTTGGAGCATTTGATGGCGGAAAATCGGTTCAGTCGGCTAGGCGCGTCGCGCAGCGCGATGCAGCGCATCGGGCAAGTGGCGCAACAACGCCGATGGGCCGATTTTCTCCACCCTTGAGAGGATTATCGTATTGAAAATCAGAGACAAATGGGCCGGGCGATTTTGGCCCCTGGCGTCGTTGGCTCGCGCTTGTGGTGGGTTGGCACCACGGCGCGCAACCCGCCTTGCCAGAAACCAAAATCGCCACGGTCAAATGATCCAATCTAGCTCAGAATTGCTCTAGCCGAACCTGACGCTCAATTCCTCGGTCACGGGCACCGACTGGCAGGTGAGGATCCTGCCTTTGGCGACATCGGCATCCTCCAGCGCCATGCGGGCCCGCATGTGGACCTTGCCGCCGGTGAGTTTCGCCGCGCAGGCGCCGCAGACGCCCGACTGGCAGGAAAAGGGCGGATCAAGACCGCCGTCGCGCATGGCCTGAAGAAGCGTCTGGTCTTTTTTGACCGGCACATTCGTCACCGAGCCGTTCAGCCGCACGGAAGCGTTTGCGGCGACACCGGAAACGCTGTCGTCGATCATCTGGTTGCCGCCGAAACTCTCCATGTGAATGCGGTTCACCGGCACATCGAGATCCATCAGCCCGGCGCGGACGGCGCCGTTCATGGCGCCCGGACCGCAAACGTAATATTGCGCATCCTGTGCGTAGGGCGGGTTCTCGCTGAAATGCGCATCGATGGCCGCCCGGTCGATCCGCCCGCGGCGCCAGAAGCCGAAGGAGGAGAAGAGAGACGGCCGGGACAGCACATGCGACACTGTCAGCCTGCGCGGATGCGCCACAAGCAGCGCGTCGAGCTCGCTCCGCAAGATGATGGAGCCCGCATCCTGATTGCCGTAGACAAGATGGCAAAATGAATGCGGTTCGGCGCAAAGCGCGGAATTCAGCATCGCAAAGAGCGGCGTGATGCCGCTGCCGCCGGCGAAGAAATAGTGGGTGCGCCGCAACCTGTGGCCGGGATCGAGACAGAAGCCGCCGAAGGGCGGCATGACCTCGAGCGTATCGCCCCTTTTCACATGATCGTTGATGTGGTTGGAAACGCGGCCCCTCTTCACGCGTTTGACGGTGATCCGCATCGGCTCGCCCGAAAAGGGCGAGGCGGAGACCGAATAGGACCGGCGGAGCTCCTCGCCGTTCAACCGGAAGCGCAGCGTGATGTGCTGACCGGGCCGCCAGGCAAACGTCTCGGTGCGCTGCGGCGGCACTTCGAAAACGACTGTCTTTGCGCGGCCGTCGATTTCCTCGCGGGTTTCGAGCACCTGAAGCCGGTGAAAGTCACGCATCAGCGCCGTCCCTCGACATAATCGAGCACGATTTGCTGATGACCGAGGACCGGGCCCTCGCCCTTCGCGGCGGGGCCGGTCTCGAAATACGGGCTCTGCAACGATTTCTGCTGCTGCTCGCAGGCATAGATGTCCTCGGCCGTGAAGTCGCCGCTGACCATCGGATCATCCTCGCCGGCGCCGTCCTCGGGCGCGTATTTGCCGGTGATATGGTCGCGCCAGAAGGCGACCGAGCGGCTGGCCTGCTTGCCGAACGACCATTCGGAGGCATTGGCGACGCGCGTTCGGGTTTCGACCCGGGTCAGATCAGGAGCAAGCGGCGTGATGACGAATACCGACCAGGCAGACTCGCTTTCGCCAAGCCCGATCCCCGGGAACAGCATGGGCACCCATGCGCCCGCCTGCTCGACCGGCACGACCAGCGGATAGGGCGCGTTTTTCTGAATATCGGCCCCGTATGCGTCCGAGGGCGGCTCCCAGAAGGCGAAATGCGGCCCGACGAAGCCGTATTCGGCCTTTGCGTGATCATACATTGCGAGCGTGCCGGAATGCAGATGCGACAGGTGATAGACGTCGATGTAATTTTCAACGACGATCTTCCAGTTGGCCCTGACCTCGTAGGTCTTGCGGGCATCGGCATATTCGACCAGTTCCTCGACATTGTGGGGACCCAGCATGGGTTCGACGTCGCCGAACCATTCGATGATCGAACCCGCATCGGGATCGGGATGTACGAAAAGCATGCCGCGCCACAAGTCGACGGCAGCCGGCTTCAGGCCGAGGCAGGACTTGTCGACGGAGCCGTATTCATGATCCTCGTCGGGAACCGAGACCAGATTGCCTTCAAGGTCATAGGTCCAGTCGTGATAGGGGCAGGTCAGCGCCTTCTGTGTCCTGCCAACGGCGCGGATGAGCTGTGTGCCGCGGTGGCGGCAGATGTTGTGAAAGGCCCGCAGCCGCCGGTCCCGGCCCATGACGATGAAGATGTTGTTGAGCCCGGCCTGGACGGCCATGTACTGGCCTGGCTCCGAGATGTCCTCGACGAAACCGGCGTAACGCCAGGTGCTTGAGAAGATCGCTTTCTGTTCGCGGTCGAGCCAGGCCTGCGACGTATAGGCATCCACCGGGAGCCGGTGCAGCATTGTCTCTTCTGTCATGCGCATGTCCTGTCAGACGAGACCAAGCCCATTGACGAATGTCCAGATGCCGGCCGCGAACCAGGCGGCGCTTATGATCCAGAAAAGCACCGGATTATCGTCTCTGTCGACGGATTCCACGACAAATGCGCTGCCGGTCAGCGGTCCCATCACCGCCCAGTACATGTAAAGCAGCCCCCACATCCATATCCAGCCCATCGCCGTGGCGACAGCCAGAACAATGATCGCCAGAACAGTGAACGGTTTGTACGCAATGAGCTCGGTCATGCGATCCTCTTTTATTATCAAAATTGATAATTTACAGATATGCACTAATTTTTTATTGTCAAGGCCGACAATCATGCGGGAGCAGATATGGGACGACCGAGCATCAAGGCGGAGCGGACCGCCGAAATCCTGAATGCCTATGAGCAATGCGTCGCGCGGTTCGGCATCGAGGGTGCAACGCTTGAGCGCGTCGCCAGCCAGGCCGGGCTTGCCCGGGCGCTGATCCGCCACAATGTGGGCAACCGCGACGCTCTCTTCGATGCACTTGTGGAACGTTTCTTCGACGTATCCGAGCAGCGCGTCGTCGATCTGATCGCCGCACTGCCGGAGCGCGACCGTGCGCCGGTGCTGATCGATATTCTGTTTGACGTTCGTCACGGCAATGACACGCATGTTCTCGTCGCTGAAGCGCTGATTGCGGCGGCGGCCGACAGGCCGGCGCTCGCCAAGCGAATGAAAAACTGGATTGACGATTTCGTATCGGCCATTGCCGCCGTGTTGCGGCACAGCTATCCCGACGCCGCCCAGGGACGTGTTACGGCCGTGGCGACGGGCGTGACGGGAATCTATTTCAACGTCGATTCACTGGCGATGCTCGGCGGGATGACCGATCTGAGGCGCAATTCAAAGGAGGCGGCGCTGCTTCTGGTCTGCACGCTGGAAGACTGACCCCGAAACGCCGATGATGCCTTCAGCTCCATCGCGGCTGCCGTTGGAATGTCCGGATCAGGCGGATCGTGCTACACTTCGATGGGAGGCTGATCATGCCCATAATCAACATAAACGGCGCGGACATCCACTATACCGATGAGGGCGCCGGTGCCGAAACAGTGGTTTTCTCACACGGGCTGCTGATGAATGGCGGCATGTTTGCCGCACAGGTGGCGGCACTGAAAAGCAAATATCGCTGCATCGCGTTTGACCATCGCGGACAAGGCAAAAGCGCCGTGACCGAGGGCGGTTACGATATGGAAACGCTGGCCGAAGACGCGGCCGGCCTGATCGAAACCCTTTCCCTCGCACCCTGCCACTTCGTCGGTCTTTCCATGGGCGGCTTTGTGGGCATGCGTCTGGCCGCACGGCGTCCGAAACTGTTGCGGTCGCTGACCCTGGTCGAGACATCGGCCGAACCGGAGGAAAAATCAAACGTTCCGCGCTACCGGATGCTGAACTTCATTGCGCGCTGGTTCGGGTTGAATATTGTCGCGGGCCAGGTCATGCCAATCATGTTCGGAAAGACTTTCCTCAACGATCCGGATCGCGCGGCGGAAAAAGCCAAATGGCGCCAATCCATCACCTCCAATGACAGGATCGGTATTACGCGGGCGGTGAAAGGTGTCGTCGAGCGGGCGGGCGTCACCGATGAAATCAAACAGATTGACATGCCTGTCCTGATCATTGTCGGCGAAGAGGATGTCGCAACGGTTCCTGAGAAGTCGGAGAGGATGCATGCGGCGATCGACGGCTCGAAACTCGTCAGGATCGAGCGTGCCGGTCATTCATCGACGATCGAGGCGCCACAGGAGGTCAATCGCGCACTGGAGCAATTCCTGGCCGGCGTTGAGACATCCGATGCCGAAAGTACCGAAAGCGCCAACCCGGCCTGATCATTCCGCCAGGAACCGTTTCAACAGCGTCTGCTGTTCGGCGTCGACAAATGTCGGCGCATGGCCAACGCCGGGAATCTCGACATAGTCCGGGCGGGGTCCACGGGCGCGCATGTCATCGGCGACCGACTTCGGCAGAACGTCCGAAAGCGCACCGCGGATCAAAAGGGTTTTCGCCTCGATCGCATCATATTGCGGCCAGACATCGAGATCGGATTTGTGGGTGGTGAATTGCGACGCGATCAGCGGATCGTAGTGCACGGTGATGCGGCCGGCATTGTCGCGACGCACGGACGTGTCGATCAGGCGGCGCCAGAAGCTGTCCGGATTGTCACCGAAGGGCGCGTAGCTGGTGCGCAGCCAGTCCTCCATCTCGACAATCGTGTCGAAGGCGGGCGGCTTGCCGACATAAGCGGCAATGCGCAGGCGCGCCGCCAGCGGGATGTCCGGCCCGATATCGTTGATGACGAGGTGGGTCATGCGGCCCTTCAGGGCCTCGGCCGCCAGCCTTATGCCGATCAGCGCACCCATGGAGGTGCCGACCCAGCGCAAACTCCCGGCGCCATAATGGTCGAGGATCGCAACGGCGTTCTCGCCATAGACCGGAAGGCTGTAATCGGCGCCGCCCGACTTCGACCAGCTTGAGAGACCACGGCCGATCGTGTCGGGACAGACGACGAAATAGTCATTGGAGAGCTCCGAGGCGACCTCGTCGAAATCACGGCCGTTGCGCGCAAGGCCGTGCCACATCATGACGAAGGGTCTGGCCGGGTCGCCCCATTCGCTGACATGCAATTCATGGCCGCCGGCCTCGATATAAACGGAACGCCGACCGGTCATGGGTGCCCGCCTTTCCTGCTGAGTGTTCCGACAATGCCCGCCGGGAAGAAATAGACGAGCAGGATGAAGAGGACGCCGAGCCACAGGAGCCAGCGGTCCGGCGCCAGCAGTTCCGGCAGAAGCGGAATGCCGGCGGTTGCCTCGGATGCCAGCTGCATCAGGTCCTTCAGGTAGAACTGGGCGAGGCTCATGAGCGTCGCGCCGATAATCGCGCCGGTCATGGTGCCCATGCCGCCGATAACGACCATCAGGAGGATGTCGATCATGATGGCGAAGGAAAGCGAGGTCTCGGGGCCGGTATATTTCAGCCACACGGCGCGAAGGATCCCGGCGCCTGCCGCGATCAGCGCGGCGATGCAGAAGATCGCCGTGCGATAGAGGACGACGCGGTAACCGAGCGCCTCGGCCCGCATCTCGTTCTCCCGGATGGCTTCAAGAACCGTGCCGAGGGGCGAGGCGACGATCCGCAGCATGATGAAATAGAGGATGAGCGAGCCGAAGAAGACGAAATAATAGGCCGCCATCTTGCCGTTGGCCTTGGCGCCGAAGATGCGCAACACTTTTCCGTCCTCGTCGGTCAGCAGCTTGGTCGCCGGCGAGAAGAGCTTCGGAACCTTGTAGATGATGCCGTCCTCGCCGCCGGTGAAATCGGAGAACTGGCTGGCCATCACCGCCATTACGGACGCGGCCGCAAGCGTGACCATGGCGAAAAAGATCGCCTTCACACGCAAGGACAGGAGACCGACAAGCGCGGCAAGGATCAGGGAAACCACCAGACCCAGCGCGCCGCCGAGCAGGATCGCATCCCAGCCGGGGCCCATCAGCTTCAGCGCGATCGCGGTTCCGTAGGCGCCGAGCCCGAAGAACATGGTGTGGGCGAAGGAGACGATGCCGGTATAGCCGATAAGCAGATCGTAGCTGGCGACCAGCACGATGAAGATACAGATGCGCGCCGCCACCTCCTGGCTGCGTACATCCGGAAACAGGAAGGGCGCCAGGAACAGGCAGATGCCGATCGCGCCGATGATGGCGTAGACGACCAGGCGGCCGGTGCGGCCGCGCGCGGCATTCGCGTTGGTATCGATGGCAATGTCGCTCATGTCCCGCCCCTATTTCACCGCCGGCCGCAGGCCGTAGGGCCGCCACAGCAGGATTGCCATCATGAGGATCATGTTGGAGGCCAGCGCCATCTTGGGCGCCAGGAAGGCAACGTAGTTGCCCATCAGCCCGACCATGATGGCGCCCAGAAGCGAGCCCTCGATGGACCCCAGCCCGCCGATGATAATGACGATGAAGACGATGATCATCATCTCCGAGCCAATGGCGGCGGTGATCAGCGTCTCATAGCCCGCCCACATGGCCCCGCCGATCGCCGCCAGCGCCGAGCCGAGCACGAAGACGCCGACGAAAAGCCGGTCGATGCGAAAGCCCAGCGCCTCGACCATCTCGCGGTTCTCGACGCCGGCGCGCACCAGAAGACCGACGCGGGTCCGGTTGAGGATCACGTAAAGCGAGACATAGGCGATAAGACCCAGGACGAAGGCGAACAATCGATAGAGCTCGATGGAGACGTCGCCGATGATCAGCGAGCCGGACAGGAAATGTGGCCGGGGCACGGAAATGGGCGAGCCGCCCCAGATCGCCAGGATGATCTGCTCGGCGACGATCAGCGCGCCCATGGTGATCAGGATCTGGCGCAAGTGATCGCGGTAGACCGGCTTGATGATGACCTTCTCAAACGCCCAGCCGGCAATCAGGCCGAACAGCGCCGCCGCGGCGATTGCCAGAAGAAGGGCGAGGAGATTGAGAATGACGCTGTCCGCCGCAACCCATGCCGTCAGCGCCGCAAGCACGGACGCAGCGATGAAAGCGCCGAAGGAAATGAAAGCCGAATGGCCGAAATTGAGCACATCCATCAGCCCGAAGACGAGGCTGAGACCGGACGCCATGAGGAAGATCATCATGCCCATGGCAAGGCCGGCGACCGTCAGCGTGACCCAGGTCGAAGGCGAGCCGATGAGCAGGAAGGCGATCAGCGCCAGCAGGACCGGCAGAAGGTTGATGCCGCCGTAGCGTTCGAATGCGCTGGTGATTGAGTTCATGTCGGCCCCCTACTGATGCGCATCGAGCGACAGGCTGAGCAGCCGTGTCTGCAGCGCGGTGTCCTCGACAAGTTCGGCCATTGTGCCGGTGTGCGCGATGCGCCCGTCATCGATGACGGCCACCGTCTGACCCAGCGATTTGGCGAAGAGAAAATTCTGTTCGACCAGCAGGATCGTCGTTTCCCTGGCGATTTCCCGGAAGGCGTCGACCATGGAAAGGATAATCGCCGGCGCGAGACCTTTCGTCGGCTCATCGATGAGAATGAGGTCACGCTTCTCGATGATCGCCCGGGCGATCGCCAGCATCTGCTTCTGTCCGCCGGACAGCGACCAGGCGGATTTGGTCCAGAATGTCTCAAGCGCCGGAAACAGCGCATAGATGCGCGCCAGGCGATCGCGGTCGAAGCTGCCGTCATGGGTGGCAAGACGCATGTTCTCTTCCACGGTCAGGCCGCCGAAGATGCCCATATTCTCGGGCACGAAGGCGATGCCCTTTCGGGCAATGTCGCTGGTGTGCAAGGCCGCTATATCGTCACCCCGGAACCGGATGACACCGGCACGCGCCTGCCACAGGCCCATGATGGTGCGCAGTGTCGTGGTCTTGCCGGCTCCATTGCGGCCGAGGAGCACGTGAACGCCGCCTTCGGGCACGGTGAGCGAAATGTCGTGCAGGATGTGGTACTGGGCGATGTCGGTGCTGACGCCATCGAGTTCGAGGATCGGGGACGTCATGCGGCATCCTCCGCCGGCATGCCGAGATAGATGTCGCGAACCAGCGGCAAGGCGATGACTTCGTCGGGCATGCCGTCGGCGACCAGTTCCCCATTGTGCAGCACGATGATGCGGTCGGCGAGCGAGCGCACGACGTCCATCTTGTGCTCGACCAGCAGGATCGTCTTGCCGGTGTCTTTTCTGATCTCCTCGATCAATTCGAGAATGACCGGCGCCTCGTCGACGGACATGCCGGCCGTCGGCTCGTCGAACATAAAGATATCGGGTTTGAGCGCCAGAAGAAGCGCGATCTCCAGCTTGCGCTGATCGCCATGGGGCAATGCCGTGACCGGCAGTGCGGCAGCGGCCTGCAGGCGCGTCGCCTCGAGATAGGCATAGGCCTCGTCGCGCAGGTTGGCGAAGGACCGGGCGCTGCGGAAGATGACCGGCCCCAGCCCGTGCTGCGCCTGGACCGCAAGGCGGACATTCTCCAGCACCGAAAGCTGCGGAAACAGGTTTGTCAGCTGAAAGGCCCGGCCGATACCGGATTTCGCGCGGGCTGACGCACTGAGCGCGGTGATATCGTCATCGCCTTTGAAGATGCGCCCTGACGACGGCTTCAACTGACCGGAAATCAGATTGAAATAGGTGGTCTTTCCGGCGCCGTTCGGGCCGACGATGACAGTCAGCTCACCGGCCTTGAAGGCGCAGGTCACCATGTTGACGGCGGCATGGCCGCCGAAACGGATGGTCAGATCCTCGGTGCGCAAGGATGCGGAGGTCATGGCGTCCACCGTTGTTTCGGATTTTGCAAATGGCCGATGTCGGATCGCAGGGTCAGAAGATCGGCGCCATCGCCAATCCGGCGGGTCCGAACCTCCCCGCTGCCGCAGGTGCGGCTACGGGAAGGCCCAGGGCGCGAAACCCTATTCCTGGTTGTTGCGGCCGACAGGGATTTCCATCTCGTCCGGCTTGATCTCGCGGACAAGCTCGGGGATGGCCCAGTCGACACTGTCATCGACCTTGATCTTGAAGTGATACATGGACTGCAGCGCCTGGTGATCTTCCGGGCGGAAGGTCATCTGGCCCTTGGGTGTGTCCCAGGACATGCCCTGCATGGTCTCGATCAGGCTTTCGGTGTCCCAGTCATCGGTGCTCTGCAGCGCCTTGGCAACGGCCAGTCCGGCCGCCATTCCGCCGGCGGTGAAGAAGTCCGGCGGCGAGCCGAAGCGCTTCTGGTGTTCCGCGACCAGCCAGTCATTGATCGGATTGTCCGGGTTCTCGAAATAGTAGTAGATGGCGCCTTCCATGCCCGGCACGCGCTTGTAGGTCGGCAAAACGGGAAGAATATGGCCGCCAGTGGAGATCTCAATGTCAAAGCGCTCGGGCTGCATCGCCTTGATCTTGCCCATGGGATCGCCGCCGCCTGCGACGTAGATCAGGATGACCTTGCGGCCTTCCTTGTCCTTCAGCGCCGCAAACATGCGTTCGGCAGCCGCCGTGAAGTCGGTCGTTTTCAGCGGCACGTATTCCTCGGCGACGATGGTCGCGCCCGAACCTTCCAGGGCCTTCTTGAAGGCGGCGATACCGTCCTTGCCGAAGGCATAATCTTCCGCGAGCGTCGCCACATGCAGGTCGGGCCCCGGCTTCAGCGCCAGCGCCTGAGCCTGCATATCCATGGACGAGTTACGCGAGGTCTTGAACACATAGCGGTTGGAATCGGGACCGGTCAGCGAATCGGCGACGGCCGGCTCGACCAGAAGAATACGCTCATATTCCTCGGCAATCGGCAGCATGCCCTTGGTGACGCCCGACGAGGTTCCGCCGACCGCAATCAGCACATCGTCGTCGCCATAGGCTTCGGCGAGCACGGCGCGTGCCACATCGGGCTTGAACTGCGTGTCCTTCTCAATGATCTCGATGTCGCGGCCGTTGATTTTCATCGTGCCGTCGGTCGCATATTCGAGACCGAGTTTGAATCCCGTATGGCTCTGCTTGGAAAAGGCTTCGAATGTCGAGCCCGAAAGACCGTGGACGAGCGCGATCTTGACCGGATCGTCCGCGGCATTGGCAAATCCGGCCAGCGAAAGCGCCGTGGCCACGGCAAGGGTGGATACCAGCTTCTTCATGTTTCTCCTCCTCCCGGACCGGCGGCAATACGCCACCGCCCCCGATACGTCTCGTGAACGGGGTTCGTGGATCGCCGGACCTTGTGTGCGATGGATGGCCAATTATCCTGCGTTTGGCGCATAACGATCAAGATGGTAGAAATACGCTACCGCCGGTGGTGACGTTACCAAGGGCGGTGCAGCGCGGCCGTGTACCCGTTCCCGACAATTCGTGTGTGGGCAAGATTTTGATTCTTTTGTATTTTCCCGTTTGCATCGCGTTGGGACATATGCTGATATCGCTGGACGCTCTGCCGTAAACCCGACCGGTCGGTAGACGAATAACATGGCCATACGATCCGTTTGAATGTAATCGCAACGACATGAGACCGCCGCTTTCGCCCATGGCTACGCAGGACATGCTCGAGATGGCCTTCAACGAAGCGCCCGTCGGAATCGTGATGACCCAGCACCGGATCATCCGGTTCTACAACAAGGCCTTTGCGGAGATGTTCGGCTATGAGGGCGATGCATTGCGCGACCAGTCCTTCGCGATCCTCTATCCGTCACTCGACGAGTTCGTGAAGATCGGCAATATCGGCCTGCAGCCGCTGCGCGAGACGGGCCGCTACTCCGACGAGCGCATCATGGCGCGCCGCGACGGCTCGCTGTTCTGGTGCCGGGTGCGCGGCAACTCGCTGACCCGGGATGAACCGCTTGCGCATGCGGTGTGGAGCATGGCGGACCTTTCGCACGAGCGGCCGGTGATCGCGCTGACCATGCGCGAACGCCAGATCGTCATGCATCTGGGCGAGGGACGCACAAGCAAGGACATCGCGCGCATCCTCGAAATATCGCCGCGCACGGTCGAGGCGTACAGGGCGCGGCTGCTCAAGAAACTGGGCGCCGCCAATGTCGCCGAACTCTTGTCCAATGTCGGCGGCATGCCGGGCTAGGCTGTACTGACATGAGCAAAATATACTGCCTCGATATCGGCGGTTCTTTCATCAAGCTGGCGACCGGCAATGGCGATGACCTTCAGGAGGTCGAAGCGGTGGCGACGCCGCCGGAATACGGCGCGTTCATCGACCGCACCGCCGATTTGCTGGCGGCGGCCGGGATCGGGCCAAGGGATCGCCTGGGCGTCTCCATCGCCGGAAGCATCGATGTCGACAACGGATCCGTGCATGCGGCACAGTTGCCGTTCCTGGCGAGCGTCGATTTCGGTTCCGACCTCGGAGCGGCAATCGGTGTCAGGCTGGGCACGCCCCTCAAGAGTGCAATACGCATCGAAAACGATGCGGACTGCTTTGCTTTGGCCGAAGCGACGTTCGGCGCCGGGCGGACATTCGACAATGTCTTCGCCATTATTCTGGGCACCGGCGTCGGCGGATCGCAAGTCTATCGCGGCGAACTGATACGCGGTTTCGGCGGCAGCGCCGGCGAATGGGGGCATGGTCCCTTCATCCAGAAACAGGATCCGTCGACACCGGGTTTCGTGCCTCAGTTTGCCTGCGCATGCGGCCAGAAGGGCTGCATCAACACCATGGGCGGCGCGCGCGGGCTGGAAGCAATGCATGCCGCTGCGGGAAATCCGCTGCGCGACAGCAAGGCGATCATCGACGGCTGGGCCGGCGGGGACACGGCGTGTACCGCCACGGTGGCCTCCTATGTCTCCTTGCTGACCGACGCACTGGCCGTGACGCTCAATATTACCGGCGCCGAGATCGTGCCGGTCGGAGGCGGGCTGTCAAGCGCCACTGCACTCATCTCGGCCATCGACAGCGGCGTTCGGCACAAGGTGTTGCGGCCGCGCCCGGAACCGCTGGTCATCAGGGGTCAAACCGGTCAAAACGGTGGTCTGTGGGGTATCTATGCACAAATCCTCAAGGATAGGGCCGCTGCATGAGCACGATCAGCCTGGAAGTCTGCGTCGACAATCTCGTATCGCTGCAAACCGCGGCGAATGCGGGCGTCGACCGCATCGAGCTCTGTTCGGCGCTCGAGCTCGGCGGCCTGACGCCAAGCGCCGGCTTCATGATGGCGGCCGCGGAGATCGCCGTTCCGGTGCACGCGCTGATCCGGCCGCGCAGCGGTGATTTCGACTATAGCCGCGACGAAGTCGAGCAGATGATCGACGATGTGCAGGCTTGCCGCGAAGTCGGCCTTGCCGGTGTGGTGATCGGCGCGGGGGCCGGCGGCTGGCTCGACGAAACGTCGATGGAGGCGCTCGTCGAAGCGGCAGGCGGCCTCAGCATCACACTCCATCGTGTTTTCGACCTCGTCGACGACAAGGTGCTGGCCATCGACATTGCCGCTGATCTCGGAATCGCGCGCATCCTGACCTCGGGCGGCGCATCATCCGCGCTCGCCGGGGCTGAAGAAATCCGCCTTTGCGTGGAGCATGCACAGGACCGGCTGTCTGTCATGGCAGGCGGCGGCATCAATGCCGGCAATGTCGCGACCATCGTCGAACAGACCGGTGTCCGCGACGTTCACGGCTCCTTCAGCCAGGCCACCAGACACTATGAGCCGGCGGTGCCAGGGCTCGGGTTTTCTGCAGGCGAGTCACTCTTCGCGACCGATCACGACGCAATCAGGGCGGTCAGGGACGCGCTCAACTCCCGTTGAGCACCTCAAACCGTGCAGACACAGGTCTTATAGTCGATGTCGCCGGGGCGAAGGCAGCAACGGACGCGTTCTGACCTGGCACTGTCTCTACAATGTATCGTAGTAACAGCATTCACTGCATTCGCAGTCGGGCTCCTCGTGATCATCGAACTCCTCGAACTGATTGTCGAACAATTCGTCGATGAAGAGGTCGTTGAGCGGCGGGAAATCGCCGTCTGGAATGTTGAACACGTCCTGCCCGGATTCGCCCTCTCCCGAGCTTTCGTCATTGCCGAACGTCGGACCGTTGGGAAGCGAGCGCAGGTAGAAGTCGAAATAGTCCAGGACTTCCTGCGTCACCTTGACGGGGCCGATTGGCGGCTGTCCGGGACCCGGCACGAACACCGCATAGTTTGGCGAAGAGATGGTCTTCTGGCCGGCACTGTTGCCGACATTGATGATGCCGCTTTTCGACAGCGAGTTCGTGTTGCGGCCGGGACCGCGCAAAATCACCAGCACCGCCTTGTCCTGGTCGGCGCCGGCGGTCGTCAGGCCCAGAAGCGCCGCGAGCTTGATCGCATCCGTACCGACCACTCCCTCGAACATCGTTCCGCGGATGCCGATCGTGGCAGCCGGCGTGTTGATGTTGGCTTTCGTCGGATTGGCCTTGCCGATGCGCCCGCTCATGAACCGAAATGCGCCCTTGAGGACGGTGCCACTCATCTCGCCGGCGTTTCGGTCCGGATCATAGACGAAGCGGTCGATGATCATCTCGCAGTTCTCGCCGACCGTGAACACCGACTGGTCGAGCAACAGGATCTGCAGGGCGCTTTGCTGCTTTGTCAGAACCTCGTCCTGCAGCAGGATGCTTTCGTCGACCTTGGCCCGCCGCTGGCCGGTCGCGTCTCCGCTTCTGACGAACACACTGCCGCGGACAGCGGCGCTCACGCCGATCTTGGCTTCCGCCAGCGCCTTCGCCGGAACAAATATATCAGCGACCGCAAGCGCGGCGACTGCAATGATCAGATAACGGCTCCATAGGGCGGCCATGACAAGTCTCCGTCTGTTTCCTCGCCCCGATTAGTTCGCAAATCGCTTGATCAGCATGATATCGGCAGAAACGCTGTCAGCTACAAAGTTGGGTATGTTGGAATCCTGGTTCAAGTAGTTGACGCCGACCTGGAAGTTGACGTTCGACGTCACCTCGGACGACGGCAACTGGAATTTCTCAAGCATCACGTCAAGCGGAATGCCATAGGCCAAACGCGCCTTGAACAGCTCGTCCTCGCGCGTCACGGTTGGCGAGTAGTTCGGGTCCGGCTGGTCGTAATCCTGCCAGCGATAGGAAGCCGACGCCAGGACATACTGGCCCTGCCCGAGCAGGAAGACGCTGCTTGCGGCAATCTCGACAGCATCATAGCTGTAGCTGTCGTTGCGCGCGTCCTTGAAATAACCGGTCACGCGGGCGGTTATGCGGTTTCTCTCGGTCGGGCGAAGCGAAACCCCGCCGGTTGCCTTGGCCAGCCAGCCGTCGCGCGCGCTGCCGACCGAATCGGTGGAGATGGCTTCGTAGTTCTGGTAAACGCCCTCGCCGCCGGCAAAGACCGATACCTGCGGATTGACTGTGTATTTGACCCTGCCGCCGCCGCCGTAATCGGTGCGGTAAATCTGTCCGTCCAAAGCCAGAACCTGTGTCACGCCGTAGGGCGTGAACTGCAAATCGTCGTGGAAGAGGCTCGCGCCGGCCCGAATCCGGCCGGTTATGTAGTCCGCTTCGCTGACACTGAATTGCTCGTTAAGATTGGTGTTGAGCTGTACGAAGCCGTAGCTGCCCGTTCCGCCGGGCAGGTCGCTTTCGAGCCGAAGCATGGATCCGGCCGCGAAGGCTCCGTCAACCCGGGCGTCGGTATCGAGCGGGTTTCCGTCAAGATCGACCGTGGAGCTTGTCGTCAGGTCGGGATTGCTGTCGACCCGGAAGCCGGCCGCGATCCGGCCGGTCAGCCTGGTGCTCTTGGATTTGGCGCTGGCGAGCGCCAGGTATTTGTTCACTTCCCTGGACTGGCTGGCGCTCAGCGGCCGGTCGGAAAGCAGAGTCAGTTCCCGCTTGGCGCCGGCCATATCGTCGAGGCGATAAAGAACAAGCGCGTAAAAGAGGCGGGCATTGTCCCAGTTCGGCTGCAGCAGCAAAACGCGCTCAAGCGCGGCCGCCGCCTGTTCCAGATCACCCTTGATGACCTGTTGCTGCGCGTAAAGATAGTTGAGCTCGAGATCGTCCGGATTGTCCAGAATGTCCTGATAGGTGACATCCTGCGCGCCGGCGGATACGACGATCGCCAGCGAAAAAAACGTAGACAAAGCCGTTTTCTTCAATAATTTCAGCATGTCCCCACTCAACATGCGCCCCTCTCGGAAATATAGTAGGACGATTTGAGAACTTTTGTAAATCAAACGAATGTTTCTGTCAGTTAGAATTTGCCATTGTTGTAATAATTAAGAGGGAATGACTTGTATTTCTGGAAAAGCCGCTCCCCGCAGCTCATGGCGCTTTACGCCGGAGTTTTGTCGCTGGCGCTGCTTTTTATTGCCGCATCGCTCGGCAAGCCGCTCTTCGACAGGCTGTCTTCGCTCGTTTTCGATGAGTACCAAAGCTTCAAACCACGCGCGCCGGCCGGTGCGCCGATTCTGATCGTCGATATTGACGAGGAATCCATCGATGCGATCGGGCAATGGCCCTGGCCACGCTCGCAACTGGCGCAACTCGTCGATACGCTTGGCGCCCTTGGCGCAGCGGTTATTGCTTTCGATATGGCGTTTGCCGAGAAGGACCGGACGTCGCTGAACCGGACGCTGGAGGAACTGCATCGCGCGGGCGCGCAGATCAGTTTTCCCGAGGGTGTTCCGGCCCTCGACAACGACATTGTCTTTGCCGAGGTCCTGAAACGCAATCCGACCGTGACCGGATTTGCGCTGACCAATGAATTCACGTCCGGGCTGCCCAAGCCCAAAGCAGGCTTTGCTTATGCCGGCCGCGATCCGAAGGATATTCTGCCGTCCTATCATGGCGGGCTGCACAATCTCGAAGCATTCGACGAGGCGGCGACGGGGATCGGATTTTTCAGCTTTCCGCCCGCCGTGGACGGCGTGGTCCGCAAGGTTCCGCTCATTTCCATCGGCAATGATGCGATCTATCCATCCCTCGGCATGGAGGCGCTGCGTGTCGCGCAACAGGCCGCAAACTTCGTCATCAGAAGCACCGGGGCCAGCGGCGAGGCGGAAGCCGGAGCACCGGCCGTCGTCGACATCCGGGCCGGAGCCTTCGAGGCGCCGACAGACGGTATCGGCCAGCTGTGGCTGTACTATTCCGGCGAAATGGCGAACAACACGATCCCGGCCCGTGAACTGCTGAGCGACTCCCCGGACCGCGCGCAGCTCGAAGCCCGTATCGCCGGACACATCGTCCTCATAGGCACCAGCGCGGTCGGATTGCGCGATCTTGTGGTCACGCCGCTTGGCGCCGGTGTCCCCGGCGTCACCGTCCATGCCGAGCTGATCGATCAGATCCTCTCCGGCACATTCCTCAACCGGCCGGATTACATGGTCGGCCTGGAGTATTTCCTCGCCATCATTGTCACGGCGGTGCTGATTTTCACCATCCGGCCCGGTCAGCCTTTCATGGCAGCAGCTTTCGCCATGGCACTCCTGGCGGTGATCCTGGCTGTCTCCTGGTATCTGTTTTCAACACGGCAGGTGCTGCTTGATCCCCTGCTGCCGTCTCTGGCAGTGGTGCTCGTCTTCGTTTCGGTCACGATCGCGCAATATCTCAGCAGCGAGCGCGAAAAACGCTTTATCCGCGGCGCGTTCGGCCGATATCTCTCGCCGGCCATGGTCAACCAGCTTTCGACCGATCCGCACTCGCTCAAGCTCGGTGGCGAGTTGCGCGACGTGACGCTGCTGTTCTGCGATATTCGCGGCTTCACGTCCCTGTCGGAAAACCTGGATCCGGAGGGCCTGACACGGCTTCTCAATGATTTTCTGACGCCGATGACCGACGAATTGCTGAAGACCGGCGCGACGATCGACAAATATATGGGCGATGCCATCATGGCGTTCTGGAACGCGCCGCTGAGTGTTCCGCATCACCGCGCGGCAGCGCAACAGGCAGCGCTCGGGATGATCCGCCGACTTGACCGGCTGAACGCCGAGAAGGATTTCGACATCCGCATCGGAATCGGTTTGAACTCCGGTGCCTGCTGCGTCGGCAATCTCGGCTCGATGCAACGCTTCAACTACTCGGCAATCGGAGACGCGGTCAATGTGGCGGCGCGCATCGAGGGCATTACAAAAGCCTACGGCCTGCCGGTCCTGCTGGCCGAGTCCGTGCTGGAAGACGCCCCGGCGCCCGGACCGCAGATCGTTCTCGAAGTGGACAGCGTACAGGTCGTCGGCCGCGAGGAACCGCTGGTCCTGCACACGGTCTTCGACGAGAGCCGGCTGAACGGGCTAAGCCCGAAGGTGCTCACGGCCGCCCAATCGGCGTTCCTGGACACCTACCGCGCCGGTGATTTCGAAGCGGCCTACGAGCAGGCACGGTCGCTGAAGGAGGTCGCACCGCCGGTGCTGAGCGGCCTTTACGCGACCTATCTCGACCGGCTCGCGGCTTTCGCCGCCGCCCCGCCCGACAATTGGAACGGCGTCTACCGGTTCACGGAGAAGTAGCACCCGGCTTTAACTGCTGCGGCCGCTACATGCCGCCACTGTGAGATTCGCTACATCGTTCGCCGAACGCCACCCCTACCCTTCCACCCGGCCCGCTACGGGGCCGAATTCCACAGGTGCATGCAGTTTTCATCCGCGTCCCAACACGGAAGGCATGAACAATGGGCGATATCTATCAGGACATATGGTCGGCCGATCAGGCCGAGAACGGCATCGAACCGATCCTCGCATCCGAGGAGGGCAACAAGGAAACCGGCTATGTGAAGGTCGACGCCGATGACAGCGGAAACGCGGACCCGGACCTTCGTATCCTGCCGATGGCCGTCATTCCGCCTCACAAAGAACGGAGCTACGAATTGTGCCGCAGGCTGTTCAACAATTACGCACTGCCGGAAGCGGCGCGGGAAACCGACACACCGCAGGAGCGGGCCGAAAGGCACGAGTTCGTCGAGGCTATCGTGGCGAGCGCACCGATGAAGGTCGCCCGGGAATATGTGGAGCTGAGAACCAGCACCACCATGTCGGACGAACGCTGGCACAATACGCTGATGGATCACTGGTTCCGGCGCTTCGAGCAGTCTTCCGATCCGCATCTGTCCGGTTTCGAGCATGTCGTTGTCGGAGAGCAAGAAGGCAGCAAGGTGCAGGGCTATCATTTCTGGTACAAATACTATCTCGACGACGGGTTCGCCTCACAAGTCGATGACGGTCTTTCCGTTGTGCCGGGCCTGTCCGACGACCGCATTGTCTATGTCGGCTCGAAGGCACATCCCAAGCAGCCGGCCTTTCCGGAATCGGTCACCATCCAGTTCCGCTGGAACGCGCCTGACTACGACGCCGGCGAAAGCCGGCCGCTGCACAAAAAGATCGGGGGCTTCTTCGTCGGCTGCTCGGTCGAGGGGCTGATGGCGCTTGGTACGGTGCGCGCGCATCTCGGTGCCAACGCGCCGAAGACAGCGGTGATCGAGGGCGCGCGCTACCAGATGAAGCTGTTTCGCTCGGCGAATAACATGCACATCCGCACATTCTATCCGGTGTTCCAGGGGCCGGCCGATCCCGTCGGTGGCGGCGAGGACGTCACCGGCGGTACGACGGTCACGACACGTCCGGTGGATAATGGGGGTGCCGGTGATGTGCGCATCGTCGCGGCATTCGCCAATCCGCAGGGTCACGATCCGGGCCGGGAAATGGTGACGATCATCAACACCGGTCCGGTCCCGGTCGATCTCGGCGACTGGCGGGTCATCGACAAGAACGGCAATTTCGACGCGATCGAAGGCATCAGCCTGGCGCCCGGCCACACCCATATGGCTGTTCTGTCGGGGCGCGGCGCGCAGCTTTCCAACAAGGGCGGCACCATCGCGCTTGCAAGCGGCGACGGCACTGCGGTGCACCAGGTCAGCTATACGAAGGCGCAGGTCCGGGCGCAGAATCGGACCCTGATCTTCGGTTGAGACGGACTACAGCAATTACCGCCGCCGTTCGCTCCGGAGGCGTTTCTCTGGAAGCGGAAGGCGGCGGGCATAAAACAACCGTCGCAAGTTTCATGTAAAAGGCAGTCTTGCGGTCACCGCCGGAAAAAACACGACCGGAATGACCGCCATTTGAGTGCAGGTCTCTTGCTCTCGAATGTGGCTGAAAGCTTGGGCACCCCCCAAATTGCCGGCCTTCAAAAAAACAGCAAAGCCAACGCTATCCGAAAATATTATCCATCTGCATATTTTTGCGGAGACAACACGTATATTTGTCTATCAATTATCGTATTGCCGCGCTAAATACTGAAATCTGAAAAGTTGATCTCTTCGATCCATTTGGGTCGAAAGCGGTTCGGCGGGAATAGTATTCTGGATGGGACAGATGACCGTTTCTGCAAGACAGCATATCGCGCGTGCTCTTGATGGTCTAGCGCTGGGAAAGCCCTACGCGATCGTAGATTATCCCAACTACGCCAATCCGGGGGACTGCGCGATCTGGATCGGAGCACGGACGGCCCTCGAGCGCCTTTACGGGCACGCGCCCGCCTATGTTTCGACCGTCCGGCAATTCGACGCCCGTCAATGCCGTGACAGAATTTCCCGCGGCACGGTTTTCTTTCTCGGCGGCGGAAACTTCGGATCGCTCTATGACAAGCATCACCGCATGCGCCTGCGCGCGCTGGAGAAAATAGCTGATATGCGTATCGTTCTGCTGCCTTTGAGCGTCGCGGAACGCGGTTCGGATACCGACAACCCGTCGCTGATCGCCGAAACCAGGGCCATACTCGGGCGCTGCAGTCAGCTGAAGGTTTTCGCGCGCGAAACAAACAGCCAGAAGCGGCTTCGGGAAACCTACGGGATCGATGCGGAACTTTGCCCGGACACAGCCCACTGGTGCAGCATCTCGGACGTCACGCCGGCAACCGAGGCCGTCGGCCTTCTTCGCAAGGACAACGAGGCCCTGCCGAGGCGCTCCCGCGGCAATCTGCCGGACAGCGCGATATTCGACTGGCGCGATGACAGTTCCATCAAGCAGATGAACCGGCTGGGAAAAATATCATCTTTTATTCCGGCCCCGCGGCTCCGGCTTGCGGCGTTTGATCGTGTCGCCAAGGCCAAGGTCGCCGCCGCTTCAAGACTGTTGGGCCGCGGCAATCACGTCGTGACGGATCGCCTGCATGGCGTCATTCTGGCTTCACTGATGAAGCGCAAGGTCGCGGCGGCCGACAACAAGACCGGTAAAGTCGGCGCTTATGTCAGCACCTGGCCGCAATTGCTGCCCGACGTTACGCTGAACTGACAGCCCCTGCGGCATCTACCAGGGAAATTTTCTTGTCCGCGGAAAGTCTGCCGCGTGCAACGATCGCATCCGGCGCAAATACGTCTGATAGAGCAGATTCGACAGAAACCGGTCCACCGGATTCCTTGACTTGTGTGATCGCCTGTCACCATCCAGCGTGCTGTTGGTTGCGGTGTCCTGTCGCGGCGCGCAGACCGAAGGCGAGACTATTTTTGTGCACAGGCCGTGAACCCACCATTGCTTGAGCGCGGAATCGACAGGAATGCTTATCTGCTGCATGGCCTGCTGCAAATACTCGGCCGCCGGCCGGGATATCGCATAGGCTACGGTCGACATCGGAATCTTGCGTGAAAGCGCAACCGAATAACGGTCGTTCAGCGGCTTGATCCGTTCCAGCGCGAGCGCCTTGTGACTGTAAAGGCGCAGGATGTCCCAGTCACGATCGCCTGATTCGATCTGCAGCATCGTGTCCCGGGCATTTTCGCAAAACGAGATATCGTCTTCAAACACCCAGGCCATTTCCGCCGGACCCTCGGCAATCATCCGCCACACGCGCAGATGCGAGAGAAAGCACGCAACCTCTCCCGGGCTGAGATCGCGCTTGATCCTTGTTTTCGGTGATTTGTCGACGGCCGCGCTCAGCGCTTGCGGGTCCAGATCGTGATAGTCGACGGCCGCAACTCGTTGAAATCGCATACCGACGGATTTCAGCTCATCGCTGGAGATTTTCAGCCGCTCAGGATGGCGATTCAGATTGATAAGATAGGCGGGAAATGAAAATTCTGACACAGGTCCCCGATTCGCCCTTATTCTGTGTATCGCTGATTGCGCTGGAGAAGAAATTGGTTGATATGCCGAACAGATTTCACGCACTCGTTGTTGTCGAAAACAGCCTCGTCAGTTCCGCTTTCGTCGATGCCTGGCTCCGTAGCGGCAATACTGTTGCTGCTCTCTGGACAAGAGATCAAAAATCTTTGTCGTCCGGCACTGTGCAGAAAGTCGTTTCTTTGGCAAGCTCAGTACCAACACTACAAGAACTGGTCAAGAAGCATAAAATACCTGTAGTTCGAAACGAACCCTTAAGAAATACGGAAGAATCAAGCGGTTTACTGTCAGGCGTGCAGGCTGACACCCTGATAACGTTGATGACACATCAAATCATTCCGGGCTGGATGATCGAGGCGTTCGGCAGGAGGGCGGTCAATGTCCATCCAGCCCTTCTGCCGCATTACAAGGGACCCAAGCCAACGCTCAGCCTTCTGGCGGACGGGCAGGCGGACAGATATGGCGGCATAACCGTCCACCGGCTGGATACCGGCATCGACACGGGAGCGATTATCGGGCAACGCAAGGTTCCGGCTGTTTCGGGCCAGAATGTCGACGTCTGGACTTACCGGATCGCACTCGCCGCCGCCGATCTCGCGCGCACGGATCTGCAGGCTTACCTCAAGGGTGATCTTGAGGCGGTCGCGCAGGTGCCCGGCTCGGGCAACTACAGAAAATGCGGTCGTCTGGAGTTTAGTGTCGAGGCGCAAAAGACGCTTGAAGACGTGCGGCGACTGCTTTCGATGCCCGCCGGCATGACGCTGCGGGCGGTGATCGATCCGCCGATTGGCCGACGCGACAATTTTCCGATTCACCGCAAGATATCCGTGATCTCCGCTCCGACCGGAGATAACCCGCGGGTCACACGGTTCGCCATCGAAATGGATATCCGCGACTGCCGGATAAGATTGCTGCGCAAGCGAAAGGCGCTGTCCATCTTTTCCAACCCGGCAATATCGATTGCCCGGTACCGGCTAAACCAATTCAGGCGCGGCGAGAATCAGGCCTGAGCCTTTCGCGTGAGCAAACGCCGGTACCAGCGCCTATTGCCGTACAGATACTTGCAATGGTTGCAGGTGTACGATCGGCCGCAATTCGTGAGATGACAGGCGATTGGTTTTTTTTCGCTGGCAAGCACGATGCGCTCCAGATGGTCGGCGCCCGAGGCCTTGATGTAGATGAGATCGCCTTTCTTCAAAGCGTCACCCAGAAAGGCTGCGAGTTCTTCGTAGGTCTCAAACATGAAGAGCCGGTCGGGATAGTCGGCTTTCAATCGTCGCACGCGTTGCGAATGGTGACCGAAAAAGATCACAAGCTGGGCCGCGTCCAGCGCCGCTTTCGCGGTGCGCGCATATTTGGCCCGTGCCGACCCGCGATAATCGGAGATCGTCCCGATGATCATCACCTTGCGGGCTGCGCTGGCTGTTTTGACGATGTCCACGCTTGATTGCATTGTCCAAAGCGGCGCCTTGAATGTGTCGGCTATGAACGTCATGCCGTTGTGGATGTAGACTTCGTCCTTGAATCTCAGCGGCTCTACCTTTTTGATCCCGGCGGCAGCCTGCTTGAGCGGTACATTCAGCACATGTGCGGTGGCAAGTGCGGCCAATATGCTCGTTGTCCAGCGTTCGCCGACAAATTGCGTTGCAATGTCAACAACCTCGTTTCCGGCGCAAACACGCAATTCGAGCCGTTCCGGGAAAGCGCTGCTGCTCGAAACGAGGCGGATATCGGCATCGGCCTTGCTGCCAAAAGTAATCACCTCGGCGCGCGTGCGGCCGGCCATGGCAGACACCAGCGGATCATCGGCGTTCAGAATTGCATGTCCGTCGGGCGGCAATATCTCGACCAACTGACCCTTGGAGACAGCAATATCTTCGGTCGATTCGAAATTCGAGATGTGATCCATGCCGATGGTGGTCACGACGCCGATCGTCGGCCGGACGAAGTCGAGCGCCTCCTTCATGGCATCATGCTCGTGACCGCTGACCTCCTGCACCCATATCCTGGCGCTCGACGACATCTTGAACATGGCTCCGCGAATGCCGCTCGGCGTGTTCTTTCCGTACCCCAGAAAGACACCTTGCCTTCGTTCCAAAGCGGCGGCGGTCAGCTTGGCCGTTGTCGACTTGCCGCAACTGCCGGTGATCGCTATGACGGCGTCCAGGTGCATGCGTCCGCGCCGCCAATGCGCATACAGTTTCTTCCAGCCTTTGCGTACGGTCCTCATGGAAGTACGTAAAGTACCGTCGCGCCTGTTAAGCGACCTTATGCGATCGGTGATGCTCGCCCGATTTGTACCCTTGTCACTCAACTGCAGCTCTTCCTTGCCCGCTTTATTTTCGCCGGCTAATTACCAGTCTTGTGTTGGCGACAACAGCGAGAAAACAGGAATTCATGTGCGCTTCAAATTCCATGTCGCAAACCACTGTCCGTAGCCCTGAAAAACTGCTTAAACTGGGATGATGTCCGAAGGCTTTTTCTCATACGAACTGACAAAAGAGATCCACCCTCACGGCGATGACGATCCTGTCCGCTTTTACAGGCGGAGCCGACTCAAGCCACAGGTCCAGCGGCGCTTCTCGGAGAACGATATCCGCGAGATGCTGAACCTCGCCGGGACATCGTTAGCAACGGTTTTTCCCGTTCGTTACTGGCCTGCTTACAACCGGTTTACTTCATCTATTCGCTACCGTCACCTCCGCAATAAAAAATTTGAAGGTTTCGCGAAGTCGATGCGGGCGGTGTTTTCCATTGATGATGAGAGCAAAATTGAATCTTTGTTTCGATCGCATCTGGAAATCCTGCAAAGACGCAAACAAATGTTCATGATCGACATGCTCGCGCGCAACAAAAATCCAAAGATTGATTTCGTCGGCGCGGAGATACTTCGGGAGGCCTTAGAACGCGGAAACGGCGCCATTGTCTGGGCATCACAGCTTTCATTTCAGAGCCTAGCCGGCAAGCGCGCCCTTTGGGAACAGGGTTTCGAGCCACTGCAGGTCAGCGCCGACCACCATGGGTTCTCGGATACCGCATTTGGAAATACGGTCATCAATGCTCCGTTGCGCCGCGCCGAAAACAGATATCTGAAGCAACGCGTTGTATTTGAACGCGACCATGGCGCCGCCGTAACCCGGAAAATCATCGGCCTGCTTGACCAGGGCAAGCTCGTGGTTTTGACCAACAACGTCTATGCCGGAAATATGTTCGTGGAGATGCGGTTCGGCCAATCTGGCCATATCAGCGTGCCGACAGCGCCGCTTTCAATCGTCGCGCGCCGCAACACGCCGTTCTTTTCGATGTCTACCCTCGAAACCGAACCCTTCAAGCGCATGCAGGCCGTTGTGGAGAAAATCGAAGCGGGCGGCAAAACCAAATCGACAGGCACGAGCGAAAAACGCGACTACAACAAGATGGCATCGCTCGCACTGGTCGCGCGGGATCATATGTTCACGCAATGCCGCCGTGCACCGGATCAACATCTGATACCCGAACACCTTGCGGGAGGCAGGTTCGAATAGTTGCGCCCGGCGCGCATCTCACGAATACCGCCCGCGCTGCCAGGGCAACAGCCCAGCGCGGCAGCTGTAGATTCCGCTCGTCTTGTCGGCAATACGATCTTTCCACACACCTCGGCCGATCATGAAGTCCACCTCATCGAAGCCCCGTTCGATCCCATATTTCACGACTTCATTGACGATCAGCCAGCCGGGCGAGAAACGGTCCCATGACTTGTTGTGGACAAACTTGGACAAGAACAAACGGTCGCCGCGCTCGAAAAACAGCATGCTTGATATCCACTCTGTCTCCGAGTTCATTTGAATAAGGTGGCACCGGTTCGTGCCGTCATCCTGATCGGAGAGATATTGAAACCAGGCTTCGGTTTCCGCAGGCACGATCCAGTCCAGAAGATCATCGCGTGCTTCCACCCAAAGCCTTTTTTCAGCGAAAAGAGCTGCCATTTGACTCCGGCGCTCGGACGGGTCTGTTACGAACCGAACCGGCAGCGCGCCGGCCTTTTCTATTCTCCGGCAGAAGTTTCGATATTGTTGACGCCTATTTGCCGAAATACTCGACAGATAGTACTCCCAGTCCCGATATTGCGATATTCTGACTGACGGGGCGCCGGTTCGAAAGTGAAGCGGAAGTCCGGCCGCTTGCAGCATCTTGAAAAGAGCCGACCCTTCCCGCACAAAGCCGATTTTCAAAAGACGGGTCAAAAGGGAAGAGGAAAGAAACCTCATGAACTGCCGGGCTGCAGTCTCGACTTCAACATCCGGATCGAGAAGCACGTCGTCATAAAGGGGCGTCTTGGAATCCAGCCAGAGAAATTTATGGGTCCCGACCGGCTCGCGAACCTTCACCATCGGCGCGCACAGCATAAGGTCGCCCGCCTGCCGGAAGACCGCAATGTGAAGTGATTTTCCAGGATCACCGCGATGGCGCGCCCAATTCGCCCTGATAACCTCAAGCCGTGTGAAAAATCCTTCAGGTCCGCACTTGGCGTTCAGTGCCGACCATTCGGGCGCAATCCGGTCGAGACCGGCTTCGTCATCAATGATTTCCCAGGCGTAATCCGACTTGCCCTGCAATCGCGCTTCCATATCAGATCAGGTTCCGAAGCTGGCGTTTCATCCGGTCAAGGCTGCTTGGCAACCGTACAAAATCAATCTCGCAGGCTTTGAGGCTTTGCTCCCTTTTTCGCAGGGTCTTGTGGTCTTCGGCAATGATCATCAGACGCATGCGCGCCGTTTCGGAATCAAATCCGCCACGGCGCGGTTCGAATGTGGCCAGCGGGACTGCCCAGCCTTCACGAAATCCATGATCGCAATGGCGGATCATCTGCGCAAGCGTTCCTTCCGATCTGCAGAATGCGAGGCGGGCAATGCGCGCACCCTTGTTTATGTTATTGCGCCGCGTTGCCTCATAGATAAAGGCCGTGCTGGATACAGGCCGGAAATTAAGGTCAATCACATAGGCCTTCCCCAACCGGTCGACGAGAATGTCGAAACCGCAAAGGCCACGGAACCCGAGTTTGCTGCCGGCTTGCGCTATCGAGCGGCCGATCGACGTAACATTTTCCGCCGGTGATGTATCTGCACGGTAAAGGTTTCCGGCATGTATTCCGCCGCTCATGCAGACCTGCTCCGTCGCGCCCAATTCGCAAACGCTGCCGTCCGCCATGACGGCGAACTGCACGCACCAGTTCCGCACTTCGTCAATCAGTTCCTCAGCGATCAGAGTCTGCGCTTGCCTGAACCGGACAAGAGCACGGTCGAGGTGGCGACGCCTGCGGCAGATCGCAACATCGAAGCCCCCCGCGTTGGGTTCGTCGGTTGCGATCTTGAGAGCAATCGGGACGGTGAGGGAATCCAGCTGCCCGCGGTTTCCGTTGTCGATCAAGGTGCGTTGGGGGACATTCCCACTTCCCGCCAATTGCGCAATATTTTGCTTGTTGTTGAGAAACTCAAGGCACTGATCATCGACCAGCGCTCCGCCGTCAGTGCCCTTGCCGCCGGACGGATAGACATAGGCCGCGGTCTGTCCCTCGCGGATGCGTTTCAACAGGGCGTCCCGGTATTGCGAGGGCGTTTCATAGGTTTCAATCGCCGAGCCGACCTCCACTCCGCAACGATCCATCAGTTCCAGCCCATCGGGAGACATGGTCGCCTTGTGGACGAGCATCGGAAAATCACCGGCGCACGCCATGAGGTTTGCCGTCATGAATTCCACCGTGGAACGATCCGACGGCACCCATTGGGCCGATGCATCCTCCAGCCGCGGTGCCAGGAATGTGCCCGGCCGATAGATCGTACTGAGCGCCGGCAAGCTCATGCCCCCATCTCCGCGGTTGCCCGTTTGAATCGAAATTTCCGCTTGAGCCTCTTGAAACGCCGCTTGGCCTCCGCGACCGGCACAAGACGGTTGAAGCTTTTTTTCAGCCTGTAGTTCCGCAAACCCTTGTCGATGGCCGCCACGATATCGTCATGCCCCCCTTTTTCCAGCGCGTATTCCCGCATCTTCACAAGATCGGACAGCGAGCCTTCTCCGGTTACCCGCAAAGATGGCGAGGCGGGCAAATCGCCGGCAAATGTCGGTGCAGAACCGCCCATGTCCAGCAGCTCGAACGCCGCCAGCATGAAGAGGCACTTGTCGCATTTTCCGCAATTGTCGAAGGCGAGATTGCAGACCCTGAGGTGACGCATCAGCGCGGGCTCACGAGCCAGCCTTTCGATCTTTGCAAGCCTGTCGACCAATCCATGGTGCTCGATGCGAGCGCCCGCCGTCGCCCAAAGACTGTCGAGCGCAGGGTGCGAACCCCATCGCCGATTCCAGGATGATTCGTCCGCGGACGATGCGATAAGCTGGTTCTCGAATTCACCGGCCAGCATGTGCCTGATCGCGGCAAGCACAGCGCCGTGATATTCAACCCAGCCAATCAGCGGGTCCGAGGTCTGCCGGATGTCGGTGGTCACGAAAACCGTCTTCAACGCGTAATGAACGGCGACATCGCCGGTGATGGATTTCAGCCGCTCGACCCGGTCCCGGTCATCCGGATCGACATCGGCTCCAATGACCGTGACAAGGCCGGCAAGGTCGTTGTGTGCGGCTGCCAGCGAAAAACAGGAATCGACACCCCCCGAAAAATACAAACCCGCGCCTCTGTCCGGCAGATATTCACGCCGGGTCGTGCCGGCTTTCACAGAAACCGGTTTATAGCCGGCGTACCATTCACACAGGAGCCTTTGTATGTCGGCTGATTGGCCTATCAGGCCGGCATCGACCTCGGCGTCGATATGCAGATCCAGCCCCAGTTCCATTGCCGGGGGCAAACCCAGGCAAAGAAGCGCATCGCCAGTCGCCGCAAGCGGCGCACCCTGACTGGAAAAACGGGCATGACGCACATAACTGCCGGCAGAAAACCGTATGGCGAGCGAAGATGCGCCGTCCCGGTTTTCAGCCTCGCACTGTACATAGGACAATGACAGGTGTTCGGGTTTCTCCATCCGGCCACTTTCATTCATGTCGATCGGCAACAGGCCGAACAGCCGCATTCACCATGGGAGACCGGACCAGTCATTGGGGCAGAATGTCGAAGGCATTCCAAGTATTTGCGCAAGATAGGGGAACGATTGATCGGCCGCAATACTTGTGATTTAAGTCGGGGATGGGGATAGCTACTCGTCTTAATGTGTTTTCTGACCTTGTTGCCGAAGAATTCAGGCATCATGTACCACATCCCATATGGCGCATCCGGTCAATTGTCTCCGGCCATTCGTCTCGATCAATTGCACTTCTTCCACCGGACCTCCGCCGTTCAGGGAAGTACATTTGCCAGACCAAATTCTACAGAAGGCGCGCCTACTACAATCGTATGCTGTACGCGGCGTTGCACAACAAGATTTCGCAAAAACTGTGGCTCGACAAGATACGCCCGGAGGTTTCACCGCCGGTGACCCACTATGTTGCCGGAAACCGGGTTGTCACAGTCGATGATCGGGCAATGGAGATCACCGAACGGTCACAGGTGCCAACGCTGCTGGAGTCGGGCCGTGCGATCTTCATCAAACCGGCAGATTCGGGCAAGGGCGCCGGAGCGTACCAGGTAGAACGCGAGGAAGTTGGTTTCCGTGTCAATGGTCAATATCTGGACAGATCGGGCCTGGAAGACCAGATCGCCGCCCTTCCGCTGGATTTCATGATCTCCGATATTATCGATCAATCCGCCTGGGCGCGCCGACTGTTTCCCGGTGCCGTCAATACCGTCCGTGTGATGACGGCGACCTCGTCAGTGGACTATAGGGTGGTCGTTCTGGCCGCCGTCCTTAAATGCGGAACCAGCCGGTCGGCACCAACGGACAATTTCCTGGTCGCACAAGGGGGCACGATATCAAGCGTAGACCTTGATTCCGGCGTTCTCGGCCCCTGTGTCTCTTTTGATGAAGCGAAGTTCGCACGCATAACATCCGACAGGCATCCGGAAACCGGGACATTGGTGGCGGGCGAAACCTTGCCGCATTGGCCATTGATCCACAAGACGGTCGCAGAACTGTCCGGCATCCTACCGCGCCCTGGACTGGTGGGCTGGGATATCGCGCTGCGGGAGGAGGGAATCACCGTTGTCGAGATGAATACGCTGCCGGGGATCGATGCCGTGCAGAGTGCCAGCCCGCTGCTCGACACCGAAGCCAAGCGGGACATTCTTGCTGAATTCCGCATGGTTTAGGGCGCAGGAAACAGGGGCAACCGAATGTGTGGGATAGCCGGAATCTGGCGGCGCACAGGTCGCGTGACCGATGCCGATACAGCCGACATACGCGCCATGATCAGCGCAATCGCCCATCGCGGACCCGATGGCGAGGGCTTCTGGTCTGACGAGCGCCTGACGCTGGGGCACTGCCGCCTGGCTATTCTCGATCCTTCCGACCGGGGTTTGCAGCCGGCGATCACACCCGACGAAAAAGGGGTGCTCGTCTACAATGGCGAGGTCTACAATTTCCGGCAATTGCGCGCCGAACTGGAAGAGACCGGTATCGGCTTCGTCAGCGAAAGCGACACCGAGGTCGTTTTGCATGCACTGCACCAATGGGGCGTGGAAGAGGCGCTGCAGCGCTTTACCGGAATGTTCGCCTTCGCCTATTTCGACAGGCGCAAGAAGGCCATGTGGCTATGCCGCGACCGGCTGGGCATCAAGGCGCTTTCCTTTGCCGCTGCCGGCGACCGCTATGTTTTTGCCTCCGAAGACAAGGCTGTGCTCCGCGCGTCCGGATTTGGTACGCGCATCGACCCGCGATCCCTGACCCTGGCCCTGGCATTTCAGAGCATCGACTCGCATCTGTCTTCATTCCAGGACGTAAGGAGGCTGCCGCCGGGCGCCTGTTGGCGGATTGACGATAAAGGCGTGCACGAAGGCTCGTTCTGGCATGCGCTCAGAGCACTCGATATGCAGCGGCTGGGCAATCGCCGGCCGGATGTCGATCAAGCAAGGTCACAACTTGAGACCTTGCTGCGCGAGAGTGTCGGCATGCATTGCCAGTCCGATGCAGCGCTTGCGACCGCCTGTTCCGGCGGCGTTGATTCCGGCTTGGTCACGGCTTTGACCCGTGACTTCGTCAAGCCGTTTCACGCCTATGTCATCGATCCCGATACCGGCGTCAGCGAAGCGGAAGACTCGCAGCGCACGTGCTCCCGGCTGGGTGTGCCATTGAATCGAATTGCACTGAACCGAGACCAGTATTTGCGGCTGGCGGCAGACTCAATCCGCCATGTCGAGAATGGCAATCTCAGCAACGCTACACCGGCGCTTCTCGCACTGACCAGGCGCTGCAAGGAAGACGGCATAAAGGTTCTGCTGACCGGCGAAGGATCCGACGAACTGTTTGGCGGCTATGATTGGCACGCCCGTTCGGCTCGGCGCGCATTCCATGCTTTCCTGCTTGCCGTGCTCGGCCCCACACGCAACGCACGCGAGCGGCGGATGGACCGCCTGATCGGTTCCGCCTTCGTCAACGCCATGGGCGGACTGGCGTCAGGAGCAGCCTTGCAGTTCGCATCGTCCCTTTCGGCAGCCTACAGCTTCCGCCAGAACGATATCATGGAAGCGCTTCAGGACCTGCGGCCGATATCCGAACGCGTTTATGCCGGTAATGGTATCTTCGATCTTTACGGGCATATGCAAGGCATCATCCATCGCCATGATCGCGTTTCCATGGCATCGTCGGTCGAGTTGCGCGTGCCATTTCTGGAGAACCGCGTCATCGACTTTGCCCTGAACCTTCCACCCATGCTCAAATACCGTCAACGGCAGGGAAAGTGGCTTCTGAAGCAGGTAGCGGCCAACTACCTGCCGAAGCAAAACATTCTCGCCCGGAAAAGGGGCTTCCCGATAACAAACGACTATTTTGTTGGGACCGAAACGCTCCTGAACGGGGGCGTGCTGCGCGAGTTGATGGGATGGAGCGCGGTGGAAACAGGTCGCCTTGTCGAAATGTGCAGGCAAAATGCCTTTCTGCGCGCACGCCTGGTCGGTCATGAAGTCTTTGTCCGCATTTATGCATCAGGCGTCACCGCCGAGGAAATGGGCGAAAGGCTGATCGGCGCCGCTACGCCTTAGATTCGCGGCTTACGATCCGGCACATTCGCGGTGCACCTTTGCCCGCCGCCAATTTCGTAGCGCGGCCGGGATGCCGCAGACACGGTTCGCGCTTGGGAGCGCGAACCATGGCCTTGGCAAATACCGGTTTCGCTATGCGACGGATCTGTTGTCTTCGACAGGCAGCATGGCATCAAATTCAGCGGTCGCATGGTCCGCGGAATTTCCGCTCAGGGTGAACTGGTCGAGCAGCGCAGCGAGCGACGACGCTTGCGCTGCCAGCTCATCCGACGCCGTGGACGATTCTTCCACCATGGTAACGTTCTGCTGGGTGCTCTGGTCGATCATGTTGACCGCCTGGTTGATTTCCTTGAGCCCGTTGGATTGCTCGCGGGCATTCTGAAGGATCGTTGCTGCATGATCGCTGATCTCGCCGATCCCGCCGATTATCGCTTCCAGCGCCTCGCCGGTTTCCGCGACAAGGGCGACACCGGAGCGAACCTGATTGCCCGAATTGCTGATCAGCTCCTTGATCTCCCTGGCCGCGACGGCGGAACGCTGCGCCAGTTCGCGAACCTCCTGCGCGACGACGGCAAAGCCTTTTCCGGCCTCGCCGGCACGCGCGGCTTCGACCCCGGCATTCAATGCAAGAAGGTTTGTTTGAAAGGCTATGTCGTCAATCACGCCGATGATGTTGTCGATCTGGTCGGAGGATTTCTCGATCTCGCTCATCGCTGCGACGGTCCGTTTGACCACATCGCCGGATTGTTCCGCGTTTTCGCGCGTCTGCCTGATCAGGCTGCTGGCTTCCTCGGCGCGCTTGGCGGTCGACTCGACCGTTGCCGTGATCTCTTCAACAGCAGATGCCGTCTCCTCGACGGAAACGGCCTGTTGCTCGGAGCGCTTCGAAAGAGCACTCGCCGAGGCACTTATCTCCGACGAACCCGCCTTGATCGCGCCGGCGGCCTGACCAACCTGCCGGAGCGCGGTTGAAAGCGTTTCAGCCGAATTGTTGAAATCGCTCCTTAGGGCGCTGTAGGCGTCGGGAATGTCATCGCTCACCGCGAAGCTCAGATCCTTTTGCGACAGGTGAGACAGCGCCTGTCCGAATATGCCGGTGACCAGATCGCGCTCCTTGGCGATCCCGGCCTCCTGGGCCGCCTCGCGCGCCGCTTCGGCCTCGTCGATGTAGACTGAAATGGCAAGATCCATATCGAGCAGAACACCTTTGATCAGCGCCGCGAGCGCGTCGGCAAATGTGTCCGCGTCCAACTTGGTGCGCCGGCCCAGAACCTGCCGCGGCCAGTGCTCCTTGATCACCGATTTGACGAGATGTTCAACCAGAATGGCGTAGCCGCCGATATACCATTGCGGCTCCAGGCCGATTTTCGCGTGGACCGATCCGATGGTCTTGACCTTGGCCATGTAGTCATTGTCGAAACTTCCGCGGGCAATGCTGTTCCAGTGCCCTTCCTGCGCGCCCTTTGCCCGCCGCATCTGATCTTCCGACGAGAAGAACCGCCTGACGTCCGGCGTTTCGCGAAGCTTTTCATAGAATTTGTCGAGACCGCGTCCGAGTTCCCTGTCAACAACCGGCTTGAGATCGCGAATGCGCGCGCAAGCCTCGTCGTCCAGGCCCATGAACGCCATTCTCTCTTGCAAACCGTTATCGTGTGCCGAATTGTCCATCAGAATTCCCGCATAGCCGGTGATCAGGACACGCAGTCGCGCGAACAACAGCCACCGCGTCAGGCCGTGGCGCGTCGTAACGTACCCTCAACTACCGTCAGGTCACGGCACACCGCCGTCATCATAATTCGGGTGCACCCATAGTCGCCAACCGATTCTGGCGCCGGTGCCGACCATCAGAAAGACAAGTCGGCAAATTCGCATTCATGTTGCGTAGCCATGGTAAACAAATACTAAAAGAAAATTTAGTATTATTTGTACACAACCAATGGACGTCGGCTTTATGACGATTTTCAACAAATTCAATCTATAGATGAAACTATTACAAATATTCAGTTACAAATTATACTTTTCTATATTTTTCCGGGATCTTTCAGGGCGGGAGAAGTCCGGAACGCACGTACCTCTTACCGGCGGTTCAGGCGACGTTCCTGTCATCCTCCATGCGGGCGAGCACCGCCGACGCGGTCCTGACCACGGCTCCCGTGCTTCCGGAACTTTTCTGGAAAACTGATTTGGCCTTTGCGAGCCATTGCCCGGCCTGAGAGATAGGTAACAAAACGTACCGGACACATAGGTAACACTTTTCGCTTTTGCGTGAGGTGTC
>NZ_JAPJZH010000018.1 GCF_027889715.1 Allohoeflea poritis
ATCGACAACCCGTTCGGCACGAGGTTGTAACCCATGTCTCCGGTACAAACCGTTACCTATGTCTCCGGGTCGGACAAATGGCTGACTGGTGCCGCTGAGAGGACTCGAACCTCCGACCCCATCATTACGAATGACGTGCTCTACCAACTGAGCTACAGCGGCCCGCTGCCGAGGCGGCAGAAAAGGATGCAGGGCGATTACCTGCTATCGCCCGACATTTCAAGATGCAAATTCAGCCAAATTGGCCGGCGGCGGGAAAACTGCCGGTATGGCCGGAGACGGCCGTGACCGCCATCAGGTCCTCGAGGGCCTTGCGGTATTCCCGGTCGATCTGGGCGATGAATTCGGCCGCTGGCCGGACTTCCTTGACCGCGCCGATGCCCTGGCCGGAACCCCAGATGTCTTTCCAGGCCTTTGCACCTGTCTGCTTTTCGTCGAAATTCATTTTCGACGGGTCGGCTTCGGGAAGGTTGTCGGGATCCATTCCGGCCTTGGCGATGGACGGCTTCAGATAGTTTCCGTGGATGCCGGTAAAGAAATTCGAATAGACGATGTCGGCGGCCGCGCTCTCGACGATCATCCGTTTGTAGTCGTCGACGGCGCGGGCCTCTTCGGTGGCAATGAAGGGCGTGCCGATATAGGCAAGATCGGCGCCCATCGCCTGCGCGGCAAGCACCGACCGGCCATTGGCAATCGCCCCCGAAAGCGCGATCGGCCCGTCGAACCACTCGCGGATCTCCTGCACCAGGGCAAAGGGCGAAAGCGGCCCGGCATGGCCGCCGGCACCCGCCGCCACCGCGATGAGCCCGTCCGCGCCCTTCTTGATGGCCGATTTTGCGTGCCGGTTGTTGATGATGTCGTGCAGCACGATGCCGCCATATGAGTGAATCGCCTCATTGACCTCCGGCACGGCGCCGAGCGATGAAATGACGATAGGCACCTTGTATTTCTCGCACATCTGAAGATCGTGCTCGAGCCGCGAATTGGAGCGGTGAACGATCTGGTTGACCGCGAAAGGTGCGGCGGGGCGATCCGGGTTCTGCGCGTCGTAGCCGGCCAGTTCCTCGGTGATCTGCGCCAGCCACTCGTCGAGCTGCGCCTCCGGCCGCGCGTTGAGCGCGGGAAAGGAGCCGACGATGCCGGCCTTGCACTGTTCGAGGACCAGCGGCGGATGCGAGATGATGAAAAGCGGCGAGCCGATGACGGGCAGACGAAGATTGTCCTTCAAGATCGCGGGTAGCGTCATGGAGCGATGGTCCTGTTAATTGACGTTTACGGAAACGTAAACACGGGGTAGCAGACCTTGCCTGACGTGAAAAGCACTAATTCTCAGTCACCGGCGCATTGCCCTGCGTACCGGCTTATGGACTGCGATGTGAATGCCTGCGGATCAGTGCCGCGGTCCGGGTTTTTAATTGCGGCCGCAACTGTTATGAGAGATTCGGGGACAGGACCACAGCCGAAGACCGACCGCGGATGCCGATCGAGCCGACCGTCGGGGCGGCCGGCTGACTGGAGTTGCGCGTGAAGGCATTTGAGACGGCGATCCGCAAGGCGCTGCAGAAGATTGACGGCACCAATGCGAAGCTGCGCGAACGGGTTTACCAGTCGGCCCGTGACGCCTTGACCAACAGTCAGGCCAAACAGGGAATTTGGGGAAGCGACGCCGCGGCCGCGCAAAACCGCCGCCTGCAGGATCTCATCGCGGAAATCGAAGCGGAATACATCGCGCCGCTGGAGCCCGAACCGCAGCCGCGCCCCGTGCGGCGCGCGCCGAAGCCGGAAATCCAGGACATCGAGCCGGAAGCGCCGCCACTGCCGGAACCGCCGCCACCACCACCGCCGCGCCCAACGGCAAGACAACAGCCACAACGGCCACCCGCAAAGCCTGCCGCGCAGAAGCGCCCGCCCAAGGAGCGCATCCGCTGGTCTGAACCCGAGCCCGAGATCGGCGGTAATCTGGATGTCGAAAGCGTCGGGCCGGTGGATCCGCCGCCGCCCGGTAAGAACAAGCGACGGAAAAAGAAGCGTGCAGACGCATCCTTGCCGGACATGGATCTGCTTGGTGAAAGCATCGGTGCCGCGCAACGGCCCGGCAAGCAGAAGAGGCAGAAGCGGCGCCGTCCGGTCTTCTCCCTGATCCTTGTCAGCGCGCTGGTCATCTCGTTTCTCGGCATCGGCATCCTGTGGGCTGTCTACAGCGGCATTTTTCTCAGCGAAGAGCAGCGCGATACCAGCGTCCCCAATCCGCCGGCCAAGATCGAGGGCGGCGATTTTGCCGGCAATCCGCCCGCTGACGGCACCTTTTCCGGCGACTGGATCGAGGTCTTCACGCCCGACAACATTTCAGGCGTATCCGGCCGCGGCGCCGCGACCGCTGTCGTGGTCGAGAGCAATGGCGCGCAAGCGCTGCAGTCGGTTTCCGCTGACCCGGGCGTGGCGGGCGAGATTCTGTTCGAGCTGAGCCCGGCTGTCCTTCGCAACCTCGCCGGGCAGAAATCGCTGGTGGCGATAACGCTGCGCTCGAGCACCGAGGAGCCGACCCAGATCTATGTCAAATGCGAACTGGCCGGAGACGGCAGCTGCGGCCGCCACCGTTTCGACGTGAACTACGAGACCGGCGATATCGTCTTCAGCATCGACCTGACCGGCAGGGCGGCGGACGGCGCGTCCGGATTCCTGGCGCTTAACAGCGACGTCACCGGCAAAGGGCTCGGGGTTGATATCTACGCCATCCGCATGCGCCCGCAATAGGTCAGTCTGTCAGAAAATCCGGTCCGAAGCCGAGGATCTTTTCGTCGATCTCGCCGATCGCCCCCTTGTCGCGGCCGCTATAGGGAAGCGTCAAGAGAAGGTGCCGCAGGAGATTGATGCGTGCCCGCCGCTTGTCGTTGGCGCGCACCACGGTCCAGGGCGCGTGATCGGAGTGCGTGTGCTCCAGCATCATGTTGCGCTTTTTGGTGTAGTCGTCCCATTTGTTGAGGCTGGCGATGTCCATCGGCGACAATTTCCAGACCTTCAGCGGATTGTGACGCCGGTCATGAAACCGCTCGAGCTGCATTTCGCGGCCGATATTCAGCCAGAACTTGAACAGATGAACGCCGTCATGCACCTGCAGGCGCTCGAAATCGGGAGTCTCGGCCAAAAAACGTCTGTGCTCCATGTCGCTGCAGAAACCCATGACCGGCTCGACGCCGGCTCGATTATACCAGGAGCGGTCGAAGAGAACGAATTCGCCGGTGGTCGGAAAATGGTCGACATAGCGCTGGTAATACCACTGGCCGCGCTCGCGCTCCGTCGGCTTGGGCAGCGCGACGATGCGCGCCGTGCGCGGGCTCATATAGGCCCGCGTGACGTTGATCGAGCCGCCCTTGCCGGCGGCATCGCGGCCTTCGAAGACCACGATCACCCGTTCACCGGTATCCCGCAGCCATGACTGGACCTTGATCAGTTCGATCTGAAGGGCTTCAAGCTGACCTGCGTAATCGCGCTTGTCGAGCTTGTCGTCATAGGGATAGTTTTCCGATTCGAGCGCCTTCTTCTTGACCCAGCCCGGAAGCTCCGGATCGTCGATGTCGAACCGCCGTTTCTTCCCGTCGATGACAAGATCCACCGCCCGCTCGCCCGCATTGTTGCTCATGGTGTTTTCCCGTTTGTTTCCGTTTCGTCGTAACCGTGATGGTTCGGCTATGTGCAATCCGTGTTATCCACCCCCGGGATTCATGCATTTGTCACCCGGTTTGTGTAGTGCCGATACACACCTTTCGGATTGTTCTATTTCAACGCAATGGCGACAGAAGGCAAAGTGGCGCAAGTGGACACGACGAAGATTATTGGAGTACACACGTCGGCACGCATGCACGAATACGTCCAGAGAATAGTACAGCGTCTCTATGATGCCCGCTTCATCCTTGTCGTCGCTGCCGTCCTGGCGCTGCTGGCCTCGATGTTCACGACGGTCGCGCTCTGGCAGGCGCTGCTTGGGCTGACGCTCGTCTTTCTGGCCGCCGGCATGCCGACGCGCTCGCGCGAGGCGCGCAAGCGTGAGCGGTTGCTGCGCCAGGAGGCGCGCGCGCCGCTGGAATCGATCGTCTTCACCACCTGTGAGGCGCTCGACGATCCGGCGCTCATCCTGGCGCCTGGCGGCACGCTGAAATATCTCAACCGGGCCGCGGTGCAGCAATTCGGTGCGATGAAGGAGGGCGCGCATCTGTCGTCGCTCCTGCGCCCGCCGGCAATACTGAACATGGTGCGCAAGGCGATGAACACCGGCGGCACCTATTCCATCGAACATGTCGAGAAGGTCCCCTCGGAGCGCTGGTTCCGCGTGCGCATCGCGCCGATGGTCGAAATCGCCGACATGAAGGGCGGCAGCGAGCTTTACATGCTCACCTTCCGCGACCAGAGCGAATCGCGCCGCATGGACCGCATGCGCTCCGATTTCATCGCCAATGCGAGCCATGAACTGCGCACGCCGCTGGCTTCGCTTTCCGGCTTCATTGAAACCATGCGGGGTCCGGCCAAGGACGATCCGGAGGCGCGCGAACGGTTCCTGGGCATCATGTTCGAACAGGCCGGCCGCATGACCCGGCTCGTCGACGACCTGCTGTCGCTGTCGCGTCTCGAACTGAAGGCCCACATGGTGCCGACCGACGAGGTCGACCTGGTTCCGCTGATCGACCATATCTCCGATTCCCTTCGGCCGTTGGCCGCTGATCTCGGCGTGACGATCCGGACCAATGCGCCGGAAGGGCCGCTCATCGTCGCCGGCGATCGCGACGAATTGATCCAGGTGTTTGAAAATCTGATGGAGAACGCCTGCAAATACGGCCGAAGCGGTAAAACGATCGATGTTACGTTGAGTGCTGCCGATGGCACGGGAAAAGGCGTTGAAGTCAGCGTCAAGGATTACGGGCCAGGCATACCGCGTGAGCATGTGCCGCGCCTGACGGAGCGTTTTTACCGGGTCAGTGTCGAGGCAAGCCGGTCGAAGAAGGGGACAGGTCTCGGCCTTGCGATCGTCAAGCATATCCTCACCCGCCACCGCGCCAGGCTGGTGGTGCATTCAACCGTCGGCGAAGGATCGGAATTCATTGTCAAATTCGGCAATTCGGGACGTTGAGCAGATTTGGCGTATCAATAAAATAACACATGAAAACAACGCATTAACCTGTCACAAACTTGTAATTGTACTGTCATAAAACTGCGTTGGGCCGGCTGTTAAGAGTCGGGTGCCAGTAGACCTACGGGCTGCGTCATTGTGGGCGCATCAAACAGACCCTGTTGACGGGAGAGAATTCTATGAAAACGCTTAAAATAACCGCTGCCGCTCTGGTGGCTTCGGCCGCCTTCACTGGCGCTGCCGCGGCCCGCGACCAGATCAAGATCGTCGGCTCTTCGACTGTTTTTCCGTACACCCAGGCCGTTTCGGAAGAATATTCCAACAAGACCGGCGGTGCTGCTCCGGTTGTAGAATCGACCGGAACCGGTGGTGGTTTCAAAGTGTTCTGTGGCGGTATCGGCCCCGATCATGCTGATATCACCGGCGCTTCGCGTGCGATCAAGGACTCCGAGAAGAAGCTCTGCGCCGACAATGGCGTTGACGACATCACCGAGGCCCTGATCGGTTATGACGGCCTGTCCATCGCTGTATCGCGCAGCAACGATACGGACTGGGACCTGACCGAAGAGCAGATCTTCAGGGCGCTCGCCGCCGAGCTTCCGGACGGCAATGGCGGCTTCGTCGCCAACCCGAACCAGAAGTGGTCTGACATCGACGCTTCGCTTCCGGACGCTGCGATCGTTGCTTTCGGTCCGCCCCCGACCTCCGGCACGCGCGACGCTTTCGTCGAGCTGGCCATGCATGACGGCTGCAACGCGCTGCCTGGCATGAAAGACCTGAAGAAGGCCGACAAGGGCATGTGGGAAGAAAAGTGCTCGCGCATGCGTCAGGACGGCCCCTTCATCGAAGCCGGTGAGAACGACAACCTGATCGTTCAGCGTCTTGAAGCCGATCCGAATGCAATCGGTATCTTCGGTTACTCGTTCCTTTACGAGAACGCCGACAAGCTCAAGGGCGTGAAGATCAACGGTGTCGCACCGGACTTTGCCACCATCGCCGATGGTTCCTACCCGGTTTCGCGTCCGCTGTTCTTCTACGTCAAGAACGCACACCGCGAAGTCATCCCCGGCATGAAGGACTTCATCGTAGAGTACATGTCCGAGGAAGCTCTCGGCCCGGACGGCTACCTCGCCGAACGCGGCCTGACCCCGCTTGATGACACGGCTCGCAAGCAGACCCAGGACAACGTCCTGAACGCTTCAAAGCTGTCCATGTAAGCCTTGTTTCGATTGCCCCGGCCAAACGGCCGGGGCAATTCCTTTTGGGGTGAGGGGACGAAATGATTGCGTATCTGTTTCTATTTCTGATTATCGCGGCGACCATAGCCTATTTCATTGCATCGCGCCGCGCCGTCGCCATAGCGGGGAACGACGCCCGCGGTCTCCATTCCCGGCCGATCTATCACGGTCTCAACGCCCTGGTTTATACAGCCATACCGGCATTTATCTTTATTCTCCTCTGGCTTCTGTTCGAGGGTTCGGTCATCGACATGCTGTTGATGAGCGCCTATCCCGGCGCCGATGCGATGACCGGTGCGGAGCGCGATCTGCTGCTCAGCGAAATCAGACAGGTGGCCGTCGGCAATATCTTCCGTGAGCCGACACCTGAAATCACTGCTGCCGTCGAGCGGTTCCACTCGCTGAACGCGACGGCAAACCTTCTGCTTGGCGCCGCGGTTGTCATCATCGCTCTGGCCGGCGCGGGTCTGGCTGTTACCTCCGTGTCCAAGCGGTTCCTTGCGCGCCACAGCTTCGAACGGTCGGTGACGATCTTCATGATCTTCGCCTCGACGGTGGCCATCCTGACGACCCTGGGAATTGTCGCATCGCTTCTGTATGAGGCCTACCTGTTCTTCGAGCGCGTCCCGGTCACCGATTTCCTTTTCGGTATTCGGTGGGAGCCGCAGATTCCCCTGCGTGAGGACCAGATCGCCGGGCAGGGCGCTTTTGGTGCGATCCCGGTCTTCGTCGGCACCATCCTGATCTCCTTCCTGGCCATGGCGGTGGCCGTGCCGGTCGGCATTCTGTCGGCCATTTATCTGACGGAGTATGCCTCGCCGCGCTTCCGCGCCGTCGTCAAGCCGATGCTGGAAGTCCTCGCCGGAATTCCGACGGTGGTGTACGGTTTCTTCGCGGTCCTGACCGTCGCGCCGGCTTTGCGTCAGGCGGGTATCAGCATCGGCCTCGATGTGGCCCCCAACAGCGCCATCGCGGCCGGCGGTGTCATGGGCATCATGCTGATACCGTTTATCTCGTCGCTGTCGGACGATGCCTTTGCCGCCGTGCCGCAGGCGATCCGCGACGGATCGCTCGCCGTCGGCGCAACCAAGGGCGAGACCATCCGAAAGGTGCTTCTGCCGGCCGCGCTGCCAGGCATTGTCGGGGGTGTGCTTCTTGCGCTGAGCCGCGCCATCGGTGAGACGATGATCGTCGTGATGGCCGCGGGCCTGATCGCCAAGATGACGGTCAATCCGCTCGATTCCGTGACCACGGTGACCGTGCAGATCGTGACCCTTCTGATCGGCGACTCCGAGTTCGACAATCCGAAGACACTCGCGGCCTTCGCACTTGGACTGATGCTGTTCATCATCACCCTGTTCCTGAACCTGATCGCGCTGCGCATCGTGCGCAAGTACCGGGAGAGCTACTAATGTCCAGCGCCGAAGAAACGATCCATCGCCCGGTTTGGGATTCCGACGAAATGGCGGCCCGTCGCCGCAAGCGCTACGCGGCCGACCGCCGTCTCCAGCGCTACGGCGTCGCGGCGATCACCTTCGCGATCGGGTTTCTTTTCCTGCTTGTCGCAACGCTGCTCTACACCGGAGCCTCGGCATTCGTGCAAACCAAGGCGCGCGTCACGATTGACCTGTCGTCCGCGGAAGTTTCGGCCGACGATCTGATGGGAGCGCCTTGGCGCAACATAGTGCGCAGTTCGCTGCTGGCGCTTGAGCCGACGGAGATTCCGCGCTCCGACCGGCGCGCCTATTTCCAGATGTTCACCTCGTCGGCTCCGTTCCTGGTGCGCGACCACGTGATCGCCAACCCGGATCTGATCGGCAAGTCTTTCGAGTTCAAAATTCCGTTCTCCGATCCGCTGGACCAGTTCGCCAAGGGGCAGATCTCGCGTGACACGCCCGAGGACCGCCGCCGCGTCAGCAACCAGCAGATCGGCTGGTTTGACAAGCTCCAGGCATCCGGCGTCGTGTCCAAGCCCTTCAACTGGGGCCTGATCCTCAACCCGGATTCGCGCTTCCCCGAACTCGCGGGTCTTGCCGGCGCCATTTCGGGGTCCTTCTGGGCGCTGCTGGTCTGTTTCCTGATCAGTTTCCCGGTGGGTGTAGCGGCAGCGATCTATCTTGAGGAGTTCGCGCCGAAGAACCGGCTGACGGATATTATCGAGATCAACATCAACAATCTGGCCGCCGTGCCGTCCGTGGTTTTCGGCCTGCTTGGACTTGCGGTGTTCCTCGGTTGGTTCGGCCTGCCGCGTTCCGCGCCGCTCGTCGGCGGCATGGTGCTTTCGCTGATGACGCTGCCGACGATGATCATCGTCACCCGCGCGGCCCTGCGTTCGGTTCCCTCGTCGATCAGGGAAGCGGCGCTCGGCATCGGGGCGTCCCGGCACGAGGCGATCCTGCACCACATGCTGCCGCTGTCCATGCCGACCATCCTGACCGGTACGATCATTGGTCTCGCACAGGCGCTGGGCGAAACGGCGCCGCTGCTGCTGATCGGAATGAATGCGTTCATTACAAGCCCGCCCGAGGGTGTGTTCTCGGCGTCCACCGCGCTGCCGACGCAGATCTATATCTGGGCGGACAGCCCGGAGCGCGGGTTCGTCTCGCGCACATCTGCGGCCATTCTTGTGCTGCTCGGCTTTCTTGTCCTGATGAACGGGCTTGCCGTCTTCCTGAGGAACCGGTTCGAGCGTCGTTGGTAACGGAGCGTTGGTTGGGTAATGTTGTATTGCTGCGGTTGCGCGTACCCCTCTTGGGTGCAAAAACCGAATAAATGGGGTCTTGAGGATGAACATGATGTCTGAAGCAGCGGTTGAAGAAGCGGTTGGTGCCAAGGTTGATTCCCAGCCGCCCGTCAAGATGCAAGGCCGCATGGTGTGTGTCTATTATGGCGACTCGCAGGCTCTTTACGACGTGAACCTGGACATTCGGAAGAACCAGGTCACCGCGCTGATCGGACCATCCGGTTGCGGTAAATCCACCTTCCTGCGCTGCCTCAACCGCATGAACGACACGATTGACACGTGCCAGGTCAAGGGCAGCATCACACTCGATGGCGGCGACATCTACGATGCATCCGTCGATGTGGTCGAACTGCGCGCCCGGGTCGGGATGGTGTTCCAGAAGCCGAACCCCTTTCCGAAATCGATCTACGAGAACATCGCATACGGCCCGCGCATTCACGGTCTGGCAAGAACCAAGTCCGAATTCGACGAGATCGTCGAAACGAGCCTGCGCAAGGCCGGCCTGTTCGAAGAGGTCAAGGACCGTCTCACCTCGCCCGGAACCGGTCTTTCCGGCGGTCAGCAGCAGCGCCTGTGCATCGCCCGCGCCATTGCCGTCAGCCCGGAAGTGATCCTGATGGACGAGCCGTGCTCGGCACTCGACCCGATCGCCACCGCCAAGGTGGAGGAACTGATCGACGAGTTGCGCCAGAATTTCACCATCGTCATTGTCACCCACTCCATGCAGCAGGCCGCGCGTGTCTCGCAGCGCACGGCGATGTTCCACCTCGGCAACCTCGTCGAAGAGGGTGATACCGACAAAATGTTCACCAATCCGGACGATCAGCGTACGCAGGACTACATAACCGGCCGATTTGGCTGATCTTGTCGAGACAGGAACGATCATGACCGACGAATCCAACCAGGCGTCGCTTGCAGCGCATATAGTCACGTCCTACGACGAGGACCTGCAGTATCTGGTCCGCCGCATCGCCGAAATGGGCGGCGTGGCAGAACGGATGCTGGAAGAAGCTGTCGTCTCGCTGGTCAATTCCGACCCGGCTCTGTCCCAGAAGGTGATTTCTGACGATCTCCTGCTCGACGACGCCGAGCGGCAGATCGGCGAAAAGGCTGTTCTGATCATCGCAAAGCGGCAGCCGATGGCCGCGGACCTGCGCGACGTGATCGGAGCGATCCGCATCGCCGCCGATCTGGAACGGGTCGGTGATATGGCCAAGAACATCGCCAAGCGCGTGCTTGCGGTTCAGGGCATGGCCCAGCCGAAAAAGCTGGTTCGCGGTCTCGATCATCTGGCCGAACTTGCGCTGACACAGCTCAAGGAAGTGCTCGACGCCTACTCGCAGCGCTCCGCCGAAATGGCCAATTCGATTCGCGAGCGCGATGACGAGATCGATGCGATCTATACCTCGTTGTTCCGCGAATTGCTGACATACATGATGGAAGATCCGCGCAATATCACCGCTTGTACGCATCTGCTTTTCTGCGCCAAGAACATCGAGCGGATCGGCGACCACGCCACCAATATTGCCGAAGTGGTCTACTACATTGCGACCGGCGACCAACTGGTCAATGATCGGCCGAAGGACGACGAGACCGCGACTGTCGGTGCCGGAGACTAGGCTGTCGTGCCCGAACGGGTTGCCGCTGGAGAATTCTTATGGGCATAGCACCGCATATTACCGTCGTTGAAGACGAAGAGGCGCTCAGCGTCCTGTTGCGTTACAACCTCGAGGCCGAGGGATATGATGTCGAGACCGTGTTGCGCGGCGACGAGGCTGAACTCAAGCTTCAGGAGCGCGTACCGGATTTGTTGATCCTCGACTGGATGTTGCCCGGCCTGTCCGGCATCGAACTGTGCAGGCGCCTGCGGGTGCGGCCCGAGACCGAAAGGCTGCCGATCATTCTTCTGACCGCGCGCGGCGAAGAGAGCGAGCGGGTGCGCGGCCTGTCGACCGGTGCCGACGATTATGTCGTCAAGCCGTTCTCGACGCCCGAACTGATGGCGCGCGTGCGGGCGCTACTGCGCCGGGTCAAGCCGGAATCGATCTCGACCGTGCTCAAGAGCGGCGATATCGAGCTCGACCGCGAGACCCATCGCGTCTACCGGCGCGGCCGCGAGATCAAGCTGGGGCCGACGGAATTCCGGCTTCTGGAGTTCTTCATGACATCGCCGACGCGCGTATTCTCGCGCTCCCAGCTTCTCGATGGTGTCTGGGGTCACGACATCTATGTGGACGAGCGCACGGTCGACGTGCATGTCGGGCGGCTTCGAAAGGCGCTCAATCTTTCCAACATGCGCGATGTCATCCGCACCGTGCGGGGCGCCGGTTACTCGCTCGAGAACTAGAGCGAGTTATGGTTAGTTTGACGCATTTGACCGTAGCGATTTTGGTTTCTGGCTAGACGGTTGCACGCCGTGGTGCCACTCCACCACAAGTGCAAGCCAACGACGCCAGAGGGGCAAAATCGCCCTGCCCGTTCAACGATGCTTTCCAATGACTTGTTCCTTTCCAGGGTGGGGAAAATCGGCCCATCGGCGTTGTTGCGCCGCTTGCCCGATGCCCCACATCGCGCTGCGCGACGCGCCTATCGGTAGCGAGACATCGACGATCAAGCAGGTTGCGATCAACTCGGCCGGCGCGATCGAACAGGTTCTCAAATTCGTCGCCACCTGGGCGGGATCTGATCCGGAAGCCGTCAATGTCGCTCCGAACCTGGATTTCATTGACCGGTCTCTATCACCGCAGGAAATCGTCGGTCTGGTCCAAGGCTGGCAGTCCGGCGCCTATTCGAAACAGACGCTATTCGACAATCTGCAGCGCGGCGAGATCATCAGCGACGATGTCACCTTTGAGGAAGAGGAAGATCGTATCGCCGAAGATCCGTCGTTGATTCCGCCGCCGACCAATGATGGCGCCGCCGACCTCGGCAATGGCGCCGCCGCCGATGACGACGATAACACTGACGAGTAGGTTTATGATCGGCAGAATTCGCAGCTGGTTCCGCAAGCACCGCCTTCGGCAGGAATTGGAGTACGCTTGCTTCGAGCGAGCGATTGCCGTTGCGCGCGGTGATCGCGAGCGCGCAGACAGGCTCGGGCAGGTCGTTCTGAGCCTGCATCATCAACTTTTTCAGGAAACACCCTGAGAGAGGGCCCGCGGATGGGACAGAGATTGATCACTCCGTCGCTATGAAGCGGGCCCAATGTTCTGTCGGATGCTACTCCGGTACGATCTGAAAGCAGCCTTCCGCCTCTTTGCCCTTCACATTCTCCACGCGCAACGAGGTTGTATTCACGATTATGCACCGATCGGCGTGAACCGGCACTCTTCGTGTTTGGTTGCCGGCACCAAGTTCGAAATAAGATGGGTAGTCGCCGGTCGAGCAGACGACAAGGGTCCTGGGCTCAGCACCATTGTAAAGGAAGTAGTCTTTGTCTGGTTCGCCGGTACCAGCGTAGAATTTGAACTTGTCGCTGTCGCAGTATCCCGTGGCGACAACCCCCTCTTTTTTTTCTGCACCAGCGTTTGCGGGAAGCAAAAGCGCTGCGAAGACAAAGGTCAGTATTGCTAGTTTCATGACACATCCCCCTGTTGTGATTATTTGGCAAATACAATTAAGACTCGCACGCGGATGAATTGCAACCAGCAGACCAGAAAGACAACTAAAAAGTTAAAGCGGATTTGCTCATGGTGAGCTAACGGCCTTCCAAGCCGCCAAGGATGGGTTCGATTCCCTCAGTCCGCTCCAGTTTCATGATGGATCGGCTTGGTCGAGAGGATGGCACTCTCCGAAGGCGAATATCGCCCGCCCAATCGCGCGAGAGGCGGTGGGCCAAGCCGTTAAGGTGTAACGGCCGTAGCCCCATCATGAAAGCCACGCCTCATGCAATGAGGCAGAAGCAGCGAAATTGATGGTTCCTCGTGCTGTCGATCGTTGCGAGGCCGGGGCTCCGCCGCACTTGGCCCCGGCCCTCACCATCCGCCGGGCGAAAAGCCGATCCAGACGCTTCGCCGAATGGAGAAAGAACGGACTTTCGACTAGACACAACGAACCAGCCTGTGATGCATTCATGGCAATCCCTACCGTGAAGGCCATACATGTTGGGTTCCGACAGAGCCATATAGCACTGGGCCAGCTCCGAGCCTGAAGATCGGAGCCAGTCCCACCTCGGCGCGAGATTGCCGACAGCACCCGCTATGATAGAACGCTCCTGTGGGGTATGTTCAGCGAATCTATGGAGTATTGCGTATGAGAGACGGTGTGTTTTCGTCCGTGCCAGCAATTGTTGGCCTGTGTGCTCTGGTCCTGTCGGGTTGCGTTTCAAGCTCACAGGACCTGGTGGAGAGTTCGAGCAACAAGCGGACCTTTACAGTCAGCCAGAACTATCAGCAGGTCTACCGGAACATCAGCAAGACAGCGAGCCAGTGCCTGACACGCGGCATCGTGCTGTCCAGTCAGGCGTCCTGGGATGTCGACGCACAGCTCTACAGTGAGCTGGGGTATGGCGAGATCGATTTCTACCTGAACAATGTCGGCAAGGATTTCTACGCGACGGCAAAAGTCGAGCGACAGGGATCTGGGACCAAGGTGACGGTCGTGTCTCGGGAACGGTTCAAGGACCGGTTTTCCGACAGTTTCCAGCGATGGGCGAAGGGATCGACTGCCTGCTGATCAGCAGGTCAGCCGGCCAGTAGAGCACGCAGAGCAGCCTCTGGCTCCTTCTGCACAACACGCATCAATTGACGCGCTGGGCCAGGAACAGCGCGCTCACCCTGCTCCCATTTCTTGTAGCCGGACAAGCTGATACCGAACAGACGCGCCATTTGTTCTTGTGTGAGGTCGAGGGTGTCGCGGATCGCACGCGGATCGATGTTGTTGGTATCGATTTCGTGCACCACCGCACCCGGGACGTCTTCGCCACGGGTATGGGCAAGGGCCTCGCTCATGGCCTGAATAAGGTCGTCTCCAAACTTGGTCATGGCTTTTTCCTCTTGGCTTCGGCGGCGATCTGCTTGGCAATCTCCGCAACGATCTTCGCCTCAGCAGGCGTCAGATCCGTCTTTTGGTTCTTCGGGTATGCAAGCAACGCATGGATGGGTTCATCGTCGCTGTACCAGTAGTATACCACCCGAGCACCACCGCTCTTGCCCTTTCCCTTCGCGGGGATACGGACTTTTCGAACACCGCCTGCACCCTTGATCAGGCGCCCCTTGAACGGGTTCGCAGCCAACACCAGAAGGACCGCCTGGATTTCCTCCTCCGAGAGGAATGCTGACGCTGTCCTGCGGAACGAGGGTGCTTCAACGACTGCTTGCAAGGGCGCATCGGCGACTGTTTGCATGACCACATATAACCCATTGGGTACTCAATTACAACCCCATTGGGTTCTTTTCTTGCACCGATGGAGCGGTTCATGACGGCCAATGAGGACCTACTGGACGCCAGTGTGCGGCATCAAGTAGGCATTCAACGCCTGTCGAACGGTGTAATTCGCAAGATAATCAATCTCCTCGCACGAGTCGATGAAGACATCGTGGCAAGGTTGCTTAAGTACGACCCGACCACGGGATCAAGGACCTTCAGCCAGCGGCGTCTGGAGAAGCTTCTAGAGGCCGTGCGCGAGGTCAACAAGGAAGCCTATGCCGCGCTGCGCAAGGAGCTGGGGAGTGAACTGAGGGCGCTTGCGGCCTACGAGGCCGAGTTTCAAGAGCAGATGATCTCTCGGGTGATCCCGGCCAATTGGGACATCGTCAAGCCCTCTGCCTCACACCTATATGCCGCATGAGTAACGAGTTGCAACGGTTCCGCGTCGTCAAAGGCGACGGAAAACCGAAATCCTATCGCGCCAGGAAGCGCGGCGAAGTCGAGCAACTGACTTGTCAGGTCTGCGAAGCCGAGACAGGCGTTGCAACGTCACTGACATACGAAGGCCAGGCGAGCCCAATGATTGCCGACGGCAAACTGATCGACAGCACTCCGGGTCTCTACTGCGTCCATTGCCTCAGCCGGGGCAAGGTTACCCGGCTGCTGTAACCCAACAATGATTTTCAGAATTCACCGGTTCTGCCGGTGATCCGTCGTTCGCCAGAGCGGCGGGGCGTGTGCGCGCCACCCGCAACCCAGAAACAGTAACCGCCGGCGATGCCGGCAACCTAGGAGTGATGAGGCGATGCCCATCCCAGTCATGCTTGATTCGTTGGATGATCTGTCCGACGAGATGAAAGAAAACTATGCGAAGGACGAAAAGTCCGGCAAGTTCCTGCTGCAAATCGAAGGCCTCGAAGAGCACCCTGATGTGCGCGGCCTGTCCACAGCCAACAAGACCAACCGCACCAAGCGAGACGAGCTGAAAGCGGAAAACGAGGATCCGCAGAAAAGTCTCGAAGAGACCGAGGCCAAGCTTTCGAAAACCTCCGAGTTTCCTGAAGGCTATTCCAAGGAACGCTGGAACGAACTTCTGGCGCTGGAGGATATCCGACTGAACCGATTTTCCGCCATCAAATGTTCCAGTCTAGGCCAGGCACGCTCTAATCGTCGCGCCGTGCGTCGAGGAATTTGCGAATCTCGCTGAGTTTCGGAACGACTTCGCCCACATATTCCGGCGAAAACTGTGTTGCCAGATCGACCATGTCCGGTCCCATGCCGGCGATGGCGTCCTCACGGAATGTGCGACCCGCCTGCGTCAGCCAGACACATTTGCTGCGCCCGTCCTGCGGATTGGGGCGCATCTCGATGAGGCCGTGTTTCTCCAGCACAGACAATGTGTGGGTCATGGTGGTTTTCGGGACCTGGAAGGCGTTGGCAATCTGCAGGGGGGTCTGACCGTCCCGGACCCGGATCAGATGATTGAGGACGGAAAAATGCGAGACAAGGAAACCTTTCGGCAGCCGCGCCTCGAAAAGGGCACGGCTGAGCTGGGCGATGATGCCCACTTCATTGAACAGGCTGAAATAAAGCGAAAGGGTCCTGCTATCCATCGATTATCCTGGTTTCCAGCGGCCATCGGGGCGAGGGCGGAACGGTCGGTCCGAATCCGAGCCTACCAAGCATCTGCACCGTATGGCCAGCTTCCGCAAGCAGCCTGTGTGCTTCGTCGTAATGGGGTTTCATTTCGGCGAACTCCTGCAGGGCCTGGCTGACCGGATGCAGCGACAGGCCAAGCGCCGTTGTCGTGAGGTTCAGCCGCAGCCAGCGGCGTCCGGCCTCAATCTGGTCGGAGCGCGCATTGCCGGGCGTCGTCAGCACCGCATAGGCCGGCGTCGCATGCAGCATCTCCTGATACATTCGCACGCCTTCCTTGAAACCGGTGGAATTCGGGTCGCTCTGCGCTTCCCGGCTCAGCATGCCCGCCAGCATCAGCGCCTCGAGGAACGGCCCGCCGAGATCGATTCCATCGGGATTGGCGTTGATTTCCGACTTGCCGAAGCGCATCAGGTCGACGCTCTCCTGCATGGTGCGCGGTGTGAATATCTCCACGCGGAAGGCCTGCCATGTCAGCTCCCGGATTGCAGCGACCTCCTGCGGGTCGGTTCGTATGTCCGCCAGCGGCCCCAGTTGCGTGATCATCTCATTCGGCACCGCCCGGTCGCTATAGGGCTCCTTGCAGGAACGGCGCTCCAGGACATGGGCAAAAAGCGGATCGGGGCTGGCGCCGTCCCGGAACCGGGCAACTGCTACAGGACCGCTTTCTCCATCCGGAAAGACATCGAGATCGACCGCGTGCCCGGTCTGCGCGGCGGCGATGGTCATGAGTTCGAGAAAACAGCCGAGGCCGATGGTCAGTTGCCGCGCATGGGGATCCGTTTCGGGAAGGTCGCGTTCGGTGTCGCGGTGCAGGATAATCGTGTTCGAACCTTCAAGTTCCACCAGCCAGGGTTGGCGATTGTGCGGATTGGGCGCGAGGATGGCGTATGAAAGGGCATTGCGGCGCGGTTCCATGGGTTCGCCCGCGCCGGACCATGGCGCCAGGGCGCGCTCGGGGCGCCGCGTTGCTGCAAAAAGGCCCGACGCTGCGGTGGCTGCGACAATGGTGCCTCCGCCGACGATCGCGAGGGCCTTTCGTCTGCTGATGGACATGATTCACTCCTTTAGTTCGATTTCGTACTATATAATACGATATAGAACTAAATACAACGGACCGGTCGAGAATTCAGGATTCAGGTCATTCGGAGTTGCATGCGCACAAGCAAACCACAGCCATTGGCCGGCGTGTCCAACGTCAGAGTGCCGCCGAACAATTCGGCGATCTCCTTTGCGATCGCCAGCCCGAGACCGCTGCCCTCGGAGGCCTCGGAGCCGCGCTGGAAGCGGCTGAGCAGCGTTTGCATCTGCTGCGGATCGATGCCGGCGCCGGTATCTTCCACCTCTATCGTTGCCCGCCGTTCCTCCGGACGGACGCGGACAGTGATTTCGACAGGACGTCCGCCATGCACGATCGCATTGTCTATGACATTGCGTATCATCTCGCGCGTCAGCACCTCGTCGCCAGCGATCTCCAGGCGCTCCGGGCCCTCATAACCCAGATCGATATCGGCAGGCAGGTTGCCGGAGATCAGATCCTCGCAGATTTCACGGGCAATCGCCGCAATGTCGCATTTGTGCCGGGCAAGATCGTCCCCGGCGGTTGAATCGATGCGCGCCAGCAGCAGCAATTGCGACAGCACCCGCTCGGCCTCGCCGATTGCATTGTCGGTCTCCTTGAGTGCTGCTTCGCGGTCGGCGTCGGTCCTGGCCCTGCTGGCGAGCTCCAGTTGCGTACGCATGACGGTAAGCGGCGTGCGCAGCTGATGGCTCGCATTCGAGGTAAAGTTGCGCAGCGCCGAAATCGATGATCCGAAACGCCTGACCAGATCGTTGATGGTCGCGACCAGCCCGCTCACTTCGCCTGGCACACGATGTTCGATAGGCCTGAGATCATCCGGGCTGCGGCGTCCGACCGCCTCCTGCAGGCGGTAGAGTGGTCGCAGTGCACGCGTTACCGCAAACCACACGACAAGTGCGGCGGTGATGATGAGAAGACCCTGGCGCAACGCCGAGCGCAGCAGGATGTCACGCGCGATCTTGTTTCGCGCATTGGTCGTTTCAGCGATTATGACCCGATAGGCCAGGGACACGGTATCGGAGGCGGCCGCATCGTTCAGGACGGCCATGCGGATGGGCGCTCCGCGAAAGCGGCCATCGGCGAAACGCAGGTTGCGCTCAACCCTGTCGATGGTGTCCGGAACGGCCAGTTGCTTGTATCCGGTGATGAATTCCGATCCGCCGCCCTCGATCCGGTAAAAGACACGGTCTTCCTCGGACGACGTCAGCATTTCGAGCGCGACATAGGGAATATCGACCTCGAGCAATCCGTCGTCATTGACGAAAATCCGCTCGGCGATGGCAAGCGCGGACCCGGCCAGAACGCGGTCGGCGATCTCGTCGGCCGTTTCGCGTGCCGACCGGTAGGAATCGAGCAGCGCCAGCAGCCCGATGGCCACCAGCGGCACAAGCAGCCACAGAAGCAGGCGCGTTCGGATGGAATAGGAGGACCTGGAGCTGCGCTCTGTCACTTTTCGTCCGCCGCGCGCAGATAGTAGCCGAGACCACGGGCCGCCTTGATCGATATGCCGTATTCGGCGAGACGCCGCCGCAGGCGGCTGACATATTGCTCGATGGCATTCTCGCTGATGTCCTCGTCGAAACTGCTGAGCGATTCGATCAGTTGCCCCTTGCTCAATATCCGTCCGTTGGCCAGGAGCAGCGCCCGCAGCACACCGGTCTCCCGGGCCGGAATCTCCAGCGCAGTGTCGCCCGCCAGCACCTGTCCGCTCCTCAGGTCGAAGGTGATCGATCCGGCTTCGATGACCGATGTACGCACCGCCTTGGCGCGGCGGATCAGCGCCCGTACGCGCGCCTCCAACTCGCCCCATTCAAAGGGCTTGGTCAGATAGTCATCCGCGCCGAGATCGAGACCGCGAATACGATCCTCGAGGCCGTCGCGGGCGGTCAGGATGAGCACAGGCACTGCAATCCTGCCGGACCGCAATTCACGCAGCACGTCCAGCCCGTCCATATGCGGCAGGCTGAGATCAAGAACGACGAGATCGTAGTCGAGCGCTTTGGCCGCCGACAACGCCGAATCGCCGTCGGCCACGCAATCGACGGCATAGCCGCTCTCGGACAGCAGCGTCCTCAGTCCTTCCGCGAGCTTGCGGTTGTCCTCCACGATCAGGATACGCATGGTTCCTCCACGGCAGAGGTTAGATATTCAATTGGCTCTTGTGAATGTCCTATTTGCCGGGCAATGTCGCTTCATGCGACTTGCTACGCTTGTTTTCTGCTTTCTGGCCGCGGTCGGTGCGGCGCGCGCCGAGACCTTTGCGCCCGTCGACGGCACCAACGACCCGGAGCGGGTCCTGACGGTCTATTCGACATTGGACGAGGTGGTATCACGCCCGCTGATTGAGGCTTTTCAGAACGAAAACCCGGATGTGACGGTGGTGTATGAGGAGCAGCAATCGCTGGAAATATACGAACGCATCATCCGTGAGACCGATGAGGATGGCAGGACCGCCGACCTCGTCATCTCGTCCGCCATGGACCTGCAGGTAAAGCTGGTCAATGACGGCTATGCCCTGCCTGTCCCGGGTGTCGATGTCGATGGCTGGCCGGACTGGGCCACCTGGCGGCGATCCGCATTCGGGTTGACCTTCGAGCCGTCGGTGATCGTTTATCACAAGCCGAGCTTTGAAGGCATTGATGTGCCGCGCAACCGTGCCGACCTGATCGAACTTCTGAAAACCTCCGAATCAGAGTTCTACGGTCGCATTGCGACATACGACATCGAGCGTGCAGGTCTCGGTTTCTTGTTTCTTGCCCGCGACCGGGAGCACAGCCGCGATATCTGGGAGCTTGTATCGGCATTCGGCGCTTCCGGCGTGAAGCTCTATTCCAACTCGTCGGCCATTCTCGATCGCGTCGCCGACGGCCGTTTCGCGCTCGGCTACAACATACTCGGCTCCTATGCGCAGAGCTGGGCGAGCAGCAAGCCCGATCTCGGCATGATCCTTCCGGAAGACTTCACGGTGATCATGTCGCGCATTGCCATGGTGCCGCAGGCCGCCGAACACCCCGAACTCGGCGAAGCCATGCTGTCGTTCCTGATGTCCCGCCAGGGCCAGGCGATCATGGCGCGCGACGTGCGCCTGCCGGCCCTTCACCCGGACGTCAAGGGGCCGAATACGGCGTCGGCCATGCGGCAACGCTTCGGCGCCCAGCTTCGGCCGATCTCGATCAGCCCCGGCCTCGTCGTCTATCTGGACCAGGTCAAGCGCGCCCGTTTCATCGCCCGCTGGAACGAGGCGTTGCGCACCAAATAGGGCATTAGGGCGATGTCAGCTTCATGACAGCTTTTGCTGTTTTGCTTGGCATACGCCCGCCTTCGGGCGTGGGAAGAGCATTTCTGGGAGGATTCCATGCTTAAGAAACTGACAGCGGCGCTCGCTGTATCCGTATTCGCGCTCGGCGCATCGGCCGGCCTCGGCCAGGCGCAGACCGTCGACGAGATCAAGTTCCTGATCCCCGGCGGCGCCGGCGGCGGCTGGGACGGCACGGCCCGCGGCACCGGTGAGGCATTGACCAAGTCCGGCATCGTCGGATCGGCGTCCTATGAGAACATGTCGGGCGGCGGCGGCGGCAAGGCCATCGCCCATATCATCGAGACCAAGGACCAGGATACGCTGATGGTGAACTCGACACCCATCGTTATCCGGTCCCTGCAAAAGGTGTTCCCGCAATCCTTCCGCGACCTGACGCCGATCGCCGGCATTATCGGCGACTATGGCGCGATGGTGGTCGGCAAGAACTCTGACCTCCAGGACCTTGGCGGCCTCGTCGAGGCCTACAAGGCCGATCCGGCCAATATCGCCATTGGCGGCGGCTCGGTGGCGGGCGGCATGGATCACCTCGTTGCGGCGCTGGTCATGAAGAATGCCGGCGAAAGCCCGACCGACGTGAAGTACATTCCCTATGACGCCGGCGGCAAAGCCATGGCGGGACTGCTTTCCGGCGAAATCGCGGCGCTGACCACCGGCGTCGGTGAGGCGCTTGAGCTTGCCCGTCAGGGCGAGGTCCGGATTCTGTGCGTGACGTCGCTGAAGCGGCTCGATGCCGCCCCGGACACGCCGACCTGCGACGAATCCGGCTCGACCGGCACCAACTTCGTCAACTGGCGCGGTTTCTTTGCCGCCCCGGGCCTGTCCGACGACAAGAAAGCCCAATACATAGCCGCGCTCGAGGCCATGTACGCCACGCCCGAATGGGTGGCCGTGCGCGACCGCAACGGCTGGGTCGAGATCTTCAATCCGGGCGACGACTTCACGACCTTCCTGGAGCAGCAGGAAGAGGAAGTCGGCGGACTCATGAAGGAACTCGGGTTCCTCTGAGAACCGTTTCGTCGGATTTCAGACAAATTGCGGCGGGGCGCCTTGTGTTGCCCCGCCGAGTTCGAAGACGGTGAGGAGCCGTCACGGGGGAGGATTCCATGCTGTTTTCCAAGGACAGGATCGGCGGCACTCTGCTGCTGGCCTTCTGCATAACCTATGGCATTTTAAGCCAGAACATCACGCTGCTGCCCATTCAGGCCAAGGCCGCCTTCACGGCCCGGACCATGCCCGAAGTGCTTATGGTTCTCGGAATCGGCCTTTCCGTCCTGGTGCTGATTTTCCCCGGCTCGAACGAACGTCCGCAGCTTGCCGGCTTCAACTGGGGCAAGGCGGCGCTGTTCCTGGCCCTGATGTCCGCCTACGGGCTGACGATCCGCCCCCTGGGCTTCCTCATTTCCACATCGCTTTTCCTGATTGCCGGCTTTGCGCTCCTCGGCGAGCGCTCGCCCGTGAAGCTGCTGCTTGTTTCGGTGCCCTTGGTCGTATGCTTCTGGCTTTTGATGACGCAAGGTCTCGATGTCTTCATCGAGCCGCTGCCCTGGTTCCTGAAAGGCTGATACGATGATTGAAGGCATTCTGATCGGTCTTGGAACCGCCCTGACACCCACCAATATCCTGTTCGTCTTTGCCGGCTGCCTGATCGGCACCTTCATCGGCATGCTGCCGGGCCTCGGCCCGATGTCGGCCATTGCCCTGATGATCCCGGTCGCGGCCAGCCTCGAACCGGCCACCGGAATCATCCTCATGGCCGCTGTCTACTACGGCGCCATATTCGGCGGCTCGACGTCGTCGATCCTCATCAATGCGCCGGGCGTCGCCAGCACGGTGGCGACGTCGTTCGACGGCTATCCGCTGGCAAAGCAGGGCAAGGCCGGCAAGGCGCTGGCGATCGCCGCCTACTCATCTTTCTCGGGCGGCGTCATCGCCGCGATCTTCCTGCTCGTCGCAGCACCCTTCCTGGCAGCGGTGTCGCTGTCGTTCCATTCGGCCGACTATTTCGCGCTGATGGTGCTGGGCCTGACGGCGGTTGCCGCCTTTGCAGGCAAGGGCGACGTGCTCAAGGCCCTGTTGATGACCGTGATCGGCCTGATGCTTTCGACCGTCGGAACCGACCAGACGCAAGGCGTGCCGCGCTTTACGCTCGGGCTCATCGACCTGACCGACGGCATTTCGTTCCTGCTGCTGGTCATGGCGACCTTCGCGCTTTCCGAGGCGCTGATTGCAATCCTGAAGCCCTCCGGTGACGACAAGCGCCAGGAGGAGATGGAGGCATCGACCAATCTCGGCTCCATGAAGGTGACCGGCGCCGAGGCGCGCGAGATGGCGCCGGTGATCGGACGCTCGTCCATCCTCGGTTTCATCATCGGCGTTCTGCCCGGTGCCGGCGCGACGATTGCCAGTTTCCTTGCTTACGGCACCGAGCAGCGCCTGGCCGGCCCCGAAAAGGGCAAACAGTTCGGCAAGGGTTCCATTCGCGGCCTGTCCGCGCCCGAAACGGCGAACAACGCCGCCGCGACGGGCTCGTTCGTGCCACTGCTGACGCTTGGAATTCCCGGATCCGGAACAACGGCGATCATGCTCGGCGCGCTCATCGGTTACGGCATCCAGCCGGGGCCGCGTCTCTACATCGACCAGCCGGCCGTATTCTGGTCGGTCATCGTGTCCATGTGGATCGGCAATATCGTGCTTCTGGTCCTCAACCTGCCGCTCATTCCCTATATCGCAAGGATACTGGCGATCCCGTCCCGTTTCCTGCTTCCGCTGATCCTGTTCTTCTCGCTGATCGGTGTCTATTTCGTCAGCTTCAACACCTTCGACATTCAGCTTATGGTGCTGTTCGGGCTGATCGCCGTGGTCCTCCGGTTCCTCGATTTTCCGATGGCGCCGATGATCCTTGGCTTTATTCTGGGCGGCATGATGGAAGAGAACCTGCGGCGCGCGCTGCTGATCAACAATGACAGCTGGTCGTTCCTGTGGCAGCGGCCGATGACGCTGACCATTTTGATCATCGCCGCGTTCTGCCTGTTCGCGCCGATGCTGTGGGCGAACTTCCAGCGGATGAGAAAGGGCGCCGACCGGGCAGGCGAAGGAGGTTAGCTTATTTCGCATGGCGACACCGGGCAATGAACCGCTGACGGCGCTTCTGACGCTGACCACTGGCGCCGCCGGCGCGGTTCTTGCCTTCCTGCTCGGCTTTCCCGCTCCCGCCCTGACCGGACCCGCATTGGCCTGCACCATATTGTGCGTCGCCGGCGTGCCGCTCCATGTGCCGCACATCCTGCGCAATGTTTGCTTCGTCGTCATCGGGATGTCCATGGGAACGGGCGTCACGCCGGAAGTCTACGAAACGGCCCGCCAGTGGCCCCTGAGTTTTCTTTTCCTTGCTCTCAGCGTTTGCGTCATATTCGCCGCCGGCACCGTGACCCTCCGACGGCTCTGGCGGCAGGACCGGCAGACCGCGCTTCTGTCTTCGGTGCCGGGGCACCTGAGCTATATTCTCGGCCTCTCCACCGACACGCGCGGCGACATCGCCTCGATCAGCGTCATCCAGAGCACCCGTGTCCTGGCATTGACGCTGATTGTCCCGTTTGCCGTCAGCATGATGGGATACGACACGACGCAGATGGGATTGCCGGGCGCCAAGATGGCGCTGATCCCGCTGGCCGTCAGTCTGCTTTTGGCGATGTGCATCGGTCTCATCCTGCATCGCCTGCGCATTCCGGCAGCGCTGCTTCTTGGCGGCATGATCTTCTCAACGGTCACCCATTTGAGCGGTCTTGTCGTGGGACATGTTCCGCTGTGGGCGGCAATACCGGCATTTGCCATCATGGGAACCATGATCGGCAGCCGCTTTTCCGGTGTCGCCTTCAAAACCCTGGTTCGGGCTTTCGGAGCCGGCTTCGCGATAACACTCATCGCCTTCCTGGTGACGATCATCTTCGCGGTTCTGCTCATTCAGGTCGTCGACCTGCCCTTGCCGCAGGTGCTGATTGCCTTTGCGCCGGGTGGCGTTGAATCCATGGCGGCCATGGCGGTTATCCTCGGGGCGGACCCGTCCTTTGTCGCCGCGCATCACGTCTGGCGGCTGGTCATCCTCACATTCCTGGCGCCACTGGTGCTCGGACGAACCAAAAAAAGCGGCCCCTGAGGGCCGCTTCGCAACTGGCGTCTCGCGGTCGCCCGCCAGCTGCCTTCAATCAGGTCTGAAGCGCTTTAGCGCACTCTCTTGCGGTCCGCCGTCGGCTGAAAGGCCAGTTTCGAGTGGTATGTGCAATAGGGAGAGCCTTCGTCGCAATCGGCTCCACAAAAGTAGAAATCGTCCTGCAGCGGATCGCCGACCGGCCATTTGCAGGTCTTCTCGGTGAGTTCCGTCAGTGGCAGCTTGCGGAAAATCGGCACCACAACGTCTTCGACAGGCCGTGTGTCGATCTCGGCGACGGCATCGGCAATCACCTCCTGCTTGAGCGCGGTTGCGCCGCGGGTACGCGGAATCGAACGCGTGGCGCCGCCGCGCGCGGCGTAGCTGCTTCTCGATGCCGTGGAAACCCGTTTCGCGCGTGATGCGGACGATCCGCCGGATTTTGCGCGGCCCGGCAGGTTGAGGCGGTGAACCTTGCCGATGACGGCATTTCGGCTGACGCCGCCAAGCTCGGCCGCGATCTGGCTTGCGCTCAACCCGTCGGCCCAGAGCTTCTTCAGCCTATCGACGCGTTCATCAGTCCAGCTCATGGTCATGTACCCCTTTCACCGCATCCGGGGGCGACCGAATCCTTCAACGCGTTCCGAAATCATTTCGGAGCCGAAACGTTCTATTTGTCAAAGGTCACTAGGTCCGCCGCATGCAGTCCGTAATCTTCCTCTCTAACCTAGTGACAGCAGGACTCGGTGACAAGAGTCCGGGGAATCAAGACGATTCCTTTTTTTGCGTTTTCCCCAACTTGACGTGGTTTTCCGCCGGCGCCGGCCAAATTCGACCGCAAAGAAGCGGCAGCCTTCCGCGATTCGCGATGGTTGATTGCCGATCGCACACAGTATAAAGATAACGCGACAGCTGCCTTTCACCGGGCAGCTATTTGTTTTTGGCCGGATGAACCGGCCGGATTGTTCCGAAAATTCGTCCGGCCGCGCAGCAGGAGCTGCGGCTTTTGGGAGTTATGGGTCATGTCGGAAAATGCGTCGCTTTACAGCACGTATAATCGCATTCCGCTTCGTTTCGAACGCGGCGAGGGCGTCTGGCTGGTTACCGAGGATGGATCGCGTTATCTGGACTTCGCCGGCGGCATTGCCGTCACGTCCATGGGGCATGCGCATCCGCATCTGGTCGAGGCTCTGAAGCAGCAGGCCGAACGTCTGTGGCATCTGTCGAACCTGTACGAGATTCCGGACCAGACCCGGCTGGCCGACAGGCTGACCCGCGCGACCTTTGCCGATCGCGCATTCTTTACCAATTCCGGCGCCGAGGCGCTCGAGTGCGCCATAAAGACGGCGCGGCGTTTTCACTACGTCAATGGACATGAAGAGCGCATCGACATCATCACCATTGAGGGCGCCTTCCATGGCCGCACGCTGGCCACCATCGCCGCTGGCGGTCAGGCTAAGTATCTCGAAGGCTTCGGCCCCAAGGCGTCGGGTTTCATCCAGGTGCCGTTCGGCGATATGGATGCGATGCGCAACGCCGTTGGTGAAACGACGGCGGCCGTGCTTGTCGAGCCGGTGCAGGGCGAGGGCGGCATCCGCGAGCTGCCCGCGCAGTACCTTCGCGATCTGCGGGCGCTTTGCGACGAAAACGGCGTTCTGCTTGCTCTTGACGAGGTGCAGTGCGGCGTCGGCCGTACCGGCAGGCTGTTTGCCCATGAATGGGCCGGCATCACGCCCGATATCATGGCCGTTGCCAAGGGCATTGGCGGGGGCTTTCCCTTTGGCGTGTGCCTGGCGACGGAGGAAGCGGCGAGCGGCATGAACCCGGGCACCCACGGAACCACCTATGGCGGTAATCCGTTGGCCATGGCGGTCGGCAATGCCGTGCTTGACGTGCTTCTGGAAGACGGCTTCCTCGAACATGTCCGCGACGTCAGCCTGGTTTTCAAACAAGGCCTGGCCGCGATTGCCGACAAGTATCCGGATGTGGTGGAGGAAATTCGCGGCACCGGCCTGATGCTGGGCGTCAAGTGCAAGGTGCCCAATTCGGAATTCCTCGTCGCCATGCGCGATCAGAACCTGCTCGGCGCGCCGGCCGGCGACAATGTGGTACGCCTCCTGCCGCCGTTGACGACAACGGCGGAGGAAGCCCGTGACGGGCTTTCGCGCCTTGATGCCGCCGCCGCGGCCCTGTCCAGCGGCACGTCCTGAAGGGCCATCGGATCGAAGCGGCCAGGCACCCGCCCGTACAAGGAAAACTGCAATGACGACACATGACGGTCCCCGTCATTTCCTTGACCTTTCCGCCGTTGCCGGCAGCGAGCTGCGCGACATCCTCGACCATGCGCATGAGCGCAAGGCGGCAACCCGCGACGGTACGGCCGACAAGCCGCTGGCCGGCAAGGTGCTGGCGATGATATTCGAGAAACCGTCGACCAGGACCCGCGTGTCCTTTGATGTCGGCATGCGCCAGCTCGGCGGCGAGACCATTCTCCTGTCCGGCAACGACATGCAGCTCGGCCGTGCGGAATCGATCGCCGATACGGCGCGCGTGCTGTCGCGCTATGTCGACGCCGTCATGATCCGCACCACCGACCACGGTCGGCTGATCGAGCTTGCCGAGCATGCCACCGTCCCGGTGATCAACGGCCTGACCGACGATACCCATCCCTGCCAGATCATGGCCGATGTCATGACCTTCGAGCAGCACCGCGGCCCGGTCGCCGGCAAGACGTTTTCCTGGGTCGGAGACGGCAACAATGTGCTCCATTCGCTGATCGAGGGATCGGCGCGGTTCGGCTATGCCATGAATATCGGCGTGCCCGAGGGCTCCGAACCCGAAGGCCGCTTCGCGGACTGGGCGCGCGACAATGGCGGCTCCGTCTCGATAACCACGGACCCGGAGAAAGCCGTTGCCGGCACGGACTGCGTGATTACCGACACATGGGTTTCCATGGGACAGGAGCAGCGCGCGCGCGGCCACAATGTCTTCAGGCCCTACCAGGTCGATGCGAGGCTGATGGCCAAGGCCGATCCCGATGCGCTGTTCATGCACTGTCTGCCCGCCCATCGCGGCGAGGAGGTGACCGACGAGGTGATCGACGGGCCGCAATCGGTGGTTTTCGACGAGGCAGAGAACCGGATGCACGCGCAAAAGGCCATCCTTGCCTGGTGCTTCGACCGGCTCTAACTATGTGCATCGGGCTTTCCGACGGAACCTCCACAGCGCCCGGTGTTCCAGTAGATTGATACATAATGACTGACGAAATGACTCTTGGAGAGATCGGCTTTGCCGGCGATGATCAGGTTGTGCCGTTTCAGGTCGAGGGCCTGGACGCGCGCGGCCGTGCCGTGCAGCTCGGGCCGATGCTCGATGCGATCCTGGCGCGCCACGATTATCCCGAGCCGGTCGCAAGGCTGCTGGCCGAGGCCGTGACCCTGACGGTCCTTCTGGGCACGTCACTCAAATTCACCGGCAAGTTCATTGTCCAGACGCAGGGCGACGGCCCGGTCGACATGCTGGTCGCAGACTTCACCACGCCGGACAGCCTGCGCGCCTATGCCCGCTATGACGAGCGCGCACTTGCGGAGGCTGTGGCGCAGGACCTGCTCGAGCCTCAGGATCTGCTTGGCTCCGGCATCCTTGCGTTCACCATCGACCAGGGCGCCCATATGCAGCGCTACCAGGGCATCGTCGAGCTCAATGGCTCGACGCTCGAGGAAATCGCGCGCGCCTATTTCCGCCAGTCCGAACAGATACCGACGGAGGTCCGCCTCGCGGCCGCCCAGCTCTACGGGGCAGGCGAAGGCGGCGAGCGCGAGCACCAGTGGCGCGCCGGCGGTGTCGTCCTGCAGTTCCTGCCGGAATCGCCGGAGCGCATGCGCCAGGCAGATCTTCCGGGCGGCGATCTTCCCGAGGATGTCGAGGAGATCGATTTCGAGGAAGATGAGGAATGGCTCGAGGCAAAGGCCCTGATGGAGACGATCGCCGACGATGAACTGGCCGATCCGCAGGTCGGCTCCGAGCGGCTGTTGTACAGGCTGTTCCACGAGCGCGGCGTGCGTGTTTTCGAACCGGTGGCGGTTCGCGACAGTTGTTCCTGCTCGCGCGACAAGATCAAGGCTGTGCTTGACGGCCTGGAAAAGGAAGAAATCGCGGAGAGCGTCGAAGACGGCAAAATCTCGGTGAAATGCGAGTTCTGCTCGGCAAATTACACATTCGATCCCTCCGAGTTCCTGGAATAACGCCGGCCGGCCTGCACCGATCAGGGCGAAGGAAATATCCTCCGAACGCCGCAGCGGCATGTAAAGTAATGTAAAATACGCGCTCGATATCTGGCATTTGGCTGAAAAAGCCGCAAAATGCAGTAAATCTTACGAATCTTTAATTTCTGCATTGGGCCGCTAGATTAGTAGACTGCGTGGGTCGAGCCGGAGCATCCTGCATGCTGAAATCGTTAGACGAGGAAGGGGCGGCACAAACGCCCGCGGTCGGGGATACGCCCGATCGCCCTCCCGAAAAACGCTCACCGCTTCTGAGCGGCGGACGCGTCTTGCTTCAGATTGCCCTGATGCTCGTTGTGCTAGGCGGCTCCTACTGGCTGATGAACTGGATCATCGAAACCCAGCCGGAACGCGGCGCGCGGCCCTTCCGCCCGACCGTTTATCCGGTGGAGACGGTTGCGGTCGAGGCGGTATCAAATCGCCCGCAATTGCTCGTTTACGGTGAAGTGCAGGCGGCACGTTCGGTGGAACTGCGGCCGCTGGTGAATGGCGAGATCATTGCCGTCAACCCTGAACTCAAGGCCGGTGCGCACGTCTCCGACGGAGATGTCCTGCTGGAGATCGATTCATTCCACTACAAGGGTGCGCTTTCCGAGGCGCGCGCCAATCTCGCCCAGGCACGCGCCACCCTCGCCGAAATCGAAGCGCGCATGACGGCGGAACGGGATCAGCTTCAAGCCGCCGAAATGCAGCTCACGCTGGCGGAAAGCGATCTCAGGCGCGCCGAGCAGCTGGTTGAGAGCGGCGCGGTGACCGAAAAGCAGGTCGAGGACCGGCGGCTGATCGTTTCCCAGCGCGAGCAGGCGGTCAGCCAGCGGCGCAACAACCAGATCATCGAGGACGCCAAGCGCGAGCAGCAGATCGCCAGTATCGAGAGCCTGACCTGGAAGGTCCAGCAGGCCGAACGCAATCTGGAATACACGACGCTGCGCGCACCCTTCACCGGGGTCGTCAACGCCGAGAATGCGGAGCCGGGCCGCTATGTGAGCAGCAGCGATGTCGTCGCCTCGCTCTATGATGACGAGGCGCTCGAGGCACGCTTTACGCTGACCGACGCCCAATACGGACGCATTTCGACCGACACCGATCCCCTGATCGGTCGCGAGATCAGGGTTGTCTGGGTCGTCGGGCTGAGCAGCTACGAATATTCGGGCAGGATTGACCGCATCGCCGCCGAGATCGCCTCGCAGCGCGGCGGCGTCGAGGTCGTGGCGCGTCTTGATCCGAACGGTTCTGCCGTGCAGTTGCGGCCAGGCGCCTTTGTCGAAATCGACGTGCCTGACCGCACCTACGCCAATTCGTTCCGCCTGCCGGAGACGGCACTGTTCAACGGCAATGAGGTCTTTGTCGTCGAAGAGGGGAAACTCGCCCGCAGGATTGTCGAGGTCGCGGCCTTCGATGGCGAGGATGTCATTATCAAGGGCGGATTGCAGTCTGGCGACGTCGTCATGACGACCCATCTGACGCAGGCCGATGACGGCGTCCAGGTCAGGGAGCCCGGCGTGCGTCCGGCGCGCCCGAGCGGCGGCGTGGCCGGCCAACGCACCCAGGGAAGCTGAGCATGGCCGAGCGCGGTGTACGCCAGGCAATCGAGAACGCGGCGGAGGATCTGCGCGGTTCCGGCGGCTTGGTGCGCACCTTCATTCGCCATCCGAATGCGGCCAATCTGCTGATGATGCTGATGATCCTGCTCGGCGTCTTCAGTATCCTGCAGATCAACACGCAGTTTTTTCCTTCTGTCGACCGGCCCCGCATCGACATATCCTTGAGCTGGTCCGGCGCGAGCGCCGAGGACATCGAGGCCAACCTTCTCGCCGTCATCGAGCCGGAAGTGCGCTTTGTGGAAGGGGTCGATGTCATGACATCGACCGCGCGCGAGGGCTCGGGCTCGATCCGCCTGGAGTTCGAGGACGGCTCGGACATGCAAAAGGCCCTGTCAGACGTGGAAGCCGCGGTAACGGGCGTTTCCACCCTCCCGGATGATGCGGATACGCCCTCCGTTTCGAAAGCCAGTTTCTTCGACCGTATCGCCAGCCTATCCGTCGGCGGATCGGCGCCCGAGGCCATCAAGCGCGAATGGGCCAAGCACATTCGCGACGAACTGATCGCGCGCGGCATCGACAAGATCGACTTTACGGCCTTGCGCGACCGGGAAATCCGTATCGATATTCCCGAACGCGAGCTGCGGCGCCTCGGCCTGACGATCAATGATGTGTCGCGGTCGGTCGCCGACAACAGCAGCGACCTTCCATCCGGCACGCTCGAAGGTGCTGTGGAGCGGCAACTTCGATCCCTTGCCGATGCCGAAAGCCCGCAGACACTCGGAAACATAGAGGTCGTTTCCTTCGCGTCCGGCGAGAAGGTCCGCATCAAGGACATTGCGGACGTGTCGAACGGTTTCGACACGTCGGAAACGCGTGGTTTCACGGGCGGCAATGTGGCGATCGAGATCGACGTGCGCCGCGCCGCGACGGCGGACACGCTTCGCACGGCGCGCATATTGAATGAGTATCTGGAGGAGTTGCGGCCGCAACTGCCGCACAATATCGAGATCAAGACCTATGAGGTCTCGTCCGACAGGTTGCTTGAGCGCATCATGCTGCTTGTCAAGAATGGCCTGGGCGGGCTGGTGCTCGTTGTCGTTATTCTGTTTCTTTTCCTTGATGCGCGCATCGCCTTCTGGGTTGCCGCCGGCATTCCGGTGGCATTGCTCGCCACGGTCGGCTTCATGTTCATATCAGGCCAGACGATAAACATGATCTCGCTCTTCGGGCTGATCATGATGCTCGGCATCATCGTCGATGATGCCATCGTCGTCGGAGAACACACCTATACGCGCCTGCAGATGGGCGACGATCCGATGACGGCGGCCGAAAACGGCGTCGCGATGATGATCAAGCCGGTCCTCGCCGCGATGACCACGACGATCGCGGCCTTTGCGCCGATGCTGCTGATCAGCGACACGATCGGCCAGATTATGGGCGTTCTGCCGCTCGTCGCCATGGCGGTCATCGTTGCCAGCCTGCTTGAGTGTTTCTACGTGCTGCCGGGCCATCTGGCCCATGCGCTTGAACGGCAGCGCGGTCCGCGCTGGTCCTATTGGCGCCAGTTCTTCTTCGCCTTCGTCGCGGTTTTCGTGATGACGGTCGCGACCGCACCCTATTCTCCGCTCATGGACCGGGCGTCCGACGGCTCCGCCATCGGCAACTGGTTGACGGGCTTCCGGGATCTTCCATTGCCCCTTCGCCTCATACTGGTTGCCGGCTGCGCGCTGGTTGTCGCGATGGTGATCGAATATCTGATCCTCGGCCTGCGCCGGACCTTCGCGTCCAGATCCGCAGCGCAGTCGTCGGATGTGTCTCTTCATCAGCGCGGATTCAGGGGCTGGTTCGACCGCAATTTCAGTCGGTTCCGGGATGGGCCCTTCAACGCGCTGGTAACGCTCTCCTTCCGTTGGCGCTACGTGACCGTGTCGATCGCCATCGGGCTGGCCCTGGTTCTTGCCATAGGCCTGATGCAGGGCAAGCGGGTCGAGTTCGTCTTCTTCCCGTCGCCGGAGGCCGAAAACATTCGCGGCAATATCAGTTTCATTGCCGGTTTGCCGGAGGAAGACGCGATCAAGGCGATCGAGAAGGTCGAGGAAGCATTCCGCAAGGCCGAGCAGGAACTGACCGGCGGTGAGGAGGCGCTTGCAGAATCCATCTTCGTGATGTTCTCCAAGGCGAGCCGTTTCGGCGGAACCAGCGCCACCATCAAGGTGCAACTCACCTCCTCGGAGACACGGACCGTGCGTACACCGGACATCGTACGGGCCTGGCGGCAGGCCGTCCCCGATGTCGCGGGCGTGTCGCGGTTTTCGATCTTCCAGTCGCGCGGCGGACCGCCGGGACGCGATATCGATATCGAGTTGCGCGGCGACCGGATTGCAGATTTGAAAGCCGCCGCCACAGAAATGATCCCGATCCTTGGTTCGATATCGGGCGTTTCGGGCGCCGATGACAACCTGCCTTACGGCAAGCCGGAACTGGTGGTCGAAATGCTGCCGCGCGGCGCGGCCCTCGGCTTCACGGCGGACGATATCGGCCGGCAGCTCCGCAATGCATTCGACGGCCAGATCCCGTTCCGATTTGCCCGCGGCGACGACGAGGTAACGGTGCGGGTCTCCCAGATCATGCGCGTCGGCGGAACCGCGGCGCTGCGCAATTTCGAACTGCGCAGCCCGACCGGCGATTTCGTGCCGCTGACGGAGGTCGCTCGCCTGACCGAGCGTCAGGGCTTTGCCTATATCTCGCGCAAGGACGGCAAGACCAAGATCTCGGTGACCGGCGATATCGACAATGAGGTCAATACGACCGACGGTGTCATAGAGGAGCTGGAAGCCTCCGGTGTCATCGCCCAGATCGCCGCGCGTTACGGTATCGACTACCGCTATGGCGGCCGCTCCGAGGAGCAGAAAAACGCCTTTGCCGATCTGCGCCTTGGAATGATCGTCGCCCTTTCGGTGATCTACATCATCCTTGCCTGGGTCTTTGCGAGCTACGCGCGCCCGCTCGCCGTGATGCTGATCATCCCGTTCGGCGTGGTCGGTGCCGTGTTCGGCCACTGGGTCATGGGTTTCCAGCTCACCATCCTGTCCTGGATCGGCCTGCTTGGCCTGTCGGGCATTCTCGTCAATGATTCGATCATCCTGGTAACCCGCCTCGAAGAGCGCCTGCGCCAGGGCGAGGATTTGGTGTCGGCCGCGACCGGCGCGAGCCGTGACCGGCTGCGCGCCGTTCTTCTGACGTCGCTGACCACGATCGGCGGGCTTCTGCCGCTGCTGTTCGAGACCAGCCTGCAGGCGCAGTTCCTGATGCCGATGGCCATCACCATCGTCTTCGGCCTTGCCATGGCGACGCTGCTGGTGCTGTTCCTTGTGCCGGCGCTGATGGGCATCGGCAGCGACATTCGCAGTGCATTCGTCGCCATATTCGGTCACCAGCCGCGCACCGATTCCGCCTGAACGGGCTTTCGCATCTGCAGTTCGAAGGGCGCTTGTAACGAATCGCGTTTCTTGGCATCGGTGATTGTCCGTCAGCGCGCAGAGGAACGATCGATGCAAGGTCGAATCGAGAAGCTTTTCACCTATCCGATAAAGGGGCTCAGCCCGCAGTCGCTCGAAGGCGCGGACCTGGCCGCCGGCCAGGGCTTTCCGGGCGACCGGCTTTTCGGCTTTGCCAAAGCAAATGGCGGATTTGACCAGAATGATCCCAAACCGCTGCCGAAGACCAGTTTTGTGGTCCTGATGCAGCACGCACGGCTTGCGGGCCTGGCGACCGGATTTGACGAGACGACCCGCATTTTGACGGTGGAAATGGACGGACGAACGATGCGCTACGATCTCGGATCGGAGGCGGGCCGGAAAGATGCGGCCGACCTGCTGTCACAAGAGCTCGATCTTCCCGGGGATGAACGGCCGCAATTCGTTGAAGGCTCGCCGCACCGCTTCACGGATGTGTCCGTGGTCTCGGAAACCCTGATGAACGCCGTTTCGCTGATCAATCTCGATTCGGTCGAGGAATTCGCGGACCGTGTTGAAACCCCGGTCGATCCGCTGCGCTTTCGAGCCAACATCTATTTTCGCGGCTGGCCGGCATTTTCCGAACTGGACCTTGTCGGCCGCGACATCCAGATCGGATCTTCAATTTTAAGGGTTTTGAAACGCACCCAGCGCTGCGCGGCGACGGAAGTCAATCCGCAATCGGCCGAGCGAGACCTGCGCGTACCGTTCCTTCTGCGCAAGCACTATGGCCATCTGGACATGGGCATTTATGCCGAGGTGGTGCAGGGCGGTTCAATGGAGCCGGGTAGCCGGATCCTGACCTTGAAGCCGCGGGCCGGCGACAGCATCGCCGATCTTTTCTGAAGCAGTTGATCGCCAGCCGGGGTTCAGGTCCGCCAGAAGCGCGGCAGGAACAGCACCATGATCGTGAACAGCTCCAGCCGTCCCAGCAGCATGCCCGCCGCGAGTGTCCATTTGGCGGTGTCGTTGAGCGGCGCGTAGTTGCCGGCCGGGCCGATAATGGTGCCGAGCCCCGGCCCGACATTGGAGATTGCCGAGCCGGCGCCTGAAAGCGCCGTCGTCGTGTCGAGGCCGGTCGTGATCAGGATGATCGAAATGGCGCCGAAACTGACCACGTAAAGAAACATGAAGCTCATGACCGAGGCGATGACGCGCGGATCGATCGGACGGCCGTTGAATTGCGGCCGGAAGATACCGTGCGGATACATCACCTGATTGATGTGCTGGCGGATTGCCTCGAACAGCACCATGAAGCGGAAGATCTTGATGCCGCACGAGGTCGAGCCGGCGCAGCCGCCGATGAACATGATCACGAAGAAGAACGAGATCGCGTGCGGTCCCCAGATGCCGTAGTCGGTCGTGGCATAGCCGGTGCCGGTGGTGATCGACACGACGTTAAAGGCGGCAAAGCGCAGCCCGTCGAGACCCACATGGTGTTCCCCGTAGTGGGCCATCAGCCAGGCGATCAGCGTGGCAATCGCCAGTAGCCCGAGGAAGACCCGCACCTGCGAATCGAAGAAGATCGGACGCACCCGGCCCTGCAGCATTTGCACATAAAGGATGAAGGGGATCGAGCCGAGGATCATGAAGACGATGGTGATCCAGTCGATCGCCGCGCTGTTGTAGAAGCCGATTGAAAGGTCCTTGGTCGAAAACCCGCCGGTGGCCACGGTCGTCATCGAGTGGATGACGGCATCGTCGAACGGCATGCCCGCCGACATGAAAAGGATGCAGCAGGCGACCGTGAAACCGATGAAGACGAGCGTGATCGAACTCGAGATCTGCGTTGCCCGAGGCAGGATCTTTTCCGCCGTGTCGAAAGCCTCGGCCTTGAAGAGCTGCATGCCGCCGATCTGCAGCATCGGCAGCACCGCGATCGCCATGACGATGATGCCGAGGCCGCCCAGCCACTGCAGCAACCCGCGCCAGAAAAGGATGCCCGGCGGTGCGTGGTCGAGGCCCTGTATGACCGTCGCGCCGGTGGTGGTCAGCCCGGACATGGATTCGAAAAACGCGTCCGTGTAGGACGGCACCACGCCCGACCACATGAAGGGCAGCGCCCCGAAGGCGACCAGCGCCAGCCAGGAGACGACCGTCATCAGCAGCGCCTGCCGGGTTGAAAGACCGCGCGGTGATCCGCGCGTCGCGGCGAACAGGGAAAGGCCGATCAGCGTCGTCAGCATGGACGATGCGAAAAAGACGATCCAGTCGTCATTGTTCGCCGCCAGATCGACAATGGCCGGCAGCAGCATCGCGACGCCCAGCGTCGCGATCAAAATGCCCGTGACGAGCATGACGGGACGGAAATCGAGGGCTCCGTTCAATTGAGCGTTCTCGCCATTCCCGGCACATCGAGGGAGAAGGCGGGGATATCGACCATGAAGCTCTCGCCGTCCTGGCGCTCCATGCGGTACTGGCCGACCATCATGCCGGAGGAGGTGTCGAGCGGACAGCCGGAGGAGTATTCGAACTGGTCGCCGGGCGCCAGGATCGGCTGTTCGCCGACAACGCCTTCCCCGCTGATTTCATCGACCTGGCCGACCGCGTCGGTGATGCGCCAGTACCGGTCGCGCAACTGCACGGTGTCGTCCGAATGATTCACGATAACGATACGGTAGCCCCACACGAACCTGTTTTCGTCCGGCTCGGACTGCTCCTCAAGATAAAACGGCTCGACCGTGATCTCGATATCATGTGTCAGCGCACGGTACATGCTGCTTCGCGCTTCCCATTGATTCCCGCAATATCCACCTGCCGTCTATATATCATCGGGGACCAAAGGTGAATTCGCTTTCAGCCCGTGTAACGTTCAGGGTAAACGCTGGTAAACCGGGCTATTGTCAAATAAAGCTGACGCGATTGTGACAAAACATGGCTTTCGAATGCCAGCGAAAGCTGTATGCATGTTCGCGCTTGCGCGAAAGGATAATCGATGCTCGATGGCGCCGTCAGAAAGATGATCAACCCGCCGCTGGATGCGGCTGGTCGCCAATTGGCGTCTCTGGGTATTACCGCAAATACGGTCACCATAGTCGGCTGTCTTATCGGTCTGGTAGCGGCCTTTGCCATCTGGCAGCAGGCCTATTGGGCCGGCCTCGTGCTGCTTCTGATCAGTCGGCTGTGCGACGGTCTGGACGGTGCCATCGCCAAGGCGACCCAGTCGACCGATTTCGGCGGCTATCTGGATATCGTGCTCGATTTCGTCTTCTACGGCGCCATTCCGCTCGGCTTCGTACTGGCCGATCCGGCGGTCAACGCCGTTGCCGGCGCAGTGCTTATCTTCTCGTTCTACGTCAACGGCTCCACCTTCCTCGCCTATGCCATCATGGCGGAACGCTACGACATGCACAGCACGGTTCGCGGCGAGAAGTCGCTCTATTTCACCACCGGGCTTGCCGAGGCGACGGAAACCATCGCCGTCTTCGCCATTTTCTGCATCTTTCCGCAAAGCTTCGTGTGGCTTGCCTACATCTATGCGGCGATCTGCCTGTACACGGCATTGTCGCGCATCGTCATCGCCGGCCGCATGTTCGGCCAGCGCTGATCTTGAAAGTTCCGCTCTAAACCGCGCCGAGCGCCCGGTCGATATCGTCGATCAGATCCTGCGCGTCTTCAAGTCCGACGGAAAGCCGCACCGTCGCATCGGTAATGCCGAGTTCTGTGCGGGCCTCTTCGGCAAGGTTCTTGTGAGTCGTCGTCGCCGGATGGGTGATCAGGCTCTTGGCGTCGCCCAGATTGTTCGAGATGCGGATGATCTCAAGTGCGTTCTCGAAGGCGAACGCTGCTTCCTTTCCGCCCGCGATCTCGAAGGCGACGAGGGTCGAGCCGCCGGACATCTGCTTTTGCACCAGATCCGCCTGCGGGTGGTCGGGCCGACCGGGATAGATCACCCGATTGATCGCATTCAGCGACGCAAGATGGTCGGCGATCTTTCTGGCGCTTTGCGTCTGCTGCTGCACCCTTAGCGGCAGCGTTTCGAGCCCCTTCAGCAGCGTCCAGGCATTGAACGGCGACAACGAAGGGCCCGTATGGCGGAAATAGTCATGCAGGTGCTCGTCGATCCAGTCCTTCGACGACAGCACGATGCCGCCGAGGCACCGGCCCTGGCCGTCAATGTGCTTGGTTGCCGAATAGACGACGATATGCGCGCCGAGATCGAGCGGCTTCTGATAAAGCGGCGTGGCGAACACATTGTCGACAACCACCCTGGCGCCGATGGCATCGGCGATTTTCGCAACGCCCGCAATGTCGATTACTTCGAGCGTCGGATTGGTCGGGCTTTCCAGGAAAAAGACCTTGGTATTCGGCTTTACGGCGCGCTGCCAGTTCTCCAGGTCCGTTCCGTCGATCAGCGTGGTCTCGATGCCGTATTTCGGCATCAGCGTCTCGACCACCCAGCGGCAGGAGCCGAACAGCGCCCGCGCCGAAACCACATGGTCCCCGGCATTGAGCTGGCACAAGAGCGCCGCTGATACGGCGGCCATGCCGGATGCGGTGGCGCGCGCATCCTCGGCGCCTTCAAGGGCGCACATGCGTTTTTCGAACATGTCGACGGTGGGATTGGCGTAGCGCGAATAGATGAAGCCTTCATCCTCGCCCTTGAAGCGGGCTTCGGCGGCTTGCGCGCTGTCATAGACGAAGCCCTGGGTCAGGAACATCGCTTCCGAGGTCTCGCCGAATTGCGAGCGGCTGGTGCCGCCATGGACCATCTGCGTTGCCGGCCGCCAATTGGCCGCGTTCAACGTTCCGTTCGAAATCTTGTCACTCATGTCTTCACCCAACAAAAAACCGGCCCGCGAAAATCGCCAGCCGGTTGGACACCCGACCTTTTAGCGACTTGTTTAACGTGGCAGCAAGCCGGCCGGCCAAATCACCACGGGATAAGGCCTCTTTACAGCCCCGATTTCCTTGCGTCAATCGTGGCGCGCTGTATTTGATAGACCGCGAAAGCATGGGGAACGGCATGGCGAATGCGGGCATATTGGCGGATCGGGACATTGCGGGGCTGTTCGAGGCCGGCCGCCTGACAGCGCCGCATGCGCTGGATGACGACCAGATCCAGCCGGCGAGCCTCGATCTTCGCCTCGGTCGGACGGCCTATCGCGTGCGGGCCAGTTTCCTGCCGGGTCCAGGCCACCGGGTCGCCGAAAAACTCGAGCGGCTGAAGCTGCACGAGATCGACCTGACCTCCGGCGCGGTGCTGGAGACGGGCTGCGTCTATATCGTTCCGCTGCAGGAAAGCCTCGATCTGCCGGCCGATATCAGCGCCTCGGCCAATCCGAAGAGTTCGACCGGCCGGCTCGACATCTTCACCCGCGTCATGGCCGACAACACCCAGGAATTCGACAAGATCCCGGCAGGTTACACTGGCCCGCTGTTCCTCGAGGTCAGCCCGCGGACCTTTCCCATCGTCGTGCGGGCCGGCTCGCGCCTGTCGCAGATCCGCTTCCGCAAGGGCAGCGCCGGTCTCGACGAGGCGGAACTGGCGCTGCTGCATGACAGCGAGGTGCTGGTCGCCTCCGACACGCCCAACATTTCCGGCGGCGGCATCGCGCTGTCGGTCGATCTGGAAAGTGGCCCGGACGGCCTTGCCGGCTATCGCGGTAAGCACCACACCTCGGTGATCGATGTCGACCGCAAGGCGGCGCATGACGTTCTCGATTTCTGGGAGCCGATCTATACGCGCGGCAACGGCTATATCATCCTAGATCCGGATGAATTCTACATTCTCGTGTCGCGCGAGGCGGTGCATGTGCCGCCGCTCTACGCCGCCGAGATGACGCCGTTCGACCCGCTGGTCGGCGAGTTCCGGGTCCATTATGCCGGCTTCTTCGATCCGGGCTTCGGCCACACGGCGGCCGGTGGCTCCGGCAGCCGCGCGGTGCTTGAAGTGCGCAGCCACGAGGTGCCGTTCATCCTCGAACACGGCCAGATCGTCGGCCGGCTGGTCTACGAGCATATGCTGGAGCGCCCCAAGGCGCTCTACGGCGCCGATCTCGGCTCAAACTACCAGGCGCAGGGCCTGAAGCTGTCCAAACACTTCAAGGCGTGATCACCCGGTCTTGTCCGCCTTCAGCTCGGCAATTTCCACCCGCAATGCGCGCAATTCCTTGAGGATCATTTCCTGATCGCTGTGCAGCGCTTCGCGGTCGGCCATCGCCGCCTCTTCGTGCTCGGCCTGCATCGCCGAAACGATGATGCCGATGAAAAGGTTCAGCACGGTGAAGGAGGTGGCGATGATGAACGGCACGAAGAAGGCCCAGGCCATCGGATAGGCGGCCATCACCGGCCGCACGATGCCCATCGACCAGCTTTCCAGCGTCATGATCTGGAACAGCGAATAGGCCGATGCCGGGATCGAGCCGAACCATTCCGGAAAAGTCGCGCCGTAAAGCTTGGTCGCCATCACCGAGAAAACGTAGAAGACGAGGCCGAGAAGCAGCACGATGGAGCCCATGCCGGGCAGGGCGGCGATCAGCCCGCCGACGACCCGGCGCAGAGACGGCACCATCGAGACCAGCCGCAGGACACGCAGGATACGCAGCGCCCGCAGCACCGAAAGGCTTCCCGTCGTCGGCAGCAGCGCGATGCCGACAATGATGAAATCGAAAATCCGCCACGGGTCCTTGTGAAAGGACAGCCGGTAAACCGCCAGTTTGGCGACGAGTTCGACGACGAATATGCCGAGGATCACCCGGTCGAGCGTCAGCAGGAACCCGCCGGCCACATTCATCGCGGCCGGAACCGTTTCAAGCCCGAGCGTGATCGCGTTGACGATGATGATGGCGGTGATGAACCACTCGAAGCGACGGCTTTCGATCAGGTTTTTGAGCGCGGACATGGACCTGCCGGGATAGGTTGAAGTCCCCCAGCACATGGCAACGGGGCTGGGCGGAGTCAAGTTGCCCTTGACACAATTTACGCTGGCTTCATTGTGTTCATGCGCGTTTATCCGGATACGTCTGGATGTCGGCGGGTATGATGTAATGGTAGCCTGCAAGCTTCCCAAGCTTGACGCGCGGGTTCGATTCCCGCTACCCGCTCCACCTGATTAAGCCTCGCGCAATATTATGCGGGTACTGATTTGTATCCCCGGCCTATGTGACGTTGGGAATCTTCTTAAAATTGCGTTGGAGTGCAGGATGGGCGAGTTATTGACTATCGGTTACGAGGGTTCAAACATTGCAGATTTTGTTGCAACGCTGAAGCGATCGGATGTGAAAATCCTAATTGACGTAAGGGAACTACCGCTTTCCCGAAAAAAGGGTTTTTCAAAAAGGGCCCTGAAGGGCGCGCTTGAAGCTGCTGATATTCAATACACACACTTCAAAGATCTGGGAGACCCAAAGCCAGGTCGTGATGCTGCGAGGGCTGGAGATTTCGCAACGTTCAGAAAGATATTCAGCCAGCACATGAGATCACCCGCAGCGCAGGCTGCCATTGAAGAAGCGATACCTTTAGTTAAAAATGGCGGTGCTTGTCTATTGTGTTTTGAACGTTGCCATTCGAACTGTCATCGCTCTATAGTTGCAAGTGAATTACTGGAAAGAACCAGCTTATTGATCCGACATATTGGTGTTCAGCCCGGACTTGCAGGAGCATTTGCAAACTAAGTCAAATCAAACAGAGGCTATAGTCCTGATAAAGGCCGCACCCGTGATCGGAAAGAGTCACGGGGAGACAGTTTGTTGTGCGGGCATTGACCTCTACGGAAACTGGCTACGTTTATATCCGGTATCATTCAGGGTCCTTGATGACGGCAAGAAATTTAAGCGATGGGATCGCATCAAGTTCAACTGGCGTACGCCAACTACTGATGACAGAATCGAAAGCCGACATGTCGACAGCCAAACCTTGGAGATTGTTGGCCGCCTTCCAGATAGAGAAAAAGAAAGCTTCTTGGCGCAAAAGATAGTCACTAGTCTTGACAAAGAGCGCGAGGAGGGACGGAGTTTGGCTCTCCTCAAACCCGAAATCAAAGCTTTTAACATAAACAAAAAATCCAACGACAAACTCGCAGAGCAACAGAAGCGAATAGACGCTTTTCATGCTCAATCAGATTTCTTTGTACCCAAACCGGCAGTCCCATCTCGAGCATGTCCATATGAGTTTGTGTATCGATACATAACAGATGACGGAGAGAGAGAAGGCACGTGTCAAGATTGGGAAACAGAAGCGACCTTTTTTAACTGGTCAAGGACATACGGCGAAGCTAAGGCTCTAAGTAAAATGCAACAACAGTTTGGAAGAAATTTGCCGCAAAAAGGACTGATGTTTGCCATGGGTACTCACTCTCGTTGGCCAGACACATGGCTCATAAATGGATTGATTCAGATTAAGGAGCCTGATCAAAGTACTCTGATTTAATCTGAAACATGCTCTCTAACCTCAAATTCCTTTTGCCTAAGAAGAATCTGGTTGCCTTTGTTAGGCCAGTTGTTTTGCTACTTGCCGCGATATGGGCGTTCGCAGCAAGTTCTCAAACGTCTGCGCCGGCCGCCGCGCAGCAGCCGGGCGAAACGGGAAATGCCGACTACCCGAACTACTGGGACCCGCGCGAGCGTGTCGAGGTGCCGGATCTTTCGGCGCGCAACCGCATCCGCTTCCTGACCACCCATGACTTTCCGCCCTTCAACTTCATCGACCAGCAGGAGCACGTTTCCGGCTTTCACGTCGATCTGGCGCGGGAAATCTGCGATGAGCTGAAAATTGCCGACAAGTGCCAGATCCAGGTGTTGCCCTGGAGCGAATTGTCGACGGCGATCGCCGGCGGGCAGGGCGACGCGCTCATCGCCGGGGTCGCGATCAATGTTTTGAGCCGCGACGATTATCTCTTCACGCGGCCGTTCCTGAAATTCCCCGCCCGTTTCGTGCGTGCCGACCGGGTCGAGATCGATGGCGAGGATGCGACGGCGCTGGCGGGCCGCCGTGTCGGCGTGATGGCCGGGTCCGCCCATGCGGCCATGCTGCGCGCCTATTTCCCGAACATACAGCCGGTCACCTTTGAGCGTGACGAATGGATGTTCGACAGCCTGAAGACCGGCGATATCGACGCGGTTTTCGGTGACGGCGTGCAACTGTCCTTCTGGCTGGTCAGCAATTCGGCCAATGAATGCTGTTCCTATTTCGACGGGCCCTATTTCGGCCCGTCTTTCCTCGGTGAAGGTCTGGCGATCGCCGTGCGCCGCGACAGCCAGGACCTGGCGGACGCCTTCGACCACGCCATCCACGCGATCAGCAAGGACGGCCGCATGCGCGAGCTTTACCTGCGCTATTTCCCCAACGGGTTGTACTGAAGTTACTTACGGAACGGCAGCAACAGCGACCAGCCCAGTTTCGTTGGCGCGTTGTCGCGATAATCCTTCAGGCCGATATCCATGTCCCGGTGACCGAGCCGCGGCTGCGCGCAATAGGTCCTGAAGATCCGGTCCCAGAAGGGGAAATTGAAGCCGTAATTGGTGTCCGTCTCGCGGCGGTCGCTCGAATGGTGGACGCGGTGCATGTCGGGCGTGACCAGCACAAGGCGCACCAGCCGGTCGACCGGCAGCGGCAGCTTGACGTTGGAATGGTTGAACATCGCCGTGCCGTTGAGAACGATCTCGAAGACCAGAACGGCGATGGCCGGCGGACCGAGCGCAAGGATGATCAGCGCCTTCCACACCATGGAGATCAGGATTTCCAGCGGATGGAAACGCAGCGCCGTCGTCACGTCGAAGCCGGGATCGCAGTGATGCATGCGGTGAATGCGCCACAATATGTGGAATTTGTGGCTCGCCACATGCTCCAGCCACACGGCGAAATCGAGGATCACGAAGGCGATGATGCCGGCGATCCAGGCCGGCGTTCCCAGAAGCGCGAAGAGGCCGTAGCCGTTCTCCTGCGCCCACAACGCGGTACCGACGGCCGCAAGCGGAAAGACGACCCGGAGCGCCAGCGATGAAATCACCAGGATCGACAGGTTGGTGAACCAGCGCTTTGCCTTGACCGCGCCCATCAGCTCGTCGCGTTCAAGCCGCGGGCTGAAAAGCTCGAAGGCCGCCATTGAAAGGAAGATGGCGGCGAATGCGATCAGCCGCACCGTCGGCTCGGAGAGCCCGAACAGTTGCATCTGGATTTCCTGGTCCATCTCTGGAATCTAGCGCCGGGTGATCGAAAACAAACCGGTCATGCCAGCGCTGTCCCGGCGCTCAGTGGGTGCGGTAGCGGGCCATGGCGCCGCGCTCGATGGCCGCGCAGGTCAGCTTGTCGAGGCTGAGCCGGTCGCGCAGGATCTGCAAGAGCCGCAGTTCCTCCTGTTCGACATGCAGATCGGCCGCCGCAACCTCGACCGCTAGCGCATAGGCCGTGTCGTAAAGATTGTGGGGCAGGGCGTCATGGATGATGAGAAGCACCGTGTCGAGCCCGTCCTGCTCGCTCAGGATCGCGCCGCAATCCTTGGAAACCCGGACCAGCCGATCCTCGTCGAAATCCTGGAATATGGGCAGGGTGCGCGTGATATTGCCGATTTGCGCGAGCTCCGCATCGGTCATGGTCCGGTCGACCGCCGACATGGTGACCATGACATAGATGAGCGCGTCCTGAATGGTGATCGGGGATGTCATGCAAGGTCCTTCTTGATCTTCGCCCAACGGATCTGGCTGGGCCTAAACTATGGAGCGGCATAGCGCTGCGCAAGTTGCTTCATAAGCTGTGAATCGGTCATTTTGAAGCAAAATCTGCCGCATTTCGCTCCGCAACGTCAAAAAGCGCGCCGGCCCGTCATTGACGCGAAGGGGCGCTCGGCATAGGTTCCGCTGCGCTGCAGCATGGGCGACGGGATTCAAGGACGACCCACGCCTTCCAGATTGGCTGCCGTAATACCATGAATTCGCAGGAATCCTGAAAGAAAGACGATGAACACGCACCGCCAGACCCAGATCAGTCTCGATGAGGATATGATTGCGGCAGCGGCCGAGGCAAAGGCCTGGCCGTTCGAGGAGGCGCGCAAGATCGTCAAGCGCTACGAAAAGAGCGGTTATCCCGAGACGGTGCTCTTCGAGACCGGTTACGGGCCGTCCGGGCTGCCTCATATCGGCACTTTCGGCGAGGTTGCCCGCACGTCCATGGTGCGCCATGCATTCCGCGTGCTGACCCGCGACACCGTGAAAACGAAGATCCTGTGTTTTTCGGACGACATGGACGGCTTCCGCAAGGTGCCGACCAACCTTCCGAACCAGGAGATGCTGCAGAACTATATCGGCATGCCGCTGACCAGCGTGCCGGACCCGTTTTCCAGCGAGTACCCGTCCTTCGGCGCCGCCAACAATGCACGCCTGCGGGCCTTCCTCGATCGGTTCGGCTTCGAATACGAATTCGCGTCCTCGACGGAATATTACCAGAGCGGCCGCTTCGACGCGGCGCTGCGCCGCATGCTGGACGTCTACGACAAGGTCATGGATATCATCCTGCCGACGCTTGGCGAGGAACGCCGCGCCACCTATTCGCCCTTCCTGCCCGTGTGCCAGCGCACCGGCAAGGTCCTGCAAGTGCCGATGACCGGCCGCAATGTCGAGGCCGGCACGGTCACCTATGTCGATCCGGAAACCGGCGAAGAAATCGAGACCCCTGTCACCGGCGGCCGGGTCAAGTGCCAGTGGAAGGCCGACTGGGCGCTGCGCTGGTACGCGCTCGGCGTCGACTATGAAATGGCCGGCAAGGACCTGATCGACAGCGTGACCCTGTCGTCTAAGATCTGCCGGGCGCTCGGAAAGCCGGCGCCGGAAGGCTTCAACTACGAACTCTTCCTCGATGAGAACGGTCAGAAAATCTCCAAGTCCAAGGGCAACGGCCTGACGATCGACGAGTGGCTGACCTATGCATCCGAGGAGAGCCTGGCGCTCTACATGTTCCAGAAGCCGAAGACAGCCAAGAAGCTCTATTTCGACGTCATCCCGAAGGCGGTCGACGAGTATTTCTCGTTTCTCGGCGCTTATCCGCGGCAGGACTGGAAAAACCGGCTCGGCAATCCCGTCTGGCACCTGCATGACGGCGATCCGCCGGCGCTCGACAATCCGGTGCCCTTCGCGATGCTGCTCAATCTCGTCAGCGCCTCGAACGCCGAGAACAGCGACGTTCTGTGGGGGTTCATCTCGCGCTATGCGCCGGGCGTGACGGCACAGACCCATCCGAAGCTCGATGAGCTGGTCGGCTACGCGATCCGTTACTTCAACGATTTCGTCAAGCCGACCAAGGTGTTCAGGCCTGCCGACGATGTCGAGCGGCAGGCGCTGACGGCGCTCGACAGCAAGCTGGCGGAGTTGCCCGATGATGCCGACGGCGCGGTCATCCAGGATGCGGTGCTGGATGTCGCGCGCGCCATCGAGCGCTACCAGGATCCGAACAAGAAGAGCCCGGATGGCGGTCCGGGCGTCTCGATCGCCTTCTTCCAGATGCTTTACCAGGTGCTTCTGGGGCAGGAGCGCGGGCCGCGTTTCGGATCCTTCGTCGCGCTCTACGGCATTGGCGAGACCCGCGCGCTTATCGCAAAGGCACTGGCAGGGGATCTTGCAGCGGGCTGACGCTGTCGGAGGACACCGACTGCCCGCTGTCGGGAACCGATGACGCGCCGCGCGGGTCGCTGCCGAAAATGCCCCTGGCTTCCTTTTGCGCGGTCGCGCCCAGATCGGCATATCTGCTGCCAACGAATGCGCGCGCCCAGCCGCGGCTTGCCAGCCAGGCTGCCGGGTCCTGCTTGCCGACGAGGCAGGTGACGACGATGATTTCGCGCCAGCGCTCCTCCGGCAGGTTGCAGGACAGCGAACGCCCGCCGACGAAATTGCGAAATGCGGTCCGTGCGATGATGCCGCACGGCCACAGCCGGCCTTCCTGGTCCGTGCAGGTATCGTCGGGGTCGGTCACAACAATCCCCTTGAGGCGCAGCCCGCCCTCCGGAAAGACGATCTCGCCGGCGGCGATCACCAACGGCTTGTGCAGCAGGGTCGGGCGCGGACCGGTTGCCCGTTCGACCGTCGGCGTTAGCGGAGCCCGCGGCGCAATGCGCTCCAGTTGTACGGCATTTTGCGCAAACGGCGTGGCGAATTGCTCCGGTGCGATGGCGCGGGGCGCCGCCCCGTCCGCAGCGCCGGCGATTTCGTTTGGGCTCTCATCGGACCAGACGGGTCCGGCCGCGTCGCCCCGGGAATTTCCGGAGGGATCGGGCGCCAGCAGATAGAGCGCGAAGCCGACGGCAAGAACAATGGCCAGGATGGCCACGGGCCTCAGAAAGCGTCCTGGCCCCGGCCGCAACATTACTGGCTGGCCCATACGATTCGGGCGATCCAGTCGATCTCGCCCATGCCGAAGCTCCTGTCGGCGTGCTCCGGGTTGAGCGATGCGAGTTCGACACGATCCGGCGCGTATTTGCGCAACATCTTGGCCATGATCTCGCCGTCCCGCGTCCTGACGACCACGCGGTCGCCGGTGCGCACCGTCGCCTCGGGGTCGACGATCAGCGTGTCGCCGTCGCGGTAGAGCGGCAGCATGGATTCGCCCTGGATCTTCAGCGCATAGGCATGGCGCGCGGTGGCTGCGGGAAGCTCCACGACATCCCAGCCATGGCCGGTCGGAAAGCCGCCATCGTCGAAATAGCCGCCGGCGCCGGCCTGGGCCGAACCGAGCAGCGGCACGGCTGAAGATGCTGTCCCGGCTTCTGAGCCTGAACCGTTTGCGAGGCCGGCGAATTCGGTCAGCGAGCAGCCGGTCGCTTCGAGGATGCGCGAGACGGATTCGGTCGACGGCCAGCGCTGCCGGCCATCGGCCGCCAGCCGTTTCGAGCGGTTGAATGCCGTCGGATCGAGCCCGGCGCGGCGCGCCAGCGCCGAAACGGATAGACCGTTATGCTCCGCAAGCGTGTCGATGGCCGACCATATCTGCTTGTGCGACAACATCGTCTGGTCCCGGTTGAACTGACCGAACAAGTCGAACGGATTCAACCATTTCTAGACCAGGCTGAGGCTAATTTGAAGCCGGACCTGCTCTACGGTGTGTACGGCGCGCGCCCGGTTTGCAACGCATGTTCCAGCAGTTCGATGCGGTCCTGGCCCCAGAACACCTCGCCATTGAGCACATAGGCCGGCACGCCCACCGCATCGGCGGCGACCGCTTCCTCGGAATTGCGTGCCCAGATAGCGGCGATATCGTCCGATTGCGCGCGCTCCAGTATGGCCTCGGCGTCAAAGCCGCAATCGGTCAGGATGCCGGCAATGACGCCCCGGTCGGCAAGGTCGCGATCCTCTGCCCAGACGCCGGCAAGAACCTTGCGCATATAATCGAACGGATCCTTGCCGGCTTCCGTCAGGGCGATGACGGCCTGATCGGCGAGTGTCGTGTCGACCGGCCAGAATTTCGGTTTCGTATTGACCGGCAAGCCGCGATAGTCGGCGACCCGCTGTATCTCTATGAGGCGGTAGCGCTGGCGCACCGGCGGGCGCTTTGCCGGCGGCACGGCGCCCGATACTTCCCACAATGCGAAGAGGTTGACGGGCTTGTAGGCGATCTGCGCGCCTTGCCGTCGTGCCGCCTCGCCGAGCGCTTCATGGCCGAGATAGGTGAAAGGCGAAGCGCCGTAGAAATAATAGTCGATGACAGCCATGCTTGCTCCCCGGATTATACGTCGGATCCCGCCCTTTGCCTCCGAAGTAGCACGCGGGCGGTCTCCGGCAAGGCGGCAGTGGGAATCTTCTCAAAAAAAAGCGGGCCTTGGAGCCCGCTTTGATGCTTGTCGCCGGGGCAGCTAGGCCGCCTGGCCGATCCCCGCGCCCGCGCCGAACCGCGCGTAGAAGGTCTCGCCATTCGCCGCCATCTCCTTCAAGAGCGGTGTCGGCTTGAAATGTTCGCCGTGCCGGGATGCGAGATCGTCGCACATGTCGACGAATGCCTTGACGCCGAGCCCGTCAATATAGGACAGCGCCCCGCCGGTATAGGGCGCGAAACCGAAGCCGAGGATCGAGCCGATATCGGCCTCGCGCGGATCGGTGACGATACCCTCTTCCATGGTCCGCGCCGCTTCCAGCGCGATGGTTGCCAGGAAGCGCCGCTTGACCTCGTCGACGCTGACATCGTCCGGGTCCTGCTGCGGGTAAAGGTCCTTCAGCTCGGGCCAGAGATGCTTCTTGGCCGGTTTTGCCGGATAGTCGTAGAAGCCCTTGCCGTTCTTGCGGCCGAGCCGTCCATGCGTGTCGACCATCGTGTCGATGAGCTCGACGTGGCGCGGATCGACCGCGCCTTCGCCGAGATCGGCGATCGTCGCGCGGTTGACCTTCTGCGACAGGTCGATCGCCACTTCGTCATTGAGCGCCAGCGGTCCGACCGGCATGCCCGTCATCTTGGCGATGTTCTCGATCATCGCCGGCGGAATGCCCTCGATCAGCATGCTGTAGGCCTCGGTCATGTAGCGCATCACGCAGCGATTGACGTAGAAGCCGCGCGTATCGTTGACCACGATCGGCGTTTTCTTGATCGCCTGGACGTAATCCAGCGCCACGGCAAGCGCCTTGTCACCGGTTTTTTCGCCGAGAATGATCTCGACCAGCATCATCTTGTCGACCGGCGAGAAAAAGTGGATGCCGACGAAATCGTCCGGCCGCCGCGAATTCTCTGCAAGGCCGGTGATCGGCAGGGTCGAGGTGTTGGAGGCGAACACGGACCCCGGCGCAAGCACCGCTTCGGCTGCTTCGGTCACCGTCTTCTTGATGCCCCGGTCCTCGAACACTGCCTCGATCACGAGGTCGGCGCCGTCGAGCGCGGCATAGTCGGTGGTCGGCGTGATCAGCGACAGCAACGCTTCGCCGTCTTCCTCGCTCATCCGGCGCTTCTTGACCGCGGCGGCAACGAGGTCCTGCGAGTGAGCCTTGCCCTTGTCGGCCGCGTTCTGGTCGCGGTCGATCAGCACGACCGGAATGCCCGCCTTGGCGGTCACAAAGGCAATGCCCGCACCCATGAAGCCGGCGCCGACAACGCCGATCTTGGAGAACTTGGTCTTTTCAATGCCGGCCGGGCGGCGCGCGCCCTTGTTGAGCTCCTGCAGCGAGACGAACAGCGAGCGCACCATGGCATAGGCTTCCGGCGTTTGCAGGATTTCGGTGAAGTAGCGCTGCTCGATGCGAAGGCCGGTGTCGAACGGCACCTGCAGGCCCTCATAGACGCATTTGATAATGGCGATCGCCGCCGGGTAATTGGCATAGGACTGCTTGCGCAGATTGGCCGAAACAGCCGGCCACAACTGTGCGCCCTGCGGGCTCCAGATGGCGCCGCCCGGCAGTTTGAAGCCCTTCTCGTCCCAGGGCTGAACCGGCTTCAGCCCGTCGCGGATCATCTGCTTGGCCGTCTCGATCAGCTTGTCCGGCTCGGCGATCTCGTGGATCAGACCCAGCGACTTGGCCTTTTTCGGCGACAGGTTCTGACCTGTCGTCATCATCATCAGCGCGTCCTGCTGGTTGGTCAGGCGCGGAACGCGCTGGGTGCCGCCGGCACCGGGGAAGATGCCGACCTTGACTTCCGGCAGCGCCATCTTGACGTCCTTGCCGTCGGCGGCGACGCGTCCGTGGCAGGCCAGCGACATTTCGAACGCACCGCCCATGCACACGCCGTTGATAGCCGAGACCCACGGCTTGCCGCAGGTCTCCAGCTTGCGGAACAGGCCCGTCATGCGGCCGACCTGGTCAAACAGCGCCTTTGAGACGCCGCTCGGATCCTTGGCGCGTTCTTCCTGGATGCGCTCGAACACCGAGTTCATCATGGTCAGGTCCGCGCCGCCGGAGAAGGTCGATTTGCCCGAGGTGATGACGGCGCCCTTGACGGCCTCGTCATTGGTGACCTGATCGACGATGGCGTCGAGTTCGTCCAGCACCTCCAGGGTGAAGACGTTCATGGTCTTGTCGGCCATGTCCCACGTGATGAGGGCGATGCCGTCCGAGTCGGTTTCGATCGTGAAGTTCTTGTAGCTCATCTGGTCAGTCCCTGTCTTCAAACGCGCTCGATGATGGTCGCCGTGCCCATGCCGGCGCCGATGCACAATGTGACGAGCGCCGTGTTGAGGTCGCGCCGTTCGAGTTCGTCGAGCACCGTGCCGAGGATCATCGCGCCGGTCGCGCCCAGCGGATGGCCCATGGCGATGGCGCCGCCATTGACGTTGATCTTGTCGTGCGGAATTTCGAGCGCCTGCATGTAGCGCAGGACGACGGAGGCAAAGGCCTCGTTCAGTTCGAAGAGATCGATATCGTCGCGTGTCATGCCGGCGCGGTCGAGCAGCTTGCGCGTCACATCCACCGGACCGGTCAGCATCAGCGCCGGGTCGGAGCCGATATTGGAGAACGCCCGGATTTTCGCGCGCGGCTTCAGGCCCATCTTCCGGCCGCCTTCTTCGGAACCCATCAGGATGGCCGCGGCGCCGTCGACAATGCCGGACGAGTTGCCGGCGTGGTGGACATGCTTGACCATCTCGACATCCGGATGCGCCTGTACCGCGACAGCGTCGAAACCGCCCATTTCGCCCATGATCTCGAAAGAGGCGTTGAGCGACGCCAGGCTCTGCATGTCGGTGCCGGGGCGCATGTGCTCGTCATGGTCGAGGATGGTCAGGCCGTTCTGGTCCTTGACGGGAATGACCGAGTTCTTGAAATAGCCTTTTTCCCAGGCATGGGCGGCGCGTTTCTGGCTTTCCACCGAATAGGCGTCGACCTCGTCGCGCGAGAAACCGTATTTCGTGGCGATCAGGTCGGCGGAGACGCCCTGCGGCATGAAATAGGCCGGAAGGTTGACGGACGGGTCCATGAACCACGCGCCGCCGGACATGCCGATGCCGACGCGCGACATGGATTCGACGCCGCCGGTGATCACGATGTCGTCGGCGCCCTGGCCGATCTTGGCCGCGCCCATATTCACGGCATCGAGGCCGGAAGCACAGAAACGGTTGATCTGCATGCCGGGCGCTTCGGTCGCGTAGCCGGCCTCGAAGATCGAGGCGCGGGCGATGTCGCCGCCGGCTTCCATGACCGGATCGACACAGCCGAACACAACGTCGTCCAGTTGCGAAGTGTCGAGTTCGTTGCGGTCGCGCACGGCCTCCAGCACTTTCGCGCCAAGTCGCACGGAAGGCACCTCATGCAGGCTACCGTCCTTCTTGCCGCGCCCGCGCGGGGTGCGCACATGATCGTAAATAAAGGCATCAGCCATTGTTCAATTCTCCTCAAAGGCTCCGTGCGATTAACAGTTTCATGATTTCGTTCGTTCCGCCGTAAATGCGCTGCACGCGCGCATCGCGGAACATGCGTGCGATCGGGTATTCATTCATGTAGCCATAGCCGCCATGCAGTTGCAGGCATTCGTCCACCAGCTTGCACTGCAGATCGGTGAGCATGTATTTCGCCATCGAGGCGGTCGCCGGCGTCAGTTCGCCCTTCAGGTGCTGTTCGACACAGTGATTGACGAAGACGCGCGCCATGGTGGCTTCCGATTTCAGTTCGGCCAGCTTGAACTGGGTGTTCTGGAATTCGATGACCGCTTTGCCGAAGGCCTTGCGCTCGCGCACATAGTCGATGGTCATTGCCAGCGCCCGTTCGATCATCGAGATCGCCTGGTTGGCAATCAGCAGGCGTTCCTGCGGCAATTCGGTCATCAGCTGGATGAAGCCCTGTCCCTCTTCCGGTCCGAGCAGGTTCGCCGTCGGGATGCGCACATCGTTGAAGAACAGCTCCGATGTGTCGTTGGCCTTCAGGCCCACCTTGTCGAGATTGCGGCCGCGTTCGAAACCTTCGACCTCGTCGGTCTCGACAATCATCAGGGACGTGCCCTTGGCGCCGGCCGTCGGATCGGTCTTGGTCACGACGATGATCAGATTGGCGTTCTGACCGTTGGTGATGAACGTCTTGGAGCCGTTGACGAGGTAATGATTGCCGTCCTTGCGGGCCGTCGTCTTGACGCCCTGGAGGTCGGAACCGGCGCCCGGTTCCGTCATGGCGATGGCGCCGATGAGTTCGCCGGTGGCGAGCCTTGGAAGCCAGCGCCGTTTCTGTTCCTCCGATCCGTGATGCAGGATGTAGGGAACGACGATGGCGTTGTGCAGCGCGATGCCGAAACCGTCGACGCCGGCATGGCCGATCGCCTCGGTGATGATTGCCTCATGCGCGTAGCTGCCGCCCGAACCGCCATATTCTTCCGGCACCGAAGCACAGAGCAGCCCGGCCGACCCGGCCTTTTCCCAGGCCTCGCGCTCGACGATCTCTTCCTTCTCATAGCGCTCGTAATGCGGCGCGATCTCCGTTTCCATGAAACGGTTGGCCATGTCCTGGAGCATCGACAGATCGTCGCTCATCCATTCGGGTCTTGGAACGTCGAGAACCCCGGCAGGCATGGTGGGCATGCATTTTCCTCCGCGAGAATGTCCGGGCGGGCCGGACACGTCTATTCAAATGTGGTGCCGGTGTGCCGGGCTGCAAGCCCGGCAGGCTTCAAAATGCCGCGGCGTCAAGCGCCATCGTCGATTCCGAACCGGCTTCGATGCGCTGCTTGCGCAGGGCCGTCTCCGGCATGATCCGCTCGAAGAAGAAACGCGCGGTCGTCAGCTTGTTCTGCAGGTAGTCGGCATCATCGCCGGCACCGTTCGCCAGCTTGTCCTGCGCGACCTTGGCCATCTGCGCCCACATGTAGCCAAGGGCAACCACGCCGAACAGATGCATGTAGTCGGTCGAGCCGGCGCCGGCATTGTCCGGATTGGACATGCCGTTCTGCATGAACCACATGGTGGAGCCCTGCAGATCGTTGAGCCCCTTCTTCAGCGCCTTGGTGAAGGGCGCCATGTTCTCGTCGCTGCGGTTCTCCTCGCAGAAATCGCCGACTTCCTTGAAGAAAGCCATCACGGCGCGGCCATTGTTGGCGCCCAGTTTACGGCCGACCAGATCGAGTGCCTGGATGCCGTTGGCGCCCTCATAGATCATGGCGATACGGGCATCGCGCACATACTGGCTCATGCCCCATTCCTCGATATAGCCGTGGCCGCCAAACATCTGCTGGGCGGCGACCGCATTGTCGAAGCCGCGATCCGTCAGCACGCCCTTGAGGATCGGGGTCATCAGGCCAAGCACGTCGTCAGCCGCCTGACGGTCTTCTTCCGTATCGGATCGGTGCTTGAGATCGGCCTGCAGCGCAGTCCACAAGACGAGGGCGCGGCTCGCCTCGTTGAAGGCGCGGTTGTTCATCAGGGTGCGCCGCACATCCGGATGCACGATGATGGGATCGGCCTTCTTTTCCGGTTCCTTCGCGCCGGTCAGCGACCGGCCCTGGATACGCTCGCGCGCATAATTGGCGGCATTCTGACTGGCGATCTCGGACTGGCACAGGCCCTGCAGGCCGACGCCGAGGCGCGCTTCGTTCATCATCACGAACATCGCGTTGAGGCCGCGGTTCTCCTCGCCGATGAGGTAACCGGTCGCATCGTCATAGTTCATGACACAGGTGGCATTGCCGTGGATGCCCATCTTTTCCTCGATGGATCCGCAGGACACGCCGTTCGGGTCGGTGACATTGCCGGCCTCATCGACCCTCAGCTTGGGAACGATGAACAGGGAAATGCCCTTGACGCCTTCGGGCGCGCCCTCGATGCGTGCAAGCACCAGATGAATGATGTTGTCCGACATGTCGTGATCGCCGGCGGAGATGAAGATCTTCTGCCCGGAAATCTTGTAGCTGCCGTCGCCCTGCGGCACCGCCTTGGTGCGCAGCAGGCCGAGATCGGTGCCGCAATGCGGCTCGGTCAGGTTCATGGTGCCGGTCCACGAACCCTCGATCATCTTCGGCAGCCATTTGGCTTTCTGCTCGTCGCTGCCATGTTCGGAGATCGCGGCAATCGCTCCCTGGGTGAGGCCCGGATACATCATCAGCGCCATATTGGCCGCCGAAAGATATTCGCCGATGGCGGTATGCAGCACCAGCGGAAGTCCCTGGCCGCCATATTCCGGGTCGGCTGATAGGCCCATCCAGCCGCCCTCGCGGTAGATGTCGAACGCCTCCTTGAAGCCCTTGGGGGTCGTCACCGTGCCGTCGTCATGGCGCACGCAACCTTCCTGGTCGCCGACCTGGTTGAGCGGCAGAAGGACCTCTTCCGCGAACTTCGAGCCTTCCTGCAAGATGGCTTCGACGACATCGGGCGTCGCGTCGGAAAAGCCTGGAAGGTTGTTGTATCGCTCGTAACCGAGCACGTCGTTGAGGATGAACAGCGTGTCTTTGACCGGGGCCTGATAGCTTGGCATTGGGGCTCTCTTATTTGGTCCGAGGTGTCGGGAGGTTGGTTGACGTCCTATACAATTAATTGACGTTTGCGTAAACGTCAAAATTTTACAATCGGTTTCCCTTACGATTCACGCGAAATTGAGCGCTTTGGTGGCATGTTTTCGCATTTCGCAAGTGGTTTTGGCTGCGGTGACGCCGCTACTGACGAAAACCGGTCGATTGCCGGCCGGTTAAGAAATTTGCCAAAAAGTAACCTAGGTTAACGGGTTGTTTACCACGTTTCGTGAATGTTCGCATAGCGGCGGTAAATCCCGATTCACCAGTTCCTCGTCACAGACGGATTACCAATCGCATCGGCTTTTCTGTCTGATTGCCCGGTAGAGAAGCCGCATGCGGCCAGAGGTTGGAACTTACCGTTCTTAATTCGACACGGATAAAATGATGAACAGCTCAAGACCTCCGAGAAACTGGCAGAACTCCCGGCAAAACTCTTCCGTTGACGTCCTGAACCAGTCGATTGCCGATCTGGAAGCGCGTATCGATGCGCTCAACAATCGGAACCGGCAGCAGCCGGCGCGGCCGCAGGGCCAGCAACGCGCGCCGGAGGCGGAAATCCACCAGCAAATGGCCGAGCAACTGCGCCGGCCTCCGCAAAACACCCTTCCTCAGCGGGAACTCACCCAGCGGGAGCCGGCATACCATGAAGCGGTCCCGCAGCAGGCGGTTCCGGCCGGCAGCACCAGCCGCGCGCGCAGGGCAGCCAAGGCGGCCTCGCCCGAAACCAGCAACGCCATGCGCGATATTGCCGAAGCGCTTGCCGCGATGCGCGACGATATGCGGCGCGATGTCGACGAAATCAAAACCATGACCGGATCGGCGGCCATGCCGGGCGAAATCCGCAACGACCTTGCGCATCTGGCCGGTCAGCTTGAAGCATTGGAAGCCGCGCGCGCAGGCCATCAGGGCGGCGAACTGCACCGCGAACTCGATGAGCTGCGCTCCCTCGTAAACGAACTCGCGCGCGAGGAAAGCATGCGCAGGCTCGAAAACCGTTGGGACGGTTTTGAAGAGCGGATCTCGGATCTCGATCCGGCGGCGGTGCGCGAGGAACTGATCACGCTCTCCTACCGCCTCGACGATATCAAATCCTCCATCGGCCAGCTTCCGTCGGCCTTGCCGCTCCACGCGCTGGAAGACAAGATCAAGATGCTGGTCGGAGCCATCGATGCCATGTCGAGGCAGCCGGCGGCGTCCGACCCGGAAGTCGCGCGCCAGTTCGCGCTGCTCGACGAAAGGCTCGACGAGATCAGCCGTGCCATTGTCGCCACCCAGAACGCCCAGGCCTCGTCGGTGGACCACGAGGCGATCGAACGGCTGGAAAGCCGCATGGATGCCCTGGTCGACCGTATCGGCCAGATCGGTCAGTCCAACCAGACCCAGATCGGGCGCCAGAGCGAAGCGCACAATGAACTTTCGCAACGCCTCGAGTCATTGACCCGCAGGGTCGAGGACCTGGCCCATGAGGAAGCGATCAGCGCCGTGGCCGAGCGGCTCGACACGCTGACCCACACCCTGGTTCAGCAGTTTTCGAGCACCGATCCGCATCTGATTGCGCAGATCGACGAATTGTCGCGCAAGGTCGACACGATCGATCTTGAGAGCGTCAATGCCCAGATCGCCCACCAGCTCAACGAATTGTCGCTGCGTATCGACAACATCAATACCGACCTGACGGCGACGAACGGCAACCAGGACCAGCTCTATGGCCGTCTCGAGGAACTCGCCGACCGCGTCGAGCAGAGTGCGGCCCGTGAAACGGTTGTGGATTTCACGCCCATCGAGATGCGGTTGGCCGACCTGGCGGCGCGTCTCGATGAGTCGCAATCGCCGAATTATGTCAGCGACGATGCCATCCGCAACCTGGAAGATCAGGTGGCGGGACTGTCGAGCCTTCTGAACAATCCCGATCCGAACGGTGAGTCCGCCGCGGTGCTTGAGCCGCGTCTTGCCGCTATCGAGGACCATTTGTCGGCCAGCAGGGCGGACAGCCAGGATCTGGTGATCGAAGCCGCTCGGCAGGCGGCGGAAACGGCCGTCGCGTCCTTCCAGCAAAACGGTGCGCCGCCGGCCGACATGGCCGCGGTCGAGTCCCTTGTCAGCGATCTGCGCTCACTGGAGGACCTCAGCCGCAGGAGCGAGGAGCGCAGCACGCGCACCATCGACGCGGTGCATGACACGCTTCTCAAGATTGCCGAACGGCTGGAGAAGCTCGAGGAAACCACGGCTGCTCCGGCGCCGGCCCTGACACGGGACGACGATTTCGCGGACGAGGGCCGGGGACTGGCCGACTACCGCGATGCCGACCGGCAGTCCATGGAGTTCGGTTCGCACGAAATGCAATCGTCGAGCTATTCACCCACGTCGCATGAGCCGATCGACTACGGCACCGACGAGCGGGACGCATTCGAGCTGGAACCGGCCGCGACGGCGTCCGCAGTCTACCCGCCCGAGGCCATGGTTCATCCCGATGACCCCGCTCCGATTGTCTCCCAGGATGATGACGACATGCCGCGGGAGGACGATGTCCCCGCGGGAAAGTCGCTGCTGTCCGGCTTAAAGAAGCGCTTTGCCGGCAGTACCCGTCAGACGGACGTTTCTGAGTCGCGGGACAATGCGCTTCAAAATGTCGATCCGGCGCCGTCCATCGATCCGGTCGGCGATATCGATCCGGAAACGGCCAATATGCCGCTCGAGCCGGGTTCAGGCGCCCCGGACATCAAGAAGATCATGGCCAAGGTCCGTCATGCGCAGAACATGGCCGATCAGGATCACGCCTATTCGGCAGAATCCGAACAATCGGGCAACGGCAAGGCCGATTTCATAGCGGCCGCCCGCCGCGCCGCCCAGGCAGCCGCCAGCGAAGTGGCGGAGATGGAAAGTGTGGACGAGGACAAGAAAGGCCGCTCTGCCCTGGTTGAGACGGTGAGCCGGAGCCGCAAGCCGATCCTGCTGGCCGCCGGCGCCGTGTTGCTGGCGGTCATCTCCTATCCTCTGCTGTCCGGCTTCATCGGCGGCGAGCAGAAACCCGTGGAGACGGCGTCCGTCGAACAGCCGGCCGTTGTCGAGCCCGCAACGCCGCCGGTAACCGAACCGGCGCCTGTCGTGGAACCGGAACTGCCGAAGGTCGAGGTGATCGAACGGCAGGTCGAGGAGGTTGTCGCGCCTGTCGTTGCATCCAACAACGATGCCGCGCCGGCACAGACGCTTTCCGCAGACAACCAGGTCCAGCCGAGTTCGAGCTTCCAGCCCGCCGAGCCGGCACCCGTTGAGGAAGTAGCCGCGATTCCGGCGGAGCCGGCAGCGCCGGCGATGGACATCGAATTGCCGCCGGAAACGGTCGGGCCGCTTGCACTGCGCGAGGCCGCTGCCAGTGGCGACAGCCTTGCATTGTTCGAGATCGGGGCGCGCTACACGGAAGGCCGTGGCGTCGCGACCGATCTCGGTGAGGCGGCCAAGTGGTATCAGCGTTCCGCGGATCTTGGGTTTGCGCCGGCGCAGTACCGTCTGGCCAACTTCTATGAGAAAGGCTCCGGGCTGAACCGCGATGTCGAAAAGGCCATGACCTGGTATGTGAAGGCCGCCGAGCAGGGCAATGCCAGCGCCATGCACAATCTTGCGGTGCTGCACGCGATGGGACCTGGCGGCGCCGCCGACTATGATGCGGCCGGCAAATGGTTCACCAAAGCGGCCGATCTTGGCGTAAAGGACAGCCAGTTCAATCTCGCAATCCTGCACGCGCGTGGCAGCGGCGTTTCCCAGGACCTCGAAGAGACCTACAAATGGTTCGCCATCGCGGCCAAATCCGGAGACAAGGATGCGGCCAAGAAGCGCGACGAGGTTGCCAACGCGTTGCGCCCCGAGCAGCTCGAAAGCGCGCGGGCCAAGGTTGAACTCTGGAAGCCCGCACCGCTCATCGAAGCGGCCAACACGGCGCGCATTCCGCCCGAATGGCGCGGCGCCGAGACCCGCACGGCTTCCGTCGACATGACCAAGGCGGTCAAGAATATCCAGGCGATCCTGACCAAGAACGGTTTCGATACGGGCGGCGTTGACGGCATCATGGGCGCCCGCACCGTCAGCGCCATCAAGTCGTTCCAGGAATCGGTCGGGCTGGAGCCCACCGGTGAAGTCGACGATGCGCTCGTAAAGCAATTGATCGAACGCAACAATTAGGCTTTTCCGTCTTAACCAAAACAGCATTGCGGCCGCCGGTTCACTGGACCCGGCGGCCGCTTCCGTTCTACCTTTTCAGGCGAACCGTAAGCCGGCTGAATCTGGCTCCATGACCGCGCGTTTCTGGCCCCAATCAGAGCGATTGACTTAGCAGAACATAAGGCGCATGACAGTCGTGGATGCCCGCTGCATCCGGTCTTTTATCTTTTGGGAATAGCCGCTTCGGCCCGACATGAGCATCTATCTGCCCATAGCAGAATTGTCAGTCAATGCCTTCATTATCCTGGGGATGGGCGCGGCTGTCGGATTTCTTTCGGGCATGTTCGGTGTGGGCGGCGGCTTTCTCATCACACCGCTGCTGATCTTCTACAATATCCCGCCGCCCGTCGCCGTTGCGACCGGCGCCAACCAGGTTGTTGCATCGTCCTTTTCCGGTGCGCTGTCGCATTTCAGGCGCGGCACGCTGGACGTCAAGCTCGGGCTTACTTTACTTGCAGGAGGTCTGGCAGGCGCCTCCGTCGGCATATACCTGTTCACGCTTTTAAGACAGCTCGGTCAGCTGGACCTGATCATCTCGCTCTTTTACGTCACATTCCTCAGTGTCGTCGGCGGCCTGATGCTGATCGAAAGCATCAACGCCTTGCGCCGGGCGGCCGCGAACAAGCCGGTTTCCCTGCGCAAACCCGGGCAGCATAACTGGGTCCACCGCCTCCCGTTCAAGATGCGCTTCAAGCGTTCCAAGATCTATCTCAGCGTCATTCCGGTCATCGTTCTCGGCTTCGGCATCGGCGTTCTGACATCCATCATGGGTGTCGGCGGCGGCTTCATCATGGTCCCGGCGATGATCTACCTGCTGCGCATCCCGACAAATGTGGTTATCGGCACATCGTTGTTTCAGATCATTTTCGTGACCGCGTTCACCACCATCGTACAGGCCACCACCAACCAGTCGGTCGATATTTTTCTCGCCGGCCTGCTGATGATCGCGGGCGTGATCGGAGCCCAATACGGCGTGCGGGTCGGCCAGCAATTGCGTGGCGAACAGTTGCGTGCCCTGCTGGCGATCATCGTCCTGGCCGTTGGGGTGCGGCTTGCCTACGATTTGATCGCGACACCCGACGAATTCTACTCGATCGCGACCACCGGGGTCGGATATTGATGCGCTGGCCGGTCCGCATACGCCTTGTGGCCCTGGCGCTCGTCTGGTTGCTGACCGCCGCCGGGGCCGCCGCGCAGGATGAACGACTGGAGATCGGCATCTCCACCGACGAGATCGCCATTACGTCGGATTTCGCCGGCGCTGACCTCACCGTGTTCGGCGCGCTGGACAATGCCGACGACCTCCTGCTGCAGCTCGGCCGCTACGATATCATCGTGGCGCTTGAAGGCCCCGCGAAGGAAACGGTGGTGCGTCGCAAGGAACGGGTCTTCGGCATCTGGATCAATCGCTATTCGATGCGCTTCGCGCCGGCGCCGGCATCCTATTCCCTGTCGAGCACGCTGCCCATTGACCGGATCACAAAGGAGATCGAGCTCAGCGGCAAGGCCATCGGCGTGAGGCACATCCACCTGACACCGCTCGGCAATGTCGGCGACGGATCGCGCGTACCGGAATTCCGGGATGCGCTCCTGCGGTTGCGGGAAGAAGACGGCATCTACCAGAGCGAACCGCTCGGTGTCGAATTCGTCAGCTCCAGCCTTTTCCGGGCGACACTGCGCCTGCCGGCGAACATCCCGGTTGGCGAGCACCGGCTGCGCGCTTTCCTTTTCAAGAACAATGAATTCGTCATGGAGCGTCAGCTCCGTCTCCGCGTGGTCAAGACCGGTATCGAACAGTTCATATTCGAACTGGCGCAGAACCATTCGTTCGTCTACGGCGTGCTTGCGGTTCTGCTGGCCATGCTGACCGGCTGGCTCGGCAGCCTGATCTTCAGGCGGGATTAGGTTTTCGGCCGATCAGGCGATCAACCTGTCGAACGGCACCGAGTATATCCGTTCGCGGCCGAGCAGATGGGCGGTCAGCTGGCTCTTGTGGAAGAGCCCCTGAAATGCGGCATTGCGCAGATTGAGCCCGCCCGTCGTCACGCCGAAGGCGGGCATGATGAGGCGCAGCCCGTCGCTGGCGAAACACGGCCTGCGAACGCCCTTGCCGCGCCGCACCACGCGCGCCGCCGGATGCAGGTGACCGGCGACCTCGCCGGCCGTGTCCGCCGTTCCCCCAAGCGGCTCGTGCCGGAAGCAAAGACCGTCGAACAGCAGCGCGTTCACGCAGTCCCCCGCTAGGCCGGCCGGATGGTCCGGGTCGTGGTTGCCGGCGATCCAGTACCAGTCGCGGCCGCGCATCATGGAGCCGATCTGCGCCAGGCTTTCCCCGGGCAGTGCGCCGGCGCCATGGCGGTCGTGAAAACTGTCACCCAGACTGACAACGCAGGCTGGCCGGTAGCGGTCGAGCGCGACCTGGAGCAGTTTCAGCGTCAGGCCCGTATCGTAGGGCGGCAGCAGCATGCCGCGCCGCGCATAGGCCGCCCCGGTCTCCAGATGCAGGTCCGATACCACGAGCGTCCGGCTGTCCGGCAGATAGAGCGCGCCGATCGGGTCGCATATTGCCGCCGTGCCATTGATGTCGATTTCCGCGGTGCTGATCATGTCGTCGGCGATCACTGCCTGTGCGGCGCTGGCCCTGTTCATTCCTCGTCATGCCCTCGTATCTAACCCATTGCCTCGGCAATGATCTCGTCCGCCGCTTCGGCCAGGATATCATCATGCGCTTCGCCGGACACGGGTTCCTTGCCGATTTCCAGCATGACGGGAACGGCAAGCGGTGAGATCTGGTCCAGCCGGTTCAAGATGATTCGGCCCTTGATTCGTGACAGCATATCCGCAAGCCGGCGAATATCCAGCAGGCCGGCCGCCGCATCGGTGCGCGTTGCCTGCAACAGGATGTGATCGGGTTCGTGGCTGCGCAGTACGTCATAGATAAGATCGGCGGAAACGGTGATCTGCCGGCCGGTCTTCTCCTGACCCGGATAGCGGCGCTCGATGAGACCCGCAATCATCGCGCAATTGCGGAATGTGCGCTTGAGCATCCAGGATTCAGCCAGCCACGCCTCCAGGTCGTCGCCCAGCATGTCCTCATCGAACAGCTCGGCCAGCGAGAGTTCGCCGCGTTCGATCATCAGGCCCATGTCGCGAAGGCCCCAGACCGACATCGCGTAGTCCGTGGCAACGAAGCCGAGCGGCCTTGCCCGCGCCCGTTCCAGCCGGCGTGTCAGCAGCATACCGAGGGTCTGGTGCGCCAGCCGTCCCTCGAAGGGATACATCATCATGTAGAAACGGTCGGCGTTCGGGAATGTCTCGATCAGCAGCTCGCCCTGCTTTGGAAGGACCGATTTCCGTCGCTGGATCTCCAGCCACTCGCGCACCTGGTCGGGCAGCGCCTGCCAGCTGCCGGGATCGGCCAGCATCGAGCGGACCTGGTCGGCGAGATAGGTGGACAGCGGAAACTTGCCGCCCGCATAGGCAGGGATCTTCGGGCTGCCGGTGCCGCCCTTCGACACGATGCACTCGTTTTCGCGGATGCCCTCGAAACGCAGCACCCTGCCGGCGAACAGGAACGTATCGCCGGGCGACATCATCTCGACGAAGGATTCCTCGATCTTGCCGAGCACCGGCCCGCCGCGCACATTGACGCCGCGCCCGCTGTGTTTCGTCAGACGGATCTTCAGCTCAGGCGCTTCGATGATCGTGCCGATATTGAGCCGGTACTGCTGGGCGATGCGCGGATTGCTGACGCGCCATGTGCCGTCTTTCGTCACGCGGATGCGGGCATAGCGATCGTAAGTCTTCAGCGCGTAACCGCCGGTCGCCACGAAATCCAGCACGCGGTCGAACTGGTCGCGTCCGAGCGACCGGTAGGGCTCGGCGGTCGTCACCTCCGTGAAAAGCGCATCGGCCGTGAACGGTTCGGCGCATGCCATGCCCAGAATGTGCTGGGCCAATACGTCATAGGTGCCGTCTCCGACCGGCGGCGTATCCTGGGCGCCGAGATAATTGGCATCGAGCGCCGCCTGGCACTCCATCACCTCGAATCGGTTCGCCGGCACCAGGATGGCGCGGCTCGGCTCGTCCATGCGGTGATTGGAACGCCCGATGCGCTGTGCAAGCCGGCTGGCGCCCTTCGGCGCGCCGACATGCACCACAAGGTCGACATCGCCCCAGTCGATGCCCAGATCGAGTGTCGACGTCGCGACGACGGCGCGCAGCTTGTTTCCGGCCATTGCAGCCTCGACCTTGCGCCGCTGGCTGGCATCGAGCGAGCCGTGATGCAGTGCGATGGGCAGGTCGTCCTCATTGATGCGCCACAGCTCCCTGAACAGGAGTTCGGCTTGGCTGCGCGTATTGACGAAGAGCAGGGTCGTCTGGTGCTCGCGGATGGCCTGATAGACGTCCGCCATCGCGTAGCGCGCCGAATGGCCGGACCACGGGACCCGCTCGTCGGTACGCAGGATCGTGATTTCCGGCTTGGCGCCACCAGCGATGACGATGCGCTCGGCAAGCACCGGCGCATCCTGCGCCACCTGCGGCATGAGCCAGGCCTGCAGTGCCTCGGGTTCGGCCACCGTGGCCGAAAGTCCGATGGTGCGAAGCCCGGGGCTGTGGCGCCGCAACCGGGCAAGGCCGAGGGAAAGCAGATGCCCGCGTTTGGAGGTGACCAGCGAGTGCAACTCGTCGAAGATGACGAATTTCAGGTCGCCGAAAAGAAGCCCGGCCTCCCGGCTGGCGATCAGAAGGGCGATCTGTTCCGGCGTCGTCAGGAGGATGTCCGGCGGATCGCGTTTCTGGCGCTGCCGCTTTGAGGAAGGCGTATCGCCGGTTCGTGTCTCGATGCGCACGGGAAGCGCCATATCCGCCACGGGATTGGCAAGGTTGCGCTCGATATCGATCGCCAGCGCCTTGAGCGGCGAGACATAGAGCGTGTGTATCCCGCGCCGTGCCGACGAGCGCGCGGCCCCCGGGCGGCGTTTTTCCTCCTTCAGCGTGATGTCGATCAACGACGGCAGGAAGCCGGCCAGTGTCTTGCCGGCGCCCGTCGGTGCGATCAGCAGCGAAGACAGGCCGGATTGCGCCTTTTGAAGGAGCGCCAGCTGATGCGGCCGCGGCTCCCAGCCGCGCCCCGAGAACCAGCCTGAAAAAGGCTCCGGCAGCGAAGAGCCCGCGTTCTCGCCGATATCCGCAGAATCATTGTTCACAGGCCGACGTTAACCCATGTCCGGCTTGCGCAAAACGGTATCGTCGGACACCGCCGTCGCGGTTGAAGCAGCCGCCGATTGCGATTACCTATGGCACAATCGAAACGGAGTGATGGCGCATGTCGGAAAGACTGAACCGGTTTCTGGGAGATTCGCTCGGCCGGACACTGGTCAAGCTGGTCGTGATCTCGTTCATCGTCGGTGCGGTGATGAGCGCCTTCAACTGGTATCCGATCGACGTGATCTACGCGGTGCGCGATTTCGTCGTCAATGTGTGGGAACTGGGCTTTGCCGCATTGGGGCGTTTCGGTGATTACCTGCTGCTCGGCGCGGTTGTCGTCGTGCCCGTTTTTCTGGTATTGCGCATATTGAGTTTCCGGCGATAGTCCGCCGCGGGCTCGGTCGTAAGATGCCGCCGGCTTCCATCCGTGGTCGGGCGTGCCCAGCAAAATCTGGTTGTGATCATGGATCGGACCCCGGAACCGGAAGGGGCCGGGCCGCAACAGCGGCCCTTTGACGTCAGCAACCGGCTGGTCCTGTCCATCGCCGTGCCGATGACGCTCGCTTACCTGACGACGCCGTTGCTCGGTCTGGTCGATACCGCCGTTGTCGGTCGGCTGGGCGATCCGGCGCTGCTTGGCGGCCTGGCGGTCGGGGCGGTTATTTTCGACCTCGTCTTCACGACATTCAACTTCCTGCGCGCCTCCACCACCGGCCTGGTGGCGCAGGCCTTCGGCAGGAACGATCCGGGCGAGGAACAGGCCGTCTTCTGGCGTTCCCTGATGATCGGCCTTGCGAGCGGAGCCGCATTGCTGCTGATTTCGCCCTTGATCGTGTGGATCGGTGTCCGGGCGATGGCGCCGGGCGAGGCGGTGCGCCAGGCAACCGAGACCTATATAACGATCAGGATGGTTTCCGCGCCGGCGAGCCTCGCCAATTACGCCATCCTCGGATATGTGCTCGGCCGCGGCGAAGCGATTGCCGGGCTGCTCTTGCAGACGCTGATCAACGGCATCAATATCATCCTGTCCATTTGGCTGGGGCTGGGTCTCGGCTGGGGCATCGAGGGAGTAGCCTGGGCCACTGTGACGGGCGAAGCCGTGGGCGCTCTTGCCGGCTTTGCCTTTGTCTATGCGCGGTTCGACCGCACCGCTCGGCCGACCTGGCAACGCGTGCTCGACCGGGCCGCGATCACGCGGCTCATGTCGCTCAACCGGGACATCATGATCCGATCATTCGCATTGCTTGCCGCCTTTGCGCTGTTTGTCAGGCAGGGCGCGCAATTCGGTCCGGTGACCCTCGCTGCAAATGCCGTCCTGATGAATTTCTTCATGGTCGCCGGCTATTATCTTGACGGATTTGCCACCGCGGCCGAACAGTTGGCCGGCCGCGCAGTGGGTGCCAATTACCGACCGGCGTTCGACCGCTCGGTACGTCTGACGCTTGTCTGGGGCTTCTGCCTTGCGGCGGCGACGACCCTGTTCTTTCTCGTTTTCGGCGCGGCCGTCATCGATTTTCTGACGACTTCCGAGGAGGTGCGTGGGCAGGCCCGCCAATTCCTGCACTGGGCGGCGCTGACGGCCCTTGTCGGCGTGCTCGCCTTCGAAATGGACGGTGTCTTCATCGGCGCGACCTGGTCGGCTGACATGCGCAACATGATGCTTGTGTCGCTCGCGCTTTTTGTCGTCCTGACCTGGGTGCTGGTGCCGGTAATCGGCAATCACGGTTTGTGGCTTGCGCTGCTGGCGTTTCTCGGAACGCGCGGCGTCACGCTCTACGCCATGCTGGGAACCCGTGCGAACGCGGTGTTTGGTCGCGGGTCCGGGCGGGCGCGCTGGTAGCTTCAGAATTGCTCCAGGCCTTGGTGGCCTCGGATCACGCGCCAAGTGTCGAATAATCCCGGTCTGATCAAGGGGATAGGCCGCTCAATCCAAACGTGGAACGAAATCCGGTCGCGAGGGCCTAATTATACACCTGTTGACAAAACATCTCGAAATCTGTGAAAAATTGATTGCTGCAAATTAAATTTACAGGTTTCGGCCTTATAAGGGGCGCGAAGCTGAGTGAATTATCCAACGCGGGACCGATAGAACTTGGTCCCATGGCGGTTCGCAATCCGGGCCGCAAGGTCGCATTGTTTGCAGCGGGAACAGGTCGATGGAAAACAGCGTCTCGGTCGTAAGACAAGTGATTGCCGATATCCTGCTGATGCCGGCGGAGCGGATCGATTGCCACTGCGCACTGTGCCAGCTCCCCGATTGGGACAGCATCGTTCAATTGACGCTGCTCATGGTCATTGAGGAAAGGACCGGGTGCCGCATTGAAGTCGAACGGCTGAAGAGTTCGAGCACGGTTGCCGATGTTGCGCAAATGCTCGGCGAAAGCCGCAGGACCCTCCACTGAGACAACAGCACTATTGCGGGATCGACCTTTCCGCCCATGCATCCAGGTGGCTGTCGCGCAGATCGGCGATTGACCCTATGCCTTCACGCGACACCGCCCGGGACAGTCCCGACAGTATGGCGGGGACGATACCAGGCCCCTCATAGACGAAACCGGTATAGAGCTGCACCAGATCGGCGCCGGCCCGGATTTTTTCCAGAGCCGTTTGCGCCGAGTCGACGCCGCCCAGGCCGATCAGGGTCATCTGCGGGCCGACAAGCGCGCGCAGTTTCGCAAGAACGATGGTCGACCGTTCGAAAAGCGGGCGTCCCGATAGACCGCCGGACTGTCCGGTATGTCTGCCGGCCCGCAGCCCGTCGCGCGACAGCGTCGTGTTGGACACGATGAGACCGTCGAGCCCGGTTTCGCGTGCAACCGATGCGATGTTCCGAAGGTCCTCTTCATTCAGGTCAGGCGCGATCTTGACGAAGATCGGCTTGTGCTCCGCACCCGCAGACTGTCGCGCCGACCGCGCTTCCTGCACCGCGCTGATCAGCAGCATCAGGTTTTCCCGTGCCTGCAGGTCGCGCAGGCCGGGCGTGTTGGGAGACGAGACGTTGACCGTGAAGTAGTCGGCGACATCGTAAAAAACGGTTATGCCAAGCGCATAGTCGCCGATGCGGTCCTCGGAATCCTTGTTCGCGCCCACATTGACGCCGATCGGTCCCGGCCGCGGTCCGGTCGAGCCGCGCAGCCTGCGCAGTGCCGCCGCATGCCCCTCATTGTTGAAGCCGAGCCGGTTGATGACGGCGCGATCCGCCGGCAGCCGGAAGATTCGCGGCTGCGGGTTGCCCGCTTGCGGCAGCGGCGTCACCGATCCGATTTCCGTAAATCCGAAGCCCAGCCGCAGCACCTCGTTGGCCACTTCGGCATTCTTGTCGAAACCGGCTGCGATTCCGATCGGGTTCTTGAAGCGCAAACCGGCAGCGTCCACTGCAAGGCCCGGGTCGGCATCGGCCGTCTGAGGTGGCAGGGCGCCTGATTTCAGTGCCTTGATGGAAAGCCGGTGGGCGGTTTCCGGGTCGAGCGCGAACAAGGCGTGCCGTGCCAGCCTGTACAACGGATGTGTCACCGGTCCAGATCGGGCAGTTGGTGCATGCCGTCGTCGCCCAGCGGCATCGGCAGGGCCCAGCGCGCCAGATCAACCGGCAGCGGGCCGTAAAGATGCGGAAACAGGTCGCCGCCGCGAGATGGTTCGTATTTCAGGGCTGCACCGAGATCGGCGCTGTCGACGGCGACCAGCAGCAGGTCGTCCTGTCCGGCAAAGTGCAGCGCGGCCGTATCCGCCACCTGGCGGGCCGTCGAAAAGTGAATATAGCCGTCCTGGAGGTCGATCGGCGCACCGTCGAAACGGCCGTTCTCCAGCGCCTGCCGCCAAAGGGTGCGCGGCACGATCTTGTAAATGATTTCCGCCATTGTCTACAGCCTCGCGCATCGCATTTCTGGCACGATCATGAGCTAACTACACCGTCGGATCGAAATTATCACCGGGGGCATGCGGATATGAACCAGTTTTTTCGGATCAAGCCTTTTTACCCGGCGTGCCTGGCGCTGCTGCTTGCAGGCGCGCCGGCAGCCGCGCAGGAGAACCGCTTCGTGATCGAGCCCTCCGGCGACGGGTTTGTGCGGCTCGATTCCCATACGGGGGAAATTTCCGTCTGTTCCGACGTGGAGGGCCAGATCGTTTGTCGCATGGCAGCCGATGAACGGCGGGCCCTCGAAGAGGAAATCGATCTTCTGGAAGAGCGCATCGCGGTGCTGGAGCAAACGCTTGCGGAACGGCCCGGCGGACCGGAAAGCAGGTTTCCGACCGATGAGGAAATCGACCGCACCTTCGGGGTCATGGAAAAGCTCATGCGCCGTTTTCTGGGCGTTATGGAGGATATCGAGAAGGACAATTCCGGTCGAATTCCCGGCACGGATGCCCCGGACAGGACCTGACGCCGTAAACCTTAGTTGCATTGCCGGCAAACTATGTTTCTGGTTGGTGGACGCAGACCATTGAATGAGCGTAGGACCATCCCGATATATCGAATCAGGGCGGTGTAACTCGAAACGTGTTGGCAGGACGATGTCCGGTCAGCACCTGGAGGATCCTGTTGCCAAGCTACTATCTCAGCGAAAATCAGACAAATGGCGTATATGAAATTCACGCCGAGGGCTGTGTCCATTTGCCCGACCGCTATCACCGGCTTTATCTCGGTGAATATCCGAATGGCCGCCTGGCGCTCAAGAAAGCTGCGCTGCTTTGCTCCAATGTGAAGGTCTGCAGCGAATGCGGTGTTCCTGAACTGGCTTACCCCCAGCCTTTCCTGGTGCACCAGGCTTCCTGACGTCGGTCTGCTCCGGTTTATCGCGTCGAACAAAAACCTCCGGTGAAGAAATCTCTTTGCCTTGGCAGCCAAGCCCGGTAGCATTGGCTTCTGCAGAGCGACGAGCGATGCAGACGAGCGAGCCGGACTGATTGGGCGGGAGGAATCGATCTCTTTCAGGTGCGGCGGCCTCTGGGAGGGGGCGATCGAGTTGAGCAAGACATTTATAATTGCAGATGACCATCCATTGTTTCGCGGTGCCATGAGGCAGGCCCTTTCAGGCATCGAGGACGGGTTGGAGATCGTTGAAGCCGGCGATTTCGGCGCGGCGCGCAATGCCGCAAAGGAGCATCCGGAAGCCGATCTCCTGCTTCTCGACCTGACCATGCCCGGCGTCAGCGGCCTGTCCGGGCTGATCGCCCTGCGGGCAGAGTATGTCAGCCTTCCCGTGGTCGTGGTATCGGCGTCCGATGATCAGGCCACGGTGCGGCGCGCACTCGATCTCGGTGCATCAGGATTTATCTCCAAATCCGCCAGTATCGATGAAATCCGCGACGGTATCGCCGCCGTTCTGGCCGGCGAGATATGGACGCCGGGCGGTTTCGAACTCGGCCTCGAGCAGGATCCCGAGGTCGCCGAACTGATCAAGCGCCTGCAGACACTGACGCCCCAGCAGAGCCGGGTTCTCGGCATGCTTGCGGAAGGTCTGCTGAACAAGCAGATCGCCTATGAGCTCGGTGTTTCGGAGGCAACGATCAAGGCGCACGTATCGGCCGTTCTGCAAAAGCTCTCCGTCGACAGCCGGACCCAGGCCGTTATCCAGCTTTCGAAAATCGGCACCGAGGCACTCGATCGCGAGTCCGGCACCGTGCACTGATCACGGTGTGACCGACCAGATACGCTCTACTCCGCTGCTGACTTTCTTGCCGCCGCAATCTGATTGAGGAACGCCCGCAGCGCGGCGGGCCTTAGCGGCTTGTTGAAGATCGCAATGGACCGTTCTTCCGCCCTGTTGCGCACGTCGAGCGTCCTGTCGGCGGTCGCCAACACGGCCGGAATATCCACGTTCCAATGTGCCCTTATGCGCGTGATCGCCTCTATGCCGTTGCCGTCATCCAGGTGGTAATCCGCGATGACCGCATCGGGCGGTGCCGCCTGATCGCCCAGCAGCGCGCCAAGGTCTTCCAGACTGGCCGCCGTTGCAACACGGCAGTTCCAGCCCTCGAGAAGCAGCCGCAGTCCCTCGACGATCTTCGGCTCGTTGTCGATGCACAGGACACGCAGCCCGTCGAGCGAGGTCGGCGCGGTGGGCCGGCTGGGCCGGGCATCGGTCGCCTGAACCTGCCTGACATTGGTCTCGACCGGGATTTCCACCCGGAAATCGGTTCCCTTGCCCGGATTGGACGCCAGGTGAACGCGATGTCCCAAAACGCGTGCGATCCGGTCGACGATCGACAGGCCGAGACCCAGGCCGGATGCCGTCTTCGCCCCCTCGTCCAGCCGCGTGAATTCCCGGAAAACGATGTCGAAACTCGATCGCGGTATGCCGATGCCGGTGTCGATCACCTGAACGAACACGTTCTCCCCGCTGTGCCGCACACCGACGAGGACGCCGCCGCTTTGCGTGTATTTGATCGCGTTCGAAACGAGGTTCTGGATCAGGCGCCGCAACAGGTTCGGATCGCTGCGTACGAACGCCGATGTCGGAACGACCCGCAGATCGAGATCGCATTCCGCGGCCAGTGGCGAGAAATCGGTCTCGATCCGCCGCAGCACATCATTGAGCGGAAAACTCGAGATCTGCGGCTTCATGGCACCGGTGTCGAGCCGCGATATGTCGAGTACGGCGCCGAGAATGGATTCGACCGATTCCAGTGACGAATCGATATTCGTGACCAGCTCCTGGTTTTCCGATTGCCCGAGACGCTCGACCAGTGACGAAGAATAAAGTCGTGCGGCGTTCAGCGGCTGGAGAATATCGTGTCCGGCGGCGGCCAAAAAACGTGTCTTGCCGATATTGGCTTCCTCGGCCCGTGCCTGTGTCTGTGCCAGTTCGCCATTGACGCGCACCAGCTCGGCGGTTCGCTCCGCGACGCGCTGCTCCAGCGTCTCGTTCGCCTGTTCGAGCGCCTTTGCCGAAGCCACGCGTTCCGTGATGTCGGCATAGGTCGTGACCACGCCGGAATCGGGCATGGGATTGGAGCGGATTTCGATAATCCGGCCGGAGTCGACAAGCTTGACCGTCCAGGAGACGTCCATGGTCAGGAAGCTGTCGATGATTCCCTTGACCTGGTCTTTGCGGATATCGCCGCGGTCGGCCAGCATCTGCACGATGTCCTCAAGCGCGACGCCGACCTGGCCGACCGATTCGGGCAGGTCGAGCAGCGAGCGGAAGCGCCGGTTCCACACGCTCAGACGGTTGTTGCGGTCAAAGACCGTGATCCCCTGGTCCATCTGCCCGAGCGCGCTCTGCAGAAGGTCGCGGTTGTACTGCAAGGCCTCTGACGCTTCGTCCAGCAGCCGGGCCGTGTCGGAGGATGTGTCGTCCTCCTTCTGAAAGAGCAGCGAAAGGACGAGCCGGGCCGATGCGGAGCCGATGGCGCTGCCGAGCAACTGTTCCGCATAGCGCACCAGGTCCATGTCCGCCGGCGCGCTCGGCTCCAGCCAGCGGCCGCGTGTCGTCTCGTAGGTATGGAACGAGCGTTCCGTCCGCTCCGCGCCGAGATATTTGGTGATCGCCTGTTTGAGCTGCTTGACGGTGATTCCCGATTGCCACTCGTTGCGGGTCGGGCGGATCATGGACCGCTGCGGAATGAAAACGCCGGCCTGCATGCGCTCCAGCGGCCGGGCCGGCCGGCTCAGCGAGCCGGTGACGAACAGCGCCATGTTCACCAGAAGGCTGAGCAGCACACTGTTGACGAACGGGTCCGCGCCATCGCCGGAGAAGACATCGGTTCCGGGCAGCAGGAAATCGAGGACCGCGGCAGCAACGTGCGAATTGTCCGGGCCGCCAAGGCTCGGAACGAACAGGAGATAGGCCCAGACCAGCATGCCGCCGCAAAGACCGACGATCGCGCCGCGCGCGTTGGCGCCCTTCCAGATCAGGCCGCCGAACAGCGCCGGCGCGAACTGCGCCATTGCCGCAAAGGACAAAAGGCCGATCGAGGCAAGGCCGGCATCGATGTTGGCGGAGCGGTAATAGGCATAGCCCAGAAGCAGAATGCAGAAGATCGCGGTGCGGCGGATCTTCAGGATGATACCGGTGAAGTCGCCGAGGTCAGTACTGCGCCGGATGATGTTCTGCCGCAGCAGGACCGGCATCACGATATCGTTCGAAATCATGATCGCGACGGCCACGGAGGCAACGATCACCATCGCGGTCGCCGCCGAAAACCCGCCGATGAAGGTGGCAAGCGAAAGCCAGGAGATATCGTTGGCAAGCGGCAGCAGCAGCACGTACTGGTCGCCGGTGCCCGTTCCCTGCAGGGTCAGCACGCCGGCAAGGGCAATCGGTATGACGAAGAGATTGATGGCGATCAGGTAAATCGGGAAAAGGTAACCTGCGGTCTTCAGCTCGCTTTCGGTGCGGTTTTCCACAACGGTGACATGAAACTGCCGCGGCAGGACGACGATGGCGACGGCCGACAACATGGTCAGGACGATCCAGCGTGAGGTCGAGGTGTCGTAGCTGAGGGCGGCCATGGCGGCCTCGCTCTGCCGCGCCTGCTCCAGCAAATGTCCGGGTCCGTCGAACAGGACGAAAGTGGCGAAGAGGCCGACGGCGGTGAATGCGATCAGCTTGACCACGGATTCCATCGCAACGGCCAGGATCAGGCCGTTCTGGTGCTCCGTCGCGTCCGTGTGCCGCGTGCCGAAAATGACCGAAAAGCCGGCGAGAAGGAGCGTCACGACCAATGCCATGTCGGTCAGGAGGAACGATTCCGGCTGGGCCTCGAAAGGCGTGGCGGTGATGATGATGGTCACCGATGACGCGACGGCCTTGAGCTGCAGCGCGATGTAGGGGATCGTTCCGACAACGGCGATCGCCGCGACAATGCCCGCGACGGTCGGGTTCTTGCCATAGCGCGCGGCTATGAAGTCGGCGATCGATGTCAGCTTCTCGGCCTTCGCCAGATTGACGATGCGGCGAAGCACCGGCATGCCGATGGTGAACATCAGGATCGGCCCGAAATAGATGGCGAGAAACTCGTATCCGCGCTGGGCGGCGAGGCCGACGCCGCCGAAATAGGTCCATGAGGTGCAGTAGACGGCAAGGCTGAGCGCGTAGATCAGCGGCCGTCCGGTTGTGGCCGTTCCGCGCTGCGCCGCCGTTCTGCGGTCGCCATAGCTTGCGATCGCGAACAGGAGCAGCAGGTAAAGCAACGCCGCGGTTACGATCACCCAGCCCGCCAACATGAAAATCCCATTCCTTTCAAAACGATCGGACTGCCGGCAAGCATAAACACAAAGGTCCAGCAAGCAAATGCGGACAAAGTGGTATGCCTGACACGGCAGGTTTCGCCTTGTTTCGAACCTTCGATTGCGCGGGATCAGTCGTCGCAAATACAACCGTGTTTATTCAAGCGGGAAAAAGTATAATCTCGCATGGATGCAAGTAACGAATCGAAACTGAAATAAAGGGGGCCTCTATGTTGAAGGAATTTCAGGAGTTCATTGCAAAGGGCAATGTCATGGACCTCGCGGTCGGCGTCATAATAGGCGGGGCGTTCGGCCTGATCGTCAAATCGCTGACCGATGACGTCATCATGCCCATCGTCGGCGCCCTATTCGGCGGTTTCGATTTTTCGGACTACTTCATCCCGCTTTCCAGTGCCGTGACGGCATCGACGCTCGATGCGGCGCGCGAGCAGGGGGCTGTCCTGGCCTATGGCAATTTCATCACGGTTGCGCTCAACTTCCTGATCCTCGCCTGGATCATCTTTCTCATGATCAAGGCGGTGAACAATCTGCGCCGCAAGGAAGAGGAAAAGCCCGCCGCGCCGGCAGCACCGCCCGCCGATGTCCAGTTGCTGACGGAAATCCGCGACCTGCTCAAGAAGTAGTCGCCGACCTATCAGCGCCATCGATGGGTTTATAAGGGAAAATCGCGTGATTTTCCCCACCGCTGCCTATATTCCTCCGGAAACAGGCGGAGGAATATGGTGCGTTTTTTCGATGAGTTGAGCCCCCAGGCGCGCAATGCGCCGGAGAGCGCGATTGTGGCGGTGGTCAATCATGCCCGGCTTCGCGAGGACGTGATTCCGCTCTGGGTCGGCGAGGGCGACCGACCGACCCCGTCGTTCATCTATGATGCAACGATCAAATCGCTGCGCGACGGCGAAACCTTCTATACCTGGCAGCGCGGCATACCCGAGCTTCGCCAGGCCCTTGCCGACTACTATGGCCGGCATTTCGGCGGCGTCCACGATCCGGAAACCTTCTACGTGACCGGTTCGGGCATGCAGGCCATAAAGCTCACGGTCGAGGCGATCTGCAAGCCGGGCGACGAGATGGTCTATCTGTCGCCCGCCTGGCCGAACATCTTCGCCGCGCTGGAAATCTCCGGTTCCCGGGCTGTTCCGGTGACGCTGGACCATACGGAACGCGGCTGGACGCTCGATCTCGACAGGCTTTCCGACGCGATCGGTCCGTCGACGCGCGCGCTCTTCATCAACACGCCGTCCAACCCGACCGGCTGGACGGCAAGCCACGAGGAACTGGAGGCGATACTTGCCCTCGCGCGGCAGGCGGGTATCTGGATTATCGCCGACGAAATTTACGCGCGTTACTTTTATGCGGGCCATCGTTCACCGTCATTTCTTGACGTCGCCGGCGAGGACGATCGCATTATTTTCGTCAATTCCTTTTCCAAGAACTGGTCCATGACCGGATGGCGTGTCGGCTGGATCAAGGCGCCGCCCGAGCTTGGACAGGTGTTCGAGAATCTCATCCAGTATTCGACATCCGGTGTCGCCCAGTTCATGCAGCGCGGCGCCGTGGAAGCGCTTGAAAAGGGCGACGACTATGTCGAGGAACAAAAAGACCGGGCCGCCCACGCCCGCGATCTTCTGTGCGACGCCCTGATGGCCACCAACCGGGTGCGTCTCCTCAAGCCGGAAGGAGCGTTCTACGCGTTCTTCTCGATCGCCGGAATGGAGAGTTCACACGAGGCGGCGTACCGGATCGTGGACGAGGCGGATGTCGGCCTGGCGCCCGGTTCCGGATTCGGACCGGGTGGCGAAGGCTTCCTGCGGGCCTGTTTCCTGCGCCGCATCGACCATATCGAGGCGGCCGCCGACCGCCTCGCGCGTTTCATTTCCAAGGGTTGATCTGGACTAGCCGCCGGCCTTTGGAACGGTGAGCTTGACGATGCGGTCCGAGCCAACGGGCGTTTCGTCGCTGCCGGCGGCGAACGGAATGCCCAGCGTAAGCCAGACTTCCCTGACCGCCTCGCACAATTCCGCGATCAGCCGGTCGTCGTGGAACGGGCTCGGCGTGATCCGCAGCCGCTCGGTCCCGCGCGGCACCGTCGGATAGTTGATCGGCTGGATGTAGATGCCGTGCACATCCAGAAGCCGGTCGGACGCCTTCTTGCACAGTTCCGGATCACCGACCAGCAGCGGCACGATATGGGTCTGCGACGGCATGACCGGAAGCCCGGCCTCCGTCAGCGCCTTCTTCGTCGCCTGGGCTTGGCGCTGATGCGCCGTACGCTCGTCCTGCGACGACTTAAGGTGACGGATCGATGCGGTCGCAGCCGCCGCGATCGCCGGTGGCAGAGCGGTGGTGAAGATGAAGCCGGGCGCATAGGACCGCACGGCATCGATGACCGCGCGCGGCCCGGTGATATAGCCGCCGAGCGCGCCGAAGGCCTTGGCGAGCGTTCCCTCGATGATGTCGATCCGGTCGGCAAGGCCGTCACGGTCGGTGATGCCGCCGCCGCGGTTGCCATACATGCCGACGGCATGCACTTCGTCGATATAGGTCATGGCGCCGTATTTGTCGGCGAGGTCGGCGATCGCCTCGATGGGTGCGATGTCGCCATCCATGGAATAGACCGATTCAAAGACGATCAGCTTGGCACGCTGCGGATCGGCGGCGCGCAGCAGCCCTTCGAGATGTTCCAGATCGTTGTGGCGGAAGATCTTCTTCTCGCTGCCGGAACGCTTGACGCCTTCGATCATGGACGAGTGGTTGAGCTCGTCGGAAAGGATCAGGCAGTTGGGAAGCAGTCGGGCTATGGTCGAGATCGACGCTTCGTTCGAGATGAAACCGGAGGTGAAGACAAGCGCCGCTTCCTTGCCGTGCAGATCGGCCAGTTCCAGTTCCAGCTCGACCAGCGGATGATTGGTTCCGGAAATGTTGCGGGTGCCGCCGGCACCCGAGCCCATGCGCCCGGCGGCTTCGCAAAGCGCCGAGATCACATCTTCGTTCTGGCCCATGCCGAGATAGTCGTTGGAGCACCAAACGGTAACCTCGCGCGCCGCGCCGCCGGCGCGATGAATGGCGCGGGGAAATTTTCCGACCATGCGTTCCAGATTTGCGAAGACACGATAGCGTTTTTCGGCGTGCAGCTGGTCGACTGCGTCCTGAAAGATGCCCCGATAATCCATGGAAGTCTCAACTCCGGTTCGCCGACTGCACGCCGCGTGTGGCGGCCTATAGCGGACTGCACTCATCCCTGACGTGTTCTGTCCGATTATCCGACAGGCATTCATGCCGTCCTACCAGACTTTAGATGCACTCTAAACAGGAAAATATGCCGCAGTATTGATCACGATCAAGCCGACAGGGCTATTCCGGCAAATTTTTCGACGCCGATTCAGTCAGGATATCGCGCGCCGCATTCGACGAAAGTCTCATAGACCATAGTCTTATAACCGAATGGATTATTGCGCCTTTTTCGCGTGTGACTAGCATCTGGAGCGTTCCGTTGAGAGGAAGCGGGACACTCGATCAGCGACATTCGGGAGGAATTCAATGTCCAAATTTACCATGACACGTCGTGGCTTGCTGAAAGCGGGCGCGGCATCGGGTGTTGCGCTTGCAGCGCCGATGAGCTTTGTGCGCGGTGCCTACGCCCAGGATTTCTGCAACATGCCGACAGGCGGCAGCGTTACGCTGGGCTTCAACGTGCCACAGTCCGGACCTTATGCCGATGAGGGCGCCGATGAGCTGCGCGCATATCAGCTCGCAACGAAGCACCTCAACGGTGAAGGCGACGGCGGTCTCCTCAACACGTTCTCGTCCAAGGCCCTGAAGGGCAATGGCATCCTCGGCAAGAAAGTCGAGTTCGTCACGGGCGATACGCAGACCAAATCCGACGCCGCCCGCGCTTCCGCGAAGCGGATGATCGAAAAGGACGGCGCCATCATGATCACCGGCGGCTCGTCCTCCGGTGTTGCGGTTGCCGTGCAGGGCCTTTGCCAGGAAATGGGCGTCATCTTCATGGCCGGTCTGACCCACTCCAATGACACGACGGGCAAGGACAAGCGGCGCTATGGTTTCCGCCACTTCTTCAACGCCTACCAGTCTGGTCTTGCGCTTGGCCCGATCCTCGCCGAAGAGCTCGGCAAGGACCGCACTGCCTATCACCTGACCGCCGACTACAACTGGGGCTGGACCCAGGAAGAGTCGATCAAGGACGCCACCGAAGGTCTCGGCTGGCAGACTGCCAATGCCGTGCGCACGCCGCTCGGTGCCGGCGACTTCTCGCAGTATCTGACGCCGGTTCTCAACTCCGGTGCGGACGTCTTGATCCTGAACCACTACGGCAAGGACATGGTCAACTCGCTGACCCAGGCCGTCCAGTTCGGCATGCGCGAGAAGCAGGTCAACGGCAAGGACTTCCAGATCGTCGTGCCGCTCTTCTCCCGCCTGATGGCACAGGGTGCCGGCGAGAACATCAAGGGCATTCTGGGCACCACCAACTGGAACTGGTCGCTGCAGGACGAGGGCTCCAAGGCATTCGTCAAGTCCTTCGGCCAGGAATACGGCTTCCCGCCGTCCCAGGCCGCGCAGACCTGCTACGTCCAGGCGCTGCTCTATGCCGATGCCTGCGAACGCGCCGGAACCTTCTATCCGCCGGAAGTCATCAAGGCGCTGGAAGGCTTCGAGTTCGACGGCATGGGCAATGGTGCAACCCTTTACCGCGGCGCCGACCACCAGTGCTTCAAGGAAGTGCTCGTGGTGAAGGGCAACGAGAACCCGCAGTCGCAGTTCGACCTTCTGGAAGTTGTGAAGATCGTGCCGCGCGAGCAGGTCACCTACGACGCCTCCATCTTCGGCGGCGATCTGGGACCGGCAGACGCCAAGACCTGCTAAGCCAACTATACGGCTTGAAACCGAAATCGCCGACCGGCCGCCCGCGCGGCCGGCCGGCAAAGCGATAGCTTGAACGGGGGCACATCTCCATGGATGCGATTTTACTTCAGCTGCTGAACGGTCTCGACAAGGGCGGCGCCTACGCGCTGATCGCGCTGGGCCTGACGCTGGTTTTCGGGACGCTCGGCGTGGTCAATTTCGCCCATGGCGCTCTGTTCATGCTCGGTGCATTCTGTGCCGTCACCTTCAACAAGCTTCTGGGCCTGGAAAAGGTGGTCGTCGACGAAACCCAGACGACCGCGTGGGGAACCGCGCTGGAGATCAGGACTCCTTACATCGAATCCTGGTTCGGTGAATTCGGCAGCTTCCTGCTCAACTACTCCGTTCCCGTCTCCATCATTGTTGCCATACCGGTGATGCTGGTGATCGGCATCGTCATGGAGCGCGGCCTGATCAAGCACTTCTACAAGCGGCCCCATGCCGACCAGATTCTGGTCACATTCGGCCTGGCGATCGTGCTCCAGGAGATCATCAAGCACTATTTCGGCGCCAACCCGATACCCCAGGCAGCGCCCGCCGCCGTCGCCGGTAGCGCCGATATCGGCGCTTGGCTGGGTCTCGGAGACGGTCTCGTCTATCCCTGGTGGCGGCTTGTCTATTTCGGCTTTTCCGCCGCCGTCATTGCCGCGGTCTTTGCCTTCCTGCAGTTCACCACCTACGGCATGGTCGTGCGTGCCGGCATGCGTGACAGCGAGACGGTCGGCCTGCTCGGCATCAATATCCAGAAACGTTTCACCGTGGTGTTCGGCATCGCCGCCGTCGTGGCAGGCCTCGCCGGCGTCATGTACACCCCGATCCTCCCCCCCGACTATCACATGGGCATGGACTTCCTGGTCCTGTCCTTTGTGGTGGTCGTCGTGGGCGGCATGGGTTCGCTGCCCGGCGCCGTGCTGGCCGGCTTCCTGCTTGGCGTCCTTCAGTCCTTTGCCTCGATGAACGCCGTCATGACCATTTTCCCGGGCATCAACCAGATCATCATCTACCTGGTTGCGGTCGTCATTCTGTTGACCATGCCGCGCGGACTTCTTGGCCGCGAAGGCGTGATGGAGGACTAGAACCATGAAAGAGATGCTCAACAGAGAACCGTTCGCCCTGGCCGCATTCTCGCTGGTCATCCTGCTGATGCCGATCTGGCTGACACCCTTCGGCGCCAACTATCCTGACCTTCTGCAGAAATTCGCGATCTTCGCGATCTTCGCCATGGGCTTCAACATCCTGTTCGGCCTGACCGGTTACCTGTCCTTCGGTCACGCCGCCTTCCTGGGCGTCGGCTCCTACGCGGCGGTCTGGTCCTTCAAGCTGTTCACCATGAATGTGATACCGGCGATCTTTTTCGGTGTTGCCTTTGCCGGGATCTTCGCACTGGCGATCGGTTATGTGAGCCTGCGCCGTTCCGGTATCTATTTCTCGATCCTGACGCTTGCCTTCGCGCAGATGTCCTACAATCTGGCCTATTCGGTGCTGACGCCGATCACCAATGGCGAGACCGGGCTGCAATTGACGCTTCAGGATCCGCGCATCATCGACAATGCCTTCACGACGCCGGGCGCCGGCCTGCCGGAGACAAACCTGTTCGGCATCGACATGAGCGGCTATCCGGGCTTCTATTTCTGTGCCGTCGTTCTGATCATCTGCTTCTTCATCACAAGGCGCATCTTCAATTCGCCCTTCGGGCTGACGTTGCGCGGCATCAAGTCGAACCAGAACCGCATGGGCTATACCGGCCTCAACACCAGGCCCTACACGCTGACCGCCTTTGTCATCTCCGGCATGTTCGCCGGTCTTGCCGGATCGCTTCTGGCCGTGACGGACCCGCTTGCCGGCGCCGAGCGCATGCAGTGGACAGCGTCCGGCGAGGTCGTGCTGATGACCATCCTCGGCGGTGTCGGAACCCTGATCGGGCCGATGCTCGGCGCCTGGCTGATCAAGTATCTGGAAAACATCTTCTCCTCCTTCAACGAGATCACGCTGGAGCATTTCTTCTCGTTCCTGCCCGAAGGTCTGCAATCCTTCGCGGTGGAACTGGCCAGCCTGTTTGTCGGCGAAGGCTGGCACCTGACGCTGGGCGTGCTGTTCATGCTGATCGTCATCTTCCTGCCGGGCGGCCTGATGGAGGGTTGGCGGCGTCTGCTGCGGCGCTTCTCCGGAGGCGGCGGCGGAAAATCGGAACCGGCCGCGGCCGTTCAACCGGCGGAATAGGAGGGCATTGCCATGGTTGCAAACAGCGTTCTTCACGTGGCCGATGTCCACAAGAGCTTCGGCGGATTGAAGGCACTCAGCGATGTCGACCTCAATGTCGAGGAAGGCACCACCCACGCCATTATCGGCCCCAACGGCGCCGGCAAGTCGACCTTGCTCAATGTCTGCGTCGGCCGCATCAGGCCCGACAGCGGCCACGTGGTCTTCAACGGCGAGGTGCTCGACAATCACACGCCCTTCGAAATCAACCAGCTCGGCGTTTCGCGGGTCTTCCAGACGCCGGAGATCTTCTCCGACCTGACACTGCTCGACAATGTCATGATACCGGCATTCGCCAGCCGCGACGGCGCCTTCAGCCTGAGGCCGTTCTCGAAGCTCAGGCACGAGGCGACGATCCGCGAGGAAGCGGAAAAGACCCTTGCCGATGTCGGCCTTGAAGTGATGAAGGACCGCGAGGCGGGATCGCTCTCACGCGGCGACAAGCGCCGGCTGGAGCTTGCCATGTGCCTGATCCAGCATCCGAAGCTCCTGCTTCTGGACGAGCCGACGGCCGGTATGTCGCGTCACGACACCAATCGCACGGTTGATCTTTTGAAGACCATCAAGGAGCGTGGTATGACAAAGGTCATCATCGAGCATGATATGCATGTGGTGTTTTCGCTCGCGGACAAGATCTCGGTCCTGGCACAGGGCCGGATAATCGCATCGGGAACACCGGACGAGATCAAAGGGAACCCGAAGGTACAGGAAGCTTATCTTGGCGGAGCGCACTGACATGCTGACGAAAACCGATGCAACCAATCTTGAGGTTGCCGAACTCGAAATCCCTCGTCCGGACCCGAAAGATTCCTTCTTCAGCGTCCGCGACATTCACGCCTATTACGGCGAATCCTACATCGTTCAGGGCATATCGCTGGATCTGAACGAAGGCGAGATCCTGGCGCTGCTGGGCCGCAACGGCGCCGGCAAGACGTCGACGTTGCGCACCATCGCCCGCGTCGACGATCCGGAGCTGAAACGCGGCGAAATCTATCTCGGCGGCCAGAGCCTGCACGACAAGAAGTCCTACCAGGCGGCCCAGATGGGCATCCAGCTTGTGCCGGAAGATAGGCGCATTATCGGCGGGCTGACTGTGGAGGAAAACCTGATCCTGTCGCAGGTCGAGGAGCCGCTCGGTTGGGAACTGGAGCGTATCTACGAGCATTTCCCGCGTCTGGCCGAGCGCCGCTCCCAGATCGGAACCACGCTTTCGGGCGGCGAGCAGCAGATGCTGGCGGTCGCACGCGCGCTCGCCCGCGACGTCAAGCTGCTGCTGCTCGACGAGCCCTATGAGGGCCTGGCGCCGGTCATCGTGCAAGAGATCGAAAAGATCGTCCGCCAGATCAAGGAAATCGGCATCACCACCATCATCGTCGAGCAGAACGCCGTCGCGGCCCTGAAGCTCGCCGACAAGGCCGTCATCGTCGATATGGGCGAGGTGGTCTATTCCGGCGCTGCCCAGGACGTCCTCGACGACGAGGATCTGCGCAACGAATATCTGGCGATTTAGGCATCAGGGCAGGGTAATGCGCAGCATGCCCTGCAGATAGGCGCTGCCGCCCTTGTCGATGGCATCGATCCGGCGACCGGAAAATTCGCCGGTGCCGGTTGCCTCAGTGAACCGGCCGCTGCCTGAAAAATCCTCGAAAGCGGCCCTGACGGCAACGCCTCCATCCTTGGTGGCCTCTGCCGTGCCGCTATAGGGCGCCCTCAGCTCCGATCCGTCTTCGAAGGTCCACAGCGCATAACCGTGGAACTTCCCGGAACCTTTCACAAGGTCGAACCAGCCATCATAGCGGTGAACGGCAATTTCACCGTCGGCAAAGATCGCAAGGCCGCGGAATTCGGCGATGCCGACCAGATGATCCGGATTGTCGAGGATAGGCGTGGCGTTTGAGGCGCGCACATGCATGACGGCCTGGTAGTCGAGCGTGAGCGTTTCGGCCCGCAATGGTCCGATAGCTGCCAGGAACAAGGCTGCCGCAATTACGAGCCGTATCATCTGCGTTCCTCCAATTGATCGCCCATTGGCGCACAAAGCGCCGGGTCCGGCAAGCCGGTGCCCGGTCGCGCTTGTCCCCGGCCGGAAAATCTGATCACATGCGGCGCTGATTGTCGGGAGCCGGAGCAAGGGCATGACACTTGAATATCTGCTGACCGCGCTGGTCGTCGTGCTTCTGCCTGGACCCGGCGTCCTTTATACGCTTGCCATCGGGCTGTCGCGCGGCTGGCGCGCAAGCGTTCTGGCGGCCTTCGGCTGCACATTGGGCATCGTCCCGAGTGTCGCGGCAAGCATCGCCGGCCTTGCCGCCCTTCTTCATACCAGCGCGCTCGCCTTCCAGATCGTCAAATATCTCGGCGTTGCCTATCTGCTCTATATGGCCTGGGGCCTGCTTCGCCAGGGCGGCGCACTCGATGTCTCGGGGGACGTTGCACGAAGATCGGGCGTTAAAGTGGTGATCGGCGGCATCCTCCTGAATATCCTCAATCCGAAGCTGTCGCTTTTCTTTCTGGCCTTCCTGCCGCAATTCGTGCCGGCGGGCGCCACCGATGCGACAGCACAAATGCTTTCGCTGGCGGGCGTCTTCATGCTGCTGACATTCATCGTCTTCGTCGGCTACGGGGCTTTTGCGGCCGCGGCGCGGCGCCACGTCATCTCAAAGCCCGCTGTCATGCGCTGGATGCGGCGCGGCTTCGCCGGCGCTTTCGCTGCCTTGGGCGTTCGTCTGGCGACAGCAGAAGCCTAGAGCGGGTTTGTAGTATCGATCGCTTACCGGTCAGGTGTTGATGTTCAAGCCGTTTTGCAGACGCAGAACAGCAGCCGCACCTGCAACGCCGGGCCCGCCTGAAAGCTTGATGGTTTGATTTGCCATGTCGATCACATCGCGTTTTTCGTCATCATCCAGCTTGCTATTCAACAATGGGATTAGACGACGAATCACATTGTTGATGTCCGGAACTTCCCTGCATGCCCATTTTGCAAATGCCAAGTGCTCCTCCGGACTGGTTGCACCGGTGTTTTTCTGGAGAGCCGCCTTGATGCCGTCCTCGGTCTCCCGCGTCATCGGGTTGTCTGCCTCGGCAATCCCGACAAGCAGAACCGCGACTGCAAGAATCGGATCGTCAATCCCGGTTAGGACAGAGTCCCGCGCCTTATCGCGGAACTTCTTCCTGTTATATGCGCCTTTGGCTCGACCGATTGCATCGGCTGCATCGTGGATGACCTCACGTGATTGCTGATACCTGAAATACCAGACGCCGATGGCCGCGATAATGGCAAGAACAATGCCGACTATGTGCATAGTGGAATCCCTCATCCTGATGCACGCGGTGGCTTGATTGTGTAATCGAAGAAGCCACACTTGCACAACCAAAGGTCTATTGCAGCGTGATTGCAATCACAAGAGATGTGCAATTCGAACGGGAGAAAACCGGATCCGCCAAGCTGAATTCTCAAACGGTCGCCAAATCCACAAATGAGTGTTTTTCGCATTTATTGACCGGTCCGAAACACACCGATCGCGAACATGCTGGCGGCCCTGCAAGACGTATGCAGCGGGTTTCCATAAGGAGGCTGAGGCCCGGCAGTGCCTTAGCGACACTGGGAATATGTCTCGCAAAGGCGGAGGCTTAGTGCCGGATAACCGGCGGCTCGTCGCCGACCTTGCCGTCCTGCTCCGCGCCGATTGCCTCGGTGGCGACGCCCCGCTCGGCGGTCTTTGGCGTGAACAGTTCGATTTCCTGTGACACGCCGGCAAGCCGGTGCTTGCCGGTCGAGACCCAGGCGTCCGGCTCGCTTGCGGCGACTTTCGCCGTGACCAGCGCCTGCGCTTCCACGCCCTTGGTTAGCGTCTCGATGCGCGACACCTCGTTGACCGTCGGGCCGATGACCGAGAAGGTCAGCCGTTCCTCGACGCCGATATTGCCGAACATCACCTTGCCCGTATTGAGGCCGACGCCAAAGCGGATCGCGACCCGGTTATCCTTCGTGCGTTCGCTGTTGACCGTCTCGCGCATGGCAAAGGCGTCCCGCAGGGCGCTGGTTGCCGCCGCCGCGGCTTTCTGCAGCTCTTCGTCGGTATCATAGGGAAAGATCGCCAGAACCGCGTCGCCGATGAAATCGAGCACTTCGCCGCCATGCTTGATGGCAGAGCCGGCCGTGCATTCGTAATAGGCGTTGAGCAGGTCGAAATAGGCATCCGGCGCCATGGTATCGGCGAGCGCGGTCGAATCGCGCAGGTCGGAGAGCCAGACAACAGCCTGTGTTTCCTGCCCGTCGCCGCGCTTGATGGCGCCGTCAAGCACCTGTCGGCCCGCCTTGGCGCCAAGATAGGTTTCGACGATATTGCCGGCAATGCGCGACTGGATTGCCGTCTTGCAGGCGACCGCCATGCGGCGCTGGATCTTCTGAAGCGCCGCGACGTCGTCCTCGGTGAAGCCGCCGGGACGGTCGGACGCCCAGGCGACAATCATGCCGAAAACCTTCTGATCCACCTGCTTCGCGTCGCTGTCGAAGGATGTCGCGATGGTCAGGTAGTCCGTCATTCCCTGCTCGATCAGGTCCTCGAGGATCGGGAAATCGACCAGCTTGTCCGGGCCGGCCAGCTTGCGGCGCAGAACATCGATATCGTGCTCGAACATGAAGTACATCGGGCTCTGCAGGTAGTCCTCCGAGCGCTCGGCCTGGTGCCGGAACCGGTCGAGCACCGGCTCCTTGCCGCGCTCCCACAGCACGGTTTCCGCCTGGAACAGCGGATGCAGCGTCGGCCAGGAGATGCGCGCCCGCCCAAGCGGCACGCCGGCGGCATAGAGCCGCTGACAGACCGCCGCGAACATGTCGACAATGTCGGGTTCGCTCAGCGCCTGATCGATCAGCCACTCGCCGATCCCTTTGATAAGTGTGCTTTCAGCCATTTTCGTCGCCCGGTCGCATGATGTCGCGTGATTCTGTCTCGAGGCTATAAATTGTCGTCCAGACGCCAAAATACAAGGGAGTGCCCGCGCTTACTGCCAGGTCGCTGTCAGGAGGACCTGACTTCCGCCGCATCCGGATCGCCCGGTTCCGTGCGCCATCCGAGGTCCGGAAGAACGATCACGCGCCGGCCGCGCAGGTCGTTCGAACAGACCAGGAAACCGTTTTCCTCCATATAGCCGAGCAGCCAGCGGGCCCGGCCCGGAGAGCGCGTGCCGTAGGCGGTGGCGATGGCCTGGTTGGAGGGGCACGGTTCGTTCTGCGCGGCGGCGCGAGCCAGCAACAGAAAGGCGGCCCGCATATTGTCGGGCAGTTGCGCCGAGATGCGTGTGGCCTGCCGCCATTCCTCGTCATCCACCGAACCGGCCGCGCCGCCCGCCCGAGCCACGGACAGCAGATCCTGGAAAGCCGTCAGGTCCGGCGCGGGAGAAATTTTTCCGATGCGGCAGCGCACCTGAAAGTCCTGGTAGAGGATGGCGGCAGGCTGAAAAGCGGCGTCCGGATCCTCGACCATATCGGCAAGGATTGCGTCGATTGCCGTGTCCCGTTCCTCGGCGTCCATGCCGTCTTCGGGTGCGGCTTCGGGCGGGGCTGCGGAAAGCTGCTGCAGCACACCGGACGGATCGACCGGTCGCGGCGCCGGGCGCTCGATGGGCGGCGGAGCCGTTTCTGCGGAGGCGAAGAGGAGTTCTTCCGCCGTTTCGCCGGCCAGTTGTTCGGGCAGCGGCATGAGTTTCGGGCTCGATCCCATGCCCTTTGTCTTCACCGGGCCGATCGCCACCTGCAGGGGCCGCCGGCTCAGAGCCGGACCGAGCGCCACGAACTGGCCCCGGTCGAGATTGCGGAACGTTTCGGCCTGCCGGCGCTCCATGCCGAGCAGGTCCGAGGCCCGCGCCATGTCGATATCGAGAAAGGTGCGCCCCATGAGGAAATTCGAGGCTTCGGCGGCAACGTTCTTGGCGAGCTTGGCCAGGCGCTGCGTGGCGATGATGCCGGCCAGCCCGCGCTTGCGGCCGCGGCACATCAGATTGGTCATGGCGCCGAGCGAGGCGCGCCGCGCATCCTCTGTGAATTCGCCGGAAGCGGTCGGCGCGAAAAGCTGCGCCTCGTCGACGACGACCAGCATCGGGTACCAGATATCGCGCGGCACCTCGAAGAGACCGTTGAGGAACGCGCCGGCCGCCTTCATCTGGCCGTCCGCGTCGAGGCCCTCGAGATTGAAGATCACCGAAACGCGGTGCTGGCGCACCCGCGCCGCGATCGTCTGGATATCCCGTTCCGTGCCATTGGCATCGACAACCACATGGCCGAATTCGTCGGCGAGCGACACGAAATCGCCCTCCGGATCGATCACTGCCTGCTGAACCCATTGCGCGCTCTGCTCGAGGATCCGCCGCAACAAATGCGACTTGCCTGACCCGGAATTGCCCTGCACAAGCAGGCGGGTCGCCAGCAGTTCCTCCAGGTCCATTGCGGCGGCGCAGCCGGATGTCTGGGTGCCGAGTTCGATTTGAACGGTCATGCGGCTGTTCGGTCGCTCAGATGGCTGTTTACGAAGAATTCGGTGACCGGGAATCCGGTAAGGCCGGATTAGCAGAGCGGGCGCGCAGGGTGCAATACGGGCAAAGCCGTTTGCTGTGGTCAGTCCCCGATTTCCGCGGGATCGTCACCGAGCAGGTAACGCGGGCCCGAACCGTAGCGGCGCGCCCGGTCTTCCGGGTTGTAGAGCTTGCACTTCTTCAACGAAAGGCATCCGCAGCCGATGCACCCGTCCAGGTCGTCGCGCAGCCGGGTCAGCGTCGAGATTCGCGCGTCGAGTTCGTGCCTAAAGCCACGGCTGATCTTCGACCAGTCCGCCTTGGTTGGTGTGCGCTCCAGCGGCAGCGACTGAAGCTGCTCGCGGATCTCGCCGATGGTGAAACCGAAGCGCTGGGCGATCTGCACGAAGGACAGGCGCCTGATATCGGACCGCAGGAACCGCCTTTGACCGCCCGCATTGCGTTCCGCCGTCAGCAGGCCTTCGGTTTCGTAGTAGCGGATCGCCGAGACCGCCAGTCCGGTCCGACGCGCCAATTCGCCTATCGATAGCCTGTCACTCGCCTTCATCCGGTGCACCAAACGACATCGAAAAAATATCTTGACCTCAAGTTAGCTTGAGGAATTAGAATGTCAACATAAGCGTTTCGAATGACAAGAATGGAGACCAGGATGACAAGCGCGATGTTGGAACATGTGAACTTCACGGTCAGCGATCCGGTCGCCACGGCGAACCGGCTGTGCGGCCTGTTCGGCTGGCGCGTTCGCTGGCAGGGGCCGGCCATCGATGGCGGCATGAGCGTTCATGTCGGCGCGGACGACAGCTATCTGGCGCTCTACACGCCAGGTAAGGGTGTCGATGCCAAGTCGAACAGTTACCGGATGACGGGCGGCCTCAACCATGTGGGTATCGTTGTCGACGATCTCGACGCGGTCGAGAAGAAGGTGATCGCCGCGGGTCTGGAGCCGCATTCCCACGCCGATTACGAGCCGGGACGGCGTTTTTACTTCCATGACGAGGATGGCATCGAATTCGAAGTGGTCAGCTATGCCACCGTTCCGGCCTGAGGCCGCATGATGAGTAGGGAGAGATGATATGACGAACTATCTCGGCAACATTCGCGCCTCGACGCTCCGCAGCCGCAATGCCGGGTGGAGCATTGCCGGCTCGCGGCTGGCGCAGGCCTTTGCCCGTTACAGAAACCGCCGCGATGTGCGTTCGATGCAGGCACTCAGCGACCACCTTCTTGGCGATATCGGTCTGACGCGCAGCGACCTGCGATACGCCCTGCGCGGCGGACCGCTGGAGGACCCGTCGGCGGACCTGACGCGCGCGGCCCTGCGCAACCGTTCGCGGCGTTTTTCGAAGACAGAGTGAGATCGGTCTCCGGCACCCGATGCCCTGCAACACGCCTCGGGTGTCTCCCCAGCAGGCTTTCACCTTGCCTGCTCACTTCCGGCGGCCACCGTCACGGCCGCCGGTTTTTAATTAAAACAAGTGAATTAGACCCGCCGCCCGGTCGACGCGTCGAACAGGTGCAGCGCCTTGGCGGGCAGATGCGCGAACACCGTTTCGCCGTCGATCTGATGCTCATTGTCGAGATGGGCGATGAAGGGCGTGCTGCCGATGGTGGTGTGCAGCAGCCTGCCGGCGCCCAGTTCCTCCAGGAAATCCACCTTGATCGGGATCGTGTGCGGCTCCTCTTTCCGGTGGATCTCGACATTCTCCGGCCGGATGCCGACCTGGATGTCGCCGGTCACCTCAAGCTTGTGGTCGACCGCCACATGGCCGAGATCCTTGATCTCCAGGCCGCCATTGCCGTTGTAATGGCCGTTGAGAATGTTCATCGGCGGCGCGCCCATGAAGCTGGCGACGAAGATGCTGGCGGGCGTGTGATAGATCTGCGCCGGCGTGCCGATCTGCTCGATCTTGCCAGTGTTGAGAACCGCGATGCGGTCGGCCATCGTCATCGCCTCGATCTGGTCGTGCGTGACATAGATCGACGTGACGCCCAGTTCCCGTTGCAGCTTGCGGATTTCGATGCGCATCTGGTTGCGCAGCTTGGCGTCCAGGTTGGATAGCGGCTCGTCGAACAGGAACAGCGCCGGATCGCGCACGATCGCCCGTCCCATGGCGACACGCTGGCGCTGGCCGCCCGAAAGCTGGCTGGGCTTGCGGTTGAGGAATTCCTCGATATGCAGCAGCTTGGCGGCCTTCTGCACGGCCGTATCGATATCTGCCTTCGGCATGCCGCGGTTCTTCAGCCCGTAGGCCATGTTCTTGTAGACCGACATATGCGGATAGAGCGCATAGTTCTGGAACACCATGGCGATATCCCGCTCGGCCGGATCGAGCGTGTTGACGACCCGTTCGCCGATCGAGATCGATCCTTCGGTGATGTCTTCAAGCCCCGCGATCATGCGCAGCAGCGTCGACTTTCCGCAGCCGGACGGGCCGACAAGGACGATGAACTCGCCGTCCTCGATATTGAGGCTCGAAGGCGACAGCGCCTCCGTTCCGTTGGGATAGACCTTGCGGACATTGTCGATGACAACCTTGGCCATTCAATTCACCTACTTGTCGGATTCAACCAGGCCCTTGACGAACCATGATTGGAAAATCACCACCACCAGCACCGGCGGCACCATTGCAACGATCGCCAGCGCCATCGCCTGGCCGTATTCGGGGATCTGCGATCCGATAAAGACGTTCAGGATCTGCTTGATGCCGCGCACCAGCGTGAAGAAACTCTCATCCGTCGTCATGATTGTCGGCCACAGATACTGGTTCCAGCCGAAGACGAACATGATGATGAAGATGGCCGCGATCATCGTTTTCGACAGCGGCACCAGGATATCGATGAAGAACTTGACCGGGCCGGCACCGTCGATGCGCGCCGCCTCGATCAGCTCGTTCGGCACCGATTTGAAGAACTGCCGGAAGAAGAATGTCCCGGTCGCCGAGGCAATCAGCGGAACGATCAGGCCGGTATAGGTGTTGACCAGCCCCATGCCCTGGACGATTTCATAGGATGGCAGGATGCGCACCTCCAGCGGCAGCAGCAGCGTGGTGAAGATAGCCCAGAAGGCAAGCGTCGCGAAACGGAACTGGAAATAGACGATGGCATAGGCGGCCAGCATCGAAATGATGATCTTGCCGACGGAAAAGCCGATACCGAGGATGAACGAGTTCATCAGCATGCGCATGCCGTCCACCGTCTTGGTGAAGCCGCCGGGAACCAGCATCGCCTCGTGGTAATTTTCCGCCAGATGGCCGCCAAACGTCATCTGCAGCCCGTTCGTGTGCACGGTGATGTCGGAATGGCTCGATGTCATGAACGCCATCAGCACCGGAATGAGCATGAACAGCGAACCGGCAATCAGAACGACGTGATCGACGATCTGCCGCCATGCGAACGGTTTCTTGCTAACGGCCGCCGCGCCTGCTGCGGTGATGGTGGTGCCGGTCGGGGCCTGTAGATCGGACGAGCTCATGATCAGGTCCTCAATTGTAGTGAACGCGTCGTTCGATCAGGCGGAACTGGAACACCGTCAGGATCAGCACAAGGATCATCAATATCACCGACTGGGCCGATGAGCCGCCGAGGTCGTTGCCCCGGAAACCGTCCAGGAACACCTTGTAGACAAGCGTGACCGGGTTGTTGCCGGGTTCGCCTTTCAGCACGACGTCGATAATGCCGAACGTGTCGAACAGCGAATAGGTGATGTTGATGATGAGGAGAAAAAATCCTGTCGGCGCGAGCAACGGAAACGTGATGGTCCAGAAGCGCCGTGTCGACGAGGCGCAGTCGATGGCGGCGGCCTCCTGGACCGATTTCGGTATGCCCTGCAGGCCGGACAGGAAAAAGATGAAGTTGACCGGCACCTGTTTCCAGATCGAGATGACGATCATGGCGAAGGCCGTGTCGAAGCGGTTTGTGCCGAGCTGGTAGTTCCAGCCGAGCGCCTGGAAGAAACGGGCGATGGGTCCGACAAGCGTGTCGAACATCATGATGCCGATCAGCGCCGCGACGGGCGGTGCGATCGCATAGACCCACATCAGCAGCGTCTTGTATGTCGAGGCCCCGCGCAGCACGCGGTCGGCTGTGACGGCAAGAAGCAAGGCAATCGCAAGCGAGAATAATGTGACGATCACCGAAAATATAATGGTGAATTCGGCTGTCGCGACGTAGTCGGACCGTGAGACCATGTCGCGGAAATTGTCGAGGCCGACAAATGTCGAGGAAAATCCGAACGGATCCTCGAGATAAAAGGAGGACCGGATCGCCTCGGCGGCCGGCCAGTAGAAGAAGATGACGACAATGGAAAGCTGTGGAAGCAGGAGCAGATAGGGAAATAGCGGCGATTTGAACTGCGATTTGATCATGCGAAGGCCCGCCCCCTTAAAAATCCGGGGCGCGCAATGCGCGCGCCCCGAACCACCTTATCAGTTACCCATCGATTTTGAGAAGCGCTCGAGGAGCTTGTTCGACTCAACTTCGATTGTCGTGAACGCTTCGTCGACACCTTTCTCTCCGGAAAGGATCTTGCCGTATTCGCGGTTCATCACGTCGCGGATCTGGACGTAGAAGCCGAGGCGGTAGCCTCTGGTCCAGTCACCGGCGCGTTCGGTCAGCTGCCTGATGCCGACTTCAGCCTGCGGCGTTTCCTTGTAGTAGCCTTCCTTCTTGGCGAGCTCATAGGCCGCCGTGGTGATCGGCACGTAACCGGTTTCCTTGTGCCAGAAATACTGGATTTCCGGGGATGTCAGGAAGCGGAAGAACTCTGCGACGGCCTTGTTCTCGTCAGCAGGTTTGCCGGACATCGCGAACAGCGCCGCGCCGCCGATAAACGTCTGGTAGGGCTCCTTGGTCAGCGACTCCCAGTAGGGAAGGTAGGTCGCGTTGAAGGAGAAATTGGCGGCTGCCTTGACACCGCCGAACGAGCCGGAGGAACCGAGCCACATGGCGGCCTGGCCTTCGTTGAACGGCTTCTGGTTGTCGGCCCATCCGGTGCCGTACCAGGCGAACATGCCGTTATCGAGCCATTCCTTGACGGCTGCGAAGTGACCCTTGATGGGGTCTTCGTTCATCATCATGACCGGCGTGCCGGAATCGTAGCCATTGTCCAGCGAGGCGAATTCGAGATTGTGCCGGGAATAGAAATTCTCGGTGAAGATCCAGGGAAGGTGCGACTGCGTAAGCGGCACATAGCCTGCTTCCTTCAGCTTCGGAGCCGTGACCGACTGGAATTCTTCCCAGGTCTTCGGCGGCGTCACGCCGGCCTTTTTCAGAGCGTCTTCATTGTAGTACATGATCGGCGTCGAGGAGTTGAACGGCATGCCGATCATCTCGCCCTCTTTGTCCGCGTAGAAATAGCGCACGCCCGAGATGTAGTCGTTGATGTCGAACGGAACGCCGTTTTCGCTCATCAGCTGCTGGGCCGGAACGACAGCGCCCTTCGCGCCGATGATCGTGGCGGCGCCGGCGTCGAAGATCTGGATGACGTTGGGCTGTTCGCCGGCGCGGAAGGCAGCGATGCCGGCCGTCATTGTTTCTTCGTAGCTGCCCTTGTAGATGGGTGTGATCTTGTAATCGGACTGCGACGCATTGAACTTTTCAGCGAGCTGGTTGACCGTTTCGCCGAGCTGGCCGCCCATTGCGTGCCACCATGTGATTTCCGTTTGCGCCATGGCCGGTACGGCCATCGCGACCGACATGGCGCTTGCCATTGCGCCGATTACGATATTGCGAATTGACATTATTCGCCCCTTCATATGTTGAATTGAATGGCCCCTAACGACTACGCGCAGAGCAGGCCGCAGACGTCGGAAACTAGGCTACGGCGAGTAACACCCACATGTCAAAAAAATGAAGAATTTGTGACAGGATTTTTTGTAAAAACGAAAATGGTTTTCTGACCATCATGGCGTTAAACAGGTCCATGGGCGAGAACAAATCCATTAGTTTCAAGGCAATAGATTGAGCAGCCGGGTAACAGTGAAAAAACGGACGGTTCGCCAGGTGCTCGATCATCTGGTGCTGATCACAGGTTGCGTGTTCATGCTGCTGCCCGTTATTGCTGTCTTCCTGACCTCAACGCACCAGAATTCAGTTGTTTCCGCCGATGGGCTCCAGCTCACCTGGGGTTCTGAATTCGTCCCTGTCTATGGCCGGGTTCTGACTGAAAAAGCCGGCTTCAGCCAGACGATCACCGCGGGCACGATGGCGCTGAATTCGACGGTCATGGCGCTCGGCTTTTCACTCGGCAAATGCCTGTTGTCGCTGCTGTCGGCCTATGCGCTGGTTTATTTTCGTTTGCGTTTCGCTTCCTTTCTGTTCTGGCTCATTTTCGCCAGCCTGCTCCTGCCCATCGAGACCCGTATATTGCCCAGTTTTCAGGTCGTCCACACGCTCGGCCTGCTCAACACCTATACCGGTCTCGTGCTGCCGCTCCTGGCGGCGGCCATGGGCACGTTCTTCTTCCGGCAGTTCTTCAAATCGGTTCCGGACGAACTGATCGAAGCGGCGCGCATCGACGGCGCCGGCCCGTTGCGGTTTCTTGTCGATATATTGGTGCCCGTCTCGCTACCGATGATCCTGGCGCTGTTTGCCGTCACCTTCGTGCTTGGCTGGAACCAGTATTTGTGGCCGCTGATGGTATCGACCACCGGTGAGGGCTATTTCACGCTGGTGCGCGGCATCGAGCGCTTCGGCACGGCAACGAATTACGGCATGGCCCTGGCGGTGCTTGCCATGCTGCCGCCGGCGATCGTCGTCTTCCTGTTGCAGAAATGGCTGGTCAAGGGGCTGGTGGGCGAGCAGAAATAGCAACCACTCGCGCTCAGGACGTGCTGCGAAACCGGCTTCCCGGCGCCGGCGGAGGCTCCGGCGGGCCGGCAAAACACTGGGCGTTTTCCATCCATCTGGTCGCCACCGGTCCGGTCACGGCAAGCCCGGTGTCGGCGATGTTGCGGGTCTGGGTCACGACCTGCGCGAATTCGACCGCCGATCCGGTGATGCTGCCGGCATCGCCCGGCTCGCCATATTCGCAGGTCGCGCCGGACGGCAGCGTCAGTGACAGATGCGGCATTTGTTCAGGAATATCCCAGCCGCGCACCTTGAAGGTCCAGCCGAAAGTGTTGACGCCGAGCACGACGATGTTGCGGATGCGGTCGGCTTCCTTGCGCTGGGCGCCAAGGACGTCGAATACCTCCTGGCCGTGCGCCCAGGTTTCCATCTGCCGCGCTGTCATCGAAGAGCGAACCGACATTTCCGGCCCCGCCCATTTGACGCGCAGCTTCGGATCGAGTTTCGACCAGCGTGCGGCCATGTCGCGAAACAGCACCTGCCAGGCGGAAAGCAGTTCCTGTCCGCGCGCGGTGATCTTGGCGTTCTCGTAGTCGCGCAGGCCTCCGCCGCCAAAGGCTTTCATCAGCTCGCCAAGCTCGGCGCTGAACACGTCGGGATCTGTGACCGAAAGGTCCGCCGCGCGGTTCCAGTAGTGCAGGTGCGCCAGCACGTCATTGATGGTCCAGCCCTTGAACTGGGTCGCCCGTTCGAAATCGCTGTCGGCGAGGCCGGTCAACACCGCTGCCAGCGCCTCGCATTCTTCAAGAAAATCCTGCGCCTGTTCCATTGCGCCCTCCCTGGCGGTTATTCGGCCGCTTCGCCGATGTCGATCATCAGGTCGCCCGAAGCGAGCTGATCGCCCTTCGCCGCGGCAACGCTGTTGACCACGCCGTCCATCGGTGCGGCGATCTGGTGTTGCATCTTCATGGCTTCGAGAACCGCCAGGGCCTCGCCTTTGGCGACGGTCTGGCCTTGTTCGACCAGGATATCGATAACGAGCCCGGGCATCGGCGCGACCACGCGCCCGCTGGAACCGGCCGCCTCGCCCTGCATGCCCGAACGGCCGCGCCGGAAACCGAAACGCCGCCCGGAGACCGCCAGTCCGATGCCATCGCCGGTAATGACCGCCACCGCGTCCACCGTTCGTCCATTGACCCTTGCGCGGACAGCATGGTCCGCCCGTTTGCCGAGCGCGACCGCGTAGAGATCGTCACCCACGGTGATCGACCACACGGCGCCGAGGCATTCGGCTCCGACGTCGAAATCGCCATGGTCGGTCATCAGGTGCAGCGGGATCGGCGCCAGAGGCGCGCTCGACCAGCCGAGCTGCGATCGCGACACATAGCCGGCGGCCGCAAAAGCGGCACCGCGCTCGCTGTCGAGCAGCAGCGCCGCGGCAAGGGCGACTTCCGCTCCGTCCGGTTCGTCCGCATCGAAGCCGCCGCCATAGAACTCATCGAGAAACGCCGTGGTCGCCTCGCCCCTGGCGAATGCGTCCTGTTCGAGCACGTCGACAAGAAAGGCGCTGTTTGTCTTCGGCCCCAGAAGCACGGACTCTTTCAAGGCCTGCACCAGCCGTCTGCGTGCCACGTCCCGGGTCTCGCCCCAGGCAACGATCTTCGCCAGCATCGGATCGTAGTAGGGCGACACCTCCATGCCGGATGCGATGCCCGCATCGACCCGGATGCCGTCCCCCGTGGCCGGACGCCACAGATCGATGTGGCCGGTCGCGGGCAGATAGTCGCGCGATGGATCCTCGGCGTAAAGACGGGCCTCCATGGCATGGCCGTCCAGCCTGACATCCTCTTGCTTCAGGGGCAGTTCTTCGCCCTGTGCGACCGCGATCTGCATGGCGACCAGATCGAGACCCGTCACCATTTCCGTAACCGGATGTTCGACCTGAAGGCGTGTGTTCATCTCCAGGAAATAGAATTCCCCCGCCGCATCGAGCAGGAATTCGACAGTGCCGGCGCCGCGATAATCGACCGCCTTTGCCGCCTCCACCGCCGCGGCGCCCATCGCGCCGCGCAGATCCGGCGTCATGACGGGGCAGGGGGCTTCCTCGATAACCTTCTGGTGCCGCCGCTGCACGGAACAGTCCCGCTCGCCGAGGTGAATGAAATTGCCGTGCTTGTCGGCAAACACCTGAATTTCGACATGGCGCGGCCGCAGGATGGCCTTTTCCAGGATCAGCTCATCGGATCCGAACGCGTTGGCCGCCTCCGAGCGCGCCAGCGAGAGCGCTTCGGCAAGGTCGCCTGCTTCCTGAACCAGCCGCATGCCGCGCCCGCCGCCGCCGGCGGCAGCCTTGACCATCACCGGATAACCGATCTCCTGTGCGGCTTCGGCAAAGGCGAGGTCATCCTGGTTTTCGCCCTCATAACCCGGCACGCAGGGAACGCCTGCCGCCAGCATGCGCCGCTTGGCCTCGGCCTTGTTGCCCATCAGGTAGATGGCCTTGGCGGGTGGGCCGATGAAGACCAGCCCGGCATTGTCGACCGCCTCGGCGAAAGCCTCGTTTTCCGACAGGAACCCGTATCCGGGATGGATCGCATCGGCATGTGTCGCCTGGGCCGCCTCGATGATGCGGTCCGGGCGCAGATAGCTTTCGCCGACCGGTGCCGGTCCGATCATCACGGCCTCGTCGGCCATGATTGCATGCGGTGCGCCGCGATCGGCCTCTGAATAGACGGCGATTGTCCGCAGCCCGAGCCCGCGCGCGGTGCGGATGATGCGGCAGGCGATTTCGCCGCGATTGGCGATCAGTATCGAGGATATGGCCACGCCGCTTACCTTTCCGCCCATTCGGGTTTGCGTTTTTCGAGGAAACTGGCAACGCCTTCGCGGGCTTCCCCGGACACCATGGTATCGGCAAAGCTGTCCGCTGCCGCCTTTGCCTGCGCTTCGCGCTGCATCGCCGGCAGCGTCCGGATCAGCCGCTTGGTTTCGGCGACGGCGCCCGGCGCGCAGCGCCTTACTTGCGTGCGAACGGCCTCGATTTCGGCATCCATTGTTTCTGAACCGGATACGACCGTGTCGACGAGGCCAACGGACTTCGCTTCCGCGGCGCCGAGCGTCGAAGCAAGCAGCATAAGTCGCCGGCCCTCGCGTGCGCCCAGCCGTTGCAAGACAAAGGGAGATATCTGCGCCGGCGTCAGCCCGATCGTGGTTTCGGTGAGCGCAAAACGCGCGCCCTCTTCGGCAATAACCACGTCGCCGACGCAGGCCAGACCGAACCCGCCGGCCATGGCCGCGCCCTCGACCGCCATCACCGTCACCTGCGGCAAGGTGTTGACGGCATCGAACAGAGCCGCGGCCTCAAGGCTCATGGCGACGATGTCATCGCGGCTTGCATCGCCCTGGAAGGCGCTCTTGAACGCTTTGAGATCGCCGCCGGCGCAGAAAATACCGCCGCGCCCGCGAATGGTGACGCCCCTGATATCGCGATTGCCGGCAATGGCGTCACAGACGGCTTTCAATTCGCCAATCCGCTGACCGGTCAGTGGATTGCGTATCTCCGGCTGGTTGAACCAGACGGTCAGCCATCCGGCTTCGTATTCGAGATCCATCGCTTCGGTTTGCGGCAGGTCTGTCATGGTCGCCTCCTACATCCGCGCAACGCCGAAGGCGTTCGGCCGCAAGGTGCGGTTTCTAGATTCCAGGCACGTCTCCAGGCAGAAGCCCAGGACCTTGCGCGTATCGCGCGGATCGATGATGCCGTGATCGAGGCAACGGCCGGACGTGAAGAATGCGTCGGACTGCCGGTCGAAATGCGCGGCAATCATCTTGTGCTGTCCGGCAAGGGCTTCCTCGTCGACTTCTTCGCCTTTTCGCTGCGCCGCGACACGCGCCACCATGGTCATCGTGCCGGCGGCCTGCTCCCCGCCCATCACGCCTGTCGTCGCATTGGGCCACGCGAACAGGAAGTCCGGCTCGAAGGCGACGCCGCTCATGCCGTAATTGCCCGCGCCGAAGCTCGCGCCGATATAGAGCGTGATCTTCGGCACCCGCGCATTGGAGACCGCCTGGATCATCTTGGCGCCGTGCTTGATCATGCCCGCCTGTTCGTATTCCGTGCCGACCATGTAGCCGGTGGTGTTGTTGAGGAAGACGATGGGCATGTCCGCCTGGTCGCACAGTTGAATGAACTGGGCCGCCTTTGTCGCACCGGCCGGATCGATCGGACCGTTATTGCCGATAATGCCGCAGGCGATCCCGTTGATGGCACCCTGCAGGCAGACGGTCGACAGGCCGTAGCGCGGCTTGAAATCCTCGAAATCGGAACCGTCGGCAAAGCGCGCAACAACCTCGCGGACGTCGTAGGGGGTCCTGTAATCCGCCGGAACCACGCCTGCGAGTTCGTCCGGATCGTATTTCGGTTCCTCGAATGCGCGTTCGCCTTGCGGGGCCAGCCGCTTGTTCCAGTCGAGCCGGCGCACAACGTCGCGCGCAATGGCGATGCCGTGCGCGTCGTCCTCAGCCAGATACTCGACGAGACCCGATGTGCTGGCGTGCATTTCCGAGCCGCCGAGTTCGCGCTCGTCGGCCTTCTCGCCCGTGGCCGCGTGGACCAGCGCCGCGCCGGCAAGCGCCGCCATGCCGTTTTTCTTTACGCCGATCACGTAATCCGACAGGCCCGGCATATAGGCGCCGCCCGCCGTCGAAGGGCCGTGCAGCACCGTTATGGTCGGTATACCCTCGGCGCTCAACAGGGCAAGGTTGCGGAACAGCGCGCCGGCATGCGCCCAGCCTTCGACCTTGTATTCCATCAGATTTGCGCCGGCGCTTTCTACCAGATGGACGAGCGGCAGCTTGTGCCGCCGCGCCAGGGCCTGGATCGACAGCACCGCGGGCAGGCTCATCTTGCCCATGGCGCCTGCCTTGATGCCGCTGTCGTCGACCCAGACCATGCAGCGCACGCCCGAGACGAAGCCGATGCCGACGATCAATGACGAGCCCGGAACGCTTTTTTCCGGATCGGAACTGTCGACGAGATAGCCGGCCAGCGCATGCAGCTGCACGAAGGGCATGCCCGGATCGAGCAGCCGCGCCAGCCGCTCGCGCGGCGTGATCTGGCCGCGTTCCTCGAAGCGTGGACGCCGGCGCTCGGACAGCGCAACGGCCTTGGCCTCCAGCTCGCGCAATTGCTCGACAAGGGCGATCATGTCGTCCCGGTTTTTGGCGAAACGGTCCGAGCCGGTGTCGATCTGGCTGACAAAACCCATCAGCGTTCCCCCGTTGCGGCATTGCCGGCAAGCGCTGCCGGAATCTCGATCGGCAGCGCCAGCAGCGTCTGCGCGAAAGCCTTGCCCTGCGCATCGTTGCGCAGGCTGGCGACGCCGCCGCCGCCAAGCGCATTATGCATGACGATGTTCATGCCGTGAATTCCGGGCATGAAGAACCTTTCGACTTCGCCCTCCAGATAGGGCGCGAAGGCGGACGCGATCGTACCATCCGTGAGGCTGCGCCAGATCCAGGGGATAAACTCCGGCCGGCGTGCAATGACACCGATATTGGCATCGTTGCCCTTGTCGCCGGAACGCGCCCACGCCAGCGCCTCGAGGCGGCTGGTGACGAGGTCGGTTTCGGCAGCCGGTGGCGGTGGGGCAGGCCGGTCGGGCACGACAGCGTCATGGAGGGCAGGGACGGCTGCCGCGTAACCGATATCGTTGCCGTCGATCGAGACGCGAACCGGCACGTCGCTGGCGGCAATCAGGAATGAGAACAGGCGCACGACCGGGGAGGGTTTCGGCCGGCCGGCACCGGTGAAGAAATGCAGTCCAGGCGGCGTTGCCAGCGCGCAGCCGGTGATTTCCTTTAAAAACAGTCCGACGGCGCGCGCATCCGCGTGGCGCACGGCCGCCTTGACGCAGATCTCCTCGTCGCCCTTGCCGCCGGGGCTGCCCCCGAAGAGCTCGACGGCTGTCTCGCTATAGTCCGGCGCACCAAGTTGCTTGAGCCGCGTTTGGGCGCGCTTCAGGCCGGCCTCGGCAAAGGCTTGCGCTTTCTCGCGCGCATTGCGGCCGTTGAACTGGAAGACGAAACCGGCCCTGTAGCCGTCCATGAAGGTCGCCGAGACCTTCAGCCGTCCGGTCGGGGCGCGGCCCTGCGCGCCGGTGATCCGCACGCGGTCTTTGCCGGCCTGTTCCAGCACGACATGCGAGAAATCGCAGATCACGTCCGGCAGCATATAGGCCTGCGGATCGCCGATCTCGTAGAGCATTTGCTCGCCCACCGAAGCCCGCGATACGATGCCGGATGTACCGTCCGGCTTGGTGATGTCGAAACGGCCGTCTTCCTCGACGACCGCCACCGGGTAGCCGATTTCGGCGATATCGCCGGACAGCTCCCAGTCGGTGAAATTGCCGCCGGTCGATTGCGGTCCGCATTCCAGCAGGTGACCGGCGAGCGAGCCGGCGGCCAGCCGGTCATGGTCGCCCTGTGTCCATCCGAACCGGTGAGTGCAGGCGGCCAGCACCAGGGCGCTATCCGCGCAGCGCCCGGTGATAACGATATCGGCGCCCGCATCGAGCGCCGCCGCGACCGGAAAGGCGCCCAGATAGGCATTGACCGAAGCGACCCTGGACGCATCGGGAAAGGCGGTCCCGGCAAACATCTCGCGGCGATCGGAAAATTCCGGTGCGCGGGCTGCCAGATCGTCGCCTTCGACAACCGCGACTTTCAGCGTGAGCCCGGCCGCCTCGATTGCCTTGCGCAGCGCTTCTGCGCAGGCCGCCGGATTGACGCCGCCCGCATTGGACAGGACCTTGACGCCTTGCTTCGCGATTTCCTCAAGGTTTCCGGCCATGGCGTCCGTAACGAAATCGGTTGCATAGCCGAGGGCAGGGTCCTTCATGCGCGCCCGCGCCATGATCGACATGGTGATCTCGGCAAGGTAGTCGTAGACCAGAAATTCGAGGCCGGGATAGCGCAGCAGCTGAGCGGTCGCATGCGGCGCCTCGCCCCAGAAGCCGCTGGCACCTGCGATGATCAACTGGTCCTTGGGCATGCGTCCTCCCAATAGATGGATCTCTATTACAGACCGAACATTCTGTTTTTAAATTCTTGCCACGCGACCTGTCAAGGCGATATAAACACACGTCTCGCTCCAAGGGGGAAGCGGCAATTATGTCGGATACGGTGACACGGGAAGGGCCGGCGAAGATATCCAAGAAGGATATCAAGGCCGAGGCCATGAAGCGGCGCATCTGTGCCGCCGTTGTCGCCTGTCTCGATGAACTCGGCTATGCGGAAACCTCGATCAACAGGATCCAGGAGCGTGCCGGCGTGTCGCGCGGTGCGCTGACCCACCATTTCCCCACCAAACAGGCGCTTGTGGCCGAAACATGCATGCGCATGCTGCACGCGGCGATGCGTCCGATGCATGCGGCCGGGGATGCGGGCGAGCGCCCCGTGCCGGCTGAAAAGCTGTTGATCGATTCCTGGAACCATATCGTCAATACCGCCGAAGGGCGGGCTTTCGTGGAAATCATCGTTGCCTGCCGAACGGATCGCGAACTCCACAGGGTGCTGGCCGATGACCTGCATGCGTGGGAGGCGGAGAGCGCGGCGGCAATCAGCGCACGCTATCGCGGCTCGGATCCCGCGGATGACGACGCAGCGCTGCTGTGGAGCATCAGCCGGACTTTCTTCCGGGGTTTGCTGACGCATGAACGCTTCGTTTCGGACCCGGCCTATCTCGCCCGCATGATGGATCGCTTCGCCGGCATGATGAATGCGCATCTTCTGGTGCGGGATTAGAGCAAGTTGCGATTAGATTGACGCATTTGACCGCGGCGATTTTGGTCGCTGGTTAGGCGGGTTGCGCGCCGTGGTGTCACCCCACCACAAGCGCGAGCCAACGACGCCAGGGGCCAAAATCGCCCGGCCCATTAACCGTTGTTATCCAATGGGTTCTTCCTTTCCAGGGTGGGGAAAATCGGCCCATCGGCGTCGTTGCGCCGCTTGCCCGATGCGCTGCATCGCGCTGCGCGACGCGCCTAACCGGCTGAACCGATTTTCCGCCATCAAATGCATCAATCTAATCGCAACTTGCTCTAGACAAAGGCCCGTCTGTTTTCGCTGCCTACTGCGAGAATTCGTAGCCCTCGGTCACCGGTTGCGGCGGCGAGCGGTGGGCGGTGAAATATTCCTGCTCGCAGAACCGGCTTGAGGGATCGCCGCCGAGGCATTTGCGCGCTCCCGGCAGCACCACCTCGATCTCCACTTCCTCGTCATGGACGATATCGTTCCACCAGCGGTCGATGTCTTCTTCCGCGCGCTTGCCGGGCGGCAGCAGCGGATGGCTGTAGGGGCCGTTCGGCAGGCGCGGCGCGGCGACGGCGACCAATGTGGTTTCCTCGCCCGCCTCAAGGTCGACCGTCCAGGTCCGCTCCAGATAGACTGGGGCCGCATTCGCCCGGATTTGAAGACCCGCATAATCCTTGTTACCGGTGTTTTTCACCGTCACCTTGTAGACGCCGTGGAAATAGGTGGGATCGCACAGCGCACCCTTGCCGCTCGATTTCAGTTGCTGCTCCAGTTCGTCGGCTGCCTGCAGCAATGCCTGGCGCGTGCGCTTCTCGACTTCCTCCTCAAGCCGTTCGCGCAGCTCTTCCTCGGCCATGCCGGCTGCGGTCTGGATGGTGATATCAACCGCCAGATTGCCGACATTGGTGGCGAGATCGGCCGTCGGTACCTGTGTGACCGCGGTTTTCGCCACTTCCTTTGCCAGCCCGTCGACCCCGTCGCGCATCATCTGATCGAGGTTCGGAATATCCGGCGGAATACCGGCCGAAACCAGGGCGGAATTGAGCGCGAATTCGAGCGTGCTGTCGGGAACGATGTTGAAGGTCAGGGTCGCGGCAATGTCGACAACGCGGTTTTTCATCCACTGGTAGGACTTGCCGGTCCAGTCCCACGCGCCGGTAAAGAATTTGCCGATTTTCTTGAGAGCATTCCTGTCCTTCTTGCCGTATTTCTCTTCCCACGTCTTGCAGCCGGGCGGCCAGCGCGCGACCTGGTGAAACGGCTTGAATTCCAGCGCCGTCATGCGGATCAGCGGCCGGCTGCCCTGAACCTCTTCCTTGGCATAGAATTCGAAAGGCTCCTGCGGCGGCGGCGCGGCGCCGTAATAGATCCGCATCATGTTCGAAGGCTGGCCGACGACCCGGCCCGAGCCGGCTGCGACCGGCAGCACCCGCACGTAGAAGATCGCCGGTCCGCCGCTGCCCGGAAGGTCCGTGGCAAGGTCCTTCGGGTCGAAAGCGAACCAGCCTTCCTTGATATCGGCGATATCGGACGCGATGAGGCCTTGCGGTTCGATGTCGCTTTCCGATCCGTTGCCGAAGGGCGGATAGGGCAGGTAGCTCACCTGCCACAGGGCGCCCGAAGCGTGCGGCACCTTGCCCACCCGGTAATTCAGGCGCACCGCCTGATACTGCGCGTCCGGGTCGATCTCGAAATCGGCGGCGGTCGCGATCGAACAGTCCCCGCTGGCGCATTTGTAGAGGCTGGCACCTTCCGGATAGCTGTCCAGGGTATCGATGATGCCGACCCAGTTTGCCGTCAGCTCTTGCCGCGGAAGGGGTTTGAAGCGCTCGTAATTCACCGGCGGGCCGACAACGATGACATCGTTCCTCGGCGGTCTCGTCTGCAAGGCAGGTTTGGGCTTCCCGGCCACCCGGGGCGGTCGGACCGGCTTCGGCGTCGGGATCGGAATCACCGCCACCCCGATCTGCGGCACGGTGATCGTCAGCTCGATTCCCGGTCTGGCGGGCGGCTTTCCCGGCTCCTTCGGCTTTTCAGCCGTTTCCGCTGCCTTGCGGCGGACGCAGGTGACCTGCTTGAAGCTGTTGCAATAGTCGGCATTGCAAATGCGCCCGTCTCCGAAAACCACCGACGGAATGCCATTCTTGCCGGTCGTTTCATCGCGGGTGAACTTGCCGGCCCGGGCAAAACCCTTTTCCCGGCAGAACAGGTCGGCGGCCGGTTCGCCGCAGTTCTTGCCCCAGTTGCGGCACCAGTCCAGGCGCACATTCCTGATTTTCGGAAACCGGTAACGCGTGCGGTTCGGGCCGAGCACGACCGTTTCCATGTCTGGGCCGGCCTTGGGCGGTTTCCCGACGATCTGCCCGCCGTCGGGCTTCTTTTCCTTGACGGGTGCCGGTCTGGTGCATGTGATTGCCCGGAAGCCCGAACAGATCGGCGCCCGGCACAGGCGCCCGTCGCCGGAGATGACCGTCGGGATGCCGAAGGCGCCGATGCCCGGATCGATGATAAAGCGCGTCGCGCGCTTGTAGCCGTTCTGCTGGCAGAACAGGTCGGCAGCCGGCGCGCCGCATTGACTGGCAAAATGCTTGCACCAATCGAGCCGCACGCCGTTGATGGTCGGCGTTTCGAAGGTCCGCGTGTTTTCCTGCGCGGCCACACCATTGGCGGACAACGCGGTCACGAGCACCAGGAACAAACCGAAGAAGCGTGACATCTCGTCCCTTCCTTGCAGGCAAGTCTACAATAGAAGGCTCGGAAACGGCAATTCACACTGCGGCGGCGCATCATAAAAAAACCCCGCCGGGGGCGGGGCTTTGATTGATCCGGAGACCGGCGGGGGTCAGTTCTGCAGGATGCCGCCGCCGCCCAGGCCGATCTTGCAGCTTGCCTTCAGCGGCACCCAGTTGCTCAGCTTCTTGTGCTGCGGAGCCGAGGCGCGGTATTGCGCGTCGATGGGCTGGTGGATCTGCAGCGTTCTGGAATAGACGCCCATGAAGGTGCCGTTGCCGGTTGCCTTGGTCTGCACCATGTAGGGACCGGAGACGGTGCCGCCATTGCGCGCGATGTAGATCGGCACCGAACCTGCCTTGTTGGTGAAGACCCAGGCTTTCAGTTGCGCATTGGCCGGGCAGGCGTTCGTGGCCGGCGATTTGATTCCCATCTGGAGCTTGGTGACTTTCAGCTTGGGCGATCCGCCCTCCTGCAGGTCCAGGGCCTGGGCGCTGCCGGCTGCGGCTACGGCTGCGAATGCGATGGCTGCGAAAAATGTGGCTTTCATGACGTGCCCCCGTCGGGTTCGGTGTTGATGATGCACACTATCATGACAAGGCGGCGCTGAACCAATATTGAACCCGCCATTAATCCGGCGTTCATGCGCGAAGACCCGGATCGATCATCCCAAGATTCCTCACTTCGTTGTCTTACGGCCATTGGCGGGAGTTGCTATGCAACGGTGGGGTCTCCAGCAAACGTTCGGGTATTTCCATGGACTTGAAGCAGAAACCGGAAAAGAAGGTTTTGGCCGCTATGGCCGATGAAGACATCGTGCGGCTGATCGATCCGTTGCAGCCCGACGATGCCGCGCGGCTGTTGCGAAAGCTGCCGGCCCGACGCCGCGGCGCCATCAGCGCGAGAATAGCCGGAGGACGTCGCGCCGAAATCGCCCGGCTGGCGGACTATTCGGAAGAAGTCGCCGGCGGTCTGATGAATTCGCGCTACGCGGATCTGCAGCCGCGGACCCGCTGCAGCGACGCCGTGCGCCAGCTTGTCGCCGAGGACGCGGCGGAGACGATCTACGTGGCCTTCGTTGTCGATGCCGATCACCGCCTGATCGGCCGGGTCGGCCTGCGTGAACTCCTGCGCGCGCCGAAGGACGCCCGCGTCGAGGACATCATGATCCGGGATGTCCACGCGATCGGCGTCGATCTTCCGGTCGAGGATGCCGCCCGGCAGGTGGCGCAAAGCGGCAGGACGGTTCTGCCGGTGGTCGATGCGCAAGAGCGTCTGATCGGCACCATTTCCTATGACGATGCATACAAGCAGCTCGAGGAAGAGGCCTCGGAGGATATGGAACGGTTCGCCGCCGTCACCGGCGAGACCCAGCCGGATTATCTCAATGTTCCGATCTGGCGCGACTTCGCGCGGCGCGCGCCGTGGATTTTCGGCCTTGCCGTCGCCGGGCTGCTCGCCGGTTATGTCGTCCACGTCTATGAGAACGCCCTCGACGCGCTCGTCATTCTGGCGCTCTACATGCCGATGGTCGCCGACACCGGCGGCAATGTCGGAACCCAGACATCCGGTCTTCTCATAAGGTCGATCGCCACGGGCCACGTCACCGTCGGCAGCGGGCTGCGCGTGCTGGGGCGCGAGGTCAGGATTGCCTTGATGCTTGCCGCGATGCTCTTTGCCTTCGCGCTGGTGAAGGTTCTTTTCATATCGAACAGCGCCGATGTGACGCAGGGACTGACGCTGCACATGATCGCGTTTGCCATCGGCGTGGCCATAGCCGTGCAGGTCGTTGTCTCGGCAATCATCGGTGCGATCCTGCCGCTCTTTGCCCTGACCATTCGCCAGGACCCGGCCATCATGGCCGGTCCCGCGCTGACGACCATCGTCGATACGACCGGATTGCTCATGTATTTCATGATCACGACAGCGATCCTGGGCATATGAATGTGGGCTAATTCACAGAAAACACAGTGAAATCACGTCACAAAGACCGCACAATTAACACCTACCGTCTCGGCGGAACCTGGACAGAAGAGATCATTCGCGCCATGCAAAAAAGACACTCGAATCGCCGGCAGTTCCTTGCCGCCGCAACCGGCCTTGCGGGAAGCCTGGCGCTGCCCGCGCGCTCCGTGGCAGCCGACCCCATCGGCGCGGTCACTGCTTTGTCCGGCGTCGCGACTGCCGATCGCTCCGGAAACAGCGTTGCGCTGAGCGTCGGCGCGGGCCTGATGGAACGCGACCTCGTCAAGACCGGCGGTCAGAGCTTCCTTGCCATGCTGCTCGGCGATGAGACGGCGTTGCGGCTTGGCGCCGACGCAGAACTGCTGATCGACGAATATCTGGCCGGGGTGAAGGGAACCTTCGACCTTTCGGGCGGCGCCATGGTGTTCGACCGGCCGGAAGACGCCCCGAAGACCGCCACCACCATTCGCTCCGTATTCGGTCAGCTCGGTGTCCGCGGCACGCGGTTTTTCGCCGGTCCCAACCGCGATGTGTTTGCCGTATTCGTCGAGCGCGGCGAATTGGCTGTTACGGCCGCCGGCGCGACACAGACCCTGCGGTCGGGCGACGGCGTCGATATCCGCGCGCCCGGCGCACCGGCGTCTTCCGTGACGCAATGGCCGCAGGACCGCATCAACGAGGCCTTTGCCAGCGTCGCCCCGTCCTAGGCTGAATCGACATTCATCGCATCCATAGGATTGCGGCGGCGATATGTATGAAGCTGAGGAAATGGCTTGCGC
>NZ_JAPJZH010000019.1 GCF_027889715.1 Allohoeflea poritis
ATGCACCGGAGACTGCGAGCATGGCCGCAGCGGAGCCGAGAAGAAGGCTCTTGATTTTCATTTCTGACCTCCAGTCATATTCCGGAGGCCTTCAACCGCAGGTCGGTGCGATTCCGCTCGCCGGGCATTTCAGCCCGGCCGGAATCATTCAGCTATGTCAGTCGATTATACCGACAGGTGTCCACTTGGGGCGCCCTGCCCTGTTCCGACCGAAGCCGCTTTCAGTGCATGGTCATCCATTCGCGGGCCGAGCGAAGCGCCTCGGCCAGATCCGCCTTCGACATGCTCTGCGCCAGGTCGGAGCGCAGCTCGGCAGCGCGGTTGGATCCCTTGATCGCTGCAATGTTGAGCCATTTGTGCGCGGCAACATGGTCCATCGGGCAATCGCGCCCAGCCGCATACATCAGTCCCATCTCGCAGAATATTTCCGCTTCAGCCTCACCGCCCATTGTCGCAAGCTGCTGATCCAGAATTTCAAAACGTGCCATTTTCAAGTCCCCGTCGAATAAGTTGTCTTTACCCTGTCAAGCTTCCAAGAGCCTGGTTTGTCGCCGGTTTTCCGGCTTCATCGTTGTGGGTGGAGTTTGACCGGCGGGTTTGAATCCGGCGTTAAACGGCATGATTAACTTCAGGCAAACAAAGTCCAAATCATTGGTAAATTTGAATTTTCATTAATCATCGAAATCCGGAAAAAGCGGGCTTTTGAGGACGGTTTAATTAAAAGTGAATCTTTTACGCATCAACCAATCGCTAACCAAGGCATTGATTGTTCGCATATTTTTCTGCCGCTTCGACGCGTGAAATGGGGCTTGTGCTGCAAAAAAGACTGGATTTCGTTAGATGTCTGGGCCAAGCAACAGCTCGTCGCCACCACGATCCTGGAGTAGTCATGCTGAAACAATCCGCCGCCGCCGTTTTTCTTCTTGTTGCGCTGACCGTAACGACATTTGCGGCCGATCCGATCGTCGGCGACTGGCGCACGCAGTCGGGGGAAACCGCAGCGATCGCGCCCTGCGGTGGCGGGAATTTCTGCGTAACGCTCAAGACCGGCACCTATGCAGGCACCAAAATCGGCACGCTCGCCAATACCGGCGGACGCTACAAGGGCAAGATCACCGATCCCGCAACGAACAAGACCTATACGGGCAAGGCTTCGATATCGGGCACGCAGATGAAGATGCAGGGCTGCGTGCTTGGCGGTCTTATCTGCCAGGCGCAGACCTGGATAAGGAAATAGCGGCATATCGCGGCCGCGCCGTTGAAGGCGCCGCCGCGATGACGGAATGCCGGACTAGCGCGCCCGCTGACCGAAAAGTACCTTCTGCGCTTCCTTGTCGCCGGCGATATTGTGTTTGGCCCGCTCTTCCTTGCCGATCTCCAGGGCCCGCTCAACGGCCGGTTTGGCCATCATGACATCGAACCAGCGCTTCAGGTTCGGAAAGTCCTCCAGCGTCTGGCCCTGGCGCTCATAGGGAATGACCCACCCGATGCAGGCCATGTCGGCGATCGAATAGTCGCCCGCCAGATATTCGTGCTCGGCCAGCCGCTTGTCCATGACGCCGTATAGCCGGTTGACCTCATTGGTATAACGGTCGATCGCGTAGGGCACCTGTTCCGGCGCATATTGACGGAAATGGTGCGCCTGTCCCGCCATCGGGCCAAGACCGCCCATCTGCCAGAACAGCCATTCGTCGGCAGCGACGCGGTCGCGTTCATCGGCCGGATAGTACTTTCCGAATTTTCGCCCGAGATATTGCAGTATGGCGCCGGACTCGAATACGGAAATCGGTTCGCCGTCCGGCCCGTCAGGATCCACAATGGCCGGCATCCGGTTGTTCGGCGCGATCTTCAGAAATGCGGGTTCGAACTGCTCCCCTTTTCCGATATTCACATATTTGACAACGTATGGAACGCCAAGCTCCTCCAGCATGATGGTAATTTTCCAGCCGTTGGGCGTTGGCCAATAGTAAAGTTCAATTGGCGAATTCTGCTCTGCCATATTCCGTCTCCGATTACTGACAGCAACAGACATAGGGCACATGCCGCGCAAATTGAACCACGGCAGGCCAATTCCCGAGCCCGGCGCACCGGTTCGGATCATTTTCTCCCGCAAAATTCGCGGCCCGCTTTCGTGAACGGGCGATGAACGCAGCTATCAGCACCGGTTCAGCGCGGATCAGCCATGATCGCATCATCAACAGACGCGAACCCGAGGCATGCGACATGATCACTGTTCTGACCCGCCGTTTCATCCTTATCGGTCTGGCATTCGTCATCTTTGCCGGCGCTGTCGCATTTGCGGTGGGCAAACAGGACAAGCACAGCCACTCGTGGGTCGCCGGCCAGTCCGTGCCGTGTGTCAGTTCGCAAATTTCCCAGTGCGGGCCTGCAGACCAGGAATAATTGTGGAGAGTATCATGGTCGCCAACGTTACAAACCTCGCGTCGACAATGCTGCGCATCGGCCTTGTCAGCATGTTTTTTATCGGACCGGTGGCCGGATTTGCCGCTCATCAGGCCGAGGCGAACAAGGCCGGCCTGAAAGGCGCGGGCCTGGTTATCTTTGTCAGCCTGCAGCGCAATCGCTGAAGCGGTCACGCCAGCCTTGCAGGCAGCCGTTAATCTTGAACGTCAAATCTGCAGGCGAAGCCATCCACGGTCGTTTTCATGTCACGCCACGATGACTATATTGGCGCATGGACACACGAATCAGCCAACAGAACAAATCGGCCGTCGAAACACCGCCGGCCATCAGTCCCGACTCCTTCTCCAGCGCCAAGGACGCTGTTGCAGCGCTGCAGGCGATCTACAAGCGCAACACCAGCTTCCTGCGCGATCATTTCAAGTCCTTCGGAAGCGGCGATGCGGTCGGTGGGAAACGATACCGGGCCTTTTATCCGCAAGTGCGGGTGACGACCTCCAGCTTCACGCATGTCGACAGCCGCCTCTCCTTCGGCCATGTGACGGCGCCCGGCACATACACGGCGACCATCACACGTCCCGGTCTCTTCCAGCCTTATCTGGAACAGCAACTGGAGCTGCTGATCAAGAACCACGATCTTGAAGTCGTTGTCGAGGAATCGGACACACCCATACCGTTGCACTTCGCACTGGGCGAGGATGCGAATGTGGATGCGTCATTCGCAAACAATTTATCGGTGCCGCTTCGCGACGTTTTCGATGCGCCGGATCTCAATGTCACCGATGACGAAATCGTCAACGGCACCTACGACCCGGATCCTGGTGGGCCGCTGCCGCTTGCCGCCTTCACGGCCCAGCGCATCGACTATTCCCTCGCGCGTCTTTCGCACTACACGGCAACGCGCGCCGAACATTTCCAGAATTTCGTTCTGTTCACGAACTACCAATTCTATGTCGAGGAATTCTGCGCCTTCGCGAAGACACTGATGGCCGACGGCGGCGGCGGTTACGAGGCCTTCGTGGAACCCGGCAATGTCATCACCTGCGCCGGCGATATCGCGCCGCGTCCGGATGTCGGCCCGGCGCGCATGCCCCAGATGCCCGCCTATCACCTGAAGCGGGACAACCACACCGGCATCACCATGATCAATATCGGCGTCGGGCCATCCAATGCCAAGACCATAACCGATCATGTCGCCGTGCTGCGCCCGCATTCCTGGCTGATGCTCGGCCATTGTGCCGGCCTTCGCAACAGCCAGCAGCTCGGGGACTATGTGCTGGCGCATGCCTATGTGCGCGAAGACCACGTGCTGGACGACGATCTGCCGGTCTGGGTTCCTATTCCGGCGCTGGCCGAGGTCCAGGTGGCGATGCAGGAAGCGGTTGCGGAAGTGACCGGGCTTGAAGGCTATGACCTGAAGCGCATCATGCGTACCGGAACGGTGGCGACCATCGACAACCGGAACTGGGAACTGCGCGACCAGAGCGGCCCGGTACACCGGCTGTCCCAGTCACGCGCGATCGCGCTCGACATGGAGTCGGCGACCATTGCCGCCAACGGCTTCCGGTTCCGCGTCCCCTATGGCACGTTGCTCTGCGTCTCGGACAAGCCGCTGCACGGCGAACTGAAACTTCCGGGCATGGCGACGGATTTCTACCGCACCCAGGTCAATCAGCATTTGAAGATCGGTATCCTGGCGCTCGAGAAACTCGCCGCGATGCCCCCGGAACGCCTGCATTCGCGTAAATTGCGTAGTTTCTTCGAGCCGGCATTCCAGTAGTTCAGGCTTCCGCCGGGACCTCTTCCCGATTTTTCGGATCCAATAGAATGACTTTCGCGGACCGCCAGACGGTTGCGACAAGGATGAGCGCGATCACAAATGCGCCCAGCCCGATCATGAAGGGAATATCCCGGTTTTCCGCCATGGTCAGCCCGCCGATCAGCGAGATCGAGCCGGAACCGAGCGTGAACAGCGCAATGGTCACGCCCATCACCCAGCCCTGCTGTGTTTCATCCACGGATTCGGAGAACATGAGCAGCAGCGTCGGATAGGTGATTGCAAAGGCCGCCAGGATCGGAAGGACGAGCACGAAAGACAGAGCCGCATAGGGATTGACGATAAAGAGCGCCAGCGAAACCGCCATGATTATAACGGTAACGGTGATGACCCTGATCTGCCTGAACCGCGACAGGATCGGCCCCAACAGAAAGGTGCTGCTGAAGGCCATGGCCGCGCCGGCGACGACAATGATCGCGCTTGCGGAAAAGGTACCGAAACCGAATTTTGCGACCACATAGTTGTCGAGGAAAATGAAGAAGCAGTTGAGCCCGAGGACGGCGAAGAAGAAAACGCCGCCCAATCGCGCGACCACGGGATGCCTGGCGACCCGCCACAAGGTCAGGAACACCTCCGACAGTCCGAAATCGATCTTGCGCCGCTCTTTCAGCGTTTCCTTGAAATAGAATTGGATGAGCGCGAGGTTTATCAGGACGATGAAGGCGGCAAAATAGGTCGGCAATTCGAGCGATGCGAAGTCTCCGAGAACCTGCTTGCTGCCCAGAACGCCGACGATGATCGGCCCGCCCATCAGACCGGCCGCCGCAGCGGCGGCTATGTAGCCCATATAGCGGTTCTTCTCGTCCGGCCCTTTGGCAAGATCGATCAGGGCCGCCTGGGCGATGGGCTGGTTGCCCGCCGTGAAGCCGGCAACGATGCGGCCGACAACCAGAAGAATGAAGCTGGACGTCATAAGGGCCAGGATGGTCAACACGTAACCCGTAAGTGTCCCGGTGAGGCAGATCAGAATGCCGTTTTTCCGGCCGATATAGTCGGACAGTTTGGAGATAAAGGCCGCGCCGAAAAACCAGGAAATGAAAAACAGCCCGATGACAATGCCATAGCGCACCTCGCGCGCTGCCTGCGGCATGTCATGCGGCAGGAAATCTCTGCTTGTACTGAACAGGATCGATGTGATCAGCGGGTACATCAGGCCCTGCCCCATGATGTCGATGAATACCACCATCAGGAGCGCGAAGCGCGAAATTCCCATGTCGACCTCCGAATCCGGCAGCAAAAGCTGACGCATCAAAGCAGTTTGCCTGCCGGATTACGAGCATAATTGTCCGCGGCGGCAGCCTGCCGTGGACAAAGATCGCCCTTCGGTGCCGGGGTCTTACATGTTCGGATAGACCGGACCCTCACCGCCCTGCGGCGGTACCCAGTTAATATTCTGGTTCGGATCCTTGATGTCGCAGGTCTTGCAGTGCACGCAGTTCTGCGCGTTTATGACGAATTTGGGCTCATTGCCGTCCTCTTCCACCCATTCATAAACGCCGGCCGGACAATAGCGGGTCGAAGGCCCCGCATAGACGTCATGTTCCGAGCTCTTCTGAAGCGCGGCATCCTGAAGCTGGAGATGGACAGGCTCGTCTTCCTCATGGTTGGTGTTCGACAGGAACACGGAGGAAAGCCGGTCGAATGTCAGCTTGCCGTCGGGTTTCGGATAGTCGATCTTCTTGTGTTTCGATGCCGGCTCGAGCGCGGCATAATCGGCCTTGCCGTGTTTCATGGTGCCGAATACTGAGAAGCCGAACAGCGTGTTGCACCACATGTCGAAACCGCCGAGCATCACGCCGCCGACGGTTCCAAGCCGCGACCAAAGCGGCTTGACATTGCGCACCTTCTTCAGGTCCTTGCCGATCTCGCTCTCGCGCCAGCCATCCTCATACGCGCCCAATTCATCGCCGGAGCGCCCCGCCGCAATGGCTTCGGCAACCTGCTCGGCCGCCTGCATGCCGGACAGCATCGCATTGTGCGAACCCTTGATGCGCGGAACATTCACGAATCCGGCCGAGCAGCCGATCAGCGCGCCGCCGGGAAATGTCAGCCTGGGGACGGACTGGTAGCCGCCCTCGGTAATCGCCCGTGCGCCATAGGCGATCCGCTTGCCGCCCTCGAATGTCGGCGCGATGGACGGGTGCGTCTTGAAACGCTGAAACTCTTCGAATGGCGAAAGATAGGGATTCTTGTAGTTGAGGTGCATGACGAAGCCGACAGCGACCTGGTTATCCTCAAGGTGATAGAGGAATGACCCGCCGCCTGTCCTGGCATCGAGCGGCCAGCCGAAAGAGTGCTGGACGAGACCCTGCTTGTGCCTGGACGGATCGACCTCCCAGAGCTCCTTGATGCCGATACCGAACTTCTGCGGCTCGCTGTCCTTGTCGAGACCGAAATGCGCAATCAACTGTTTTGCCAGCGATCCGCGCACCCCTTCGCCGATCAGCACATATTTGCCCATCAGTTCCATGCCGCGGGCGAAGTTGGGGCCCGGCTTGCCATCGCGGCCGACGCCCATATCTCCGGTCGCGACACCGACCACTGCACCCTCATCGTTATAGAGCACTTCGGTGGCCGCGAATCCCGGATAGATCTCGACGCCCAGTTCCTCTGCCTTGGCGGCCATCCAGCGGCATACATTGCCGAGCGAGACGATATAATTGCCGTGATTGTTCATCAGCGGCGGCATCATGAAGTTGGGCAGCGTCAGGGACCCGGACGGGCCGAGGACCAGGAAATGATCCTGATTCACCGGTGTCTTGAACGGGTGCTCGGGATCGTCACGCCAATCCGGCAGCAGCTTGTCGACGCCGACCGGATCGACCACGGCGCCTGAAAGGATGTGCGCGCCAACCTCGGCGCCCTTCTCCAGCACAACAACCGAAAGTTCCTCATTGAGTTGCTTCAAACGGATGGCGGCTGCAAGCCCCGCTGGGCCTGCGCCCACGATGACCACATCGAATTCCATGCCTTCGCGTTCAGGCAATTCGAGTTCGTCGCTCATTCTTCAGCTCCTCCATAATAACGGGTCGCCCGGAGTCCGTCCCGACACTGGCCAATAGCGTTTCGGGAAATGCAGCGCAATCATTTAGAATGATTCTGCCGGCTTTCCATGATTTACTTTGACGTAAACGTCAATATCAATTCGTCATTCGATACGAATTGTCGCGATCTCGCCGGGTCGGTGGGGATATTGACCGTGGACGCTTCAATTCGCCGCCGTCACGCCTTACAATCCGTCCATGACGGGTGGAGACGAACATTCGGCGCGTGCGCCGACAGCCAGCGAACTTGCGGCCCTCTTGCATTATTATGCCGAAGCGGGTGTCGACTGCGCGCTTGAGGAAAGCACCGTCGACCGTTTCGACGAGTCCCGCACACGCGCGCAGGCAACGCCAAGGCAGCCGGAATCCCCGCGCGATGGCGGGCAACCATCGACACCCCGGCGCAATGCAGGCCCAGCGCCGACGGCGCAGGCTCCCTCCCCGCCGCCGCAACCGGCCACCGTTCCGGACGAGGCCGCAATCACGGACGCCCGCGAGACGGCGCGCAATGCAGAGACCATCGAGGCGCTGCGTGAAGCGCTGGCCTCATTCAACGGCTGCAATCTCAGATTCGGCGCGCGCAGTACCGTGTTTGCGGACGGAAACCCGCAATCAGATGTCATGTTCATCGGCGAAGCGCCGGGCCGCGACGAGGATCGTCAGGGGCTGCCCTTTGTCGGCCGGGCGGGCCAGTTGCTCGACAAGATGCTGACGGCAATCGAACTCGACAGGGCAAGTTGCTACATAACGAACATGATTCCGTGGCGACCGCCCGGCAACCGTTCGCCGACACCGCTTGAAATCGAGCTGTGCCGCCCCTTTATCGAGCGCCATGTCGAACTGGTCAGCCCGAAGATCGTTGTCTTCCTCGGCAATGTCTCGACAAAGGCGCTGCTCGGAACGACGCGCGGCATCCTGTCCCTGCGCGGAACCTGGTCGGAGTACCATCCCAATAGCGACACGGCGATCCCTGCCCTGCCGACGCTTCATCCGGCTTACCTGCTGCGCAATCCGGCGGCAAAGAAACTGTCCTGGCTGGATTTTCTTTCAATCCGCGATCGTTTGGACCGGTTTTCCGGCTAATCACGCGCTGCCCGCGACACAATCGCCGCCGGCGACCAAGCCGCATCCCGGCACTTGTATCCGGATATATACCCGCACAACGCCGCCGGTCGATTTCCGATTTTCATGTCGCGAATAAGGGCGCGTTTTTTGCAACTTTCCGGCAAATTCGGATCCATGCGTGGCGCGTGTCCCAAGGCAAAAGCCCGATCCGGCCGCAGTCCGCATACCGACCAAAACCGCGTTCAGGAAAACCGATGTTATGACGAGCAGCATTGTTCCGATAGCAAGCCTCCTCCTGTCGGCATTCTTCATGCTTCTGGGTTACGGACTTTCCGGTTATCTCATTCCATTGAGAGCGGTTCAGGAGGGCTGGTCCACCTTCGAGATTTCGATGATCGCGACCGGCTACGCCATCGCCTTTACCGCCGGCTGCCTGGTGGTGCCGCGACTGGTGCTGCGCGTCGGGCATGTCCGTGTCTTTGCGGTCCTGGCGGCGCTGATGTCGATCTCCATTTTGATGCATGCGCTCATTGTCCATCCCGCCGCCTGGATCCTCTTTCGCGGCATGACCGGATTCTCCATCGCCGGCGGCTACATGGTCATGGAAAGCTGGCTGAACGAGCGGGTCACGAACGAGACACGCGGCACGGTGTTTTCCGTCTACATGGTCACATCGATGATCGCCGTGATGCTTGGGCAGTTCATGGTGCCCCTCGGAGACCCGCTGACCGCCTCGCTTTTCATGGTGTGCGCCATCGTTTTTGCCCTTGCGCTCATGCCGACGGGACTTTCCAATGCCCAGTCGCCACAGCCGCTCACGCAGGCGTCGGTCAATATCTTGGCGCTCTATAGAAAGTCACCGGCGGCGGTTGTCGGCGCGACGCTGGCCGGTGCGATCAGCGGCGCATGGAACAACCTCGCCCCGGTCTTCGCGCAGCTCAACGGGCTCTCGACCGCCACGGGCGCGACCATGCTGGCGGTCGCAATGATCGGCGGCGCCCTGTTCCAGTTTCCGCTGGGCCGCATGTCGGACCGTATCGACCGGCGCTATGTCATGGCGCTGGCCGGCGTTATCGGCGTGGCCGCCTGCCTGCTCAACCTGCTTGTGGGAACCTCCAACATCTACCTGTTCCTGTTCTTCGTGCTCCTGCTCGGATCGGTCATGTATCCGATTTATTCGCTGGTTGTCGCGCACGCCAACGACTATGCGCAGGCCGACGAGTTTGTCTCGACAGCCAGCGGACTTCTCATTGTCTACGGCGTCGGCACCATGGTGGGACCGCCCGTTTCCGGTGTCCTGATGGACAGTTTCGGGACCCAGGCGCTGTTCTCGGTGATCGGCGTGGCCTTCGCCGCCTATGGTGGCTATGCCTATTTCCGCAGTTTCCGGAGACCGCAGGCGTCAGAAGAGGAACGGGTCGACTTCCAGGCCATCCCGCTGAGCCGCGCCCAGACGCCGCAGACCTACGAGCTCGACCCGCGCGTCGAACAGGGCGACGAGCAGCAAAGCCCGGCACAATGAGCCAGTATCGGAGGTTCAGCCCTGCGGCGTCGTAAACCGGCGTGCCGCCTTCTGCTCGACGCCGAGGCGGTGTTCGCGAACGATGATGTAAAGGCCGGCGGCAACAACGATCGCCGTTCCGATGATCATCGACCATTGCGGCACATTACCAAACAGGAAATAGCCGGCGACAATGCCGAAAACGATGGATGTATATTCGAAGGGCGCGATGGTGGACACTTCGGCATAGCGGTAGCTCTGCGTCAGCAGGATCTGGCCAAGCCCACCCAGCACACCCGCACTGATGAGCAGAAGCAGTGCCGGCGTGTCGAGCGGCACCCATCCGAAGGGAATGGTGGCCAGAGACAGGACCGTCGCCGAAAGCGAGAAGTAGAGAACGATGGTCGGGGTCTTTTCGGTGGTGATCAGGCGCCGCACGAGAATCATGGCGAATGCGACCAGGAAGGCCGAGGTGAGCACGGCAACCACGCCGCGCGACTGGCCATTCTGCCAGAAGCCGCCATCAAACAAGGTCAGTAGCGGCCAGGAGATGACCAGCACGCCGACCAGGCCGACCGCAACGGCGGACCAGCGGTAGATCCGGATCGTCTCGCCGAGGACCAGCGAGGCAAGCACCACCATCAGCAGCGGGCGGGCATATCCGAGTGCAATCGCGTCCGGCAACGGCAACTGCGTGAGGCCGTAGAAGCCGCAGGCCATGGCAGAGACGCCAACGAGACCGCGCCACAGATGGCCCATCGGATTCTTGGTGTGGAAGGCCGTGTGGAGTTGCCTGCGCCAAATGAGGTAGAGGAACACCGGTATCATCGCCATCGAGGAACGAAAGAAAACGATCTGTCCTGCCGGTACGCCGTCTCCGGCCGCCTTGATACAGGTCGCCATGGCGACGAAGAAAACCACGGACGCCAGTTTGAGCGATATGCCTGTCAGCGCGCTCGATTGTGTCTCATCCAGTGAGGCTTCGCTCATGGTTCCTTCTTTGCCCGCAAGTATACGCTCAGGCGCCTTTTGCCTCCTGGATCGCTGACCAAATCCGGTTCGGCGTTGTCGGCATTTCGATGTGGCGGATGCCGTAGGCCCGGTCGAGCGCATCGATCACCGCGTTCAGGACCGCCGGGCATGCACCGATCGTGGCGGCCTCGCCGGCGCCCTTGATGCCCATGGCGTTGGTCGTCGAGGGCACATTGCGGGTTTCGAAGTTGAACGACGGCATGTTGTCGGCGCGCGGCATGGCATAATCCATGAAGCTCGCCGTCAGAAGCTGCGCGTCATCCGCATAGGCGGCGCCTTCGAGAAGACACTGGCCGATGCCCTGAACGGCACCGCCGTGAATCTGCCCCAGCAGCAGGATCGGGTTCACCACCACGCCGAAATCGTCGACGATATTGTAGGCGACGATCTCCGTCTTTCCGGTATCCGGATCGATCTCGATCTCGCAGATATGGGTGCCGTTGGGGTAGGTCGCCTCGTCCTGCTTGACCTCGCCGACCGCCTTGAGTTGTTCCTTGTCTTCGGCGGCGGCGGCCAACTGCTCGTAGCCGATCTTCTGATCGGTGCCGACGACCCGCGCCTCACCATCGACCAGCTCGATGTCATCAATCGCGGCCTCAAGCTGGTTTGACGCGATCTGACGCATCTGCCTGGCAAGGATCTCGCCGGCCCTGTCAACGGAGACGCCGCCAATCGGCACGGAACGCGATCCACCGGTTCCGCCGCCCTTTGGGAGATCGTTGCTATCGCCCTGCTTGACGATGATCTTGTCGAAATCGATCCCGATGCGATCGGCGATGAACTGGCTGTAGGCGGTCGCGTGGCCCTGCCCGTTCGTCTGGGTGCCGATGAAGAGCGTGATCGTGCCGTTATCATTGAGTTGAAGATGCGCCGGCTCCGAGCCCGCAAAGGCGCAGGCCTCGATATAAACCGAAATGCCGAGCCCGCGGATCCTGCCGCGCTGCCGCGCATCCTCGGCCCGGGCCTCGAAATCCGCATATCCGGCCCGTTCCAGCGCAGCGTCCAGATGTCCCTGATACTCGCCGACATCGTAATTGCGGCCCGAAACGGTGGTGTATGGGAACTGCTCCGGTTGGATAAAATTGCGACGGCGCAGTTCGGCGGGATCGATGCCCGTTTCACGGGCGCAGGCATCGACAAGCCGCTCCAGAAGCAGTGCCGCTTCCGGACGCCCGGCGCCGCGATAGGCGTCCACGGGCGTTGTATTGGTATAGACGCCCTGGATGCGGATATGGTGTTTGCGGATGTCGTACACACCGGTCGCCATCATCGCCCCGAACAGCGGAATACTCGGTCCGAAGCCGCTGAGATAGGCGCCCATATTGGCTTTGACATCAATGTCCAGCGCCAGGAAGCGGCCGTTCTCGTCCATCGCCATTTTCGCGCTCACGAGATTGTCGCGGCCATGCGCGTCGGCAACGAAATGTTCCGAACGGTCGGCCAAGGTCTTGACCGGGCGCGCCAGCCGACGCGCTGCCTCCATGACGAGCGGATATTCGCGGTAATTGTGGACGCGGGTTCCGAAACCGCCGCCGACATCGCCGGAAATGACCCGGATCTTATCCGGCTCCATCTCGAAAACATGGTTCGCGAGCGTGTTGCGGATGCCGTGGACGCCTTGCGAACCCATAATCAGCTCGAAACTCTCCGCCGCCGGGTCCCATTCAGCCAGCGCCGCGCGAGGCTCCATGAAATTGGCGACAAGCCGGTTGTTTACGAAGGAGATTTCCGTGACGTGGTGGGCGTCCTGGAAGGCTGCGTCGGTTTCCGCCTGATCGCCCTGCTCGAAGAGGTAGACCCGGTTGGAGCCGAGTTCGGGCCACAGAAGCGGCGCATCATCGCCAAGCGCGGCATTCATGTCGGCGACCGCCTCGACATCTTCCCATTCGATCTCGATAAGTTCGGCCGCGTCCTGCGCCTGCCTTGTGCTCTCGGCAACGACAAAGGCGACGGCGTCGCCGACATAGCGCACCTGACCGTCGCACAGAACCGGCGTTTCGCGCAGTTCGCATTTGGTTCCGTCAGGCTGCTTGACCGGCGTGAAGCAATGAATACTGCCGAGATGCGCGACATCCCTGGCCGTCATGATCAGATGCACGCCTTCCGAAGCCGCCGCATCGGCAACCGAGCTGATCTCGAATTTGGCCGCCGCGTAAGGAGAGCGGAGCACATAGCCATAAAGCTGGCCCGGCTTGTTGAAATCGTCGGAGAACCGACCCTCGCCGCGGACAAGGGCATCATCTTCTTTTCGAAGCGCGGAGGCTCCGACGCCGAATTTCGGAGTCACAATATTCATCGAAAACCTGTGCTTTGGAGAACCGAGATGGAACAGGAACCGCGTCCTGGTTCATTTATAGGGCCTGCCAGGCACATTGTCACCACAAGCACGAATTTCAATCTGCCAGACACCGGTGGCGATTGTGTTTGACGGCGCAACCTATTGGGGATTACAGCAGGCTGAAAGCCCAGAAGATCGGAACAGACACATGAGCAGACCCGGACAGGAAGTGCGTCTCGAGGATTACAAGCCGACCGATTTCGAGATCGAGACCGTGGATCTGACGTTCCGGCTTACTCCCTCACGCACGATCGTTACGAATCGTATCGCGCTGAGGCGCCGTTCCGGCGGCGGGAACGCGCCACTCATCCTTGACGGGGACGACCTTACTTTCGTGGACCTGAAGATCGACGACAGGACCGCTGACAGCAGCCGTTTCAGCGTTTCGCCCTCGGGCCTGGAGATCCGCGACCTTCCGGAAACCGAATTCTTCACGCTTGAAATCGTCACCGAGATCGCGCCGGCGGACAATACCAAGCTGATGGGCCTTTACCGCTCAAACGGGATCTATTGCACCCAGTGCGAGGCGGAGGGCTTTCGCCGCATCACCTATTTCCTCGACCGTCCGGATGTGCTGGCGATCTACACCACGCGCATAGAGGCGCCCATAAAGGAAGCGCCGCTGCTACTGTCCAACGGAAACCTGAAGGAACGGGGCCCCCTTTCAGAAGGCTGGCACTACGCCATCTGGCACGATCCGCATCCGAAGCCGAGCTATCTTTTCGCGCTGGTAGCAGGCGATCTTGCTGTCGTTCGCGACGATTTCACCACCGCTTCCGGAAAGCCCGTCAAACTTGAAATCTATGTGGAACACGGCAAGGAAGCCCGCGCCGCCTATGCCATGGACGCGCTCAAGCGCTCCATGCGGTGGGATGAAGAACGGTTCGGGCGCGAATACGATCTCAGCGTCTTCATGATCGTCGCGGTCTCCGACTTCAATATGGGCGCAATGGAGAACAAGGGCCTCAATGTCTTTAACGACAAATATGTGCTGGCCGATCCGGAGACCGCAACCGACACCGACTACGCCAATATCGAAGCGATCATCGCGCACGAGTATTTTCACAACTGGACGGGAAACCGCATCACCTGCCGCGACTGGTTCCAGCTCTGCCTCAAGGAAGGGCTGACCGTCTATCGCGATCATGAGTTTTCCGCCGACACGCGCTCGCGCCCGGTCAAGCGCATCGCCGAGGTCCGGTTACTGAAAGCGCATCAGTTTCCAGAGGACAGCGGCCCCCTGGCCCATCCGGTACGGCCGAAGCGCTACCAGGAGATCAACAATTTCTACACGGCGACCGTCTACGAGAAGGGTTCGGAAGTCGTGCGCATGCTGGCGACCATCCTCGGCGCCGAGGCTTTCAAGAGCGGGCTTGATCTCTATTTCGAGCGGCACGACGGCGATGCGGCGACGATCGAGGACTTCCTGACCTGTTTCGAGGATGCGACCGGAACGGACCTTTCCCAGTTTTCCGTCTGGTATCACCAGGCTGGAACGCCCGTCCTTACCATCGGTTCGCGCTTCGATGCGTCGGGAAGAACACTTACGGTCGATATCGAGCAATCCGTACCGCCGACGCCGGGTGAGGACCGCAAGAAACTGATGCATATCCCGCTGCGCATGGGCCTGTTCGACCCGGATGGCGGGGAAATCAGGATGCGGGACGTAAGCGGCATCGATATCAGCGGCGATGTCCTGCACATCACCGATCGCAATCACACGGTGGTCTTCCAGAATGTACAGGCACGGCCCACCCTGTCCCTGAACCGCAGCTTCTCCGCGCCGGTAAACATACGCTACGAACAATCTTCGTCGGACCTCGCGCATCTTGCGCGCTACGAAACCGATACGTATTCGCGGTGGCAGGCGCTGAACGATCTGGCGACGCGGGAGCTGATCGCGGCCACCGGCGCGACGCTTGGCGGCGAGACCGTGCAATGCAGCAACGCTCTGATCGATGCGCTGTTGTCCACAGTAAGCGACGCGAGGCTTGAGCCGGCCCTGCGGAGCCAGGCGATCACCCTGCCGGGCGAAGCGGACATCGCACGCGAGATCGGAACGGACATCGATCCCGATGCCATCTTTGCCGCGCGCTCTGCCGTTTCTGATGACATCGCCCGTCATGGCAGGGATGCCTTCGAAAGCGTCGTCGAAAACATACTGCCCGGCGGCCGCTACAGTCCGGATGCCGAATCGGCCGGACAGCGCGCCCTTTATCTGTCCGCGCTCAACTACCTGACACGCGCGGCGCTTCCGCCGGACGCCCTTTTGCCGATATTCCGCTCGGCCGACAACATGACGATCATGAGTGGTGTTCTTGGAATCCTCGTCCATCGTTTTCCGGGCTCGGCCGGAGCGGAGACCGCGCTTGCCGAATTCGAACTGCGTTTCCGCGACAATCCCCTCGTCATCGACAAATGGCTGGCGATCCAGGCGACGATACCGGATCCGGGCACGCTCGAGCGCGTCATGCGGCTGATGGGGACACGCCATTTCTCGATCGAGAACCCGAACCGGGTCCGGGCGCTGATCGGAAGTTTCGCGGCCGGAAATCCGACCGGCTTCAACCTGCCGGACGGGACCGCCTATGAATTTCTCGCCGAGCAGATCATCGGACTCGACAAGCGCAACCCGCAGGTCGCCGCGCGGGTGCTGACCGCCATGCGGTCATGGAAATCGCTGGAGCCGATACGCAGGGACAAGGCACGCGCGGCGCTTGCCGTGATCGCACAGCAGTCCGACCTGTCCCCCGATGTGCGCGACATTACGGACCGCATGCTCGGCCAGTAAGCCGGCAAATCATCCGAAGATTTGCCGCAGGTAAGGCGAAATTTCGCGACGCAACATTGCTTAGCGCCTTGTGCGGCCGGAATTTTCGCAGCGTTTTTAAACAGTTAAAAAAGAATTAACGACAGGGCTGGACAAGGCGAATCACCTTTGATTCATTAGGGCAGGTTCGGACATGCGGCGGCCGAATCACTTAAAAATATAAGGTGGGACATATGGCAGAAGCGCGGCGTGTGGGCGCTACTGACGGGGAGAGTCTGTCCGGTTTACGGGACGGTCCGGACTGGCGTTCGGAACTGGCCGGGCACGCAAAATTGTTCGCCAAGCCGGCCTATAGCAGGCTGGTCAAGGCGGAGCCTGTCCTGAAGCGTTCGATACCGATCCTGATCGTGGCGTTCCTGATCGTCATAGCGGCGGCGCGCATGACGGACCTTCTCAACGAACGCGGAAAACTTGAGAACGGTGCGATGCAGGCAACAGCCCTGACGGCGCTGGCCGGTGCGGCGGCGCTGGCGAATGACGCCGCTTCATTCACATCTCAGCACAGATGGAATGTCGAGCTGAAGATCAGCGACGCATTGCCGGCGCGGCTGATCACCGACGGCCGCTTCCTGATGATGTCGAACGCGGATGGCCGGATCTTCGCGGCAACGTCGAGCGGAAACGTCTTTGTCGGGCAGCACCTTGATCAGATACTGCCGCCCTCCTCGCCGTTGCGCCTTTTCGGCGTTCGGGCCGGTGTCCACAAGATCAAATACGGAAAGAAAACCTATTACGCCGCTCTGACCAATCTGCCGGGCGATGCGGGTGCCGTGACGGCCCTGACGCCGGCGTCACGCATCCTTGAGCCGTGGAAACAGGAGGTCTCGCTCAACGTGACCCTGTTCGCGGCGACCTCCAGTATCCTGCTGGTGATCCTCTATGCCTATTTCACCCAGGCCTCACGTGCCCGCGATGCCGACGAGATCTATCTCGAGGCGCATCACCGGGTCGACACCGCGCTGTCACGGGGACGCTGCGGCCTGTGGGACTGGGATCTGGAGCTGGGCCGGCTCTACTGGTCGCGCTCGATGTATGAAATCCTCGGCCGCACTCCAAGGGACTGTGTCCTTTCCTACCGTGATGTCACCGAGCTGATGCACCCGGACGATACGAGCCTTTATGAGGTCGCCCGATCGATCGCGCGCGGTCAGGTCACACAGATCGATCACGCCTTCCGCATGCGCCACGCCGACGGACACTACATTCTCCTGCGGGCGCGCGGCCAGATCACGCGCAACGCGGACGAGCCGTTGCATCTGATCGGGATCGCAATGGACGTCACCGAGCAGCAGCGTCTCGCCCAACGCACGGTGGAGGCCGACCAGAGACTGCTCGACGCCGTGGAAAGCACGTCTGAGTCCTTCGTCCTTTGGGATCGCGACGACCGCCTTGTCATGTGCAATTCGAGATATCAGCGCGTCTACGACCTGCCCGACGAGGCCGTTCGCCCGGGCGCCGCAAAGGCCGAAGTGCTTGCCGCCACCAAACGGCCGGTGGTCAAGAAATCCATCGCGGCTTCCGACGGCACCAGCGATGCAAAGAGCATGGAAGTACAACTCGCCGATGGACGCTGGCTGCAGATCAACGAACGCGCCACACGCGACGGCGGGTCGGTTTCGGTCGGAACCGACATTACCCAGCTCAAGCGTCACCAGGACCGGTTGCGCGAATCCGAACGGCGGCTCATGGCAAGCATCGGCGACCTGTCCGCCTCCCAGGGGCGGCTGGAGGAGAAAGCCGTCGAACTCAGCGAGCTGAACGCCAAGTTCCTGGCCGAAAAGGACCGGGCGGAAGCCGCCAACAAGGCCAAATCGGAATTCCTCGCCAATATGTCACACGAGCTGCGCACACCGCTCAACGCCATTATCGGCTTTTCCGAAATCCTGCAGGACCGCATGTTCGGTCCGCTCGGATCGGAAAAATACGAGGAATATGCGAACGACATCAACAGCAGCGGCAAGCACCTGCTCGGTCTGATCAACGACATTCTCGACATGTCGAAGATCGAGGCGGGACGGCTGCAACTGGCCTGCGAGCGCATCGACATTGCGCCGTTGATCGAGGAAACCTTGCGTCTCGTTGCGGTGCAGGCGAAAGCCAAGTCCATTTCGCTCGATTCGAAGATCTCGGCGGGCCTGACCCTGAATGCAGACCGGCGGGCGATCAAACAGGTTCTTTTGAACCTTTTGTCGAACGCCACGAAGTTCACCGAGGATGGCGGGCATATCTCGGTACGGGCCCGCAAATATTCGGACGCGGTGACGCTGACGATCGAAGACACCGGCATCGGCATCCCGAAGAAATCGCTCAAGCGGATCGGCCAGCCCTTCGAGCAGGTTCAAAACCAGTTCAGCAAGAGCCGGGGCGGATCAGGGCTGGGGCTTGCAATCTCCAAGGCGCTCGTCGCACTGCATGGCGGTGCCATGAAAATCCGCTCCACACCGGATGTCGGAACGATCGTGTCGCTGCGGCTGCCGATCAATCCGCAAAGGATGTTGCTCTAGATTTAGAGCAATTGTCGCTCGGCGATCGTCCGCGTGAAGATCGCCCGCACGTCCTGTGACATTTCGTGCAGATACGCTTCCAGCGCGCCGATATCGGGGAAATCGACGCCGCTCAGCATCAGCTCGCGAAAGGCAAGCGGCGCGCGCTCGGGATCGAAACGCTCTTCGAGGCACAGGCGGATGATCTGCGAGATCTGGGTGTAGAGCTTCAAGGCCTCCATCAGGGTCGCCGCGGCGTCCTCACCGATCATCGGCGGCGCCAGGTTTTCCAGGACTGACTTTGTGCGTGTTCCGGGCGCCGGCCCGTCGCCCTGCAGATGCGCTTCCTGCAGGCGCAGGAACTGGGCGATGAATTCGATGTCGATCAAGCCGCCGGGAATAAGCTTCAAGTCCCAGATGTTCTTGGCGGGTTTTTCGTCTTCTATGCGCTGACGCATTTCCTCGACATCGGTTGCTGTTTTGTCGATATCGCGCGACCGGGACAGAACCTCCGCGAAAACCTGCTCGGCCTCGGCTGCAATATCCGCGTCGCCCGTAACAATGCGGGCGCGGGTCAGCGCCATGTGCTCCCAGGTCCAGGCTTCTTCGCGCTGATATTTCGAAAATGCCCGGATATGCGTCGCCACCGGCCCCTTGTTGCCGGACGGCCGCAGGCGCAAGTCGACCTCGTAGAGAACGCCCTCCGCGGTCGGCGCGGACAGTGCGGCGACCAGCCGCTGGGTAAACCGCGTATAGTAGCGCACGGGATCAATGGGTTTCGTGCCATCGGATTCCATGCATTCGGGATCGTGCGAATAGAGCAGGATCATGTCGATGTCGGATTCGGCCGTCATCTCCAGGCTGCCAAGTTTGCCGAGACCGACAATGGCAAGCCTGCCGCCTTCGATCCGGCCATGCGCTGCCTCCAATTCCGCCTGCACAGCGTTCACCGCGGCCTTCAGGATCAGATCCGCAAGATGCGTGAATGCCCGCCCTGCCCGTTCGCCATTGATAGCGCCCGTCAAAAGCCGAACGCCGATCAGGAATTTCTGCTCGGAAGCAAAGATGCGCAGCCGGTCGAGCACCTCTTCATAGGCGAAGTTGCCGTCCAGGAACGCCTCCAGCCGCTCGGACAGCGCTTCCCGGGTCGGCAGCTCGGCAAGCAGCGTCGGATCCAGCATGCCGTCGAAAATATGCGGCTTGCGGCTGATGACGGAGGCAAGTCTCGGCGCCGAACCGAGGATGCTGACAAGCAGCGACATCAGGCTCGAATTGCTGCCAAGCAGCGAAAACAGCTGAATGCCGGCCGGCAGGCCGGAAAGAAACGCGTCGAATTTCAGCAACGTCTCGTCGGGCCGGCCCGTGTCGGCGAAAATCTGCAGGAGCACGGGCATCAGGTCCGTCAGGCGCTTGCGGGCGGCGGCCGTCTGGGTCGCGCGGTACCGGCCATAGTGCCAGGTCCGGATGATGCGCGACATGTCCGATGGCCGCGCAAAGCCCATCTGCGCCAGTGTTTCGAGCGTTCCGGGATCATCATCGTCACCGGTAAAGACCAGATTGCCGGTTCCGGCCGTCAGACCTTTCTCATGCTCGAAAAGCCTGGCATAGTGCTCTTCCACCAGCCGCAACGTCGACCGCAATCGCTCGGCGAAGTCTTGCGCGCCATCAAAGCCCATCATCTGCGCGATCTGGCCAAGTTCCTTGTCGTTTTCGGGCAGGACATGGCTCTGTTCGTCCCGGCGCATCTGTATCCGGTGCTCGACATCGCGCAGGAACCAGTAGGCATCGCGCAACGACGCCTCCGTCTCCCGATCGATCCAGCCCGCCTCGGCCAGGGCGGCCAGAGTTACCTCCGTCGGCCGCGTCCGCAGCGCCGGCATGCGGCCGCCGGCGATCAGTTGCTGTGTCTGCACGAAGAACTCGATCTCGCGGATGCCGCCACGGCCGAGCTTCACATTGTGTCCATAGACCGAGATGTCTCCGAAACCCTTGTGCGCATGGATCTGCCGCTTGATCGAGTGGATATCGGCGATTGCGACGTAATCGAGATATTTGCGGAAAATGAAGGGCGTCATGTCGCGGCAGAAGGCACTTCCGGTCTGCAAATCACCGGCCGCGACATCGGCCTTGATATAGGCGGCGCGTTCCCAGTTCTGACCCCTCGCCTCGTAGTAATGCAGCGCCGCGTCATAGGGCAACGCCAGTGGCGTCGAACCCGGATCCGGCCTCAGGCGCAGATCGGTGCGGAAGACATACCCGTCGCCGGTGCGTTCCTGCAGAATGTGGATCAGACGCCGGACCATGCGCGAGAAGACGTCCGTCGCTTCATCCCGGTCTTTGACGATTTCGGCCTGTGGATCGTAAATCACAACCAGGTCGATATCCGAAGAGTAGTTCAGTTCGCTGGAGCCCAGTTTTCCCATGCCGATCACGGCGAGCCCCGATCCGGCGCTGGGGTTGTCCTCGTCCCTCAAGACCAGTTTTCCGGCATTATGTGCCGACAGGAGCAGATGGTTAATGGCCGCTGACACGCTGGCGCGGGCAAACGCGCTCAGCCACGCGGTGATTTTGCGCGTCTCCAGGACGCGGCCGAGGTCGTACATTGCGAGCGCGAAGGCCAGCCGCCGCTTCAGGTCGCGCAACCGGCGCATCAAATCCGCTTCGACAAGGTTTTCGCGCCAGGCATTCTTGGCGCTTTCCACCAAACCGTCGAGCAGGACCTCGGGCTCGCCGGTAAAGACCGGCAGGATGCATTCGGGATGAGTGAGCGCGACATCGCGCAAAAAGGGCGACAATTCGGCTGCCGCAAAAAGCACCTCCCGGCCCGAGCCCTCGCCGTCCAAAAATTCAATTAAATCAGCCTGATCGGACGCCGCATTGCGAAGATCTGTCAGGAATTCCCGGGATGTTTCCGGCGATACGGCCTTGATCGGCCGGCCGTATTCGGCAACGGACGCCGTTTCCGATGCCCCTTTGCTATTCAAATCCTAACTCCGCCTGTCAAAAACCATTCGGGCGCACAATCCACATTGCTCGCTCTCATCGCAATTGACAAGTTCCAGCCGGCCGCCATGCAGGCCCATAATGGCCTCGACAAGGCTGAGCCCCAGCCCGGTTCCGGGTTTCGTGCGGCTCTCGTCGAGACGAACGAAACGCTTGACCACATCGTCGCGCATATCTTCCGGAATACCCGGCCCGTTGTCGAGGACGGACAGAACCACGGCTCCGTCCTCCCGGCCCAGCCGCAGCTCGATCTCGGGCGGGCCTTTGCCATCGATGCAGTACTTGATCGCGTTGTCGATCAGGTTCGTCAGTGCCTGGCCTATCAGCTCCCGGTTGCCGGTCACGGTGACGCCGTCCTCGATCCGGGTCTTCAGGCGAACCCCTGCCTCTTCGGCGACCGGCTCGTAAAGCTCCTCGGCGTCATGGGCAATTTGTGTAAGATCGACGGGTTTCAGCTCGGCAACCGCCGCGCCGGCCTCCACCCGGGAAATCATCAGCAGGGCATTGAATGTGCGGATCAGCTGGTCCGATTCCTCAATCATTTCCTCCATCGCGGACCGATAAGTATCCGGGTCCGGCTTGCCGGCCAGTGCAGCCTCGGCCCTGTTGCGCAGCCGGGTAAGAGGCGTTTTGAGATCGTGCGCGATGTTGTCCGATACCTGGCGCAGTCCTTCATTGAGTTTCTCGATCCGGCTCAGCATGGCATTGAGCGCCTCGGACAGACGGTCGAATTCGTCGCGGGACCCGCTGACCGGAAGCCTTTGGCTCAGATCGCCGGCCATGATCTTCTGACTGGCCTGGGAAACACGGTCGATCCGCTGCAGGGCCCCGCGCCCGATAAAGAACCAGATGACGAGCGCACCGAACACCATGATGCCGAGCGCCATGGCCAGTGAACGCTGCACCATCGAACGGAATTTGGTCGGCTCGCCGAGATCCCGGCCGACGAGGACCCGCATGCCGTTGGGCAGGAAGATCACCTCGGCGAGCGCGGCATGACCGGGCGTTCCCTCCGGCTGATAGAACCGCCGATAGGAGAATGGACGGTCCGTCCAGCCCTCGATGTCCAGAACACCGGGCTGCAGGCTCTGGACATTGCCGGCAAGTATCTCGCCGTTCGGCGCGGCGATGGTGTAGAGATTGGCGCCCGGCTCGCGCGAGCGGCGGTCGATGTGCCCGATCAGCAGTGAAACGCCGCCACGGCGGTAGAAATTGCCGAGAACCTTGAGCTCGTCCTGTACGACCTGTTTCGTCTGGAGAGTGAGCAGGTTTGAGGTCAGATCGGTGACATAGAAGACGAGTGCAACCGCGCATATCGCAAACAGGCCCAGATAGAGTGCGGACATGCGCACCGCGGTGGTTCGTAGCAGGGCACTGAATCGGCTCATGTCAAACCAATCCTGCTCTGCTAGCCGTCGGCTTTGAGCATGTATCCCGCACCCCGAACCGTTCGCAGCAAGGCCTTGTCGAATCCCTTTTCGATCTTGGACCGCAGGCGGGAGATGTGGACGTCGATGACATTGGTCTGAGGATCGAAATGGTAATCCCAGACATTTTCGAGAAGCATGGTCCTCGTGACCACCTGCCCGGCGTGCTTCATCAGATATTCAAGCAGTCGGAATTCGCGCGGCTGCAAGTTGATCTTCTGTCCGGCCCGGTGCACCTCATGGGCCAGCCGGTCGAGTTCAAGATCACCGACCCGATACACGGTGTCGTTGTCGCGCATGCCCTTGCGCCGCCCTAGGACCTCGACACGCGCCAGCAGCTCGGAGAAGGAATAGGGTTTGGGCAGATAATCATCGCCGCCGGCCCGAAGGCCTGTCACGCGGTCGTCGACCTGCCCGAGCGCGGACAGGATCAGCACCGGTGTATCGATTGATTTTTCGCGAAGCTCACTGACGATCGACAGGCCGTCACGCTTGGGCAGCATGCGGTCGATCACCATGACGTCGTAGTTGTTTTCCGTCGCCAGGTAATAGCCCAGATCGCCGTCGCTTGCGTGATCGGTAACGATGCCGGCTTCGTTGAAGGCCTTCACCAGATAGGCCGCGGCCTCCAGATCATCTTCAATAACCAGAATCTTCATATCCGGCATATTAGGCGAATATTCCGGCGAAAAACAAACCATAAGATGTCAGTTCCGGCCCACCGCTATCTTCACAAGCATCGTCAAATAAAAGGACAGCGGGCCGATGGGAGACCCGCTGTCCACAGAATCGGGCGGTTGGCCGGGGGCGACATTAATGACCGCCCACCCGATCTGTTCAACCGACAGAGACCGGTAAAGCTACAAACCGGCTGCTGTCCTGGTTGCTCAGCTGAAACAGAACCGCCTTGCGCCCGGCCTCGGTGGCGGCTTCCACCGCCTTGGCCACGTCATCGGCGGACTGAACATCCGTGTTGTTGACGGCGACGATGATGTCGCCCTCGCGCATTCCCCGGTCGGCCGCCGTGCTGTCCGGCTCGACCTTGGTAATCATGAGACCATTGCCGTCATCGGCGGGCTTCACGGTCAGCCCGAATTCCTCAAGCGACTGACTGTTGTCGCTCTGCTGCGGGCCTGCGATGGCCGCGGCCTTCTTCGGCTCCTTCAGCGTGCCGATCTCGACGTCCAGGGTGCGGCTGTCTCCACCGCGCCAGACGGTGATCTCGGCATCGTCGCCGGGCGTGATCTTGGCGATCTTGCGCGCCAGGTCACGCGGGCTCTCGATCAGTTCGCCATCGACCGCCGTGACCACATCACCGGATTTCAGTCCGGCTTCCAGCGCCGGCGATTCCGGCTGCGGTTCGGTGATCAGCGCGCCCTTGGTTTCGCTGAGGCCAAGCGATTCGGCGATATCTGCCGAGACCGGCTGGATCTGAACGCCAAGCCAGCCGCGCTCGACCGTGCCATTGTCTATCAGGTCTGCGACAACCTCGCCGGCGAGCGAGGCGGGTATGGCAAAGGCGATGCCGACATTGCCGCCCGACGGCGAGAAGATCGCGGTGTTGACGCCGATGACTTCGCCTTCGAGGTTGAAGGTCGGACCGCCCGAGTTCCCGCGGTTCACCGCGGCATCGACCTGGATGAAATCGTCATAAGGTCCGGCACCAATATCGCGGCCGCGTGCCGAAACGATGCCGGCTGTCACCGTGCCGCCAAGGCCGAACGGATTGCCGACGGCAACGACCCAGTCACCGATGCGGGTCTTGTCGTCCTGATCGAAGCCGACATAGGTGAAAGTCTTGTCACTCTCGACCTTGAGCACCGCGAGGTCCGTGCGGGCGTCCTTGCCGATCAATTCCGCCTCAAGCTCGGTTCCGTCATGCATGACGACGGCGAACTCGGAGCCGTTATCGACCACATGGGCGTTGGTGACGACAAATCCATCGTCGGAGATGAAGAAACCGGATCCCTGCGACACCGGCCGGCTGCGCGGCGTGCGCTGTTCGGGAGGGTTCTGATCACCGCGCTCGCTGAAGCGGTCACCGAAAGGACTGCCCTGACCGAATTCGCGGAAGAAGCGGCGCATGGGGTGATCTTCGGGCAGGTTTTCCATGCCCGGCGCACCGAAATTGAATCCGTTGGAAGAGACGGGCTTGATGTCCGACTTGACCCGGACGGACACAACCGCCGGTGTGACGGCCTCGACCACGTCCGCAAAGCCGGGTTCTTCGGGAGCCTGCACTCTGACGGCATCGGCGTAAGCCGACTGTACTTTGGCCGGAATGCCGCTTGCCATCATCGCCGCTGCCAGACCCAGTACGGCTGTCGTGGTCAGCAATCCGTGACGGGAGGTCATGCGGAAATTTCTCTTTGGCATAAAAAGGTCCTTTGACTGACGGTTCAGTCCCCTCTCCAACCAAAGAGATAGTGAGGCGAACCTTACGGTCGCCTATCCAAAATGTGACAAATTTGTAATCTTGGGATATCTGTCCGGTGAAGGGCGGAATTTCTCTTAGTTTGCCGCCTTGGAATCGTTCATCGACACACGCGTCACAACTTTGGAGGACGCTTCCAAAGTCCTGTGTACCGGGCATTTGTCGGCAATTTCCTCGATCTTTTCGCGCAGTTCATCGGCAACCTCGCCGTCAATCGTGATGGCGCGCTCGAACCGGTCGATCCGGCCACCCTTCTGCTGTTCCTCCGCCGTGCATTCCATACAGTCATTGGCGTGGATCTTGGCGTGCGAGACATCCACCGTGATGCGCCCCAAATCCGCCTTTTTGTGATTGGCGTACATGCGCAGCGTCATGGAGGTGCAGGCACCAAGGGCTGCCGACAGGAAATCATAGGGCGACGGCCCCGAGTCCAACCCGCCGACGCTGACCGGTTCGTCCGTGAAGAGACGGTGCTTGCCGGCATGGACCGTGTTCTGGAACTTGCCCTCGCCCGTCTCGGAAACCCGGACAGCCTCGACTTCCGTCATGCCCTGGGGCTGGTCCTCGGCAAGGTAACGGGTCGCCCATGTGGCGATGATCGATGCGGCATAGGACGCATCCTGAGCGCGGCTGACGAGGTGATCGGCATTGTCGAGCGACACGAAACTCTTGGGGTGCTTCGCGGCGGTAAAGATGGCCGCGGCATTCTCGATTCCCACCGTCTGGTCGATGGGCGAGTGCAGCACCATCAGTGCCTTGCGCATGGTCGATATGCGCTCGGTCAGGACACTCTGGCGAACATCGTCGAGGAACTGCTTCTGGATCGTGAAGGGCCGGCCGGCCAGTTGCACGCTCGCTTCGCCCTGCTCCTCTATCTCCTCGATCTTGGTTCCGAAATTATGCACCACGTGAGCGACATCGGCCGGCGCTCCGATCGTCGCCACGGCTTTCGCCTCCGGGACATCACCGGCGACGGCAAGAACGGCGGCGCCACCCAGCGAATGGCCGATCAGAATTGACGGCGCTTCGAAATTGGCGCGCATATAGTCGACGGCCGACAACAGATCGGCAACGTTGGACGAGAAATTCGTCGATGCGAATTCGCCCTCGCTGGAGCCGAGGCCCGTGAAATCGAAACGCAGCACGGCAATGCCCGCGCGCGAAAGCTCGGCGGCTATGCGCTTGGCCGCCAGAATATCCTTGGTACAGGTGAAACAGTGGGCAAACAGCGCATAGGCGCGCACATGACCCGCCGGAATGTCGATGCGCGCTGCCAGCGTCGCGCCGGAATGCCCGCTGAATTCGGATTTGATCGATGTCGCCGTCATGTCCATGCTCCCGATGAATATCGGGCGCGACACTATCAGCTATCGCGATCACGCGAACGTAAAACTTTCTGGAGTTCGGCTTGTTCCTGGTTCGAAAGCGGCTGCGCCTCGGCAACTGTCTTGCGCCGCCTGGCGTTGGCCATGAGATAGGCAAGTCCGCCCAGAAGAATGATGGCGGGGGTCGCCCACAGAATCAGCGTTCTTGCCGAGAACCGGGGTTTCAGCAGGACGAATTCGCCGTAACGCGAGACGATATAGCCGACAACCTCCTGATCGCTGTCGCCTTCGACCAGCCGCTGGCGCACGAGAACGCGCAGATCCTTGGCGAGATCGGCGTCGGAATCATCGATTGACTGGTTCTGGCAGACCAGGCAGCGAAGCCCGGCGGAAATGTCCCTCGCCCGCGCCTCCAGGGCCGGATCGTCGAGAACCTCATCGGGCGTGACGGCACCGGACGGCGGCACGAACGCCGACAGCAATGTCAGGACGGCGACAGCAAGGACGGTAGCGCGCTTCATATCGCCTGTTCCGCGGCGGCGGCGCGCTTCCTGCTTGCCGCCGGCGCGCCGACACGCAGCCGGCGGTCGAACAACGAGACAATCCCGCCGACGGACATGATGATCGTTCCGATCCAGATGAAGGTGACCCACGGTTTCCACCAGACCCGCACAACGGTGCCGCCATCCGGTGTCTCATCGCCCAGCGATACGTAAAGCTGGCTGGGCCCGATGGTCAGGATGCCGGCTTCTGTCGTCGGCATGCGGCGCGCCGTATAGATACGCTTGGCGGAGGTGACCGTCGCAAACTGTTCTCCATCGCGCGATACGGCGAAACGGCCCTGCAGTTCGGTGTAGTTCGGTCCGGTATTGGGACGCAGCCCTTCGAACACCAGCGTATACGGCCCGCTGACCGTCTGCCCGCCCTGTTTCATGGTCGTTACCAGTTCGGTCGAGAAAGCGGTGACCGCAACGATGCCGATGACGGAAACGCCAAGGCCGAGATGGGCGAGCGCCGTGCCGAATGCCGAGCGCGGAAGCCCCTTGAAACGCTGCCACATGACCTGCAGGTCGACACGGCCGGCGCCCGCGCGGTAAGCAAGATCCGTCAGGCTGCCGCAGATGAGCCAGACGCCCATGGCTATGCCGAGCGCTGCCAATACCGGCGCGCCGGTGGCGAAATAAACAACCGCCAAGGCCGTCAGCAGCGATACGCCGGCCGCAGCGTACAGCCGTTGACTGACTGCCAGCAGATCACCGCGCTTCCAGGCAAGCAACGGGCCGAACGGAACCGCTAACAGCAGAGGCACCATGAGCGGGCCGAAGGTCAGATTGAAAAATGGCGGACCGACCGAGATCTTCGAACCGGTCACCGCTTCCAGGACGAGCGGATAGAGCGTGCCGACCAGGACGGTGAGAGTCGCCGTGGTCAGGAACAGATTGTTGAGAACCAGCGCCCCCTCGCGTGAAATGGGCGCGAAAAGACCGCCCTGCTTGAGCGACTGCGCGCGCAGCGCAAACAGGGAAAACGCGCCGCCGATGAAAACCACGAGGATGCCGAGGATGAACACGCCGCGAGTCGGGTCGGTGGCGAAGGCATGCACGGACGTCAGGACGCCCGATCGCACGAGAAACGTGCCGAGCAGAGACAGCGAGAAGGTGATGATCGCAAGCAGCACCGTCCAGATCTTCAGCGCTTCGCGCTTTTCCATCACCAATGCCGAATGCAGCAGCGCCGTGCCCGCGAGCCATGGCATGAAGGATGCGTTTTCAACCGGATCCCAGAACCACCAGCCGCCCCAGCCGAGTTCGTAGTAGGCCCAGTAGGAGCCCATCGCGATGCCGGCCGTCAGTGCCGTCCAGGCAGCCAGTGTCCATGGCCGGACCCAGCGCGCCCAGGCCGCATCGATACGCCCGTCGATCAGGGCCGCGATCGCAAAGGAAAAGCAGATGGAAAATCCGACATAGCCGAGATAGAGCAGCGGCGGATGGATGGCGAGCCCGACATCCTGCAGGATCGGGTTGAGGTCCCGCCCCTCGATCGGCGCCGGGTTGAGCCGCTGAAAGGGATTGGAGGTCAGCAGAACGAAGAACAGGAAGGCCGCTGTGATCCACGCCTGAACGGCCAGGGCATTGGCTTTCAGCGCTGCGGGAAGATTGCCGCCGAAAAAGGCGACGAGCGCGCTGAAAAAGACCAGGATCAGGATCCACAGCAGCATCGATCCCTCATGGTTTCCCCACACGCCTGAGATCTTGTAGATCATGGGTTTGAGCGAATGCGAGTTTTCCCAGACATTCTGAACAGAGAAATCGGATGTCACATAGGAGACCGTCAGCGCGATGAAAGCGAGAAGCACCAGGAAGAAGGATGTCACGGCCGCCGCAGGCGCCAGCGCCATGAGCCCGGCATCCTGACGGATCGAGCCGATCACAGGCAGCACGGACTGGATCAGCGCCACCGCAAGCGCCATGACAAGGGCGTAATGGCCGAGTTCAACGATCATGGCCGGATCCTACTCCTCATTGCCTTGCCAAACGCCCTGTTTCTTCAAACTGTCGGCGACCTCCTTGGGCATGTAGGTCTCGTCGTGTTTGGCCAGGACGGTGTCAGCGACAAAGAGCGCATTGTCCGGCCGGAACGCGCCCTCGACAACAACGCCCTGCCCCTCACGGAAAAGATCCGGCAGAATGCCGGTATAGGTGATCTCGACCGTATTGGCCGTATCGGTCACGGCAAATTCAACGGTGGTGCCCTGGCCGCGCGCCACGGAGTTTTCCGCCACAAGTCCGCCGAGACGAATGCGCGTTCCGGGGTTCACCGGTTTTTCGGCAATATCTGTCGGCGAGTGGAAATAGACAATCTGCTCCTGCAGGGCGAACAGAACCAGGAGAACGGCAACGCCGAGGACACCGACACCGCCTGCGATCACGGCAAGTCGTTTTTGTTTGCGCGTCATTATTCCACCCTTTGCGGTGTCAGCCCGAACTGCTCGGCAGCTTTGGTCAAAGCCAGCCGACCGGCGCTTCCATCCTCGAAATTCAGCAAGGCCCGGTCAAGCGCGTCCCCGGCCTTTTCCGGTTCTCCAAGTACCATGTAGGAGCGCACCAGCCGCAGCCAACCGTCAAGATCGTCCGGATTGTCGCGCAAGCGCGCATCGAGACCGTCCACCATTCCACCGATCATCGCCATGCGGTCTTCCGGGCTCATTTCCATTGCCGCCGCGACGTCCTCCTCATCGGGACCGGGCGCGGCCTCTCCGGCAGCCGCAAGGTTTGCGTTGATGCCTTTAAGATGCGCCTGCACCTGCGGCATCCACGGCGCATCGGGGGGCGAATTGGCGGCGAGCTTCTCGAACGCCGCCTTGGCCCCGGCGTAGTTTCCTTCCTGGGCAAGACCCAACGCCAGGAAGAAGGACGAAAGCGGATTGCCGGGTTCCAGATCTTCGGCCGCCTGGAAGGCCGCCTGAGCTTCGGCGGTGACAATACCGCCGCTCTCGGCAAACAGCGCCCGCCCGAGACCGGCCTGGCGGGATGCCGAGGAACCAAGCAGGCGGATCGCGTTGCGGTAGGCGGTTTCAGCATCGCCTGCCCGCCCGAGGTTGAGATAAATCGGCGCCAGAACATCCCAGCCCCAGCCATCCCCGGGATTGCTGGCAAGGTGGGATTCGGCCTGAGCAATCAGCGTCCTTATGTCGGTTTCGTCGTTTGCGGGAGCCTGAATGCGGGCGGCGAGCGGCTGTGCGGGCATGCCCGGCTTGCCGATGGCAAGGTAGCCGATGACGGCCATCACCGGCAGAAAGACGATTACGACATAACGGGCAGCGGAGGAGAGCGATGAGCCGGGCCGCGACTTCGCATTGGCGTTTGTGGCCTTGAGCAGGCGTCGCCCCACCTCGGCGCGGGCGTATTCGGCCTCTTCACCGGCGATCAGACCCGCTTCGATATCGCGATCGATTTCCCGCAGTTGGTCGTAATAGACCTCCGCGTCATGTTCTGTCGCATTATCCTGCCGGCTCACGGTGCGCGCCAGCGGCACCAGCAGGCTTATGGTGGCGGCCACCGTCAGGACGGCGGCCAAGACCCAAAACATCATGATGGCTCAGGCGTCAGCCCCTGTTCAAAGGTCCGCGCCGCTGGGCTCTCCGGCGGCCGGGCATTCAGTCTTTAATTATTGTAATTATGGGCTTCAAACAAGCGGCGTCCAGTTACCGTCTTCACTGCGGCAAGCGGTGCCGCGCGCCGTTGTCTCGACGCCGCCCTGCATGATCTTGTGCACGTACTGCCTGCAATTCTGGGAACCGACCTCGTAGGGCTGGGCCGCATAAACCTCGCCCGAAACGCCACTTTGCGTGCCCTGCCATGCGACGATCTGTCCGCTCGGGGCGACTTCAAGTGCACGATATTCCGCCTCCAGCGCCTTCATACGGTCTTCCGAACTGAGCTGCGCCGATATGGTGGGATCGATAATGCCGCCGTTGAGCGCGTCGATCACGGAAGATTTACCGCTCGACTGCGGAACGAAGGAGTTCAGAAAGCTGGACTGCCCGCCCGTGTTCGAGCAGCCGGCAAGCGCCAGCGCAAACGTGAACGACAATATCAGGTACCCGATCTTCATGGTCGCGCCTTTGTACAATGTACCTAGATTCGATGCCGGCATAGGGCGTCATTGTGGCGTTGTTTTGGCTGATATGATGGGGCGCAAAGATTAACGAACCGCAACCGGCAGCGAAACCGTAACGCTCAGGCCGCCCAGATCGCTTCGACCCAGCTTGACCGAGCCTTTGTACTCTTCCGAAATTTCCTTGATGATGGAGAGCCCCAGCCCCGTTCCCGGCTTGCTTTCGTCCAGTCTGCGGCCGCGTTTCAGCGCCTCGGCGAGTTGATCGTCTTCCATGCCCGGCCCATCGTCTTCGACACTGATGGCGAGCATGGGCCGGGATTCCGATGTCGCGGCGGCGGTCATTTCTCCGGTGGCTTTTATTCGGACCCTTACCTTTCCGGTCGCCCATTTGCTGGCATTTTCAAGCATGTTACCAAGGATTTCCTCGACATCATGCTGCTCCATGGCCAGATTCGGCGAATCATCCGGTAGCATCAGCTCGAAAGCCGTATCCGGGTTGAGGCGTTCCATGACCCGCATCAGGCGCTGCAATGTCTTTTGCGTGTCGGTCCGCACCAGGACCGAATTCTGCTGGGCGGCGATACGGGCGCGGTCCAGATAATGCTGGACCTGATTCTGCATCGCCGTCGCCTGTTCATTCACAAGCCGGGCCTGGTCCGGTTCCATCGACCGGCTCTCATTGAGCAGAACAGCAATCGGCGTTTTCAGCGAGTGGGCCAGGTTTCCGACCTGCATGCGGGCCCGTTCAATGATCCGGCGATTGTTCTCGATCAGCGCGTTGACCTCACCGGTCAGCGGCGCGATCTCCCGGGGGAAGCTGCCTTCAAGCGATTCGGTCTTGCCGGCGCGGATTTCCTCCAGCGAGCGGCGGATCCGGTCGAGTGGCCGCAGGCCGAACAGGATGGCGATGGCGTTCACCAGGAGACTGCCAACGCCGAAAATGACCAGAAACAAAATGAGCTGGCGCGAGAATGCCGAAACGTCGGCATTGAGGTCGGCCATGGCGCCGGCCACCCGAAAGCGGGCGATTTCACCGTTGTCTCCGAGCAGGACCTCGGTTTCCGCGACCAGTTCCTCCTGCCCCGTGCTGTCCTGCGAGATGTAGATGCGCTCATAACGCTCGTTGAACGGCGCCGAATCCGTGCCGGGTATGGCGAGTGTGCGGTCGCCGAGGGAAACCGAGGCAAGCTTGTCCGGCGGTCTGTCCCCGACGATGTCGACGATCCAGTACCAGCCGCTGCCGGGCTGGCTGAAGCGCAGGTCGCCAAGCTGGGGCGTTCCTTCGAGTTGGCCGTTTTCATCCAGCGATACCGAGTTGATGACGTTGTAGAGCTGGGCGCGCAGAAGGTCGCGGAAGCCGCGTTCCGTACCGTTTCGATAAAGCGTCAGGATCAGGATGCCGATAACGAAAAGGGCGATCACCGCCCAGGCGCTTGCGATCACAAGAACCCGCGCCGCGAGCGAGCGCGGTTGCCGCTTTTCAGCTGCCATCGCCTGGAGCCTGAATCCGGTATCCAAGCCCCCGCACGGTTTCGATCATGTCGATGCCGAGTTTCTTGCGCAGTCGCCCGACAAACACTTCGATCGTATTGGAATCGCGGTCGAAATCCTGATCGTACATATGTTCCACAAGCTCGGTGCGTGAAACCACCTTGCCCTCATGGTGCACGAGGTAGGACAGAAGGCGGAATTCGTGGGATGTCAGTTTCAGCGCCTTGCCGTCAACGGTTGCCTTAGCGCCGCGTGTATCAAGCCGCAGCGGCCCGCAGACGATCTCGGACGAAGAGTGTCCGGCGGCCCGGCGGATCAGGGCCCGTACCCGTGCAAGCACCTCCTCGACATGAAACGGCTTGGCAACATAGTCGTCGGCGCCTGCGTCAATGCCGGCCACCTTGTCGCTCCAGCGGTCGCGCGCGGTAAGAATGAGCACGGGCATGGACCGGCCGGCAGCGCGCCACTCTTCCAGAACGGTAATCCCGTCCATTTCAGGAAGCCCGATATCAAGAATAACCGTGTCGTAGGGTTCCGTATCGCCGAGGAAATGGCCTTCCGATCCGTCAAAGGCCTTGTCGACCACATAGCCGGCCTCTTCCAGCGCTTCACTGAGCTGACGGTTGAGATCCCGGTCGTCCTCGACAACAAGTATGCGCATGCTCTGCCGCCTCCGATTCATCCCGGCCGGCTATGGCCGGGCATTCACGGTCATCTTGCGCCGCCTCTTGCCACTCGAATCGGGAGCAAGCACGGTAATCTTGCAGACGGGCTGCCCGCCATTCTGGGCGACCTTGACCGACAGCAGCTGACCGTTTGTCTGTGCCAGCACACGCTGAACCGCGGCCGAACAGTCTGCGCCCTGAGCGGCGGCCTCGCGCGCCTCCAGCGCCGCGAACGGCAGGGCCATCAGCGTGACCAGCAATAGTTTCTTATAACCGTTCATCTTCGTCCTTCAAGACGGCGTCTCAGCCGTTAACCCCTGTAATGGCCCGGAAAATCCGGCACACCATATATGCGGCCCCGCCTGTGCGTCCATGGCGCGGACCAATCGATTAAACTTGTCGTTAATGTGTACAGGAGCTTTGCTGAACTAAAAATGAACGGACGGTTCATGTGAATCTTGTTGCACGAGGCGCTGACGCCGATCACCCCTCGACCGGCTCAAAAGGCCATTCCACGATGTGGTCCTCGAAATCTTCCGGTTCCATGCCAGCTTCGGGAACCGTGCGCCCGCGCACGGAAACGCCGGCCAGATGCACGGTGTCCGCGTCGCCCGAAACGAGCGGGTGCCACCAGTAGAGGTCCCTTTCCTCGGCGATGAGCCGATAGGCGCAGGTCGGCGGAAGCCAGGTGAGTGCCCGTACCGATTTCGGTGTCAGATTGATGCATTCGGGCACCTTTTGCTGACGATTCTCGTAATCCTTGCAACGGCAGGTGTCGGCGTCGAGCAGCTTGCAGGCGACATTGGTCCAGGCGATCTCGCCCGTTTCCCAATCCTCGAGCTTGTTGAGACAGCAGCGCCCGCAGCCGTCGCACAGGCTCTCCCACTGTTCGTCGGACATTTCCTCAAGTCTGGTGGTTTTCCAGAATGGATCGCTCGTCATCCGTACCCCGTATATTACAGTGCCGGTAACAATGTCTGTTACTTTTTACTGCACCTCTTGCCCACATGATCTAATATAGGCACAAGACAAGCGGGTGCGCGGCCGAAATGGACCTTGGCGTGTCGGCACGTTTTGAACGCCGCCGTACGGCCAGTCAACAGACGGGATGACCAAGTTGCAGGACCCCTTCAATCAGGATCAGCGACCCGGAAAACGCAGGCATCTGTTTCTGCGGCTGGATTCATGGATTGATTCCGTGCTCTGGTCGGCCGGCTCGGGCCTCGGCGAGAAGTGGGAAGACATCAACATCTTCTTCCGGCGCTTCCACGCCAAGGGTTACAAGCGCATATTCTTCGAGCTACTGGGCGAATCGATGACGCTTGGCACCGCCGGCGCCGTATTGCTGCTGGCCCTCGCGCTGCCGGCCTTCGAGGAAACCTACGGCAACTGGCGCGAACAGGATGATTTCGCCGTCACATTCCTCGACCGCTATGGCAACGAAATCGGCCACCGGGGCATTATCCACGAGGATTCTGTCCCAATAGACGCCCTGCCCGATCACCTGGTCAAATCCGTGCTTGCAACCGAAGACCGGCGGTTCTTCGAGCATTTCGGCATCGACATGTTCGGCCTTGTGCGCGCCATGACCGAAAATGTGCGGGCCAATTCCGTCGTCCAGGGCGGCTCGACGATCACCCAGCAACTGGCCAAGAACCTGTTCCTGACCAATGAACGAACGATCGAGCGCAAGATCAAGGAAGCCTTTCTCGCCTTGTGGCTCGAGGCGAACCTGTCCAAGAACGAGATCCTGCGGCTTTACCTGGACCGCGCCTATATGGGCGGCGGCACATTCGGCATCGCGGCAGCGGCACAGTTCTATTTCGGCAAGGAGATCACGGATGTGACTCTGGCCGAGTCGGCCATGCTGGCTGGCCTGTTCAAGGCGCCGGCACGCTACGCGCCGCACATCAACCTGCCGGCCGCGCGCGGACGCGCCAACGAGGTGCTGACCAACCTCGTGCAGGGCGGGCTGATGACCGAGGGGCAGGTTATCGGAGCGCGGCGCGCGCCCGCGGACATTGTCGACCGCGGCGACAAGGAATCACCCGATTACTTCCTGGACTGGGCTTTCGAGGAAGTCCGGCGGATCGCGGCGCGCTATGCGGACCATTCGCTGATCGTGCGTACGACAATCGATGAAAACCTGCAGCGGGCGGCCGAAGAGGCCCTTGAGGCGGGTCTGCGCCAATACGGCAAGCGTTACGATGTCGATCAGGGGGCGATCGTCCTGATCGAGAACGGCGGCGCCGTGCGGGCGATGGTGGGCGGCCGCGACTACGGCGAAAGCCAGTTCAACAGGGCGACCAAAGCGCTCAGGCAGCCAGGTTCCTCCTTCAAGGTTTTCGTCTATACGACGGCGATGGAAAACGGCTTCACACCGGAAACCACGATCCGCGACGCACCGATCACATGGCGCGGCTGGTCGCCGCGCAACTACGGCCGCGGCTACAAGGGCCGCATCGACCTGACCACCGCGCTGGTCAAATCCGTGAACACGATTCCCGTGCGTCTTGCGCGCGATCATCTCGGCACCGAAAACATCGCCGAAATGGCCAAGAGGCTCGGCGTCGAGAGCAATGTCGCCGTCGATAAAACCATGCCGCTGGGGACATCGGAAGTCACGGTTCTCGATCAGGCCACGGCCTATTCCGTGTTTCCGGCCGGGGGGCTGGAGTCCAACCGGCACGGCATCACGCAGATCATGAACTATTCCGGCAAGGTTCTTTACGACCAGCGCCGCGATGCGCCGGAACGCAAGCGACTGCTGGATGAGGAGACGGTGCGATCGATGAACACCATCCTCAGCCAGATACCGGAATGGGGCACCGGCCGGCGCGCCAAACTCGAGGGAATCAAGACCGCGGGCAAGACAGGCACCACGCAGGCCTATCGCGACGGCTGGTTTGTCGGCTTTACCGGCAATTTCACCGCAGCCGTCTGGTTCGGCAAGGACAACTTCCTGCCGACAGCGCGTATGACCGGCGGATCGCTGCCTGCCATGACATTCAAGCAATTGATGACTTATGCGCACCAGGGCATTGAATTGAAACCTATTCCGGGCATTGAAGATCCGGAACTGGACGAAAAGACAAATGGCGGACAGGTCGCACAGACCGAATTGCTTGACGACAGCGGCGCACCGATTCTCAGGCCGCGCGTCCTGTCCAAGCAGGCCACGTCGCTGCTGCGCGAACTTGCGGATGACTTCGCCAATTCGCCGCCCCTGAGCCTGCAATCGCAGCGTTCGGTTGCCTATAAGCCGGAAACGCAGCCGGCGGCCGTCGAATAGGACCCAATTCCGCATTGGAGAAACGCGCGGGCAACTGCTATGTCAGGTGACATGATAATTCCGGCCTGAGGTCAAACGTCGTTGTTTCGCGTTCCCGCCACCATCGCTGCGATCTTCATCCTTGCCTTCGGCGGCGCCATGCTCAGCGCCGTATATGCGCTGCAGGCAACGATCGGCTTCGGATCCATTGCCATCGGCCCTTGGAGCGCATGGCCGATGGCGCAGACCGAACAGGCCGACCCCTATGCCAAGGCCCATCGCGCCCGCGCCGGTCAACTGCTTCTCGGGGACGCCGAAGGGCTGGTCTTTTTTGCCGACAATGACAGCAGCGGCGGCCGGCTGATCACCGAATGCGACTATGTGGTCACGGGCCAGACGCCGCCCGCGCGTTTCTGGACGCTTCATGCGACCGATGCCGACGATACGCTGCTTGAGGTCAACCCCGCCTACCCGTCGGCATTTCATTCGCAGAACGTTGCGAAATACGAGAACGGCGCATTCGCCATCAATATCAGCGGCGATCCGAAGACTGGAAACTGGCTTGCCACAGGGCGGCGATACCAGCCCTTCAAGCTGGTGCTGACGCTGTTCGATACGCCGACCGCCGGCAGTTCGCGCCTCATTGATCTGCAGATGCCCGAGATCATCCGCGGAGCGTGCCGAAATGGGTAGGCTGATCTACATTGTTCTGTCCGGCCTGGCCGGGGCCGCGCTTTTGCACATCATCATCATCCTGGCGATCCCTGCCTATGCGGAACGCGATGCCTGGACGAAAATCAATGCGCTTGGCCCAACGGAGTTCTTCCACATATTGCCAATGGACAAACCGGGCGGCCTGACCTCCGCCAATCCGTTCATTCGTACGGCCGTTTGCCGCTTCGATATAACGAAGAAGCCTGCGCGCATCACCGCGTCCGGCCTGGCCTATTACTGGTCGCTGGCCATTTTCGACCCGGGCGCGAATGAGATTTACAGCATGAACGACCGGACGGCGACGAACAAGAAGCTGGACATCGCCGTCGTCACCCCCTTGCAAATGATCGGCTATCGCAAAAGCCTGCCCGAGGCACTGGCGGAATCCGTCCTGATCGAGTTTCCCGCGACGACCGGATATCTCGTGCTGCGCACCGTGACGCCCGATGCGAGCTGGGAACTGATCGTTCGGGAGTTCCTGAGCAGCGCCGTGTGTCAGAGTACGGACACGGCATAGTCTGCATCTGAAGTCGGCAACGCGGCCTGAATTGAGCGGTGCTCGCCAATCGGGCCTATTTCAGGTGCCGTTCCAGAAGCTCGGCGACCGTGCGATCAGGTGAATCGGGATCACACTCAATGTGGAGAATATCTTCTTCATGCCCGCAATTGCCGACGGGGAAGCCGCGCATCAGGGAGAAACCAGGACGGTCTTTCGGTAGCGGAAAAACCACCGAATGCCGGACATCGAGATTGAGGACCAGTTCGCTCAAGCCGCTGCGAAAGGCGATGACGTGCCCGCAGGCGGCAACAAGAGGGCGCCATTGGTCGAGCGCTACAGGCGCGTGGCCGAGGCCGAGCCGTTCGGACAGTTGGGGATTGTCATTGACCTTTACATCCAGGCCTTCCTGCTGAAGTTTTTCCGCCAGGGGCGTCCAGAACCTGTCCAGCAAACCGCCGGCATCCAGGCTTTTGGCCTCGGTGCACAACATAACCGTCTTTCCAGGGCGGAGACCCTCGCGTTGCAGCAAAACCGTTGCGGCATCGATGCTTTTGGCGCTCGGAGCGCGCGGATACCGCATCTTCACATTGTCCGGAAGGCGCAGGCGGCATCTGTAGGCGTCGAGAAAGGTCAGGCCGCGATAGCCGATCATATCGGGCAATTGCAGTTTCGGAAAATGGGCGTAAAGCAGCCTGGTCCGGCGAAGACCGTCTTCAAAGTCGCGCTGTCTGGCGCCTGCCGGCATCGGTATGTAAAGCCGCTGTGGAGAATAAAGCTCGGCAAGAAATGCCAGACTGCCTCGCCCGACCACGTAACCAAGCGGCTCACCGCGCGCTTCTTCAAACGCATCTGCAAATCCCAGGGCGATGATATGGTCGCCAATGCCATGGCTGAGCAGGAAGCCAAGCTGTTGCCTGCCGACGCTAAAGCGCTCGATTTGAGAGCGCAGCCGGATCTGGCTGTGTTCCTTGCGCATCGCCGCTGCGAAGCCACGCATCCCTTTTCCTGTGACGCGCAGGCTATCCGTCACCCAGCGCCGCATGTGACCTTCCATCTGGTGTGCCCCAAACGCTCGGCCAACAGCATGGCTTCCTTGATGCAGACATCCGAATTGAAGTATTGCCACTGGCCCCACCGGCCCAAAGCAGAGACCCCTGCCCGCTCAGCCTCCCGCAGCACCGTCTCTATCGTCCTGGCCCAGCCGATGGTTGGCACCGGATAGGCATAGTCATTGGTGTGGGAGAACAACTCGTCGGATCCGGTCCACCGCTTCGAATTGGTTTCCTTGTATACGCCATTCGACTTGCTGCGAGGATCGAAATTGTGAATGAAGAAGCTGCGGTGCTCGGCCGTATCGATATCGGGCTGGTAGAGCCAATGAACGTCGTGTTCGTAGGCCCGCTCGTGGAGTGAAACAACGATGGAGTTGTTTTGCAGGTCGTGGATTGCCTGACGCGCCGCCCCGGAGAAGATCGGCGAGCCTGCCAGTGCGTGCCAGGGCGCCGTATTGATCACATGCCGTGCTTGAATGCCGCCATTCAGCTTCAAAAGATCATCGCTGCGTTCAATCGTGGTAACGGGGTGATCGGTGACAATATGGTCGCGCACCGGGTCGCACAGCGCATCAAACACGGCCTGATACCCACCCTTCTTGGGATAATAAAACCGGCTGTGGGAAGGAAACAGCGACGGATCCAGTCTACGGTTCATGGCTTGCGTGAAAACCGCCCGGACATCGACGGCAGGCAGCTTGTGCAGCCAGTCGATATCCATCTCACTTGCTTCGTGGCCCCAGATTTTGGCGTTGTAGGGAAGCATGTATTCGTCCGCGATCTTGTCGCCCAGCTTCCAGCGTATCCACTCCTCGAAGGTGGTCGGCTCCGGCAGTCCGAGCGCCTCGCCATTTCTTGCAATGCTCTCAAGAAACGCGACGCAAAGCGACGTCTCCAGCTGCCAGAGCGAGCTTTCAAGCGGATAGTCGACCCACTGACCGTGGATGTCGATTTTCGAAACCCTTTCAAACTCCTCAAAATTGTCCCGGGCGATATGGTGGAAAACGAAATCGTAGACTTCATCGAATTTCGAACAAAGGAAATGGCCGCCCCCGATATCGAGCGTATGTCCGTCAATCATCCTGGTACGACACAATCCGCCTGGCTCCGAGTTGGCTTCAAGCACAATCAGAGAGTGCACTCCGGACAATTGAAGAAGGCGCGCTATCGCTACGCCGGAAATTCCACCACCAATGATAGCGTACTGATAGATCATGGATTTTTACTGCCGGCAAGCATGAGCTGAATTATATCGCTCTGGTATTCGGTTGCCGGCATTTGTCAACAACAAAGCCGTCAGAAAGTTGTAATTTGGACGCACTTGCCGGCTGGCGCGGCAGTCACAACCATTTCAGGATAAAGACTTCAGCCGGACGGGCGAGCAATGTCCGGCGATGCCGGATACTGTTTTGTCATGCCCAGCGAACGCCCGCCCGGAGACCGCGGCTGGAACTTTCAGCCTTGATGGGCCGTTTGGACTAAGCCTTGCCGCCGCGTTTGCGGCCTGCGACAAGCTGCTTCCTGCCGTGTTTCTGCTCGTAGCGTACCCCGGTAAACAAAAGAATTGTCGCGCCGTCTTTGCGGGGATTGTCTGGCAACCGGCGCGTCCTGCGTGCCGTCGACCTTGAACTGAGTTGGATTATGTCTGCCATCGATTCTACCGTTTCCCTTAACGGGAACGGTGCGTTCGATGTCAGCCGTTCCCTCTCCTGGCAATGGTCACGTTGCACAACTCCATACTGATATCCGCGCACACCAAGCGCGCCGGGCCCACCGCATCTTGCGGAGTATTACCCATATGCGAACACTTGGATTAGAAACCGGCGATAGTTAATAGTCTGCTAATTATTTGGCTTTACTTTTAGTGAACACGGAGTTTTGCGTAGCGTGGGTGGAGTATCTTGGATCGTTTTCGCGACCTTGAAAGAGCCGGACAGACCGGTCGTAAGGACGCAGCGCTGCTTGCGGCCATTTCCGGCTTCGAGGCGCTGAAACAGCCTACGTCGCAAGATCTGCGGCAGTTTTCCAACCTGTTTGCCGGGCTTTTCGAACTGACGCGCGAGGACACGCGGCGGACCGCTGCCGCCGCCCTGTCGAAGCTGCCGCGATTGCCGCAGGACGTGACACTGATGGTCGCGGACCAGCCCATTCGTATCTCGGCCCCGTTTCTGGCCTTGAGCCCGTGTCTCAACGACCAGCTCCTGTTACAGATCCTGGCACGGCACGGTATCGTTCATGCGCGGGCGATCTCCCGACGCGAAACCCTTTCACCGATCATGATTTCGGCCTTGTCGTCGCTTGACGACGAAGCGGTATCGCGATCGCTCCGCTTGCGACACAACACAGGCTCCAGCGGGACCGCTGATCTGCTGGCATCAAACGAGGCTGCGAGGCGCTACAATGAAGACGTGCTGCGCAATCGCATCAAGGACCTTGCCCTCAGGCGTATCAACAACCAATCGCACAGCACGGGAAACAATGCCGCAACAGGGCGGCCGGACCTTCGCAAGCTGATCCAGACCGCCGAATCTTCTCTCCCGGTGCGTTTCGCGCAGTTGCTTTCAAGGGCGCTGGGAGCCCAGCATTCGCTCGCCGAGCGGATCATGCTGGACCTGTCCGGCCGGCAACTGACGATGGCCCTTTTTGCGCTCGGCATGCATGACGATGACATCCGGCGGGTCCTGATCGGCATATTCCCGCAGCTGAGGCGCACATCCGAGGGCGTGCGACTGGCGGAGCTCCTGATCAGCTCGACCGACCGCAAGGACAGTATCGAAAGGGTGATGGCCTGGGTGCGGGCGAACCCAATTGCGGCTTCGGATCAGCGCGTTCGCTACCAGCCTCAAACACAGCCGCGGGACGACAAGGCAGAGCGGAAGGAGCACGCTGTCCGACAGGTTGCCGAGCCGGCAAAAGACGTCAAGCGGGCATGATCGTCAGGTAGCGCTCCGGATCGTCGGTTTCGATCTCAACGACCCAAAGATCCGGATCGAAATCGCGTTCCCGGTCCAGGACAGCATCAATTTCATCGCTCTGGACTGCCTCCAGGCGGATCTCAAATGTCCGATCGGCGGGTTTGGCCGTGTCGAACAGGCTCTGCGGGGCCGGTGAATACAGCGACTGATCCCCGTCCCTGCCGCGAACACGGATAAAGATCGCGCCTGCCTCGGGCGATCCGGGCCGCTCGACGGCTGCGAAGCCGCCATCGCCGAATACCCGGCGCAACAGCGCCTTGACCCACATTTCGGACGTTAAGCGCATTTTACCGGGCGATCCGCTTATGATTTCAGCATTTGGAGCGTATCAAAGCGCACCGATCTCACGCAGCTTCTGAAGAACCAGCTTGTCCGGCTGTCCGGTCACCGGCAGGCGGTAGTGGCGCTGGAAGTCGGCGATCGCGGTGGTGGTCTGCTTACCGATCACGCCATCGACTTTCACATCGGCATAGGCGATGTTGCTCAGCCCCCTCTGGATATCCATGATGAGATCGGCCACCGCGTCTTCCGTTGCCTTTGGCTGCGCGGGCGGATTTGGCGCAGGCGCGGCTTGCTGCGTGGCACCGGGCTTGGGTTTGGGCACAGCCACAGGGTCCCCGCCGGCCAGCCGCACATGGACGATCAATTCATCGGATGCCTTGCCGGTCGGCTCAAGGCCGGCGCTGAGCTGGTAAGCAAGGATCGCGTCCTGGGTCTGCGGGCCGAACACGCCATCGATGGCGCCGCCGTAGAAACCGCCGCGCCGCATGGCAAGTTGAAGGTCGTAGATCAACGCCTCCGGCGCCGGCGTCCTTCTTGGCGGAATGCTGGCCGTGCTTTGCGGATCGCTGTGCTCGATCCGGTAGGTCGTAACGCGGCTCGACGGTACCGGAACATTCTTCATGTCCAGCGGATAGGGTTTATGGGTTACGCCACGCGTATCGTAGAGCGGCGCCGGGTGTTTGCCGGGCTGGTAGACAAGCGCATTGACGGACACGAAGGTGAATGCGACGGCAAAGACGGTCGTGCCGCCGGCAATAGACGGATGCCGGGCAATTAGCTCTCCGAATGATCGCACCAGGCCGAAAAGCGCCTGGAAGCGACGTGGTTTCGCCTCAGGCCGTTTTCGCCTGCTCATGCACCGTCTCCATCGCGTTGTTGTCACTGCCCGTCAGCCGTGGCGGGAATTCAACAGCGTTGTCCTGCGCAACGCCTTCGGGCCGGTCCGGCCCTGCAACCGGCAGCCTCACTGTGACGGTCGTTCCAACGTCCACCGTACTGTCGATGACGAACTGGCCGCCATGCAGGGCAACGAGGCCCTTGACCAGGCTCAGTCCGAGGCCCGTGCCTTCATACTGCCGGTCATACCGGTTCTCAACCTGAACAAAGGGGGCGCCAATCCTGTGCAGATCGTCCTGCGCAATGCCGATGCCCGTATCGGAGACCACCAGTTCCACCCAGCCGTCCTTCTCCGAGGCGTCGACGGTCACGACGCCACCCTCATCCGTGAACTTTATGGCATTCGCCATCAGATTGATCAGTATCTGCTGAAGAGCACGGCGGCATGCGGTGACCTTGCGCCGCCCCTTGGCCACGCGCGCGTTCAGCACGACGCCCTTTTCCTGCGCCTGCTGCGCCAGCATTGCCTCACAGGTATCGACGGCCTCCTTGACATTGAAAGTCTCGAGGTTGAGCTCATATCGGCCGGCTTCGATTTTGGTCAGGTCAAGCATCGAATTGATGACGGAAAGCAGGTGCTGACCGGATTCGCTGATCAGGCCGACATATTCGCGCTGCTCGTTGCTCAGGCTGTCGCCCAGATACTCACCCGAAAGGAAATCGGAAAAGCCCAGGATCGCGTTGAGCGGCGTGCGCAACTCGTGGCTGACAGCCGCGAGAAAACGGGTCTTGGCCTCGTTGGCGGCATCGGCTTCTTCCACCTTGCGGGCATAGGCGCGGCGCAGGCTTACATACTCGCTGATATCCGATGCCTGGGCGAGAAATCCACGGAAGCCCCCCTGCCCGTGCTGTGCCACAAGCTGCACCGACAGATGCAGAAACTGATCCTGTTTGGAATTTTCAGCCAGCTTTCGCAGGCGTACGGCAATGGACTTGACCTTGCATCCGGTGCGCAGATCATCCACTGCCTGAAGAAATCTGATGCGATCCGAAACATGCATATGCTCGATCAGGCCGCGCCCGGCAACATCTCCGACATGTTCCAGCATTTCTGTCGCGTCCGCTCCCGAAACGGACACAACGTCACCGCGGGCATCGTGGAGCGTCACCAGCCCGGGAAGCGTCGAAAGCAGCTCGCCCCTGGTTACGACAGCTGGCTCTTCTGGTTCGCGTTCGGCAGTCTGGCGGCGCCTCAGGCCCAGGGAAAACAACAGACCGTAGATGCCGAGCGCCACAACGACAGCAACAGAGGCGATATCAGCGCCGCCCGATCGGAAAGCTCCGGACTGCGGGACGAAGACCTGGGCAACTGCGATCGCGGCCAAAACCGCCGCGGCGGCTGCAAAACCCGCCCGAAGTGCCTTGCAGTCCTGGCGGATCCGATAGGCTTCGGCTGGAAAAAGAAGCACCAGCGGCAAAACGGCCGAGACAAATCCACCGGTCGCGATGGCGGCCGCGGTCACGGCCGCAGCTCCGAGAACAAGCGTGACGATCTCAATCGCCCTGCGCCGACCGGTCTGTATCAACATGCCGGCGAGCGCCAGCGCCGTGGCCGAAAGAGCCAGAACCGGCGCCGCGATATCGCGCGCACCAAAGGACGGAATAAGCGTGAACGGGAAAACGGACGCCAGAATCGTGCCGGCAATCAGGAGCAGTGCGATCAGCCTAGTCTGGATTTGCCGCTCGTCTTCGCAGACAACGTCGCGGTGTACCAAATTGGCCAGCGTGCGGTCGCCGTCCGTTCCAAAAGCCGATGACAGATAATGCTTCACCCTGGTGGCCACTATTGTACTCAATACACTTGTTGTTCTGGCAGTACCGATAATGGCAAATGCTGCTTAAGGAATGGATAAAGCGGGCGCGCAAACGCGATAAAACCAAGGCAATTCGACCCACCGGGCCTTCAGCGCTGCGACCTTTGCTCAACGTGGTTAACGGGGCGTAACCGAACGCCGAAACACTATCTTCATCAATTTGCGTTCAGATGGGCGATGCCGCGGCCCTTAGGATGAAGCGGCGGGAGGATCCGACTGCGTGATCCGGGGAAGAAATGCGATTCATTATCAAAGCCCTGTTCTGGTTCGGCGTTGTCGTCCTGTTTCTGCCTGGCAATGGCGAACATGATTCGGCCACCAGTGCCGAACAGTCCACGCGGTCGGCCGTCGAATTGCGCGAACTGGCCGTCAGAATCCAGCAAATATGTCTTCGCGATCCCGCGCTGTGCCGGAACGGCGCCGCAGAACTGCTGGCCAGCGAAGAGGACGAGATCGCGCGACTGCTTCGCAGCGAGGCCGCACAGCTGGCGGGTACCGGCGACTGAGTGACGGGCCGGGAAGCGGACTTTTTTCGTGCTTTGTGCAGGCATTTTGCCTATATGCGGGTGTAAATCGGTCGTGGGTTCCGTACGGTCGAGCGAACTCTTGCCCAAACCGGCGCAGCACAACGGATTGAATTCGGAAATGGCCTCACTGCAGCAGATCATCGATGATTTTGAGTTTCTGGACGACTGGGAAGACCGATATCGTTATGTGATCGAGCTTGGCCGTACGCTCGAATTCATGCCGGATGCCGACAAGACGGATGCCAACAAGGTCCAGGGTTGCGTCAGCCAGGTGTGGCTGACCTGCAAGGTCAATGCGTCCGGCCCGCAAGATCCGGAACTTACATTCACCGGCGATTCGGATGCACATATCGTGCGTGGCCTTGTGGCGATCATGCTTGCTGCCTGTTCGGGAAAAAAAGCTTCCGAGATCCTGGCATTCGACGAAGCTGCCCTGTTTTCCAGGCTCGGCCTTATCGAACATCTGACGCCACAGCGAGCCAATGGTCTGAGGTCGCTGGTCGCACGCATCAAAAGCGAAGCGAAGGCGTCCCTGGAGCGCTCAGCGGTTTCCTAGGACTTGTGACTATCCACATGAAGCTTGTGCCGCGGATATTGGTCGGCAATGTACACCAATTAACATTTGTGTTAATTGATGCCCGTTCAACAAACAATGCGGGGGATCAGTCTTATGGGAGAAATTGCAGGCGACGTTAACTGGATTGCCGTTGTCATCGGCGCGGTGGTGTCGTTTCTGCTGGGATGGCTTTGGTACTCACCGATGCTGTTCGGGCCGAAATGGGCGGAAGGTGTCGGCGTCGAGATGGGCAAAGCGAACGAGATGCCCGTCGGAGCAATGGTCAGCCAGATCGTCGGACTGTTGCTGCTGAGCTGGTTTGTCGGTGTGACCGCCGCCGCCGACGCCCTGTTCACCGTGATCCTGGGCACAATCGCGTTCGCCGTTCTCGCCTATTCGGGCGGCATGTTCCGCAAGAACAGCACCTATGCGCGGCTGACCGACGCCGGATACTGGATCGGCAGCGTCATTGTCATGATCATCGTCCAGGGCATTCTTTAAGCTACATTCCGGCGCCGCTTCTGCGCGGCATCTTCGGATGACACAGCCAAAAAAAGGGCACTGGAAATCCAGTGCCCAATTTCATCGTGTCTGTGCCCGACCGACTGAATTCGGTCGCGCGCCGAACCGGTCGGGTATCTACCCGCTGTTCTTGCGCTTCTGGCCGAGACCCATTTCCTTTGCAAGGCGGGAGCGCGCTTCGGCATAGGCCGGCGCCACCATGGGATAATCCGCAGGCAGACCCCATTTTTCCCGGTATTCTTCCGGAGTCAGGCCGTGATAGGTCATCAGGTGACGCTTGAGCGACTTGAACTTCATGCCGTCCTCAAGACAGATAATGTACTCATGCTGCACGGATTTGCGGATGGGGACCGCTGGCTTCGGCTTCTCCGCGGGAGCCGCCTCTCCCCCGGTCGTCGAACCCAGTGCGGAGTGCACATTTGCGATCAGGCCTGGAAGATCGCTGGTCTGAACCACGTTGTTGCTGACATAGGCCGCAACGACTTCCGCGGTCAGCTCCGCAAGCAAGTCGTCCCGGGTCGTTTCTATAGCTTCATTCATTTTTCGCGCCTCAAAAGATTTCAAGTCTACATGGAACCAAAATCCCATCATCTTTTGGTATTGTCATTTAATTCGTGTCTTTTTTTGACACCGTCTTTTTTTGTCACCCAGAGCGCTGATATCATTAATCACTTACATTTTAAACTAGAAAATTTTAGTAATTAGGCTGTTTTTTGCCGATACGCTGCATTTCTCCGGACTAAAATTCCTGAAAACAAGTCTAGAGCGAGTTTTGACCAGACGGAAACATTTGACAGAACCGATGCGATTCGTCGGCCGACCGAACCAACCGCGGTGGATCCAGCCCACCTCAAGGCGGTCCGTCAGCGCGGCAGGCAAAAACAACTGATCTATTTATCGCAATATATCAATAGGATATGAATTACCGGAATCGAGATCGCCGGACGCCTTGGTCCGAGCTCATTGCAAACCGGCGCCCGGCGAAAACCAAGATATCAGTGCAGTATTACTCGGCCGAGCTATTGAAACTTTCTGCAGGCTTCGGCATTTCATCAACAACGGATTGACCGCTTAGCGGATAGCCCACCGCGTAGGAGGCCTTCGCCAGAAGGTGCGCGGAAATCGGCGCCGTCAGCAGGAAAAATGCGACACCGGCAAGCGCCCGTGTCAGCGTTCCCGTGTCCCCCGCCTCGATGCCCAGGGCGATGAGCACGACACCCGAGCCGAGGGTGCCGGCCTTGGATGCGGCATGCATGCGCGTATAGACGTCGGGGAAGCGCAAAAGTCCGAGAGCCGCAACGAGCGTGAAGCCGGAGCCGATCACGACCATGAGCGCAATCACTATGGCCAGGAAACTACTCATTGGCCTTGCCTCCTTCCGGCGCGGATCTTGCCTCTTCCGTCTCTCCGTGAATGGGGCCGCGCGTCAGGATGAACCGAGCGAAAGCCACGGTCGCAAGAAAACCGACAAGGCCCAGGGCAATCGCAATGTCGACATAAAGCGTATAGCCGGTCTTGATGCCGATCACGGCGATGAACCCGATTGCCGTGGCCACCAGCATGTCGAGCGCCAGAATGCGATCCGGCAAGGTCGGACCGCTGATCACACGGTAGACGGTAACAGCGAAGGAAAGGCACAAAAGCGCAAGAGCGATCTGGATCGCCCAATCAACCAGTATTGCAGGGTCGGTCATCGGAACGCCTCCAGAATTCTGCGCTCGAACCCGTCCGCTATACCCTTTCGGGTCGCATCGGGATCCGAACAGTCAATCGCATGGACGTAAAGGAATTTCTTGTCGTCGGACACATCGACCGACAGTGTTCCGGGCGTCAGCGTGATCATATTGGCAAGCAGTGTGATTTCGAAATCGCGATCGACTTTCAACCGGTAGGCAAAAATTCCCGGCTTGATGTTCATGTTCGGGCTCAAGACCGTGATCGCGACGCGGATAGCCGACATCACAAGTTCGTACAGGAACAGGAGCAGCAGCACGATGATGCGTCCGGCGCGCGAAAAATAGCCGACGGAGCCGACCTGTTCGCGGATCAGGTAAAGTACCCCGGCACCGAGCAGGAAACCGAAGGTCAGATTGAGGAAACTGTAAAAACCGGTGACCGCCGCCCAGACCAGCGCCAGCAAAACATTGATCAGAAACAGTCTCATTGCGCGCCTCCCGCCGGAAACACCGAACGGATGTATTCGATCGGATTGAGCAGCTGTTCGGTTCCGACCTGCGACAGTTCGAGGATCTGCTGCGGGAACATACCGAGCACGACCACAATGGCCGTCAGCATGACAAGCGGCGCATAGTCGATGACCGGGTTGAGGTTCGCTTCCTCACCCGCCGCCGCCGCTTCGGGCGCAGGACGCCAGTAGGAAAGAACCCAGACCCGCCCGACGGCAATGGTCGTCAGAAACCCGGACAGCAACACCGCGCCGGCGAGCCACCAGGCGCCCACGTCAAGCGACGCCTTGACCAGTATGACCTTGGGCCAAAGGCCGGAAAACGGCGGGAGCCCGGAAACCGCAAAGAACAGGATCAGGGTCACCGCCGCGAGGAACGGATGGGTCGTGTAGATGCCCCCGGACCCGGCAATCGAAAACCCGCCGCTTGCCCGCGCCGCCAGACCCGATGCGAGATAAAGCGCGGTCATGACGATCATCGAATGCAGGGCGTAGAAAATGGCCGCGGAAATTCCGCCGGGGCTCGCCAGCGCGATGCCGGCGAACATGATGCCGATGCCGGATATAACCAGATAGCCAAGCAGTCGTCTGAAATCGGTTTGTGCGAGCGCGCCCATGGCGCCGAGGATCATGGTCAGTGCCGCGATGACCGCGATGACCCAGCCGAGCATGTCGCGCTCGGCAGGAAACAGGACCAGGGCGACACGCATGAACGCATAGACGCCAACCTTCGTCAGAAGACCGGCAAACAGCGCTGAGACGACGACACGCGGCGTGTGATAGGAAGCAGGCAGCCAGAAGTTGACCGGAAAGGCGGCGGCTTTCATGCCGAAGGCCAGGAAGTAAAGGCTCAGCAGGGTCACAAGCGGCGCCTTTTCCTCCATTGCCTGCGCCTTGAGCGCGATGTCGGCCATGTTGAGCGTGCCGAAAATTCCGTAGAGGTAACCGGTCGCAATGAGAAAGAACGTCGTCGCGACGAGATTGAGGAAGGCATATTTGGTCGCGCCGTCGATCTGGCCGCGCTCGGACCCCAGTATCAGGAGCCCGAACGACGCGATCAGAAGCACTTCGAACCAGACATAGAGATTGAAGATGTCGCCGGTCAGAAATGCGCCGCTGACACCCGCCATCATCAGGAACAGGAACGGGTAGAAGCCGTAGCGCCGACCGCTGTTGTTGACATCGCCGGCACCGTAAATCCCGCCGGCAAGCGCGGCGATCGCGCCGGTCAGCGTCAGCAATGCACCCAGGATATCGACCGTGAATGAAATGCCGAAGGGTGGCAGCCACCGCCCCATTGTCATGGTCACGGGACCGCTGGAAACCACATGGGCAAGCAACGCGGCCGCAATAACCACAAGCGCGACCAGTCCCGGCAGCGCGATGATGGGCTGCAAACGCGTATCCTTGCGCACCATCAGCAATACCGCACCGAAAATCGTGCACAGGATCAGCGGCGCGATAATCAGCCAGTCGGCCAGCGGCACCGGGTCGGTGACCATGGCCACGGAAATATCGACTGGTTCTTTTGCGGACGATGCCATTCTTTTCAGTATCCCAGCGGCGGAAGCTTTTGTTCTTCAGGTTCGGCAAACCGCATTTCATTGGTGTCGTCCGTCCCAAGCTCCTGATAGGCGCGGTAGGAAAGCACGAGCAGAAAGGCGAAGAAGGAAAACGCAATCACGATCGCTGTCAGGATCAGGGCCTGGGGCAGCGGATTGGCCGTCACAATGCCTTCGGTCGCCCCGCCGGCCGGCAGAATCGGCGGAATCTCGCGCGTAAGCCTCCCGGACGTAAAGATCAGCAGATTGACCGCATTGCTCAATATGGCAGCGCCAAGCAGAATGCGGATGATGTGCCGCGAAAGAAACAGGTAGATCGAAACGGCGAAGAAGATGGCGACAAGAAACGCCATGGGGACTTCCATCATTCCACCTCCCTTTCTTCCAGCGCAAGCGCGATCGAGCTGATCGCGCCGACCACAACGAAATAAACGCCGATATCGAAAAGCAGCACCGTCGAAAGCTTCAGTTCCTCGGTAAAGAACGGCACGGTCACCCAAAGACCTGTCATGAACGGCACACCGGCAAAGATCGAAAGCAGGCCGGCGACGGACCCCATCAGAAGTCCGGCAGCCGACAAGGCCATCGGATGGAAGTACATGGCCCGCCGCACGGGCGAAACACCGCATGCAATGCCGTAAATGGCGAATGCCGAGGCGGCGATCAGTCCGCCTATGAAACCGCCGCCCGGTTCATTGTGCCCGCGCAACAGCACAAACACCGAGAACAGCACCATGAGGCTGCTCAGATAGGGTGCAACGGTGCGGAATATCAGTGTGCGCATCTCTTACCGCCGCTCCTCATCGTTCGGATCGTTCGTTGCAATGCTCGGCCATGGCCGCCGTGTGCTGATGCGGATCAGCGACAGGATCGCCAGCCCCGCGACCATGACAACGGCGATCTCTCCCCAAGTGTCCGTGCCGCGGAAATCGACCAGGATGACATTGACGATATTGCGGCCGTAGGCGATCGACATCGAATAGTTGGTGAAGAATTCCGGCAGCGTCAGGTCGAACGGCAATTGGATGACCTTGAGCAGCAGAAGCAGAAACGCACCCGCGCCGACCACGGAGATCGTCACATCGAACAGGCGTTTGCCGATCGGACGATGATCCGTCGGCGTCAGCCGCAACCGCGTCATCGCCAGGGCCAATATGACGACGGACAGGGTCTCGACCATGAACTGGGTAAACGACAGGTCGGGCGCGCCAAAGAGCATGAAAAGCAGCGCAACCGCGAAACCCTGTATGCCGAGGGAAACGATGGCCGTCAGGCGATCCCGGGCAAAGATCACCGCGACCAGCCCGACGGCGGCAATCGCCATGATGGCCAGCTCATAGAGGGAAACGTCCTGCGGCCATTGCGGCATGGCCGGCAACTCGTCGAAGAGGATCATGGGAACCAGAATGGCGACGATAAGCAGCACGAATGTCGCTTTCATGTATGTTTCCATACGACCGTTCTGGACAATGCGGGTGACCGCGAAGGAAACCCGCACGATGCCGCGGATGAACTGGTCGAAGCCCTGGTCGGGTCCCCATCCGATGGCCGTCAGCGTTGCTGCCATGGCGGAGCGCAGGCGCTCGAGATTGCGATAGGCGACAATACCGAAAACAATGGTGATGCCGGACAGCAGCAGCGCCATCCCGATATGGGGGATGAGCGAAATGTAGACGGAGACAGGCGCGCCCTCGACGGCGGTCGCCATGGGAATTGAGATCAGTCGGTGGGTCACGCTTGAGAACACGGCGGTCAGCAGGCTCGCAACCGCAAGCACCGCCGGGCCCAGCCACAACAGCACGAGTCCGTCATGCGCCTCGCGCAGTCCTGCCGGCTTTTCACCCAGGAACGGTTTGAGCGCCACGGCGAAACCGATGACGAACATCAGACCGTTGCCGACGATCGCAACCAGCGTCAGGAGCAGCGGCCAGGCGCCCGGCTGCCAAAGGCCCGCATAGATCTCCTCCTTGGCCAGGAAGCCAAAGAAAGGCGGCAGGCCGGCCATTGAGAAGGCCGATGCGAAAGCCGCGGCGAAGGTGATGGGCATGGCCGACATCAGACCGCCAAGCTTGGTGATATCGCGCGATCCGGCCTCGTGGTCGATGCCGCCGGCGACCATGAAAAGCGCGCCCTTGAACATGGAGTGCGCGACGAGATAGAGCACTGCCGCCTCGACCGCCTTCGGATGACCGAAGCCGGTGAGCATCACGAGCAGGCCGAGCGAGGAAACGGTGGTGTAGGCCAGCATCAGCTTCAGGTCGGTCTGGCGGATGGCAAGCAGGGTACCGACAATCAGCGTCGCACCGCCGAACACGGGAAGAACGGTCTCCCACGCTGCGGTGTCGCCAAGTACCGGATTAAGACGCATCAGCAGGTAGACACCCGCCTTCACCATTGTCGCCGAGTGCAGATAGGCCGAAACGGGCGTCGGCGCTTCCATCGCGTTGGGCAGCCAGAAATGCAACGGAAACTGGGCCGATTTGGTGAATGCACCGCCAAGCACCAGCACGAAAATAGCCAGATAGAACGGGCTGTCCGCCAATACGCCCTGCGAGCGCAGCAGCAGGGACATCTCGGAAATGCCGGTGACATTCCAGATCATGAGCAATCCGGCAAGCAGGAAAAGGCCGCCACCGCCGGTGACCACGAGCGCCTGCAGCGCGGCGCGGCGCGAGGCCTCCCGCTTGTGGTCGAAGCCGATCAGCAGGAATGAGGTGATCGATGTCAGTTCCCAGAAAACGAAGAACATCAGGAAGCTGTCGGAGACGACAAGGCCCAGCATCGAGCCCATGAACATCAGGATGAAGGAGAAGAACCTGCCGAGATGTTCATGACCCTTCAGATAGCCGCCGCTGTAAAGGACGATCAGAACCCCGATGCCGCTGATCAGCAGCGCGAATGTCAGCGACAGCCCGTCGACGAACCAGGAAAAGTTCACGCGGAACGCCGGAATCCACTGGTAACCGCCGGTGACCACCTCGCCTTTCGATATCTCGGGCAGGAAGGTGGCGAAATGCCAGAAAATCACAACCGGCACGATGGCGAGCAGCCAAGCCGCATTGTGTCTGAATAGCCGGGTGAGCGCGGGAGCGAATAGAGCCGCAAGGAACGGCAGCAGCAGGACAAACAGCGTCGTGCTGGGCATGTAGTCGTCCATTCTCTCTCCCGGATGGAGTTTGCCTGCAAGTGTTTGATCGAATTTAATGATGCACCGCATCAACGGCAAGATCACATCGGCCGATTTCCACCCGAATCCGGCGCTAACGCGGGTTTTATCGCGTTTTGATCGGCCGATTGTTGCGATGCCGGCGCGCCGACACTACACAATGGGTGTAAGGAGTTGCCGATATGTCCGATCTGAAGAAGAAAAAGATTGAGAAATCCGACACCGAATGGCGGTCACAGCTGTCACCGGAACAGTACCATGTCACGCGCAAGGGCGGCACGGAACGCGCCTTCACCGGCCCCTATTGGGACAGCAAGGACAACGGTGTCTACCACTGTGTGTGCTGCGAACGGCCGCTGTTCCACTCGGACACCAAGTTCGATTCCGGCACGGGATGGCCGAGCTATCATTCGCCGGTCGATGCGGACGCGGTCACTGAACATGCGGACCGGTCCTGGTTCATGACCCGCACGGAAATCAAGTGCGCGGACTGCGATGCCCATCTCGGCCACGTCTTCAATGACGGGCCGCAGCCGACGGGCCTTCGCTACTGCATGAACGGGACGGCGCTCACCTTCAGGAAAGACGGCGCCGGGAAATAACATCTATTGCTGGGGCTGGATGTAACGCCCGTAGACCCAGCCGGTCTGCCAGTCGCCGGTATTCGACGGGTCGTGCCAGACCTCGCACCAGGTGTAACGGACCATCTGCACCTGCTCGTCTTGCGGCAATACGGCGATGTTTTTCAGGTCGACGCCGTTCATGCAGCGGCCGGTCATGGAAAGCGGCGTTCCGTTCGGATAGCCCGCGCGGATCGCCGATTTCGCCGACGGCCATGCCCTGACATTCAGGACATCGTCCCACGCGACGTTGGCAACTTCCCAGGCTGCAAAGCTGCTGGCCTGCGCCGCCGGCGCACAAAGCGTCGCGGCGACAACAACGGAAGCGAAGAAACTGCGTGAAATGGTCATGATCCGATCCCCTCATGGCGGCGGTTGCGTTTCGATAGCCGCATCATCGCATCGCAATCGTGAATGACTTCTGATTCACAAATTCATGTGCGGTTCATGCGCATCTTGAAGTGGTTCGCCCCGCCCTTTATCTGCGTGATAAGAACAGAAATCCCAAACCGAAGGAAGCTCCATGTTCAAGGACCTGCCGCCCACTCCGGTCGCGGACAAGCGACCCGTCACGGATACCCGCCACGGCATCGAGCGCACCGACGACTATGCGTGGCTGCGCGCCGACAACTGGCAGCAGGTCTTCCAGGACCCCTCGGTTCTCGACGAGGGAATCCGCGCCTATCTGGAAGCCGAGAACGCCTATCAGAAACAGGCGATGGCCGATACCGAGGAACTTCAGAAGGCGCTGTTTTCCGAAATGCGCGGGCGCATCGAGGAGGACGATTCCTCGGTCCCCTCCCCTGACGGGCCTTTCGCCTACGGCATGTCCTATGTGACGGGCGGGGAGCAGCCCCGGTTCTTCCGGGTGCCGCGCGAGGGCGGTGAACAAGAACTGCTTCTCGACGGCGACGCAGAAGCCGCCGACAAGGCTTATTTCAGGATTTCGGCCGCCAATCATTCACCAAACCATGCGCGCATGATCTGGGGCTATGACGACAAGGGTTCCGAGTTCTTCAAATTGCAGATCCGCGAACTCGGCAGCGCGGAAGACCTCGATGACGTGGTGGAAAACACCGGCGGCGGCGGTGCCTGGTCACCGGGCTCGGAAGGGTTCTTCTACACATTGCTGGATGAAAACCACCGGCCTTCGAAGGTTTACTACCACGCCATCGGCTCAGCCCAGGCGGACGACCGCCTGGTTTTCGAGGAGGCCGATCCCGGCTTCTTCGTCAGCGTCGGCGGCAGCAAGCTGAACGATTTCATCTTCATCAACATCCACGACCATCAGACGTCGGAATACCGCATCCTGCCGGCCGGCGATCCGCAGGCGACGCCGGCGATCGTCGCGCCGCGGCAGACCGGTGTCGAATACGACATGCATGAGGGCGGCGATGTCTTCTTCATCCTGACCAATGCGGGCGGTGCCAAGGACTTCAAGATCGTCGAAGCGCCGGTCGATGCGCCGGGCCGGGAGAACTGGCGCGACGTCGTCACCCACCAGCCGGGCCGGCTCATCCTGAACCACATGGTGTTCGCCAATCACCTGGTCTGGCTGGAGCGGGAAAACGGCCTGCCGAGGATCGTGATCCGCGCGCGCGACAGCGGCGAGGAACACGCCATCGCCTTCGACGAGGAGGCCTATTCCCTGGGGCTGCAAGGCTCCTACGAATACGACACGGAGGTGATCCGTTTCTCCTATTCGTCGATGACCACGCCATCACAGCAGTTCGACTACAATATGCGGACCCGCGAACGCGTGCTGCTGAAGACCCAGGAAGTGCCCTCGGGGCACAATGCCGAAGACTATGTCACCCGGCGCGTTATGGCACCTTCGTATGACGGCGTCGAAGTGCCCGTCAGCCTGCTCTACCGCAAGGACACCGCGCTCGACGGATCGGCGCCCTGCCTGCTTTACGGTTACGGTTCCTACGGCGCCACGATCCCCGCCTCGTTCAACACGAACTGCCTCTCGCTGGTCGATCGCGGTTTCGTCTACGCCATCGCCCATGTGCGGGGCGGCAAGGACAAGGGTTTTGCGTGGTATGAGGACGGCAAGCACCTGAAGAAGGCCAACACGTTCCGCGACTTCATCGCCGCGGCCGAGTTTCTGGCCGCGGAGAAGTTCACCTCCGCGGACCGGATTGTCGCGGAGGGCGGATCGGCAGGCGGCATGCTGATGGGCGCAATCGCCAATATGGCACCGGACCGGTTCGGCGCGATTATCGCCGCCGTGCCCTTTGTCGATGTGCTGACGACCATGCTCGACGACACGCTGCCCCTCACCCCGCCCGAATGGCCGGAATGGGGCAATCCCATCGCCTCCAAGGAAGACTATGAAACCATCGCCTCCTATTCGCCCTACGACAATGTGTGCGCCCAGAACTATCCGCCGATCCTGGCGCTCGCCGGGCTGACCGACCCGCGCGTCACCTATTGGGAGCCGGCCAAGTGGGTGGCGCGGCTGCGGGCAATGAAGACCGGCGATGCCCCGGTTCTGCTAAAGACCAATATGGATGCCGGCCATGCGGGCGCTTCGGGCCGTTTCCAGCGGCTCGAGGAAGTCGCCTTCGAATACGCCTTCGCGCTGAAAGTGACGGACAAGGCCTGACGCCGGGAACCTGCACGGGCAAAGGGTGTACGGCAGGCCGCGAAAACTGGACGCGAGCAGAACCGATACTATAATATGACTTTAATAATCACCTTTTGAGACTCAACCGGTTTCAACAGGCGGAAACTTTCACGGGGATATCGAAACATTGATGAAAGCACAGAATTCGGGGCGCAAGACGCGCCTCCTCCATGTCGTGCGTGCCGCGCGGCTGACGCCAAACATGCACAGGGTCACACTCGGCGGCAGCGAGCTCGCCGATTTTCCGACCGGCCAGGAAAGCGCGCATATCAAGCTGTTCGTTCCCGAGTCCGGGCAGCCGGCCGAAGACTTCGGACAGTTGGTGCGTGCAGGCTCGAAAGACATTACACGGCGAACCTACACGGTTCGCCACCATCGCCCGGATGCGGCTGAACTCGATATCGATTTCGTTGTCCATGAAGGCGGCGGACCGGCCTGTGACTGGGCATTGCGCGCGCGGCCCGGCGATGTCATCGGCGTTGCCGGCCCAGGCCCGATCAAGACGCCGGACCATGGCGCCGACTGGTTCCTCTTCGGCGCCGACATGGCGGCCATACCCGCGGCTGCCGCGGCACTGGAAGCGCTGCCGCAGGACGCGGTCGGCCATGCGATTTTCGAGATCACGACCGACGACGATATCCAGCCCGTTCGCGCGCCCGCAGGCATCAAGATCCACTGGCTGGTGCATGAGGACCCGCATGTCAGCAGTACGCAGCAATTGGAGTTCTTCAGGGCGCTCGACTGGTCGCCGGGTGTGCCGGGCGTCTTCGTGGCAGGCGAATCCGGTGCGGTGGCAGGGCTGCGCAGCTACCTCATCAATGAACGGGGACTCGACAAGCGCAAAATGTATATCAGCGCCTACTGGAAGATCGGCCTGATCGAGAAAAACGCCAAGGCCGCCTAAGCGCCGGCTCTGTGTGATCTCGTACTTGCGGAGGCGGTTTGCTTTCAATCGGCTTCAAATGCTTGTCCCTGTCCGCCTGATCGCCCCGACAGGAAACGGGTCGCACAAGGCTGCGACCCGCATGTTCGTCGTTTGACGGCTTACGCCATCGCGGCTTTGTCTTCGGGTTGGTGCAGTCCGACCACCGCGAGCACGGTCAGCCCCAGGACCAGATAGTACCAGAACTCCATACCGGAGAAGCCCAGCGCGACCGGTGCCACGACAAAGGCGATGCCGACAAGGCCGTCGACCGCAAGATGCACGCTGTATGGCAGGACCCGAATGATGCCAAGCTGATGGTCGGTCAGGACCGTCAGCAGGAAAGCGGCGATGCCCGTGACGACCGAGAGCCACAGTGCAAGGGCATTGTCCGCGCCAAAGCCAAAGGCAAAGGGCATTGCGACAAGGCCGAAGGCGACCGGGTAGTCGAGATAGGCATGGATGGACTTTGTAATGAAACGTAACTGCATGGCGATTTCTTCCCCTGGCTAAGGTTTTGCAACATCATAAAAACAAGCTAGGGAGAGAAGATCGATTGATCTATGCTGACTAGTACATGAATCTATACCGATCGTTCAAACTGCAGAACGATCACTCAGGGCAATCCTTCTGTAGTTCGCCGGCGTCATGCCCGTTTCCTTCTTGAACACGCGCGCAAAAGCCGAGTCCGAGGCATAGCCAGCGCCTTCGGCTGCATCGGTCAGGGACGACCCGCCCTGCTGCAGGACTTTCTTGGCAATTTCCATGCGCCATGCCGTCACATATTCCATCGGCGTCATGGCCATCATCTTCTGAAACAGGACCGCGAAGCTCGTCCGCGACATCCCGGCCGCCGCGGCCAGCGTCTCGACCGTCCAACGGTCGCTCGGAGCCCTGTGAAACGCATCCAGCGCACGGCAGAGATTCCTGTCGGAGAATGCGCCAAGCCCCAGGCCGGCAGCCTCGTTGCTTTCGATAAAACTGCGTATGGCCTGGGCGAAGATCGCTTCGGACATCTTCAGGGCGATGAGGTCTCCCCCCATTTTCTGCCCGCCGGTCTCGTCACCGATGACACGCAATGTGGCTTCCATCCAGCGCCCCGCATTTTCTCCGTAATTCTTGAGATGGATGAAAGGCGGCAGCCGGTCTATCAGCACGTGCTTTGAGTGGGGCTCGAAGGAAAAGTGTCCGCAGATCAACTGGGTTTCGCTTTGCGGCTCGTCTCCGCCGTGGACAAGCACACCCGAGCCGGCGAAGTCCGAATTCTTCAAAACCACATCGAGGGGCATGATCGTATGCTCGGGCTCATGGCCGCAGTACAGGTCATGCGAGGCCCCATGGGGAATGATGATCAGGTCGCCCTGCGCCAGAAATACCGGCTCATCAACACCGTGCACACCGACCAGGCAATTGCCGCGATGGGCAAAGTGGAACCGGGCAACGTTCTCATAGCTCGGAACCGATACGCCCCAGGGTCTGGTGAACGAGGTGCGGAAATACAAAGAGCCCTTCATCGACAGGCTGGTCAGGATGTCACTGAGCAAATCAAGCATTGGACTACTTTATAATATCCATCTTCACTGTACAGACGATTGAACGATCTGCACAAAAATTCGGATTATCAGGCATGGGTATGCTTGAAGAAGTATGGAAACTGGCACGGCATCACCAACCGCCAGGGAGTTTCCGAAATGATAAGACTGATGTCCGTGGTCGCCGTAGCGTTGGCCTTGATAAGCGTTCCAGCTTCAGCCAATGACGTGGCCGACATGAGCGACCTTGAATATGCGCATATCGCCTATACGGCCGACAATATCGACATTCGCTATGCACATCTGGCGCTTGCATTGTCGACCAACCCGGAAATCCACAAATTCGCAAAGACCATGATCCGCGACCACACCGCGGTCAATGAAGCCGCGCTCGCTTTGCTGGACAAGCTGGGCGCGTCCGCGCAGGACAACGCGTTCAGTCAAACGCTCAACGCCAATGCCGAAGACATCATCGACAATTTTTCCAAGCTGCGCGGCGCCGAGTTCGACGCCGCCTATGCCGCCAATGAACTCGCCTATCACCAGGCGGTCAACGATCTGGTCGAGAACACAATGATCCCCAACATCGACAATGATGAGGTTCGGGCATTGTTTGAGCAGGGCCTGGAAATATTCAAGGCGCATGAGAAACACGCCGAAATGATGGTCAAGGCGCTGCAGTGATGCCCGGATCCGTATCACGCCGGACTGTTGTGCTGGGGGCGGCTGCATCGGCAGTCGTCCCTGCCCTGCAGACGTTATCCGCGCAGCCAAAACGGACCCATGACATCGCCATAAAGGCGTTCAGGTTCGAACCGGAACACATGCGGGTGCGGATCGGCGATACCATTCGGTGGACGAACCACGATCTGGCGCCGCACACCGCCACATCCGACCGGTCCGATTGGGGCACGGAAACGCTTGCCCAAGGACAAAGCGGCGAAATTGTCGTAACAGAAGGTATGCAAACCGGCTATTTCTGCGCGTTCCACCCGCACATGAAAGGCGCGTTCGAAATCGCGTGAAATCCCTCCAGAATGTTTGGAATCATGATCAGATCCACAATGTTTGCCGCGGCCCTGCTAACCGTTTTTCCGTCCGTGGCGTTAAGCTGCCCGGCAGTTCCGGACAACAGGGAAGAGAAAGACCGTCTTCACAGCGAACTGCTGGCGGCGCGTACGGAAATGCATGGCCGTGCGGTGAGCAATCGGATCTGGGAGATATGGACGACCGCGCCGGATGATGTATCGCAGGCGATAATGGACAAAGGACGCCAACGCATAAGGCACGCGGACTATGAGGGCGCCGAGCAGGTCTTCAACGCGTTGATAGAATACTGCCCCGGCTATGCCGAGGGCTGGAACCAGCGCGCCTATGTCCGCTTTCTGCGACAGGACTATGGCAATGCCCTCGAGGACATTGCGGTTGTGCTTGAACTGGAACCCCGCCACTTCGGCGCCCTCGCCGGCCGCGCGGTCACGCTGACCAGCATGGGCCGGGTCGCAATCGGGCAGACGGCCTTGCGCGAGGCCCTGAAAGTCAATCCGTGGTTAAGCGAGCGCCGCCTTTTGATTTCCGATGAAGAGTTGTAGCAGCTCTATTGCGATAGATCAGGCTTTTGCCGCGTAATGCCGGCAGGCACTCCAATTTCGAAGACCGAATCTCTAAAGAATACATTGCGCCGGATTGTTTTGACCGGCTATTCTTCGGCCTCAACAAATTGTACTTTGAGCGGCGCTGAAGCAGGTCTTAAACCGGGCGCCCAGTTTGGATACGCCATGTGGTCTCACCTGCTCGCTATCGCCTGCGCCCTGCTTTTACTGACGACCCAAAGCCTTGCCGGAGCCCAGGAAGACATCAAGGCCATCGCGCCGTCGGGACTGGTGCTCGTCGTCGACGAAAAAGGCAATGAGCTGGTGGCGCAAAACGTCGACCGGGCCTTCGGCCCGGCTTCCGTCGCCAAGATCGTCACCGCATGGCTGGCGATGGAGGTTCTGGGCGAAGATCACCGTTTTGAGACCCGGCTCTATCTCGACGATGACCGGGTGCTTCACGTTCGTGGCGGCGGCGACCCGTTTCTGGTCTCGGAAGAGCTGACGCTCCTTGCGTCCAATCTCATCGAAATTATCGGCAAGGAGCCGATCAAAAGCATCGTGCTCGACACCAGCTACTACCCGGACGCCCTGCGTATCCCGGGCATCGAGAACGACAGCGAGGCCTACAACGCGCCGAACGCAGCGCTTGCGGCGAATTTCAACACGATCAATGCCGTGCGCAAGGGCAAGTCAGTCCGATCGGCAGAGAAACAAACGCCGATCACCCCGGTGGCGGTCGCCCAGTTCCGCGCGCGCGGGCCTGCCGGCCGTGGCCGCATCAGCCTGCCCCAGGACGACCTGAGCGTCAGCGCACTTTATGCCGGCGAACTGTTGGCCGCATTCATCGGGGAAGCGGGCGGCAGCGTCAAGGGAGACGTTTCCATCGGCCGCGTGGCCGATGGCCTCGCGCCGGTCTACGTTCACCGGCAGTCCCGCGACCTTGCCGAAATTCTGACCCTGATGCTGCTGGGGTCGAACAATTATATTGCGAACCAGGTGTTCCTGGAGATCGGCGCGCAGCGCCTTGGCGCGCCCGTCAGCCTGGAAAAGTCCCTGCAGGTCGCGGGCCAGATGTTTGCCGAACACGGGCTGACCGAAGCCATTGTCCTGGAGGAAGGGTCCGGCATCAGCCGGGGAAACAAATTCACCGCGCGCGGTCTGGCAAAGCTGCTGGATCACTTCGCGCCCCGCGCCGAATTGCTGCGCAAGAGCAAGGCCGGCTCCCGCTACAAGACGGGCACCATTCCCGGCGTGCGGACACTGGCCGGTTATGCCGCGACCTCCGACCACGGGCGCGTGCGCTTTGTCATCGCGCTCGGCGGAAAAACGGGAAAGACCCGTTTCCGGGTGCTAAGGGCCATCGAGCGCGGCTTGTGATCAATCAAGCCGTTTGCAACATTTGCGAATTGCAAACCTAACCACCCCTCGCCGGATAGCCGTTGGGGCGGCCGGGGATGGCCTTGAGATAGGCGGCGATGGCTTCGCGGTCCGACGCCGGCAGTCTGGCCATGTTCTCCTGCACCGACACCATGGAGCCGCCGGCGGTGTCGAAGTCCGGCGTAAAGCCGCTTTCAAGATAATAGGCGATGTCGCCGGCGCTCCAGCTCTTGATGCTGCCGTCCGGCGTGATGTTGGGAATGATGCCCTCGCCGTCCGGGTTCGTCGCACCGGCCATCCATTCGCCGAATTCCAGGCCGCCGATGGGCGAGCGCGGCGTATGGCACTCGCCGCAATGACCCGGCCCCTCGACGAGATACTGGCCCCGGCTGACCGCATCGTCCGGCGAGTCAAAAACGATCACCGGGCCGTCTCTGAGGTACAGGAGATTCCATAGGCCAACGGCTCGGCGGATGTTGAACGGAAAACCGAGCGCATGGTCTGGCGCGACATTGTCACTCGCCGGCAGTGTCTGCAGGTAGCCCCACATGTCATTCAGGTCGGACATCGTCATGCGGGTATAGGAGGTGTAGGGAAAGGACGGATAAAGATGCGTTCCCTGCGGCGATGTCCCCTTTTTCATCGCATTGGCGAATTGCCGGAATGTCCAGTTGCCGATGCCTGCGTCCTTGTCCGGAGAGATGTTCGGCGCGTGGAAGGTGCCGAAGTCGCTTTCGATCGCCAGGCCGCCGGAGAGCAGCAGCTTGTCGTCGCCCTTGGCGCCGGGCGCGGCATGGCACGAGGCGCAGCCGCCGGCCCAGAACATCTCCTCGCCGCGCGCAAGATCAGGCTCTGCGAGACCCGCGAAATCCGCCTCGTCGAGTTTTCCGGGCGCCGACAGGAACCACAGCACAACGGCCGCCGCGACCGCGATTAAGACCAATAAACCGAATAGCCTGCGCATTGCCGCTTCCCCGCAACTGGATCTAGGGGCACCGCCGCGCGGCGGCCCCGATCCGTCACCTTACCAGAGAATGACCGTGGTCACCTATTTCTTGGAAACGCGGTAGGTTTCGTGGCAGGTCTTGCAATTCTGAGCCACCTTGCCGAATTCCGCGCGGAAAGCGGCGATATCCTGCGGCGCGGCTGCGACAGCATTTGCGGTATCGGTGTCGAATTGCTTGACGGCCTTCTCGAAACCGGGCCGGTCGCTCCAGATATTGGGGCTTGCCTCGGTCTCGTGACCGGTTTCCGAGCCTTCCGGAAACTTGTCGATGAAGTTCACGGTGGCCGTATTCATCGCCGCGAACGCCTCTTCCACTGCCACGGCATCGTAATCGATTTCGCCCTTTGCCGTCTTGGCGAGGGTACCCATGGCCTGCCCGACACTCTTCATCGCTTGCTGGCGCTCAACCTGCGGCTCCGCGGCCAATGCAGCCTGTCCGGATAAGAACAATGTCGCCAGAGCCAGTGCGAGAGCGTTTTTCATGGGGTTCTCCGTGTCTGGAATTAGAACAGTTCCAACACTAGACAGGAAAAATGTGAAAAGAAAAAGAACGGATTTAGCCGGCTGATAATAAAAAACCCCGATCGGTTTGCCGACCGGGGTTTTGCAATGCGGATCGATTGGCGCTCAGGCGGCTTCGTAAAGCTCCAGCACGTAATCCCAGTTGATCAGGCTGTCGACGAAGGCCTCGAGGTATTTCGGCCGGGCGTTGCGGTAGTCGATATAGTAGGAGTGTTCCCACACATCGACGCCGAGGATCGGCGTTGCGCCGTGCACCAGCGGGTTTTCGCCGTTCGGCGTCTTCATGATTTCCAGCTTGCCGTCCTTGACCGCGACCCAGGCCCAGCCGGAACCGAACTGGGTGACGCCGGCATTGATGAAATCGGCGCGGAACTTGTCATAACCGCCCAGATCGGAACCGATGGCCGACGCAAGTTTGCCGGGCAGCGCCGTGCCGCCGCCGTCCTTTTTCATCCACTGCCAGAAATGCACGTGATTGTAGTGCTGTGCCGCGTTGTTGAAGAGACCGGCATTGCTGCCGAAGGACTGGCGAACCACGTCTTCGAGCGAAAGTCCGTCCATGCCGGCTTCGGCGGCCAGCTTGTTGCCGTTGTCGACATAGGCCTTGTGGTGTTTGTCGTGGTGATATTCCAGCGTCTCACGCGACATAAAGGGCGCAAGCGCTTCGTAGTCATAGGGAAGATCCGGAAGTTCAAAAGCCATGTCGCTCTCCTTGTCTGGCAATCGGCAGATTGTTGTATTGGCGTGGAACATATGTCCGGCGGCCTTGCACGGCAAGGCAGTGCCCACGAATTTTGCAGCCCAGGCTGTCAGATTTTCGGGCCGGAGTGCGCCCAGTCCCAATAGAGTTCCCGCGCCCGCCGCGCCCCGGGGCCAGCCTGCAGCTCACGGTCCTCGATGCGGATGATCGGCACCACCTTGGAATGGTTGCCGGTCGAGAAGATTTCGTCGGCGTCCATGAAATCCGAAACATGCAGACGGCTCTCGACCACCTCGTGGCCGTCATCCCTCAGCAGCTTCATGATGCGCCGGCGGGTGACACCGTTGAGGAAGGTTCCATTCGGGACCGGGGTGAAGACAACGCCGTCCTTGACGATGAAGACGTTGGATGTGCCGGTCTCGGCGACATTGCCGAGCATGTCGAGCACCAGCGCATTGTCGAAACCGCGGGATTTCGCCTCGAGGATCGCGCGCCCGTTGTTCGGATAAAGGCAGCCGCTCTTGGCATCGGTGGGCATCGTCTCGTAGGACGGCCGGCGAAACGGCGACACCGTCACGGAAAACCCGTTGGACGAGATCATCGGCGCCTCGTAGAGGCACAGGCAAAAGCGTGTCGAATCCGGATCCGCCGGAACGCCCATATAGCCGCCATGCTCGGCCCAGTACATCGGCCGGATATAGACAGCCGTCTTGCCGTCGAATTTCCTGAGCCCGTCCTCACACAGCCCCTGGATTTCCCCGGCGGACATGGTCGCATTCAACCCCAGCGCCCTTGCCGAGTCGTTGACCCGTGCGCAGTGCATGTCGAGATCGGGCGCCACATTCTCGAACCAGCGCGCGCCGTCGAATACGGAGGTTCCCAGCCACATGGCATGCGAGCGCGGACCGATCAGCGGCACGTTGCCCGGATGCCAGTCGCCATCGACATAGGTCCATGTTTCCGATTGAACGCTGGAAACGACTGTCATGAATTACTCCTCCGCATATTCGGCACTTGAACGTCGCGCCCACTGAAATCGATCCTGCGCGCCAGGTCAATACGCGGCAATCGCCTGGATGCCCTTGACGAATCCGGCGCGCATGCTCATGCTGCAGTGCAAAATGAAAGGACAACACAATGCCTCCCGCAAACGGATATGCGGCTTATGTTTTCGATGCTTACGGCACTTTGTTCGACGTGCATGCGGCCGTGCGCCGGCACGCGGCCGACATCGGACCGGACGGTCCGCTGCTCTCCGAGATCTGGCGCAACAAGCAGCTTGAATATTCCTGGGTGCGCGCCCTTATGGGCGCCTATGTCGATTTCTGGCAGTTGACCGAACAGGCGCTTGATTTCGCACTGGCACGGTTTCCGGCGGTCGATCCGAAACATCGCGATGCGCTGCTTGAGGCCTATTGGAAGCTGGACTGCTACGAGGAGGTCCCGTCTGTCCTCAAGGCGCTGAAGGATCGCGGCGCGAAGCTGGCGATCCTGTCGAACGGTTCGCCGGAGATGCTGGAATCGGCGGTGCGAAACGCAGCGCTCGATTCCGTTCTGGACGACGTCTTTTCCGTCGATCAGTTGCGGACCTTCAAGGCAACACCCTCCGTCTACGAGATGGTGACGACCGCCTACCGGCTTTATCCGGATGCGGTTTCCTTCCAGTCGTCCAACCGCTGGGACATTGCCGGCGCCAAGAAGTTCGGCTTCCGCACCGTGTGGATCAACCGCGCCTCCAATCCGGACGAATACCGCGATTATTCACCCAACGTCGTGCTGCCCAATCTGGGCCAGCTCTGAGCGGCTGAGCCGAGAAAATCCCCTGACCTGTCCCGAAGCGCGGAGAATCAGATAAGGATTGTCCGCAGCAATGGGGATGGTGCGCCTTGGCGGGCAACAACGAACATACGGCCGGACTGACGCGTCGGATGCTGCTTTTGGCGGCGTCGGCTATGCTTGCCGGTTGCGTCGACCGCATGTCGCCGGAAGGTTTCGGACGGCAGACCGCCCCTTCCCGGCAGCTCAACTATCCGATCGAACCCTATGACATCATGTATGGCGGCGTGCGGGACGGCGACTACAAGATCCGGCCCGTCCCCTACAAGCGGCTCAATCCGGATAATCTGAGGCAGATCGTCCACGACCGCACGCTGGAGCCGATCGGCACCGTCGTCATCGATCCGAAGCACCACTATCTCTATGTGATCCTCGACGACCGCAAGGCGGTTCGATATGGCATTGCGACCGGACCGGGCTTTCCCGGCCACAAGGAGACGCTGACGGTCAGCGGGCGGGAAAGCTGGCCCGTATCCAGCGATGTCCGCAAATCCGACCCGAAGGCAAAGAAGATCGCAGGCCCGAACAGCCTCTACGGCGCGCGGGCGCTCTATCTCAGCAATGGCATGGTCATCCACGGCACGTCGCGGTGGCGGGAAATCGGCGGCGCCTGCGAAGCCGGCGGCATCGCCATGCTCAATCAGGATGTGATGGATCTCGACCGCCGCATCAAGCCCGGCGCCCGCGTCTTGGTCCTATAGGCCCTTCTTGAGACTGCCGAGGATGCCACGCACAAGCGCCCGGCCGAGCGAACTCGCAACGGAACGGGCCGCCGACTTCATGGCCGCCTCGGCAACCGACTGGCGCCGGCTGCCCGAGCGGCGGCGGCGGGAACGCTTCCGCCTGGAGGACCGCTTGCGGCCGCGATCATCGTAATCGTCGTCGTCATCATCCGGGTCATCGAAGCCCGGCAACGTCCAGCGGCGGCTTTCCTGCAGTTCTTCCTCGTCATCCTCTTCGCGGCGGCGCCTCTCCTCTTCCGCCTTCGCGGCATCTTCGGCCCGCTTTTGCAGAATCTCGAAAGCCGAATTGCGGTCGACATCCTCGTCATAAACATTGGCAACGGGGCTCAAACCCATCGTGTCGCGGCGCTCATTGTCCTTGAGCGGGCCGAGCCGCGAGGATGGCGGCCGCACCAGCGTGCGCTGCACCACGGAGGGAACGCCCTTCGATTCCAGCGTCGAGACGAGCGCTTCGCCGACGCCAAGGCTGGTGATCGCCTCGAAGCAGTCGAAGTCGGGATTGGGGCGGAATGTTTCGGCGGCCGTCTTCACGGCCTTCTGTTCGCGCGGCGTGTAGGCGCGCAGCGCATGCTGGACGCGGTTGCCAAGTTGCGAGAGGACCGATTCGGGCACATCGAGCGGGTTCTGGGTGACGAAATAGACGCCGACCCCTTTCGAGCGGATCAGCCGGACAACCTGCTCGACACGCTCAATCAGCACTTTCGGCGCCTCGTCGAACAGAAGATGCGCCTCGTCGAAAAAGAACACCAGGCGCGGCTTGTCGGGATCGCCTACCTCGGGCAGTTCCTCGAAAAGCTCCGACAGGAGCCACAGCAGGAATGTGCCGTAGAGGCGCGGATTCATCATCAGCTTGTCGGCGGCCAGGACGCTGATGGCGCCGCGGCCGTCCGACGTGGTGCGCATCATGTCGCTTATCTTGAGCGCCGGCTCGCCGAAGAATTTCTCGGCGCCCTGCTGCTCCAGAACAAGGAGATCGCGCTGGATGGCGCCAATCGACTGTTTCGAAACATTTCCATAGGTGCTGGAGAGTTCCTTGCTGTGTTCTCCCATGTAGGAGAGCATTGCCTGCAGGTCCTTCAGATCGAGCAGGGTCATTCCCCCTTCGTCGGCGATCTTGAAGGCAATGTTCAAAACGCCCTCCTGGGCGTCGGTCATGTCCATCAGCCGGGCGAGCAGCAGCGGCCCCATCTCGGTCAGCGTGGTGCGGACCCGGTGTCCCTTCTCGCCGAAGAGATCCCAGAAGATCACGGGGAACTCCTGAAATTCGTAAGGGTCAAGACCGATCGTGTTCGCCCGCTTTTCCAGAAAATCCTTGTACTCGCCAATGGCGGCGATACCCGAGAGATCGCCCTTCACATCGGCGCAGAATACCGGGACACCGGCGTTGGAGAAGCCTTCGGCAAGGATCTGCAGCGTCACCGTCTTGCCGGTACCGGTCGCCCCGGTGATCAGCCCGTGCCGGTTGGCGTAACCCAGATCGAGATATTCGCCCTTGTTGACGGAATCGTCCGGTTTGCGGCTGGTTCCGATATAGAGTTTTCCGTCTTCAAGCATGTCGCTGCCCTGCCCCACATTTTTCAAACCGCCTATTTATAGGGGTGCGGTGAACCGTGGACAATTGCGCAATTGATACATGGGCGCGATAATCAGTCACCGAACCCGTGGCACACACCATATAGCGGGATCAACAAGGCCGGCGCGGTCCGGGGATCAATGGAAGTATCCGATGGAAAAGGTTGTCGGCATAGGCGGGCTGTTTTTCAGGTCGAAGGATCCGAAGGCTCTGGCCGTGTGGTATGCGGAGCATCTTGGTGTCGACGAGGTGCCGCAAAGCTACGAGGACGATTGCTGGAACCAGGAAGCCGGCGCCACGGTTTTTGCGCCGTTCAACCAGGATACCGACTATTTCGGCCGGCCCGAACAGCAATGGATGGTCAATTTCCGTGTCCGGGACCTTGATGCGATGGTCGAACAGCTGCGCGGGTCGGGTATCGAGGTGAGTGTCGACGGCGAGACCTATCCCAATGGACGTTTCGCGCGGCTCCATGATCCCGAGGGCAATCCGATCGAACTGTGGGAGCCGGCGTGAGAATACACCGCGCCGCCTGACGATATCAGCCGAGGCGTTCCAGCAGGGCCGGCAGATCGGCAACGGTGTCGATGATGTGATCGGCGCCGGCGGCCAACAGCCTGTCGGAAGCGCCTGCCCGCAGCGCAGCGATTTCTGCTTCGTCCAGCGCTGAAAGCTCATCGACGGTCCTGCCGACATAATTGCCGGACATCGCGACGCCGACGGTCAGGCAGCCGGCGGCAACGCCCTCGGCAATGCCGGGCTCGGTGTCGTCGACCTTGACGATACGGCGGGCATCGGCAACGCCAAGGTCCAGGCAGCATTTGTAGATGCCCATCGGCGTCGGCCGGCCGAAGGGCAGATCGTCGGAACAGACCAGATTGTCAGGGCTGTAGCCCTGCTTTGCCGCGACGGGCAGCACATGTTCCATGATCGAGCGGGTGTAGCCCGTGGTCGAACCGATCTTCAGGCCCTTGGCCCGCAGGGCCGCAACAGCCTCGCCCGCGCCGGGCACCAGCGTCGCGTAATGCGCCGCGACCTTCTCATTCATCGGCAGGAACGCCCGGTAAAGATCATCGATATCGCTTTCCCCGGCCGGGCGGCCGTGCGCCGTCGTCCAGGCGGCGGCAATGCGCGGAGCGTCCAGCATGGCCTTGATATGATCGCGCTTGGGCAATCCCATCGGCGCGCGCGCCTCGTCGATGCTTACGTCAATGCCGCTGGCGGCGAAAAGCTCGACAAAGACGCCCATCGGCGCGAAGGAGCCGAAATCGACCGTTGTTCCCGCCCAGTCGAAAACCACCGCGCTGTAGTTCAAACCCACCTCTGCCTCCTGATGATTGTCCATGGTCTGTTTACATTCCATGGGTAGTCTGCGCGATAGGCCCAGACAACCGCAATGCGCAGGACATCGATGAAAACGACCCGCCGCACAGTGCTGACAGGCGCCGCATCGGCGCTGCTCGCCTCCCCGGTGGCGGCGCGCGCCCAGCTTGGCGACAACCGTTTTGCCGAGCTGCGCGGTTCGCTCGACGCGGTCGATTTGGGTATGCGGCCAGGCGCTTCGGACGATCAGAGCAAGATGCTCGATACCATTCTCAAGGATGCATCGGCGCAGAGAAAGCCGGTATTCCTGCCGGCCGGAACCTATACCGTCTCCAATCTTAACCTTCCCGACTATGTCAATCTGATCGGTGTCGCCGGGGCCACGCGCCTCGTCTATGGCGGCGGCGGACACTTATTGTCCGCAGAAAACGCTGAACGCATCCAGTTCACGGGGCTGACGATCGACGGCGACAACCGATGGCTTGCCGACTATGCGGAGGCCATCGTGCAGATCGGCGGCACCGATGACGTTGTCATCAGCGATTGCGCCATCGTCGGCAGCCGCAAGCACGCTGTCATGCTGAGCGGGTGCGGCGGCTCGATTGCCCGATCGGTGATCTCGGGCGCCGCGCTCACCGCGATCTACAGCGTCGAGAGCAAGGGCCTGAGGATTTCCGACAACGACATCCTCGACTGCGCCAATGGCGGCATCCTCGTGCACCGCTGGAAGGCCGCCTATGACGGCAGCATCGTCACCGGCAACCGCATTGCGCGGATCGCATCGCAGGCCGGCGGCACCGGACAATACGGCAACGGCATCAATGTCTATCGGGCCGGCAATGTGCTGATCGCAAACAATTCGCTCAGCGATTGCGCCTTTTCCGCGATCCGGTCCAACAGCGGCTCCGACGTGCAGATTATCGGCAACCAGTGTTATGAAAGCGGCGAAACGGCCATCTATTCTGAATTCTCCTTCGAGGGCGCGGTGGTCGCCAACAACCTGATCGACGGCGCCGCTAACGGCATTTCCATCGCCAATTTCAATGAAGGCGGACGGCTGGCGACGGTCAGCGGCAATGTCATCCGCAATCTGACGACCGAGGGGCCGTATGTGGCGGAAATCTTCGGTTTCGGCTGGGGCATCGGCGTCGAAGCCGATATCGCGGTGACCGGCAATGTCATCGACAATGCGCCGCGCGCCGGCATGCTGATCGGCTGGGGTCCTTATCTGCGCGGCGTCGCGGCAACGGGCAATGTCATCCGCAACAGCGCCGTCGGTGTCGCCGTGTCGGTGGTCGAGGGCGCAGCGGCCACGCAGATCAGCAACAACATATTCCAGAACACATTAAAGGGCGCGGTGATCGGCTATCGCTGGCAGGATCCCGTGACGAAAGATCTGACACGCAGCGGCGCGGGGGCGTACAAACACCTGACGGTGGCCGGAAATACGGTTCTTTAGGCCTGCAACGGCTATCTGAGGTCCTGGTTCTCCACGATCCGTATCGTCCCGACCTCGATGCCATTCCAGTTCTTGAGCGTCCGGTTGGCCTGCGCCATCAGTGCCGCGCGGGTGTCCGCGTCCGTGTCCAGATAGCGGGCAATCAGCGCGGCAACCGTCGCATCGGCCGCGCGTTGCGTGCCGTCCTCGCATTTGACGGCGATTGATATGCCCTCTTCGGGCAGGACGGCACAAAAGACGCCCTCCGCGCCGGTCTTGGCGAATATTCTTCCCGGAAGCGTCTTCATCAGCCTTGTACAGGTCCGCTTGGTTCCAGCAACGTAATACGGCTCGGCCATGCAGGCCTCGACAAGACGTTTGGCCGCAGTGGCACGCTGCGGCTCCAGCCCCTTGCCCGAGGTCATCTTCGCAAATCCGCCGGCAAGCGCCGTGAGCGGAATGGCGTAGGTCGGGATCGAACAGCCGTCCGTGCCGCAGTTATCAACACCGAAATGCGCGCCGGTGAGATCGGTCATGACATCGCGGATCATGCCCTGGATCGGATGGTCGTAGTTGATGTATCCGGCGTGATCGATGCCAAGATGACAGGCCGCGCAGACAAAGCCGGCATGCTTTCCCGAGCAGTTGTTGTGCAGCTGGCTGGGATCGGCGCCGGATTTCGCCAGCGCAATCGTGGCATTCTGATCCATGGGCCACTGGCAACCGCATTCGAGCGCCGTTTCGCCGCGACCGACAGCCGCGAGCATCTTTGCCGCCAGATCGGCGTGCTCACGCTCGCCGGAGTGCGAGGCGCAGGCAAGCGCCAGTTCCCTGTTTCCGAAACCACAGGCATCTGCAGCGCCGCTCTCGACCAGGGGCAGCGCCTGCATCGCCTTAGCGGCCGATCGCGGGAACACCGGTGTGTCCACATCTCCGAAGGAAAGCAGTGTCTTGCCATCCGCATCCACCACGATCGCGGAACCGCGATGCCGGCTTTCCACACGTCCGCCCCGGGTCACTTCAACGATCACGGGATTTGTCATCAATTCGCCTCAAAGTCTGCTTCCTGTCATCCTTAGCGGGTGCGGGACTCGCTGACAATCGCCGATATGAAAGCGCTTGAACCTGCGTCATACTCCCGCGCGATTGTGAAACACGACGCACAAGAGCAATGCGCAAATGTCCGCATATGCCGAGCATTGACCGAGCGTTTCCGATCTGTGGACATGGCTCCTTATTTGAAGTGTATTGCAAGTCAGAAGACTCAACCTGGAGGAAAGACGCATGTACAGACTATTCGCCCTCTTCGGCGCTGTGTTGCTTGTTCTGGGCCCCGCAGCAGCCCAGGCCCAGCAGCCGCTGCCCGCAGTGCCCGCGCCATCCTATGAATATGTCCAGCAGGCCAGTTCGCTGCAGTTCGACGGCACGACGCTGACCCTCCAGGGCGTTTCGCCCTCCACGGTCTTCTTCAGCGACCGGCCCAACCGGCTGACCGGCATGGTTTCAACCGGCCAATTCGCGGAACTGTGGAACGCGCCGGATGGTCCCTTCGCCTCCAACCCGCCCAACGCCGCCGTGTCGGTGCTCGGCAACATCAAGGACGCCCCGGCAATCGTCGAACTGACCAGTGCGCAGATGGACGGCGTGCAACTCAAATACGAAGTCAAGGTCCTGTCCGGCAAACTGCCGGAATCGGCTGACAATGTCGCGCTGTTCGTGGACCGCGGACCCAATCCGCGCCATCCGGTGTCAGGGCATCCGGTCGGATACTATCCGTATCACCCGTATCATCCCGTTCCCGGCCCCTATTGCTATCACGCGCCGCAGGATCCGGAATGTCACTACCACCCCTATCATCCGTATCCGCCCTATCCGCCTTACCATCCCTATTATTATCCGGGCGCGGCCTTCGCCGCAGGTGCGGTTGTCGGCGCGGCCGCGGCCAGTTCCAACCAGCAGGGAACCTACATCTATCCGATCCCGGCAGGGCCGATCCCGGCACATTGCTATATCAACAGCGCCCATACGCGCATGATCTGCTCGGTGCCCATCAACTAGCCTTGCACGAGCGAACAAAAATCAGGGTCCGCACAAGCGGGCCCTTTTATTTGGGGAGCCTGAAACCTAGGTGTTGCGCCGGGAAAGCGCATCTTCCCAGTTGAGGGCGTGGGTCACGATCTTCTCCAGATCGTCATAGTGCGGTTTCCAGCCGAGCCGTTCCCTGATCCGATCCGAATTGGCGACAATCGAAACGGCGTCGCCCGCACGGCGATCCGCCATGCGCACCTCGAATTCCGAGCCGCTGACGCGTTTGACCACATCGACGACTTCAAGCACCGAATGGCCATGCCCATAGCCGCAATTGGCCGTCAGGTTTTCGCCGGTGGCGCGCAGGTGTTCCAGCGCCAGGTAATGCGCGTCCACCAGATCGGTCACATGGATATAGTCGCGTATGCAGGTGCCGTCCGGCGTCGGATAATCGGTGCCGAAGACCTGCATGTAGGGGCGTTTCGACAGCGCGGCCTGCGTTGCGACCTTGATCAGGTGGGTTGCGTCCGGCGTTGATTGTCCGGTGCGTCCGGCGGGGTCGGCCCCGGCGACATTGAAGTAACGCAGGCAGGCATAGTTCAACGGGTGCGCAGCGGCGGTATCGCGCAGCATCGTCTCTGTCATCAGCTTGGATGTGCCGTAAGGCGATTCGGGCCGTAGCGCCGCATCTTCCGCCACCGGATCAGCCGTTTCCGGGGTGCCGTAGACGGCGGCGGTGGATGAAAAGATGAAATGCGGAACGCCCGCATCGACGCAGGCCTCCAGCAGGGCCCGCGATTTCACGGTGTTGTTGAGATAGTATCCGAGCGGGTCGGTAACGGATTCAGGAACCACGATGGAGCCCGCGAAATGGAACACTGCGCTGACGCCGCGCTCGCGCGGGACCTTTCCGACCAGCTCCGGATCGCCGATGTCGCCGACCACCAATTCGACTTCGGCCGGCACGGCCCAGTCAAATCCGGTGGAAAGCCGGTCGATCACCACGACATTCTCGCCGGCGTCGAGCAAACGCCAGACCATATGGCTGCCGATATAGCCGGCGCCCCCCGTGACCAGAACGGACATTGCTTACCTCGTGGCCGATACACGCGATTCGTTATGCGTATTCGTTACCACAGGCTTGGGTGCCGCAGCGAGCGGTTAGAGCGTGTCTGGTTAAAGAATTGGCAGGAGGCGGGTCCGCGCTAGCGGACCCGTTCCATGATCGAAACATAATTGGCGACGGCTGCGCCGCCCATGTTGAAGATGCCGCCAAGGGTCGCGCCGTCGACCTGAATGTCGCCGGCCTCGCCGCAAAGCTGCATCGCCGTCAAGGCATGCATGGAAACACCGGTGGCGCCGATCGGATGGCCCTTGGCCTTGAGGCCGCCCGACGGATTGACCGGCAGACGGCCGTCCTTGGCGGTTTCGCCGGACATGGCGAGTGCGCCGCCCTCGCCGCGTTTGGCAAGGCCCATCGCCTCATATTCGATCAGCTCGGCGATGGTGAAGCAGTCATGGGTTTCGACGAAGGAGAGATCGTCCAGGCCGACGCCGGCGTTCTTGAAGGCGCGCTTCCAGCCCTCTTCGCAGCCCTCGAAAAGAAGGATGTCGCGCTTCGACATGGGCAGGAAATCCTGGACGTGCTCGGCGGCGCGGAACATGACGGCGCGCGGCGCCTGCATCGAGGCTTCAAGCTCCGTCAGGACAATTGCAGCGGCGCCATCGGAGACCAGCGAACAGTCCGTTCGTTTCAGGGGACCGGCGACAAAGGGATTCTTTTCGCTTTCATTGCGGCAGAACTCGTATCCGAGGTCCTTGCGCATCTGGGCGTAAGGGTTGCTGACGCCGTTCTTGTGGTTCTTGGCGGCCAACATCGCCAACGCGTCCGACTGATCGCCATGGCGTTGGAAATAGGCGTGGGCGATCTGGCCGAAAACGCCGGCGAACCCGGCCGGGATATCGGCGTCTTCCGGCAGGTAGGATGCCTTTTTCAGGTTCTCGCCGATCTGCCGGCCCGGTGTCGTCGTCATCTGCTCCACGCCAACGACAAGAACATTGCGGGCGCCGCCCGCCTTGATGCTTTTCATGCCCTGATGAATGGCCGCCGATCCCGTCGCGCAGGCGTTCTCGACGCGGGTGGTCGGTTTGAACCGCAGACGATCATCCGCCTGCAGAACGAGGCTTGCGGTGAAATCCTGCTGGCTGAAGCCGGCATTGAAATGGCCAAGCACGATTTCGTCGATGTCGCCTGCTTCGAGACCGGCATGTTCAATGGCGTTTGAGGCAACGCCGACAATCAGGCTCTCAACCGTCTCGCCTTCCAGTTTTCCGAATTTCGAATGTGCCCATCCAGTAATGCTCGCTGTCATGTCGCCATCTCCGCCTGATACCCGGCTCGCAGGCCGGGTGATTGATCCGTTTGCGCCCATCATGATGCATCCGGGCGGCCGCTTCAAACTCAATGGGCCGTCAGCGGTCCTGACGACCCATATTGTTCAAGGCTTAACAATATCAAGGGCGGATTGCAACTCAATTGTTGCAGTGCACATCGGCCGGTTGCGCGATGGCAGGCAGCGGCTTAGTAGCCGCTGATCGCCTTCACTTCCAGGAAGTCCTCGAGACCCCAGCGGCCGCCTTCCCGGCCATTGCCGGACTGCTTGTAGCCGCCGAAGGGGCTGCCCGCGGGACGCTGGGCACCATTGATCTGCACCATGCCGGCCCGCAACTGCCGGGCCACGCGCCGCGCCTTGGCCTGATCGGCGGTCTGCACATAGGCGGCAAGCCCGTAAGGCGTGTCATTGGCGATGGTGATCGCCTCCTCCTCGGTATCGAAGGGGATCATGGCGAGCACAGGCCCGAACACCTCTTCGCGGGCGATGGTCATCTCGTTATCGACATCGGCGAACACGGTCGGCCTGGCAAAATAGCCGCGATTGAGACCATCGGGACGGCCGGGACCGCCGGCAACCAGGCGCGCGCCTTCGTCGATGGCGGCGTTGATGAGCCCCTGGACCTTGTTGAACTGGGCTTCCGAAACCAGCGGGCCGATATGGCGGCCCTCCTCGGCCGGATCGCCGACCTCGACCATACCGGCATATTCGCCCGCAAGCCTGACGGCATCATCATAGACAGAACGCTGGACCAGCATGCGGGTCGGCGCGTTGCAGGACTGGCCGGTATTGTTCATGCAACTAAAGACGCCGGACTTGATGGCCTTGTCGAGATCAGCGTCCTCAAAGACGATATTCGGCGATTTGCCGCCGAGTTCGAGTGTTACCCGCTTGACCGTTTCGGCGGCGGCCCGCGACACGGCCGCGCCGGCGCGTGTCGAACCGGTAAAGGACATCATGTCAATGTCCGGGTGACGGGACATCGCCTCGCCGACGACAGCGCCCTCGCCGTTGACAAGATTGAACACGCCTTTCGGAAAGCCTGCCTGGTCGATCATCTCGGCAAAGACGATCGCCGACAATGGCGCGATTTCGCTCGGCTTCAAAACGCAGGTGCATCCGACGGCCAGGGCCGGCACGACCTTGAGCGCAATCTGATTGACCGGCCAGTTCCACGGCGTGATCAGCCCGCAGACACCGATCGGCTCATGAACGATATGCTCGCCCTCATTGTTGAGATCTTCCTCGAAATGATATTCTGAAAGCGCCTTGAGGAACCCCTCCACGTGGAACGGGCCGGATCCGGCCTGCCCGCCCCGCGCCAGCTTGATGGGCGCGCCCATTTCCGCGGACACTGCCTGCGCCATGTCCTCATTGCGCTCATGCATGATCTCGAGCAGCTTTTCGATCAGTGCGATCCGCTCCTTCACGGACGTTTTGCTGAAGCTTTCGAACGCCCTCCTGGCGGCAGCGGCAGCGCGGTCGACGTCCTCTTCCGACCCGAGAGAGATCACCGCGCAGGCCTCCTCGGTGGCCGGATTGATCACCTCGCATTCATTCGGCCGGGCCGGCTCGACCCATTCGCCGTCGATATAGAATTCCGTTTTCCTCAGCATGGCTCGCTTCTCCTGCGGTCCTTTCAATTCTGCGCCAAGGCTTAGCGCGTCTGACGCCAAAAGCAATCAAATAAACAGCACCCATTTTCCGGTTGACCAAAGTTTTTTTGATTCTCCGGCTGTGACTTCTCATTCGTGTGAAATGGCTGCAGCACACAACGCCTAAGCAGAACAGCCTGCTGCATTTTCATGGAAGCGGCTGATGTTTTTTATTGAATGAACGACCAATTAAAAATAAAACCGGTCCTGGAGCGGATGTTCTGGTGACAATTGGCCGCGCCGGCAATCCGGAGCTTCACCGGCCCGGCAGCAAGCATTCGGGCATATGCCCGGACCGCCCAACCGGACTCCGATGCAAGGGGAATCGAAATGCGCGACAGGCCGAACATTCTGATCATCATGGTCGACCAGCTCAACGGCACGCTGTTTCCGGACGGTCCCGCCGATTGGCTGCACACACCGCATCTCGATGCGCTCGCGGCGCGCTCCGCAAGGTTTTCCAACAACTACACCGCCTCCCCGCTTTGCGCGCCGGGCCGGGCGTCCTTCATGTCCGGGCAGTTGCCAAGCCGCACCCGCGTCTATGACAATGCGGCGGAGTTCGCTTCCGACATTCCGACATTCGCCCACCATCTGCGCCGCAACGGCTATCACACCTGTCTGTCGGGCAAGATGCACTTTGTCGGCCCGGACCAGTTGCACGGTTTTGAGGAACGGCTGACGACCGACATCTACCCTGCCGATTTCGGTTGGACGCCCGACTATCGAAAGCCCGGCGAGCGCATTGACTGGTGGTATCACAATCTGGGCTCGGTCACCGGCGCAGGCATCGCCGAGATCAGCAACCAGATGGAGTATGATGACGAAGTCGCCTTCTTCGGAATGCAGAAGCTTCATCAACTGGCGCGGAGGTCGGACGACCCAACCGCCCGCCCCTGGTGCCTGACCGTCTCATTCACCCATCCGCATGATCCTTATGTCGCGCGGCGCAAATACTGGGATCTCTACGAGGATTGCCCGCATCTGGAACCGGCCGTGGGCGCAATTCCCTATGGCGAGCAGGACCCGCACTCGCAGCGGCTCTACCTGGCCAACGACTACGAGAGCTTCGACATCAAGCCTGAAGACGTGCGGCGCGCGCGGCGCGGCTATTTCGCCAACATCTCCTATCTGGACGACAAGGTGGGCGAGCTGATCGGCGCGCTGGAGGCCACGCGCATGCTCGACGACACCGTCGTGATGTTCTGCTCCGACCATGGCGACATGCTGGGCGAGCGCGGCCTTTGGTTCAAAATGAGCTTCTTCGAGGGTTCGTCGCGCGTACCGCTGATGATTTCCGGCCCCGGCATCAATCCGGCCCTGATCGACGACCCGGTGTCCAATCTCGATGTCGTTCCAACCCTGGCAGATCTGGCGGGCGCCGATCTCGAAGCGGTCCGGCCCTGGACCGATGGCGAGAGCCTCCTGCCGCTGATTGCCGGCGGAGCGCGCAGCGCGCCGGTCCTTATGGAATATGCCGCAGAGGGCTCCTATGCGCCGCTGGTGTGCATACGCAAGGATCGTTTCAAGTTCGTCCATTGCGAGCTCGACCCGCCGCAACTGTTCGATCTGGAAGCCGATCCGGGCGAGTTGCACAACCTGGCCCCAGACCCCGCGCATGCAAATGTTCTGGAGGACTTCAGGGCACAGGCCATGGCCCGATGGAACATGGAGCACTTCGATGCGGCCGTGCGCGAAAGCCAGGCACGGCGCTGGGTGGTCTACGAGGCGCTGCGCAACGGCGCCTACTATCCGTGGGACTACCAGCCGCTGCAGAAGGCATCTGAACGGTACATGCGCAATCACATGGATCTCAACGACCTGGAGGAAAGCCAGCGCTTTCCCCGCGGCGAATAGAGCGAGCAGGCAGTCATGAAAGCACAACCCGAAGCATCGCACTTCATCAACGGCGCCTTTGTCGAAGACACGGACGGCGCGGTCATCGAATGCGTCTATCCGGCAACCGGCGAGGTGATCGCGAAGCTGCATTCGGCAACACCGGCAATCATTGAGCAGGCGGTCAGCGCCGCTGTCGATGGGCAGAAGATCTGGGCGAAGATGACCGGAACAGAGCGGGGCCGCATCCTGCGCCGCGCCGCCGACATTATCCGCGATCGCAACCGGCCGCTTTCGGAACTCGAAACCTACGATACCGGGAAGCCGCTGCAGGAAACGCTGGCGGTGGATGCCACGTCCGGCGCCGACGCGCTGGAATATTTCGGCGGCCTGGCGGCGACCATCAACGGGGAATATATCGACCTCGGCGGCGACTTCGTCTACACGCGGCGCGAACCGCTTGGCGTGTGCGTCGGCCTCGGCGCCTGGAACTATCCGACGCAGATCGCCTGCTGGAAGGGAGCGCCGGCACTGGCCTGCGGCAATTCCATGATCTTCAAGCCGTCGGAAACGACACCGCTCTGCGCCCTCGAGATCGCCGAAATTCTCCTGGAGGCAGGCCTTCCCGCCGGCGTCTACAACGTCGTCCAGGGCTATGGCGATGTCGGCGCGGCGCTGAGCACACATGCGCAGGTCGACAAGGTTTCGCTGACCGGCTCCGTGCCGACCGGCCAGAAAGTGATGGCCGCCGCTGGCGCCGGCATCCGCCATGTCACCATGGAACTCGGCGGCAAGTCGCCACTGATCGTCTTCGATGACGCGAATATGGACGATGCGGTTGGCGGTGCGCTGCTCGGCAATTTCTATTCGAGCGGCCAGGTCTGCTCCAACGGTACCCGCGTCTTCGTGCAGCGAAAATGCATGGATACATTCATGGAAAAGCTGATCGGACGCACCGAGACGATCAGCATCGGCGATCCCCAGGATGAGGCAACGCAGATGGGGCCGCTCGTCAGCGCCGCGCAACGCGACAAGGTGATGGACTATATCGAGATCGGCAAGGCGGAGGGCGCGCGCCTGGCGACCGGCGGAAACCGCCTCACCTTGCAGGGCATGGAAGACGGCTTCTTCATCGAGCCCACGGTTTTTGCCGACGTGTCGGACGATATGCGCATAGCGCGCGAGGAGATCTTCGGCCCGGTGATGAGCGTGCTTGCCTTCGACGAGGAAGACGAGGTGATCGCGCGCGCCAACGATACGGAGTTCGGCCTGTCGGCCGGCGTCTTTACCAGCAATCTTGCGCGCGGCCACCGGGTGATCGCCGATATCAAGGCGGGAAGCTGCTGGATCAACACTTACAATCTGGCGCCCGTGGAAGCGCCGTTCGGCGGCTACAAGCGTTCGGGCGTCGGCCGCGAGAACTCGCGCGCGGCCATCGAATATTACAGCCAGATCAAGAGTGTCTACGTGGCTTCCGGGCCGGTCGACAGCCCCTACTGATCGGCGGGAAGAAACTGAGCATGCAAGCGGATTTTGTTATCATCGGTTCCGGATCGGCCGGTTCGGCCATGGCCAACCGGCTGTCCGAGGACGGCAGGCATTCAGTCATCGTCATCGAATATGGCGGCTCCGATGTCGGACCCTTCATCCAGATGCCGGCCGCCCTCTCATACCCCATGAATATGGGTGTCTACGACTGGGGTTATCAGACGGAACCCGAGCCGCATCTGGGCGGACGCCGCCTGGCTGCGCCGCGTGGCAAGGTGATCGGCGGATCGTCCTCGATCAATGGCATGGTCTATGTGCGCGGTCACGCTGAGGATTTCGACACATGGGAGGCTGAGGGTGCGGACGGCTGGTCCTATGCGGATGTGCTTCCCTATTACCAGAAAATGGAGACCTCGCATGGCGGGCAGAATGGCTGGCGCGGCCATTCGGGACCGCTGCACGTCAGACGCGGCGAGCGGCTCAATCCGCTTTTCCAGGCGTTCATCGAAGCAGGCGCGCAAGCCGGCTTCGAGCTGACGGAGGACTATAATGGCGAGAAGCAGGAAGGCTTCGGCCCGATGGAGCAGACCATCCATCAGGGCAAGCGGTGGTCGGCGGCGAACGCCTATTTGAAGCCGGCACTGAAGCGCCCGAACCTGCAGCTTGTCAGGGCGCTTGCACGACGGATCGTCATCGAGGACGGGATGGCGACAGGCGTCGAAATTCAGCGTGGCGGCAAAACCGAAACGATAGAGGCGTCCCGGGAAGTCATCGTCGCCGCATCGGCGTTCAATTCGCCCAAGCTGTTGATGCTGTCAGGCATTGGCCCCGGTGAGCACCTGCGCTCGATGGGCATCGACGTGGTCGCGGATCGGCCGGGCGTCGGCACCAACCTGCAGGATCACCTGGAGCTTTACGTTCAGCAGGAATGCACCCAGCCGATCACGCTCTATTCGAAAATGAACCTGATCTCAAAAGGGCTGATCGGCGCCGAATGGCTGTTCTTCAAATCCGGGATTGGCGCGTCAAACCATTTCGAGGCGGCGGCGTTCCTGAGGTCCCGCCCGGGGGTCAAATATCCCGATATCCAGTATCACTTCCTGCCCGTTGCCATCCGCTATGACGGCACAGCGCCGGCAAAGGCGCACGGTTTCCAGGCCCATGTCGGGCCGATGCGTTCGAAATCCAGAGGCAATGTCACGCTGCGGTCCGCCGATCCGGCGGCGGCGCCCGTTATACGCTTCAACTATATGAGCGATCCGTCCGACTGGGAGGATTTCCGTCACTGCATCCGGCTGACGCGGGAAATCTTCAAGCAGCCGGCCTTCGATGCCTATCGCGGCCGCGAGATCTCCCCCGGCGTCACCGCGCAGTCGGACGAGGAACTTGACGCGTTCATCACGGAGCATGTGGAAAGCGCCTACCACCCCTGCGGCACCTGCCGGATGGGCCGTGCGGACGATCCGATGAGCGTGGTCGATCCGCAATGCCGGGTGATCGGGGTCGACCGGTTGCGCGTTGCGGATTCGTCGGTGTTTCCGACGATTACCAACGGCAATCTCAACGCACCGTCGATCATGGTCGGCGAAAAGGCCTCCGACCACATCCTCGACGTACAGCCCCTGCCCCGCTCAAATCTCCAGCCCTGGATCAATCCGAACTGGGAGATTTCGGACCGGTAGCGATGCCGGCTGCATAGCCGCAATCATGCTTCCGTTCCGTGTGGGAGCGAGATTTGGCCGGCGGCCAAAATTACAGGTCAGGTGCTTGAATTTCCGTCTGGAAATGTTAAGTGCAGGGACCGGCCGCGACAGTGCTCGCGGTGCAGTGTTGGGGCGTAGCCAAGCGGTAAGGCAGCGGTTTTTGGTACCGCCATGCGCTGGTTCGAATCCAGCCGCCCCAGCCATTCTGCTTACTTGCGGCTACTACACAAATTCCAGGCGAAGTTACCTCAGCGCCCCCTGATTCTGGGATCGAGCGCATCGCGCAGACCATCGCCGATATAGTTTACGCTCAGCACGGTGAGCGAGATCGCCAGGCCCGGCCACAGAACCCGTTCGGGATATTGCTGCAGATAGTCGGTCGAATCGAACAGCAACCGTCCCCAGGTCGGAAAATCCGACGGAAAACCGAGCCCCAGGAAGGACAGCGCCGATTCGGTGATGATCGCGTTGGCAATACCGAGTGTCGCGGAGACGGTGATCGGCGAAAGCACATTGGGCAGGATATGGCGCAGGATCATGCGCCGCGACGGCGTGCCGATGGATCGTGACGCAATGACGAATTCGCACTCCTTCAGCGCCAGCACATCGCCGCGAACGATACGCGCCGTCTGCATCCAGGAAGTGATGCCGATAACAAACACGATCAGCATGAAGATCCCCGTCTCGGGGCCGAAAGCCGCACGTAGCGTGTCGCGGAACAGCATGATGATGACGAGAAGCAGCGGCAGCAGCGGCAGCGCCAGGAAAAGGTCGGTCAGCCGCATCAGCGGTCCGTCGAGGCGCTTGAAATAGCCGGCCACAACGCCGATCGCGGCACCGAGCACCAACGCAAGCAGCATTGCCGTGATCCCGACTGCCATGGACACCTGCCCGCCCATGAGGACACGGGCCAGCGTGTCGCGGCCGAGCTGGTCGGTGCCGAGCGGATGGGCAAGGGTCGGCCCGGAATTGCGCGCCCTGATATCGATATACTGGGCATCGATGGTCCAGATATAGGGTCCAAGCGTCACCGCCAGCACGACAAAGATGAAGAAGCCCATGCCCCAAACCGCGCCGCGGTGGGTCTTGAACTGGTCCCAGACATTGCGCCATTGCGACTGCGGCGGACGCGCCGCGGCGAGTGAATCGGGTGTCACTTCAGTCATAGCGGATCCTTGGGTCCAAAATGCCGTAGAGCACATCGGCAACGAGATTGAACACAATTATGAGCACGGCGAAAATGAAGGTCAGCGTCTGCACGGTCGGCAGGTCGCCGCCCTGGATGGAGATGATCAGCAACTGGCCGAGACCGTTCACCTTGAAGACCTGTTCGGTGATGATGGCGCCGCCGAAAATCTGCGGCACGCCGAGCGCGATGACCGTGACGACGGGAATGAGCGAGTTGCGCAGGACGTGGATCAGCACCACGGTGCGCTCGCGGAGCCCCTTGGCGCGCGCGGTGCGCACATAGTCCTGGTTGAGATTGTCGAGCATCGAGGCGCGCATGAAACGGCTGATCTGCGCCGCGTTGAACAGCGCCAGAACCGCGACCGGCATGATCATCTGGCGGACCTGGAAGAGGAAGCTCTCCCAATCCGTTACCTCGTGGGTGGTGTCGTAGATGGACGGGAACCAGCCAAGCCAGACGGAGAAGATGACGATGACCAGAACGCCGGTAAAAAAGGTCGGCACGGAAAAGCCGACCATGGAAACGAAGGTTCCGATCTGGTCGAACCAGCTATACTGGCGATAGGCCGAGATAATGCCGATGGGCAAGGCGATGGCGACACCGACGACATAGGACATGCCGACCACCCAAAGGGTCTGCGGCGTGCGCTCGACGATAAGGTCGACGACCGGCGAACGCGTCTGCCAGCTCAGGACGCGCAGGCGGTCTCCCTCTCCCCATCCGAGCCATTGCTCGAGAATATTGAGCGGTTCGTTGATGAAGAACTGCTTGCACCACAAAAGATAGCGAATGTAGATCGGATCGCCCAAACCCAGCGACTGCCTGATTTTTTCGCGAACTTCAGGCGGAATGGTCAGCGGCAGGTTGGCGGTCGGATCGCTCGGCGCCAGATCAAGCAGCAGAAATATGATCAGACTGATCGCGATCAGCGTCGGTATCGCCAGCAACAGCCGGCGAATGGTATAATTCAGCATCGCAGCAAATTCTCAGATAGGCAGGCCGAAGGCCGCCCCGAAAAATCCGGGGCGGCGTCAGGCCATTACTGGGTCTTAGTGCGATACCAGTCAGCGGCATTCCACAGCTCGGAATCCCAGACGTTCATGATGACGCCGCCGAGCGTGTTGGAGTGCGCCGAAACACGGCCGCGGTCGACGAGCGGCAGAATGATGTATTCCTGCATCAGCTTGTCGTTCATCGCCTTTGCGAGCGTGGCCCGGTCCTCGAGCTTGCCGGTCTGGGCCATCTTGGCGACCAGGGCATCGTATTCCTCGCTGCAATAGCGCGGCATGTTGTTGCCCTGCCACTGGGTTTCCGGAGTCGGAGCCTGCTTGCACTCCCAGTTGGCCATGTAGGCTTCCGGATCGGTTCCATCGAAGTTGTTGGCGTACATCTCGACGTCCGCATAGAACTTCTGGAACGTGTCGGGGCTTCCCGGATCGCCGCCGAAGAACACCGATGCATCGATATTGCGCAATTCGGTCTCGACACCGATGTCAGACCACCACTGCTTGATCAGGGCCTGGAAGTCCTGACGCACGGCATTGGTCGAGGTCTGGTAGAGGATCGACAGGCGAACACCGTCCTTGGCGCGGATACCATCGGCGCCCGGAACCCAGCCTGCACCATCGAGCAGCGCCTTGGCACCCTCGATATCCTGGACAAGGCAGCCGTCATTGGCCGTTGACTTGTAGATCTCCGGAGCCGGAAGCACGTTGCAGCTCGGGCGGCCGGCGCTGCCGTAACCGATTTCCACGAGCAATGCCCGGTCAATCGCCATGGACAATGCCTGGCGCACGGCCGGATCCGAAAGGAACGGATGCGGATGCGCCTTGGTGGACCGCTCGTCGCCCAGCGCCGGATCCGGGTTTGTCAGGTTGATCATGATGCGCTCGACCAGCGTGCCGAAGGCCGAAACGACGGTTCCCTTGCCTGCCGATTCCATTGCGCCGAGGACGTCCGGCGCCAGCTGCATGTTCCAGGCGTAGTCGAACTCGCCTGTTTCAAGCACCGAACGCCCCGCGGACGCGGTATCGCCGCCACCCTTGAAGGTGACCGTCGCGAAGGCCGGTTTTGCCGGATCGCGATAGTTCGGATTGGCTTCAAGCGAGATCACGTCGTTGGGACGGAAATCGGTGACTTGGAACGGGCCCGTTCCGATGGGTCCGAAATTGGCATCGGTGCATTCCGGAGCCTTGGCGCCGAGGCAATCGGCGAACTGCGCAGCCTGGATTATGGGCGCCTGTGCGCCGACGAAAGGACCATAGGGAAACGGTTTCGGAACGCCGAAGGTCACGGTGACGGTCAAGTCATCGACCGCCTTGACGTCGGTCACATCGTTGTATTTCTCGCTCTGGGCGCATCCGCCGGCCGGATCGGCGCAGTATTTCCACGTAAAGACGACGTCCGCGGACGTGACCGGGCTTCCGTCCGACCAAAGCAGGCCTTCCCTAAGCTTCCAGGTAATGGTCGTGAGGTCCGAGGAAACACCGCCATTGTCGACCGTGGGTACGGATTCGGCCAGCCACGGCACCATGTTGCCATCCTGGTCGTACCGGGCCAGTGGCTCGACGACCAGCGACGCGGCCTCAAGTTCCTTCGTTCCGCCCGAAAGATATGGATTCATCGTCGACGGCGCCTGCCAGTAGATGATTTTGACCTCGCCGTCGGAGCCGCGCTCTGCAAGCGCCGCCGGCGTGATTGCCACCGCGGCGGCCGCGCCAAGCAATAAAGTTCTAAGTCTCATTTTTCTTCCCCTTGCACTCATGGTTTAACTCGTTCGCCGGCGGTTGGTTCCGCGGTCTTTATCTCTGTATCTCCGACAAAATGGCAGGCCGTATAGTGACCCTTCTCCACCTGCCGGAATTCCGGTTCGATCTCCCGGCAGATCTGCTCGGCCCTCGGGCAGCGGGTGCAAAAATTGCAGCCGATCGGTGCGTTCGAGGGCGACGGCACGTCGCCGGTCAGAATAATGTGTTTGCGCTCGGCCTCACGCACCGGATCGGGTTCCGGCACCGCCGAAAGCAGGGCCTGCGTATAAGGATGCAGCGGCCTTTCGTAGAGATCGTCGCGCGGCGCCAGTTCCACGATCTTGCCGAGATACATGACGGCGACCCGATCGGCGATGTGGCGGACCATTGAAAGGTCGTGGCTGATGAAGAGATAGGTCAGCCCGAACTGCTCCTGCAGATCTTCCAGAAGATTGACGACCTGCGCCTGAATGGACACGTCCAGCGCGGCAATCGGCTCGTCGCAGACGATAAATTTGGGATTCAGCGCCAGCGCGCGCGCAATGCCGATGCGCTGGCGCTGACCGCCGGAGAATTCATGCGGGTAACGGTCGGCGAAGGAGCGGTTGAGGCCAACCGCGTCCATCAGCTGGTAGACCCGCTCGAGCCTTTCGCTGCGCGACAAGGACATATGCTCGACAAGCGGCTCGCCGATGATGCCGGCGACCGTCATGCGCGGATTGAGGCTTGCCTGCGGGTCCTGGAAGATCATCTGCATCTTGGGGCGAAGATGGCGCAGCTTCTCCTTGTCGACATCGCTGATATCGGTGCCGTCGACCGTGATCGATCCGTCGGTAATGTCGTAGAGGCGAAGCACGGCACGGCCGGCCGTCGACTTGCCGCAGCCGGATTCCCCGACGAGACCAAGGGTCTCGCTCTCATTGATATCGAGCGAGATGTCGTCCACTGCCTTGATGTCACCCACATGGCGACGGAAGATCCCCGCATAGATTGGGAAATGCATCTTCAGCCCGCGGACCTGAACCAGCGGCTGTCCGCCCGTGTCACTCATCGCGCGGACCTCCTGTTTCCGGGTCCCAGAAACAGGCGACATCGTGGCCGTCCGCGATGCGGATGCGTTTCGGATCGGCGGACAGACACCTGTCGAATGCGTGGTTGCAGCGCGCGCTGTAGGAGCATTTCTGCGGCGGCGAAAACAGGATCGGCGGCTGGCCCTCGATCACACGCAGCCGTTCGGTGCGGCTGCCGCGTACGCTTGGAACCGTCTGCAGCAACGCCCTTGTGTAGGGATGCTGCGGGTTCTCGAACAACTGGATGACCGGCGCCAGTTCGACGATCTGGCCGCCATACATCACCATCACCCGGTCGGCGATGCCGGCAATGACGCCAAGATCATGGGTGATCCAGACAATGGCCATGCCGAGCTTGCGGCGCAGCTCCTTCATCAGTTCGAGGATCTGAGCCTGGATTGTCACATCCAGCGCCGTCGTCGGCTCGTCGGCGATCAGCACCTTGGGATCGCAGGACAGCGCCATGGCGATCATGACACGCTGGCGCATGCCGCCGGAGAACTGGTGCGGATAGTCGGAAAGCCGCTTCTCCGCATCGGCGATGCCGACAAGCTCCAGCAGTTCGACGGCGCGACTTCGCGCCGCGGCCTTGCTCATGCCCATGTGATTGCGCAGCGGCTCCATGAGCTGGAAACCGACCGTGAAAACCGGATTGAGCGAGGTCATGGGGTCCTGGAAGACGAAACCGATGCCGGCGCCGCGCACCGCCCTCAGATCGTCCTCGCTGACCTTGAGCAGGTCCATTCCGTCGAAATTGACGTGGGCTCCCTCGACGATCGCGGCGGTCGTGCCAAGCAGGCCGATCAGGGACATCATGGTGACCGATTTTCCCGATCCGCTTTCGCCGACGACGCCGAGAAGCTCGCCGGGTTTGAGATCGAAGCTGACGGAGTTCACGGCATGGATTGCGCCCTGGCCGGTTTCGAAAACGGTCCTCAGATCCTTGACGTCAAGAACGGCCGCTCCGTTTTCAGACATCCGGCACCCCGTACGCGTCGCCACCCATGCTCAACCCCATGCAGAACCGATCGTGGGGCAGAATGGCAATTTGAAACAACAATTGCAAATTGAAGTTGCGGCCTGTCCGATACTTTTTTCGGGCACCGAATTTTTGGGTGCGACGCAGGTTTAGCGATTCGATACAGCGCGTTGCCGATACAAATTGATGCAAACTCTAAACCCTGCTCCCAGAACTGATCAGGTCGCCTGCTTCCGGCCGAACGGAGGACCCGCGATCTACGAATCCCTTTCCCAATAGGGGGGCCTGCCATATCTCGACAGCAGGAAGTCGATCAGCACGGCGATCTTGGGCGGCGTCGACTGCGCGGGAGGATAGACGGCCCAGAAATTGCCGCTTCGGGCGACCGGATAATCCTGCATGACCGAGACCAGACGGCCCTCGCGCAGATCCTCCCAGACATGGGCGACCGATTTGACGGACAGGCCCAGGCCGCAAAGGGCCGCATCATAGGCAAAGTCGCCGCTATCGCCGCTAATCGCCGGCGTTATGGTGCAGGCAACCTCTCCTTTCGGACCGTCGAAATACCAGACCGGCAACGTGCTCATGCCGATACAGGCATGATGATCGAGATCGGCGGGCGTCGTCGGCGCGCCGCGCCGTTCGATATAGTCGGGCGAAGCGCAAAGGACCCGGCGGTTGCCGCCAAGCTTTCGCGCCATCAGGCTTGAATCGGGCAGCGGCGCACCGCGAAACGCCAGGTCGAACCCCTCCCCGACAATGTCGACGATCCGGTCGGTGAAACTCATCTCGATATGAATGTCGGGATACTGCTCCATGAATTCGTTCAGGTAAGGCAGGATGTGCTTGCGACCGAAGAAAGTATTGCTCGATATGCGCAACTGGCCGCGCGGCTTGGAGGCGCTGGCATCGAGAAGATCGAAGGCCGTATCGAGCTCATCCAGCGCCGTCCTGCCGTGCGCGAGCAGCAGGCGACCGGGTTCTGTCAGGGACAGTTGCCGGGTTGTTCGGGCCATCAGTTGCGCGCCGGCCGCCTTCTCCAGCGTGGCCAGCCGGGCGCTTGCCGCAGACGGCGACAGGCCGAACTCGCGGCCGGCTTCGGAGATGCTGCCGAGATCGGCAACACGGACAAAGAACCTCAGATCGTCGAGCCTCATTTTCCCAAATCTTTGGATAGTTATGTCGAAATTAAGCCGATTATACAAATAATCAGGAAGTGCGATAGTCCCGTCAACGAACGAAAGGGACAGACCATGTTGCATACCGGTGACCAGTACGAAATGCGCGCTCGCTTTGAGCGCAAGGAAGCTGTCGCAACGGCATTCAGGACCCTGCGCCGCTGGATCAAGCACCAGTCGGGCCTGCGGATCTGACAATGCCCATCGGCGGCGGATCGGGTTGCCCCTCCCACGGCCCAGCCCGGTCCGCCGCTTTGACACCTGCGGGCCCTCCCAATAGTCTAACTAACAATTGTTAGTTCGCGTCGCCCGGACCGCTTGAATTCGCTCAAGCCGCCGGCGGCCCGTCGATGGGGACACCGCCATGCCCGCGCCCGCAGACCTTACCATCAACCCGCTCCCCTCGCCTCGAACCGGTCCGTTCCGCGAGGAACACGACATGCTGCGCGACCAAGTGCGGCGCTTCTTGGAGGAGGAGATCAAACCCCATGCCGATGCCTGGGAAGAGGACGGCATGGTGCCCCGCGACGTGCTGCGCAAGATGGGCGAACTCGGCTTTTTCGGCATTCGCTACCCGCAGGCCTTCGGCGGCTCCGATCTGGACACGCTGGCGACCGTCGTGCTGGCCGAGGAGCTGGGCAAATCCACCTATTCCGGCGTGGCGATCACCGCGCTCGTGCACACGGACATGGCTTCGGTGCATATATTCAACGGCGGCTCTCCAGCACAGAAAGCGGCATATCTTCCGGGTATCATTTCAGGCGAACTTATAACGGCCGTCGGCGTGACCGAACCGGAGGCCGGCTCGGACGTGAAATCGATCCGCACAACGGCGCAGCGCGACGGCAATGATTTCATCCTCAACGGCTCAAAAATGTTCATCACCAACGGCGTGCATGCGGATCTTTACTGTATCGCGGCCAAGACCGGCGAGGACGAAAGGCCGAGCCGCAATGTAACGATGTTCCTGGTTGAGAAGGGAACGCCCGGATTTTCCGTCGTCCGTGCGCTGGACAAGCATGGCTGGCGTTCTTCCGATACGGCGGAACTGCTGTTCGAGGATTGCCGGGTGCCGGCGGACAATGTGCTTGGCGAGGAAGGCCACGGATTTTACGCCATCATGAAGAACTTCCAGAACGAACGGCTGGTCATCGGCGCCATGGCGGTAGGCGAATCCCAGGCGGCGCTCGATCTGACGCTGGACTATGTGCGCACGAGAAAAGCCTTCGGGCGCGCCCTGTGGGACAAGCAGGCCATCCGGCAACGGCTCTCGATGCTGGCCGCGCGGACCGAGGCCGCAAGGCAACTGGTCTATGCAACCGCGGAGCGCGATGCCGCCGGCGAGGACGTGATCCGCGAGGTTTCGATGGTCAAGGCCCTGTGCGGGGAACTGGTCAATGACGTGATGTATGACTGCCTGCAGTTCCACGGCGGGGCCGGCTATATGCGCGGCATGGCGATCGAGCGCATGGCCCGCGATGCGCGGGTGCAGGCGATCGGCGGCGGCGCGACGGAGGTGATGCTGGAGGAAATCGCCAAACGGCTGTAAGCAGAGCGCCAGGCCAGCGAGACCAGCGAGAGGAGACCGCATGCCGACGCAACAAAAGATCCGGGACACGGAGGCGGCGAACCGCGGGTCGGCATCACGCCGGGAAATCCTTGACGCCGCCGCGCGGCTGTTTCTGAAGAACGGCTATGGCGACACGTCGCTGCGCGAACTTGCCAATGAGGTCGGCATGAAGGCCGGCAGCCTCTACTATCATTTCGCATCGAAGGAGCAGCTTGCCACCGAGGTGCTCGGTATCGGGGTCAAAGGCGTCGCCGAGGCCGTTTCGGCGCGGCTTGACGATGCCGGCGGCGGGGCTTCCCCTTCGCAGCGCGTCTCGATCGCCATTCGCGCCCATCTCGACGCCATCCTGAACGACAGCGGCTACACCTCCGCACATATTCGCTGCTTTCCCTACACGCCGGCAAACGTACAGGCGCAGCTTCGAGCGGTCCGCAGGGACTATGAGGACATCTGGACGGGCCTGATCGACGATTTGCTGGGGCCACGGCGCAACGAGGATGACGCGCGTTATCTTCGCCTCGCGGTGCTCGGCGCCCTCAACTGGTCGCTTGAGTGGTTCGATCCGGAGCGCGACAGCGCCGAAACCTTCGCCGCGACAGTGGAGCGGCTGATTCTGGGCGCAGAGATTCCCGGCCAGGCCGGTTAACTGAGCTCATCTTTCCACGGCGGATTTGCGCCGGCCCGCGAGACCGTGACGGCGGCCACCGACACCGCCAAGTTCAGCGCCGCTTCAAGATTGTCCTTCTCGATCGACCGCAGCGCGGTTTTTGTCAGACAGCCGGCATTCTTGAGTCCGGCCAGCAGGCCTGCATCGAAACTGTCGCCTGCGCCAACCGTGTCGATCACACTTACCGGCTTTGCTGCCACCGAGACGTTGCCGCACGCTGTCGTGGCCACCGCGCCATCAGCGCCCATGGTTTCGACGATGATCGATACGCCCTTTGACAGCCAGTCGGCCTTGACCGCGTCCGCCGCCCTGCCCGGCTCCAGCCAGGCGAGATCCTCGTCGGAAACCTTGACGATGTCGCTTTCGGCGATCATGCGTGCGATGCGGCGGCGGTGGGCCTCGGCGTCGGAAATGAAATTGGCGCGGATATTGGGATCGAGCGAGATAACCCGGCGGTCTGCCTCCCGGGCAAGCAGGGCCTCATAGGACGAGCCGCAGGGCTCGGGGATCAGGCTGATCGCGCCGAAATGCAATGCCTCGACGCGTTCGTCCAGTTCCGGCAGCGCGTCCGGCGTCAGCATGCGGCCCGCCGTTTCCTCATCATAGAAGGTGTATTTGGCATGGCCGTCGGTCAATTCGACAAAGGCCAGGGTCGTCGGCCGCCCCGAGCGCACGCAGAAGGAATAATCGACGCCGGACTTCTCCAGCGTCTCCTCGAGCTGGCGGCCGAACATGTCGGTGGAAAGGCCGGAGAAAAATCCGGCATCTGCTCCGAGCCGACCGAGCGCGATCGCCGTGTTGAACACCGCGCCGCCGGCAACGGGCAAAAGAGCGCCCTCACCGTCGGGCAATTTGCGCGGCAGCATGTCGATGAGCGCCTCGCCGCAGCAGATAATCATGTGCTTCCCCTTGTCCCTTACGCGCCGGTCAAGTTGTGCGTGCCGCATCCCGTTTCCGGCCGGCCGAAGCCGGCGGCACCATAGCCCAATTTAAATCGATTACAACTGCCTGCCGAAGGCAATTCAGGGTGCACATCGCGCATTCGCACGACGCCCTGCCCGCTCAGAAACAGAGCGCCCGGGGCAATGGAATATTTCCTTGACGGCGGCCGGTTTCCGCATTACCTACAGCGCGCGCCGGCGGCAGCAAGCCACGGCAAGTCGGAGTGTAGCGCAGCCTGGTAGCGCACCTCGTTCGGGACGAGGGGGTCGGAGGTTCGAATCCTCTCACTCCGACCAGTTTCTTCAATGTCCGACCCGGAGACATAGGTAACGGTTTGTACCGGAGACATGGGTTACAACCTCGTGCCGAACGGGTTGTCGAT
>NZ_JAPJZH010000001.1 GCF_027889715.1 Allohoeflea poritis
CTGTGACTGGCCTTCGGAATTGTTGGAATCGACAATGATATCGGCTCTGGCACCACTACCGGGAGAACGTATGAGCGCGATGCTCAGAACCAGTGCAAAGATGAGATTGCCAAAATTCGTTGTCGCGCGATTCGAATTCATCGGACGCACCTTTGTGTGAAATATTCGGGTCAAAAACAATTTTTCTGGGTTGTATTTTTAATTTTATGCAATCAAATATTGTGCAATTATTGGTTAATCAAACCTTACGAGCCATACCCTATAGTTGCGCATGGGCTGCGTAAGCCAAATAGAAGTACGTGCGAACAATGCGGAATCGGTTCTATTGCCTGCGGAGCGTTTCGGCGTTTGTTTGGTTGGACAAGCTGGCGTTGTGTCGGAGCTTGCCAAAGACCTCAAGTCGGCCTCGCGGTGCGGGGGCCTCAAGTCTTCCGAAAGTCGTTTCGTTGCGATTGAGGCCGGGCTGAAAGGATCTGCAAAAGAAGGAATCGGTGCCGTATCGCAAGGCGGATATCCCGGCCCGAATGACGACGGGCCAATATCTCTAATTCAGGCCGTTGATCCATTCTGCCAGCATTTCAACCGCTTCTTCGTGAACCAGCGAACGGCCGAGTTCCGGCATCATGATGGCCGGGTCGCTGCTGCGCATGCGGTATAGCAGGATCGAGCGTTCCGCATTGCCGGGCTCGATATCGAAGTCAAGGCCGCCCGATCCGCGTCCGGCGGCAACCGGGCGCTTGCGGTAGCCCCAGGCGGTCCTGTCTTCCTCCCAGGCCGTGAGAAACAGCCCGGAATTGCTTGCGGGCCCTTCCTTGCGGTGGCAGTGGGCGCAATTCACGTCCAGATAGCTGCGTGCGCGCTCATCGATCGGTTCGTTGCGGTCACTCCAATCCGTGGCGCGCTGCAGTTCGCTCGCGTCCGGCGCGTTCTTCAGCAGTTCGAGGTCGGACCACATCTTGATCTGGTTCTTGACCGCGCCGCCATAATCATAGTCACGATTGAGGTTACGCGCGTTGGGGCCGACCGGCGTGATTTCGCCGTTCAGCGCATGGCAGCCCTTGCACTGATTCGCGTTGGGCACCGCGTAGTCGATATCCAGCTGTGATCCGTCCGCGCGCGCGAATGAAATGGACATGCGTTTACCGGCGATTTTCAGCCGTGCATCCGTCATCTCCTCGTTCCAGACATAGGGCCAAGCCTTCCAGCCATTTTCCTGCCGGATCAGAAGCCGCGTCTCGATCAATCGGATTTGTTCATCCGGCCGGTCAAGATGGGAAGGATAGGCAAAGGTTTTGATGAGTACGGTTCCGACCGGAAATTCAAAGACCTCGCGTTGGCTGTATCGAGCGCTCTTTCCGCCGGGTACGTAAACGAAACGGAGTTTGGACGCGTAGTCGGTGAAAAGCGGCGTTACCAGGTCGTAGGGCAGAACGCCGACATTCGGGACCTGGTTTCGGAGGTCGATAAACAATCCGTATTCGGAAAGCATGCGGGCCGGCTTTGAGGCCATCAATGCGGCGTCGTCGACCGTGTCGGCCCAGGCATGGGACAAGGCTGTCAGCCAAAGCGCAGTTGCCAGCAAGGCGCGGACGATCATGTCAAGTTCCGGGCGGTCACTTGTTGCGGGCTATTGTCCCTGCAATTGAGGCAGAGCCACTTCCTTCGGTTCGGGCAGTGCCCCGGCATAATCGGCAATGTCACGATCCGGGGATGTTGACCATGGATAGAGCGTGTTCTGGATCATCAGGAGATTGGCGAATGTGGTGCCGTCCGTCTCGTTGATATAGATACGGTCTTCCGCGGCGGTCCAGCTCAGCCACTCAGTGAGCGGCACAACACCGTCCCAGACGATGTCTGGCACCGGTTTTCCGGTAACGTCGGATATGATCTTTCCGACTTCACCGTCCGGTTCGGCTCCGCCCTCTCCATAGGTATTGTCACGTACCAGGACGCCCCTTGGATGCGGGACATAGTTGTCGTCGTCAAACTCGTTAGGATAAGTTGCGATGAGGACATGCACCGTGCCGTTGTTCTTCAGAACATTGTCGAAGACGTGCACATTCCTGTTGGCCATCACCATGATGCCGGTTCCCTTGGCGACCATGCCGACAATATTGCCCTCCGGTGCGAAGTTCGGCGTGTCGTTGTCGATCACACGGTTCTTGAACACCCTGACGGAATGACCACCCATGACGGGCAGGTTGGGAAGGTCGAAAACCAGGATGCCGCCGGTGTTGCGGGTTACGGTGTTGCCGTAGACATCGGCAAATTTGCTGTTCTCGATCTCGATACCGGCAACATTGTACTCGGCGGTCGAATTGCGCACGACAATGTTCTCCGACTGGCCGACATAGATGCCCGCATCCGAGGCACCTCGCACGACAGAATCTTCGACAAGAACGTTTTTCGATTCAACGGGATAAATGCCGTAGGCACCGTTTTTCTCGTTCGGGCCGCCGGTCCACTCAACGCGGATCCGGCGGTAGCTTATCTGATCGGCACCTTTCGACTTTATGCCGTCACCCCTGGCATTCAAAACGGCAAAGTCTTCAAGCGTTATGTTGTCAGATGTGATCAGAAAGCCTTCGCCCCCGGCCTTTTGATCCCCGAACGAGAGGACGGTCCTGCCCATTCCGGCACCCCGGACGGTAACATCCGGGACGTCGAGTGAGAGGCCGTCCGAAAGGTTGAACGTGCCCTCGGCCAAGCTGATCGTGCTGCCGGGTTCGGCAGTGATCAGCGCTTCCTGGAGCTCCTCCGCCGCATTCGGTCCAGGGACGACGTGAATGTCGTCTGTTGCGATTGCGGCGGTGGTGAGGACAAATAGGAGCGGCAAAGTGCTGAAAACGCAAAATTTGCAGCTCACTATCTGCTCCTCCCCAGGAAACTATGGTGTAAGGTCGTACCATGAGATTCAGCGATTGGCAATAAACATGAGAATTGTTCACATTTTGAGAATATCGTTTTTCAGGCCCGCCGGAGAGGCGGGGATCGTTTGGCGATGATGACGGAAACACGGCGCAAGCCGCGCCAGAAACGCGCCAAGGAAAAGGTCGACAGGATCCTCGATACGGTCGAGGAGCTCGTGACCGAATTGCGCATCGAGGATCTCACTACGACACAGATTGCCGAGCGTACGGGCCTGGCTGTCGGCACGATCTACCAGTATTTCGGAAACCGCACGGAATTGCTTATCGCCGCCGAGGTCAGAATGTTCGAGCGCCTGGCGGCCAAACTGGCCGGTGAATTCTTCAAGGTTATGTCGGAACCCGCGGACGACCCCATCGCGGAGATCATCGGAATATACATCGAAAGCGCCAAAGCCCAGCCGGGCTATATCCAGCTGCTGCGATTCTCCGTCGTGAACAAGCCGCCGGGTGTAAACGAGGCAACCGTCGACGAGTTCACCGGGGACATGGTCAGTGCATTCATCCGGCAGCAGATTCCCGATATCAGCGATTCGCAGATCGAGGTCACGCGCAAGACCGTGATCAACATTCTCAGCGTTCTTTGCGATCTGGTTCTGTTGACCAAGGACCCTGATATTCAGGCGCGAATTCAGGCCGAACTGGTCGCCCACTGCAAATTTGCGCTCTACCGCGCTGCTAATCCGGATATGGAATGTCCGTTTGCGGAAAGCCTCAGGCTCGCTCAGCTCTCAGACGGAGAAGCGGCAGGCTCCTGAGCTTCGGCTTATTGTTCTTTGCCGGCCACTTTCCAACTGAACCCGGCGCGCATGGCGTCCATCAATGACCGCGCATTGCCATCGCTGCCGGACTGATCAGCGGCGGCCGCATAGACCGGGCCCGGATTGTCGTAAAGCACGCCGGTTGCCATGGGGAATTCCGGATTGTTCATGCGGGCGAGGGCCGTTGCCAGATTGTAGTTGGCGGGATCGTGCACAAGGACATCCGCTTCCGAATCGCTGCCCAGCTCCGCCGTGCGCAGACCAAGCGCGGCGGCATCGAAAACCAGACCACGGCTGTCGTCGGCTCCGTAGACAAGCGGCTTGCCGGGTTCGACCTGCAACTGATGTTCGGCGACATTGGACTTGGCGGTGAAGCCGTCGAAAACGTCCTCGTTGAAAACGATGCAATTCTGGAAGATCTCGACGAATGCCGCACCTTCGTGATGGTAGGCGGCCTTGAGCACTTCGGTGAGTTGCCCGATTTGGGTGTCCACGCCACGGGCCACGAAACGTGCGCCGCAGCCCAGCGCGAAACTCGCCGGATCGACGGGATTGTCGATGCTGCCGCCGGGTGAGGAGGGGGAGCGTGTCGCCAGGTGCGATGTCGGCGAATACTGGCCTTTCGTCAGGCCATAGGTCTCGTTGTTGAAGAGCAGGATCTGGCAATTGAGATTGCGTCGCAGGATATGCAGGAGATGATTGCCGCCGATGGAAAGGCCGTCTCCGTCGCCGGTGATGATCCAGACATCGAGATCGGGATTTGCCAGCAGCATGCCGGTCGCAACCGCCGGCGCGCGCCCATGGATGGTGTGAAAACCGTAGGTGTCGATATAGTAGGGAAACCGCGAGGAGCAGCCGATCCCGGACACGAAGACGGTGTTTTCGCGGCGGGCGCCGACCTCGGCAAGCACGGTACGCACCGCTTTCAGGATCGCGTAGTCACCGCAGCCCGGACACCAGCGCACCTCCTGGTCGGTGGCGAAATCGGCGGCGGTCAGTTTCGCTTGTGTCACCTGTTCATTCATCGCTCGACTCCAAACGGGACAGCACGGCTTCCTCTATCTCCGATACCTGGAATGGCCTGCCCGTCATCTTGCTCAGTGATTCGACATTGCCGAACCCCTCCGAGCGAAGTAGCCCGGCGAGTTGGCCCGTGTTCATTTCAGGAACCAGGACGTAGCTGAAGGCGGCCAGCAATTCGTCCTGATTCGGCGCAAAAGGTCTCAGATGCCGCAAGTGGATATGGGACACGCGGTAGTTCCGGGCGCGCAGATTGTTCACGGCTCTGGAGATCGGGCCGTAGGTGGACCCCCAGCCGACGATTGCGAGATCGCCCTCTGGCGGTCCTTGATCCGGCTCCAGCGGCGGGATCGTTTTGGCGATCCCGGCGATCTTGCCGGACCGGACATCCGTCATCTTCTGGTGGTTCTCCGGCTCGTAGGAAATGTGCCCTGTCGCATAATCCTTTTCGATGCCGCCGATACGGTGTTCGCAGCCCGGCGTTCCCGGTATCGCCCAGCTTCGCGCCAGTGTTTCCGGATCGCGTTCGAAGGGATTGAAACTTTCCGCATCCGTGTGGTTGGCGACGTTTATCCGGGGCAACGCGTCAATATCCGGCAATATCCAGGGGCTCGACGAATTGGCGACAAAGCCGTCGGACAACAGGATGACCGGTGTCATGTAGGTCAGGGCGATGCGGGCTGCCTCGATCGCCATTTCGAAGCACTCGGCGGGCGAGCCGGCGGCAAGGACGGCAAGCGGACTTTCTCCATGACGGCCGTAAAGCGCCTGGTTGAGATCGGACTGTTCGGTCTTTGTCGGCATGCCGGTCGACGGGCCGGCACGCTGGGTGTTGACGATGATCAGCGGCAACTCCGCCGATACGGCAAGACTCATGGCCTCCTGCTTCAGGGCAATGCCGGGTCCGGAACTCGAAGTCACGCCCAGGCCGCCCGTGAAGGATGCGCCTATCGCCGCGCAGGTGGCCGCGATCTCGTCCTCTGCCTGAAAGGTGGTGACACCGGTGTCGGAAAGCCTGGCCAGCGTGTGCAGAAGGGGCGAGGCCGGCGTGATCGGATAGGAAGAGAAGACGAGCTTGCGGTTCGCCAGTTCGGCGGCTGTGGCAAGCCCCCAGGCGAGCGCCTCATAGCCGGTGACGAAACTGTATATGCCGGGCGCCGGCTCGATGCGGGCGACTTCCTGCGCCGTCGCCTCGACCGTTTCGCCATAGGCGTGGCCGGCGTTGAGCGCCGCGATGTTGGCCTTGGCGACATCCGGATTGCCGGCGAATTTGCGGTTCAGCCACGCGATGGTGGGCTGGCGGTCACGCCCGTACATCCAGTAGACGAGGCCAAGAGCCCAGAAATTCTTGCAGCGTAGCGACGCCTTCCTGTTGAGGCTGAGATCGGCGACACTTTCAAGTGTCAGTTTCGATATGTCCGGGGCCATGACCCGGTAGCCATCCAGCGTGCCGTCTTCGAGCGGGGAGGCCTTGTAGCCTGCTTTTTCCAGATTGCGCTCGGAGAACGTGCCGGCGTCGACAAGGACGGTTCCGCCCTTTTTCAGGATATCGAGATTGGTGGTGAGTGCGGCGGGGTTGAGGGCGACGAGCATGTCGGCCTCGTCGCCGATCGTCTTGATGGGCCGGCCGCCGAAATGCACCTGGTAGGCGGAAACCCCATAGGTCGTTCCGACCGGCGCCCGCACTTCCGACGGATATTCAGGGAATGTGCCGAGATCGTTCTCGGACATGGCGCTGGCAAGGCCGAGCTGTGAGCCGATCACCTGAATGCCGTCGCCGGAATCGCCGGCAAAGCGAACCACGACAGTCTCGACGGTATTCCCTTCGGGGGATGCGGAGCCTTCAGCAATGTTCATGCGTGGATCGATGTCCTGCGTTCTTCCGGAGCATTATTGCGGCCCCATGGCTGTTTATAGCGCAGTGACTTGCCAATGAGTATTGCCTTTTGGACGCATCCGGCTACAGCGCATCTTTTGCGGTTTCCGGACTTCCGGTCGAATAGCGATTTCACTCCGCACCGCAATTGGATAAGTTGCGCCGGCAATCATTGCATATGGGAGACCCAGGTGGACAAACCGCGTTCCGTCGATCACCTCGTATTGCCGACCGCCGATCTTGAAGCGGCCAGAACCCGTCTCGCACTGCTGGGCTTCACTGTCGCGCCGGAGGCGCGGCACCCGTTCGGCACGGCCAATGCCTGTGTGTTTTTCGCCGACGGTACCTATCTGGAGCCGCTCAGCGTCGCTCAGCGGGAACTTTGCGAGCATGCGGCGATCGACGGCAATGTGTTTGTCATGCGCGATCAGGCTTACCGGTTCCGCCGGGGAGAGGAGGGCTTCTCGGCGCTTGTGATGGGCACGGACAAGGCCGAGGAGGACAGGCGGCAATTTCTCAAGGCGGGCATCAGCGCCGGTCTGAACCTGGAATTTTCACGCCCCTTCGAGACGCCGGACGGCGCACGTTCCATGGCAGGTTTCGAACTGGCCTTCGCCGCCGACCTGCGGGCGCCGGACGTCTTCTTCTTCACCTGTGAGCGGAAAAATGCGCCTGATGTGGATCGCAGCGTATTGGAGACACATGAAAACGGCGTCACGGGTATCCGCCAGGTGGTGCTTTCGGAACAGAATCCGAGTGATTTTCAGTACCTGCTCCAACAGGTGGTCGGCCAGCGGGAAGTCAACGCGCACTCTTTCGGGGTCGATCTGGCCGCCGCCAACGCCGATGTCGTGGCGCTGAATTCGGCAGGTCTCAAGGGCTTTTTCGGTGTTGCGGGTGGCACCCATGCGCGCGGATTGCGGCTGCGTGGCATTGTGTTTGCAACTGCCGATCTCGATGCGATGGAACAGAGGCTGAAAGACCGGGAGATCGCCTACGCGTTCATTGCGGGTCGGCTGGTTGTTGCCGAGGCAGCAGGGCAGGGTGCTTTCTTCGCCTTCGAACAGGGCAGTTGACGGCCGTAACAGCGCGGTAAAACACGTTCCGACGTTGCGTTTTTCGCGTGGTTGCATAAAAGGGCAGCGAAACTCCCAAAACCTGCTCCACAAGGATCTGTGTCATGACAGCTATTGTCGATATCGTCGGCCGAGAAATTCTGGACAGCCGCGGCAATCCGACCGTTGAGGTCGATGTGCTTCTTGAAGACGGCTCATTCGGCCGGGCGGCCGTGCCATCCGGCGCATCCACCGGTGCCCACGAAGCCGTCGAGCTTCGCGATGGCGGGCCGCGCTATCTCGGAAAAGGCGTCCTGCAGGCCGTTGAAGCGGTCAATGGCCCGATCCTCGAGGAACTTGCCGGCCTCGAAGCCGAAAACCAGATCCATATCGATCGTACGATGATCGAACTCGACGGCACACCGAACAAGGGCAAGCTGGGCGCCAATGCCATTCTGGGTGTCTCCCTTGCCGTCGCCAAGGCTTCGGCCGAGGCCGCCGGCCTTCCGCTCTACCGCTATGTCGGCGGGCCGAACGCCCACGTGCTTCCCGTTCCGATGATGAACATCATCAATGGGGGCGAGCATGCGGACAATCCTATCGATTTCCAGGAATTCATGATCATGCCGGTCGGCGCCGAGTCCCTCAGGGACGCGGTGCGCATGGGCTCGGAAGTGTTTCATACGCTGAAAAAGGAACTGGCCGCGCAGGGCCACAACACCAATGTCGGCGACGAGGGCGGCTTTGCACCCGGTCTTGCGAGCGCGCCGGCGGCACTCGACTTCATCATGCAGTCGATCGAAAAAGCCGGCTATGCACCGGGCGAAGACATGTTCGTGGCGCTCGACTGTGCTTCCACCGAATTCTTCAAGGACGGCAACTACGTACTGGAGGGCGAGGGGCGCACGCTGGAGCCCGGCGCCATGGCCGACTACCTCGCTGAGCTTGTCGACAAATATCCGATCATCTCCATCGAGGACGGCATGGCCGAGGACGACTGGGACGGCTGGAAGATCCTCACGGACAAGGTCGGATCGAAATGCCAGCTCGTCGGCGATGACCTGTTCGTCACCAATTCAGCGCGCCTGCGCGACGGCATCAAGATGGGCGTCGCCAATTCCATCCTCGTCAAGGTCAACCAGATCGGATCGCTCAGCGAAACACTGGATGCGGTGGAAACGGCGCACAAGGCCAGCTATTCGGCGGTCATGTCGCACCGCTCGGGCGAGACCGAGGATGCGACCATCGCCGATCTGGCCGTTGCCACCAATTGCGGGCAGATCAAGACCGGGTCGCTGGCCCGCTCCGACAGGCTTGCCAAATACAACCAGCTTATCCGTATCGAGGAAGAGCTGGACAGCCAGGCAAGCTATGCCGGGCGCAGCATGCTGCGCAGTTGAAGCCACGGAAAGCGCTCGGCGATCGTTGGCGGCCTTCCTTTCGGGAGGCCGTTTTCATTTAGGCCCCTGTTGAATACTGTCAGGGGGCAAAAGGTCGCACCATTATATTAGAATCTAACAATATGCTAATATAAAGGTTATATACGGATGGTATCCCATGCTCCGCCGGCGATACGGTCGGGGCGCTCCGAAGCTCTCATCATGGAGTCCGCCATGGATAATACCTCCCGTTTCAATGGTCCCTACAATCCGCTCTATTTCCTTGCGTCGCTCGGCAATGGCGGGTTGGCGGTGTCCTTCTTCATCTATCTGATGTTCATGCTGCCGCATCCGGAATCTCCGATCCCGACCTTTGCCACACTGTCGCGGGTGTTCATGACGGGCGATCCGATGCTTGTGACGCCGGTCGCGGTGGCGCTCCTGGGTATCCTGTATTTTGCGTTCCAGCACTATCGATTGCTGTTCAGGAATATCGCTGCCTATCGCGCCTACCGGAAGACGGCTGCCTTTAGGAAGCTCATGGCCGGCAATGCTGAAGTCACGCGCATGGCGATCCCGCTGACCCTGTCGATGGGCATCAATGTGGCCTTCATTCTCGGCGCATTGTTCGTCCCGGGCCTTTGGAGCGTTGTCGAATATCTGTTCCCCGCCGCGCTGGCGGCCTTCGGTGCCGTTGCCGTCCTGGCGCTTACCATGTTCGCGTCCTATATCGGCCGCATTCTCGTGGACGGGCGCTTCGACTGGTCCGCCAACAACAGCCTCAGCCAGCTCGTCGCCGTCTTCGCCATGTCGATGATCGGTGTGGGTTTCGCGGCACCGGCTGCCATGAGCCATGTCCAGGCAACGGTTGTCGCCGGCATGGTATTGTCGATCTTCTTCCTGACCGCTGCGGCGGTCCTGGGAACGATCATGGTGGTTCTGGGTTTCAAGGACATGCTCGAGCACGGTGTCAGCGAGGAGGGCTCTCCGTCGCTGTGGATCATCATTCCGATCATCACGGTGAGCGGCATTGCCATGGTGCGGCTGTCGCATGGGCTGCATCACGTTTTCGAGGGCGGACCGGCGGCGCCGGATATGCTGGTCAATCTTGCTATCCTGCTTTCGGTGCAGATGCTGTTCGGGCTGATCGGCCTCGTCGTGCTGCGCAGGCTGAACTATTTCGCGGATTACATTCACGGTGAAAAGATCAGCGCATCATCCTATGCCCTGATCTGCCCGGGTGTCGCGCTCATGGTGTTCGGCATGTTCTTCATTCACCCGGGTCTTGTCGGGAACGGGATCGTGGAGAAGTTTTCCGTACCTTATTTCATCCTGCTTGCGCCGCTGGTCTATGTTCAACTGATCACGATCCGGACGATGATGCTGCTGAACCGGAAGCATCTGGGACGCGGCGGTGCCGGTCTGCGCGCGGACGCGGGCAGCGTGCGGCTCGATGCCGCCGAATGATCATCAAGATGTAGAAACAATATGCGGGGCGCCGGCATTTCCGGCGTCCTTTTTGCTTGAAGCCGCACTGTTTCCGATCGCGGACCGATAACACGTTATTAAACATGTTGCGCCATAAATAGCGCCCAGTATCCGCCTTCGGCCATGTGCGGTCAGGGCGCGCGTTGTGTATCGAGTAAAGTAGCGTCCGACATGTCGACACGGCAGAAGAAGATCAGGAACACCGGCCGGCTGGTGGTTCCACTATTTGCAATCGCATTTATCAGCTATTTCGGATTTCACTCGATCAATGGCGATCGGGGGCTTAATGCGACACAACGGTTTGAGGTCCGCAAGGCCGAGTTGGAAGCGCGTCTTTCGGCGTTGACCGAAGAGCGTAAGTTGTTGCAACAGCGTGTTAAATTGCTGCCGTCGAGCGGCCCTGTGGTGCGTGACATGCTGGACGAGCAAGCCCGAGAGACGCTTAATCTCTCGCGGCCGAACGAGATTGTCATCTACGATTTCAATTGAATTAACTGTTATCTAGTTAATATGCATATTTTTGTTTTATAACAATAGTTTAAGTTTCAAACAAGCTATGCATTTATGGCCTTGCTGGCTGTTCTCCAATTCCGTAAGGTGAATGCCGACGAACAAATGGGAGGACTCCATGGCCCCGCGCAAAAGTGCAGCGTCAGCCGGCCGTCGCACCGGTGCATCGAAATCCGCGAAATCTAGGTCCAGCAAATCGGCCAAGCCGGCTATCGGCACGGTGATTGCGGAATTCGACAAGGAAAAGGAACTCGCGGTCTACCGTGAAATGCTTCTCATCCGCCGTTTCGAGGAAAAGGCCGGCCAGCTTTACGGCATGGGCTTTATCGGCGGCTTCTGCCATCTCTATATCGGCCAGGAGGCGGTCATCACCGGCATCCAGCATGCCATGATTGACGGTGACCAGCTCATCACCGGTTACCGGGACCATGGACACATGCTTGCAGCCGGAATGACGGCGCGCGGCGTCATGGCCGAACTCACGGGTCGTCGCAGCGGTTATTCGCGCGGCAAGGGCGGCTCGATGCACATGTTCTCCTTTGAAAAGAATTTCTTTGGCGGCCATGGCATCGTCGGCGCGCAGGTGCCGCTCGGCACCGGTCTCGCCTTCGCCAACCGTTACAAGGACAACGGCAATGTCAGCATCGCGTTCTATGGCGACGGCGCTTCCAACCAGGGTCAGGTCTATGAGAGCTTCAACATGGCCGAGCTTTGGGAACTGCCGGTCGTCTATGTCGTCGAGAACAACCGCTACGCCATGGGCACGGCCGTATCGCGCGCATCGGCGCAGACTGATTTCTCGCAGCGCGGCGTTTCCTTCAACATCCCCGGTTATCAAGTGGACGGAATGGACGTGCGGGCTGTTTACGCGGCAGCGGAAGCGGCGCTTGAATTCGCCCGTTCGGGGAACGGCCCGATCATTCTGGAAATGCTGACCTACCGCTATCGCGGTCACTCCATGTCGGATCCCGCCAAGTACCGCAGCAAGGACGAAGTGCAGAAGATGCGCTCCGAGCACGACCCGATCGAACAGGTCAAGGTGCGCCTGCTCGAGAAGGGCTGGGCAACGGAAGACGAGTTGAAGGCGATCGACAAGAGCGTGCGCGATGTCGTTGCCGACAGCGCGGAATTTGCGCAGACGGATCCCGAACCCGATCCGTCGGAACTGTACACGGATATTCTGGCGTAGCCGGGGGGAGACGAAATGCCGATTGATATTCTTATGCCAGCGCTCTCACCGACCATGGAAGAGGGCACGCTTGCCAAATGGCTCAAAAATGAGGGCGACAGCGTTGCTTCGGGCGATGTGATTGCCGAGATCGAAACCGACAAGGCGACGATGGAGGTCGAGGCTGTCGATGAAGGCACGATCGGCAAGATCGTCGTGCCGGAGGGCAGTGAAGGCGTCAAGGTCAATGCCGTGATCGCCGTGCTGCTCGGTGACGGAGAGAGCGCTTCGGACATCGGAACCGAGAAGCCCGCTGCGACGCCTGCGCCCGCTGCGGCTGAAGCACCGGCGCCCGTCGCAGCGGAACCGGTCGCCGCCGCACCCGCTGCCGCCGAAGTGCCGTCCGATCCGGATATCCCGGCAGGAACCGAAATGGTTCCGACAACCGTGCGCGAAGCGCTGCGCGATGCGATGGCCGAGGAAATGCGCGCCGACGACGACGTTTTCGTCATGGGTGAGGAGGTCGCCGAATATCAGGGCGCCTACAAGGTCACGCAAGGCCTGCTCGACGAGTTCGGCGCACGCCGCGTGGTCGATACGCCGATCACCGAGCACGGCTTCGCCGGTGTCGGTGTCGGTGCCGCCATGGCTGGCCTCAAGCCCATCGTCGAATTCATGACTTTCAACTTCGCCATGCAGGCGATGGACCAGATCATCAACTCGGCAGCCAAGACGCGCTACATGTCCGGTGGTCAGATGCACGCGCCCGTGGTCTTCCGCGGCCCCAATGGCGCTGCCGCACGCGTTGCCGCACAGCACTCGCAGTGCTACGCCTCATGGTACAGCCACGTGCCGGGCCTCAAGGTGATCATGCCTTACACGGCGGCCGATGCCAAAGGCCTGCTCAAAGCGGCGATACGCGATCCCAACCCGATCATCTTCCTGGAAAACGAGATCCTCTACGGCCACACATTCGATGTGCCGAAACTTGACGATTTCGTGCTGCCGATCGGCAAGGCGCGTATCCACCGTGCCGGCAATGATGTAACCATCGTCTCCTTCGGCATCGGCATGACCTATGCGGAACAGGCCGCGGATGAGCTGTCCGGTATGGGTATCGAAGCTGAAGTCATCGACCTGCGTACCATTCGTCCGATGGACCTGCCGACGGTGATCGAGTCGGTGAGGAAAACCGGCCGCCTTGTGACTGTCGAGGAGGGCTTCCCGCAAAGCTCCGTCGGAACGGAAATCGCGACGCGCGTCATGCAGCAGGCTTTCGACTATCTCGATGCGCCCATCCTGACCGTCGCGGGCAAGGATGTTCCGATGCCCTATGCGGCCAATCTGGAAAAACTGGCGCTGCCGAATGTCGCCGAAGTGGTCGATGCGGTCAAAGCCGTCACCTACACGGCCTGAGGGGAGGCGTTACAATGCCGATCAATATAACAATGCCAGCGCTTTCCCCGACGATGGAGGAAGGCAATCTCGCAAAATGGCTCGTCAAGGAAGGCGACAGCGTTTCCTCCGGCGATGTGATCGCCGAGATCGAAACGGACAAGGCGACGATGGAGGTCGAGGCCGTCGATGAGGGTGTCGTCGCAAAGATCCTGGTTCCCGAAGGCACGGAAGGCGTGAAGGTCAATGCGCCGATCGCCGTCCTGGCAGAGGAAGGCGAGGATGTTTCGGCGGCGGCAAGCGCTGCGCCCGCAGCCGCTGAGCCTGCTTCCGCACCGGCGGCGGAACCGGCCGCCTCGGAGACGCCGAAACCCGATGGAGCCGCGCCTGCAGCGGCAGTGGCAGCATCCGCGCCGGCCGCTCCAGCACCGGCAGCACCGCAGTCCGGTGCGAACCGTGTCTTCTCTTCGCCGCTTGCACGCCGTATCGCGAAGGATGCCGGTATCGATATCGCCGCCGTGACGGGCACCGGCCCGCACGGCAGGGTGATCCGCCGGGACGTCGATGCGGCCATCGCCGGCGGTGTCGGCAAGGCCGCGCCCGCATCGGCGCCTGCTACGGCACCGGCTGCGACCGCACCGTCAGACGAGCAGACACTGAAGCTGTTCGAGGAGGGGTCATACGAGTTGATCCCGCATGACAATATGCGCAAGACGATTGCGAAGCGTCTGGTGGAATCGAAGCAGACCGTTCCGCATTTCTACCTCACCATCGAATGTAAGCTTGACGGGTTGCTGGCCCTGCGCAAACAGCTCAACGACTCGGCGCCGGTGCACGACGACAAGCCGGCCTTCAAGCTTTCGGTGAATGATTTCATCATCAAGGCAATGGCCCTGGCATTGCGCGATGTGCCGGAAGCCAATTCGTCCTGGACCGAGAGCAACATGGTGCGCCACAAGCATTCCGATGTCGGTGTTGCCGTTTCGATCCCGGGCGGCCTCATCACGCCGATCGTGCGCGAGGCGGAAAACAAGCCGCTTTCCGTTATCTCCAACGAGATGAAGGACCTGGCGAAGCGGGCACGCGAACGCAAGCTCATGCCGCAGGAATACCAGGGCGGCACAACGGCTGTTTCCAATCTCGGAATGTTCGGCATCAAGGAATTCTCCGCTGTCATCAACCCGCCGCATGCGACGATCCTTGCGGTCGGCGCGGGCGAACAACGCCCGGTTGTCAAGGACGGGGAACTGGCGGTGGCGACGGTGATGTCCGTTACCCTGTCCACGGACCACCGTGCCGTCGACGGTGCGCTGGGCGCCGAGCTGCTGGCAGCGTTCAAGGGATATGTAGAAAATCCCTTCTCGATGCTGGTATAGCTGTTGCATTTCATCCAACTGAGGAGAGGATACGGCAATGGCGGACCCGATTGACAAAAAAGACATCGAAGAGGCTGTGGAGAAACTGAAAGCAGCCTGGGGATGGCTGATCGCGATCGGCATCATCTCGATCATCGGCGGTTTCTTCTGCTTTGCAAATCCGTTCGCTGCAACTTTGACGGTCGATTACCTGGCCGGATTCATGTTCATCTTCGTCGGCGTCGCACAGATCATGCAGGCGTTTTCGACACGTGGCTCCGGCGGCTTCATGTGGGCTCTCGGGATGGGTATTCTGAGCCTGCTTGTCGGAGCGGTACTCGTCGGTAATCCGATTGCGGGAGCGGTATCGCTGACGATCGTCGTCGGTGTGCTTCTGTTCTTCCTGGGCGGGGCCAAGATCGCCTATTCCATGTCGATGCGTCCGGCCGCGGGATGGGGATGGGTGGCGCTTTCCGGCGCACTTTCCATCATTCTCGGCGTCATTATCTTTTCGAATTTTCCATGGGCGGCCGCATCCGTGCTGGGCCTCTTCCTGGGTGTCGAACTGACCTTTAATGGCGTTGCCCTCCTGCTAACGGGCTTTGCGCTGCGGAAGGCCTGATGCGACGCCGCCGGGCGCGGCGGCGAACAAAATCGTGCGGCCCGACAACGGGCCGCGTCACTGAAGACCGGCAGCTTGAGCGAAGACCGGTGGAAAGACCGGCATGGCATGGCCATGCCCTGAAATCAGGAGACGAATCGTGTCCAATACATATGATGTCATCATCATCGGATCCGGTCCGGGCGGCTATGTGACGGCCGTCCGCTCGGCGCAGCTTGGCTTCAAGACGGCGATCGTCGAACGCGAGCATCTCGGCGGCATCTGCCTGAACTGGGGCTGCATCCCGACCAAGGCGCTGCTGCGCTCCGCGGAAATCCTGCATTTCTCCGAACACGCCGACAGCTACGGCCTGAAGCTGGAAGGCAAGGTCACGGCCGATATTCAGGCCGTCGTCCAGCGTTCGCGCGGTGTCTCTGCGCGGCTCAACGGCGGCGTCGGATTTCTGATGAAGAAGAACAAGGTCGACGTCATCTGGGGTGAGGCGAAACTGACCAAGGCCGCCAAAGGCGGCGCTCCTGCCGAGATTGTTGTCGGCAAGCCCTCCAAGAAGCCGATGGAGCCGCAGCATCCCGCGCCCAAGAAAACGCTGGGTGAGGGCACCTATCAGGCAAAGCACGTCATTGTCGCCACCGGAGCGCGACCGCGCCTGCTGCCTGGCATAGAGCCGGACGGCAAGCTGATCTGGACCTATTTCGAGGCGATGGTGCCGCAGGAGCAACCGAAATCCATGGTGGTCATGGGATCGGGCGCGATCGGCATCGAGTTTGCCAGCTTTTACAATGCGCTCGGCGTCGACGTGACGGTTGTCGAGCTGATGCCGAACATCATGCCGGTCGAAGATGCGGAGATATCCGGCCTTGCACGCAAGCAACTGGAAAAGGCCGGGCTGAAAATCATCACCGAGGCGAAGGTGACGAAGGTCGACAAGGCGGCCAGCAGCATCACCGCCCATGTCGAGACGAAGGACGGCAAGACCCAGGCGATCACGGCCGACAGGCTGATCTCGGCGGTCGGCGTTCAGGGCAATATCGAAAATCTCGGTCTCGAGGCACTTGGCGTCAAGACCGATCGCGGCTGCGTTGTCATCGACGGATACGGCAAGACGAATGTCGAGGGCATCTATGCGATCGGCGATGTGGCGGGTCCGCCCATGCTGGCACACAAGGCAGAACATGAAGGTGTGATCTGCATTGAGAAAATCGCCGGTGTGCCGGGTGTCCACCCGACCGACAAGAACATGATCCCCGGCTGCACCTATTGCGACCCGCAGGTGGCGAGCGTCGGCCTGACGGAAGCGGCCGCGAAAGAGGCTGGATACGATATCCGCGTCGGCCGGTTCCAGTTCGGCGCCAACGGCAAGGCCATTGCCCTGGGCGAGGACCAGGGCCTCATCAAGACCATATTCGACAAGAAGACCGGACAGCTTCTCGGCGCGCATATGGTGGGGGCCGAGGTGACGGAACTCATTCAGGGATTTGTCGTCGCGATGAACCTTGAGACGACCGAAGAAGAGCTCATGCATACAATTTTCCCGCATCCGACCCTATCTGAGATGATGAAGGAAAGTGTGCTTGACGCTTATGGTCGTGCATTGAATGCTTAGGGCGGCATTCAAAACAGGAGAGCGAATATGGGTTGGTTGGCATTTCTTCTGATCGGTCTGATTGCCGGTTTCATCGCCGAGAAGGTCATGAACCGGAATCACGGGCTGATCAAGAACCTGATCGTTGGCGTTATCGGCGCCGTGGTCGGCGGCTATCTGGCGCCGATGGTTGGCATTTCATATGGCGGTTTCGTCGGAACGCTGATCGTCGCGACAATCGGTGCCATTATCGTGCTATGGCTGTTCGCGCTGCTGGCTGGCCGTTGACCGGAGCTTAGGGAACCTTCTGATGGTTACTGTTGTCGATACGGTTTCACGCCCCGCGCGCGTTCGCCACCCGGAGAAGGCTCACAGGCCGGACAACGAGGTTGCGCGCAAACCCGACTGGATCCGGGTCAAGGCGCCGACATCCAAGGGTTACCTGGAAACACGCGACATCGTGAAATCCAACAATCTGGTGACCGTTTGCGAAGAGGCAGGGTGCCCCAATATCGGCAGCTGCTGGCAGCAGAAGCACGCCAGCTTCATGATCATGGGCGAAATCTGCACCCGCGCCTGCGCGTTCTGCAACGTGTCCACAGGTCGCCCCACAGCGCTCGATCCGAATGAGCCGGAGAACGTCGCAAAGGCGGTTTTCCAGATGGGCCTGAAACATGTGGTGGTCACATCGGTCGACCGCGACGATCTGGCCGACGGCGGTGCGCAGCACTTCGTCGAGACAATCCGTGCGATCCGCGAGGCATCTGCGGAGACGACCATCGAAATCCTGACGCCGGATTTCCTTCGCAAGGAGGGCGCGTTGGAGACGGTGGTATCGGCGCGCCCGGATGTGTTCAACCACAATCTGGAAACCGTACCGTCCAATTATCTGACGGTGCGGCCCGGCGCACGTTATTTCCACTCGATCCGGCTGCTGCAGCGGGTCAAGGAACTGGATTCCGACATGTTCACCAAATCGGGGATCATGGTGGGGCTCGGCGAGGAGCGCAACGAAGTGCTGCAGCTGATGGATGACCTGCGGGTGGCCGATGTCGATTTCCTGACGATCGGCCAGTATCTGCAGCCGACACGCAAGCACCACAAGGTCATGAAATTCGTGACGCCGGAAGAGTTCAAATCCTACGAGACGATCGCATACTCGAAGGGCTTCCTCATGGTTTCGGCGAGTCCGCTGACACGCTCGTCCCACCATGCCGGCGACGATTTTGCCAAGCTTCAGGCAGCGCGTGCGGAGCGCCGCGGCCTTTCGATCTAGAGCCGACGCGCCGCGGCATGCCGAAATTCGATACCAAGCGTTTCGTCGCTCACACGCCCGAACACATGTTCGCGCTCGTCGCCGATGTCGAAAAATATCCTGAATTCCTGCCTCTGTGCGACGCGCTGAAGGTCCGCAGCCGCAAGGAGCGCGGCGATAAGACCCTGCTGATCGCCGATATGACCGTCGGCTACAAGGCCATCCGTGAGACCTTTACCAGTCAGGTGCTGCTCAGCCCGGACGATTCCGTGATCGACGTGAAGTATCTCGACGGACCGTTCCGCTATCTCAATAACCGCTGGGGCTTCGAGCCGGCGGGTGAGGGCGGATGCGACGTTTCCTTCCATATCGATTACGAATTCAAGAGCCGCATGCTGGGTGCGCTGATGGGCACCATGTTCGATCGTGCGTTCCATAAATTCGCCGAGGCGTTCGAACAGCGGGCGGACCGGATTTACGGCTGATTCCGTGCTGCGGCGCACAAATCCTGCGGCGCCACGCAAGGAAAGAACAAAAAGCCGAATCCTTGCGCAATCAATGGAAAGCTCATCCACAGGTCGCGCCATATACAATCCAATTTCAAAGGCGCTATTGTCGGATATGCCGAACCGGCACATCATATAGGTCAGTATTGTTGTCGTAATTAACGGTTGCCGCCGCCAATGCGCGGCTGACCAGAAAGCGAGACACCTATGAGCGACTACGGACCGCTTTCCTTCAAAGTGCCCGAACCACCGGTCCGTCCGGGCGACGAACCCGATTTTTCCGATTTCGAAGTGCCGAAGGCCGGCACGGTTCGCAAGCCCGGTGTCGATACAGACGCCCAGGACATCAAGGATCTGGCGACGACCATGATCCGCGTGCTCAACCGGGAAGGAGACGTCGTCGGTCCCTGGGCGGAGGAACTGGACAAGGACCTTCTTCTGCATGCGCTTCGCTCGATGTTGCGCACACGGGCATTCGATGAGCGCATGATGACCCTGCAGCGGCAGGGAAAGACCTCCTTCTACATGAAGTGCACCGGCGAGGAAGCCATTGCCATCGGCCAGCAGCTTGCCCTGTCGGAAGGCGACATGAACTTCCCGACCTACCGGCAGCAGGGGCTGCTCTTGTGCCAGGATTACCCGGTCGTCGACATGATCTGTCAGAATCTGTCCAACGCCCGTGACCCGCTGCGCGGCAGGCAATTGCCGGTTCTCTATTCCTCAAAGAAGCACGGCTTCTTCACCATTTCCGGCAATCTCGGCACGCAGTATATCCACGCGGTCGGCTGGGCGATGGCCTCGGCCATCAGGGGCGATACCAAAATCGCGACCGCTTGGATCGGCGATGGTTCGACGGCGGAGAACGATTTTCACGCCGCGCTCGTCAACGCCTCGGTCTATCAGCCGCCGGTGGTGCTGAATATCGTCAATAACCAATGGGCGATCTCGTCCTTTCAGGGCATCGCCGGGGGAGATCAGGCGACCTTTGCCGAGCGGGCGCTGGGCTACGGCATTCCCTCGCTGCGCGTCGACGGCAATGATTTCATGGCGGTCCACGCGGTTTCAAAATGGGCGATCGAGCGGGCTCGCCGGAATCTGGGGCCGACAATGATCGAGTGGGTGACCTACCGGGTCGCGCCGCATTCGACGTCGGACGATCCGAGCAAGTATCGGCCGCGCGAGGAGTCGGCGGCATGGCCGCTCGGCGATCCGGTGCTGCGGCTGAAGAACCACCTGATCAAGGTCGGCCTTTGGACCGAGGAGCGTCATACACAGGCCGAGGCCGAATTCGATGGGGAGATGCGCGTTGCCGCCAAGGAGGCCGAATCCTACGGCGTCATGGGCGGCGGCTCCAGCGCTCGTGACATCTTCGAGGATGTCTACAAGGAAATGCCGCCGCATCTGGTCGCGCAACGCCAAAAGCTGGGAGTGTGACCATGGTGCAGATGACAATGATCGAAGCCATCCGCAGCGCCATGGATGTGACCATGGAGCGCGATGAAAATGTCGTCGTGTTCGGTGAGGATGTCGGCTATTTCGGTGGCGTCTTCCGCTGCACGGCAGGACTGCAGAAGAAATACGGCACATCGCGGGTCTTCGACGCCCCGATCAATGAGAGCGGCATTGTCGGCGCCGGGATCGGCATGGCGGTTTACGGCTTGCGGCCCTGCATCGAAGTGCAGTTCGCCGATTACATTTACCCGGCCTATGACCAGATCGTCTCGGAAGCGGCGCGTATCCGCTATCGCTCGGCCGGCGACTTCACGGCCCCGATCACGATCCGCAGCCCGGTCGGCGGCGGCATTTTCGGGGGCCAGACGCACAGCCAGAGCCCCGAAGCGCTGTTCACGCATGTCTCCGGCCTCAAAACCATCGTTCCTTCAACGCCTTATGACGCAAAAGGCCTGCTGATCGCGTCGATCGAAGATGATGATCCTGTTGTCTTTTTCGAGCCTAAACGGCTTTACAACGGACCGTTCGACGGTCATCACGAACGTCCGGCTCAGAACTGGACGACACATCCGCTTGGCAATGTGCCGGAGGGGCACTACACCCTGCCGATCGGCAAGGCGGCCATCCGGCGCGAAGGCAGCGCCGCGACCATCGTCACCTATGGGACCATGTGTTTCGTGGCGGAAGCCGCGGTTCAGGAGACCGGTATTGATGCCGAGATCATCGATCTGCGGACACTGCTCCCGCTCGACATTGAAACCATAACCCAGTCGGTCATGAAGACCGGCCGATGCATGGTGCTGCACGAGGCGACGCTCACTTCCGGTTTCGGCGCGGAAATCGCCGCCCAGGTGCAGGAGAACTGCTTTTACAGTCTCGAAGCGCCGATCCTTCGGGTCACTGGGTGGGATACGCCTTATCCGCATGCACAGGAATGGGACTATTTCCCCGGACCGGCGCGTGTCGGCCGGGAACTCAAAGAGCTGACGGAGGCGATCTGATGGGCGTTCACACGATCAAGATGCCCGATGTCGGCGAAGGCATCACCGAAGCCGAGATCGTCGAATGGAACGTTTCCGTCGGCGATACGGTGCGTGAGGACGATGTGCTGGCGGCGGTCATGACCGACAAAGCGACGGTCGAGATCCCGTCGCCGGTCGAAGGCAAGATCGTTTCCATCGAAGGCGAGGTCGGCCAGATGACGGCCGTCGGCTCCGCCATTGTTACGATCGAGGTCGAGGGCGAGGGCAACAGCGGTGTTGAAAAAACACCACCCCCGCCGAAGCCCGTCCGGGAAAGTCCAAAAGCCGTTGAAGCCGTTGAGCAGCCGAAAGAAGAGCCGGCTGCCGAACCCGACCGGGCCGAACCGACGATGCCGGTGTCACGACCGGCGCCGGCCGCACCGCGACGGGCGCCGATAACGAATGGACCGCCCAGGCCGGAGGGCGAAAAACCGGTTGCCGCGCCGAGCGTGCGCAAACGCGCCATGGATGCAGGTATCGAACTTGTCTATGTGCGCGGCACCGGACCGGCGGGACGCATCCTGCATGAGGATCTGGACGCCTATATCGCTGGCAAGGCCGAGCCGGTCACGAGTTCGTTCCAGCCGAACAACACGATCACCGAGACAAAGGTCATCGGGCTGCGGCGCAAGATCGCCGAGCGGCTTCAGGATGCCAAGCAGCGCATTCCGCATATCACCTATGTCGACGAAGTGGACATGACGGAACTGGAAGAGTTGCGACAGCATCTCAACGAGACACGGCAGGAGCATCAGCCGAAGCTGACGCTGCTGCCGTTCATCATGCGTGCCATGGTCAAGGCGTTGCGCACCCATCCCAAGCTCAGCGCGCAATATGATGACGAAGCGGGTATCCTGCGCGAGTTCGGCGCTGCCCATATCGGCATGGCGGTCCAGACCGCAAACGGTCTCATGGTGGCAGTCGTGCGCAATGCGGAGGCGAGGAACATCTGGGGTCTGGCCGAGGAAGGCCGGCGGCTCGCGGCCGCCGCGCGCGATGGGACCATTACCCGCAAGGAACTGACCGGCTCAACCATCACGCTGACAAGCCTCGGCAGCATTGGCGGCATCGTTTCGACGCCGGTCATCAACAGCCCGGAAGTTGCCATCGTCGGCGTCAACAAGATCGCCATGAGGCCCGTCTATCAGGATGGCGCATTCGTTCCGCGAAAGATCATGAATCTCTCGTCTTCCTTCGATCACCGGATCGTCGACGGGTGGGACGCGGCCGAATTCATCCAGCACATACGCCGCTCGCTGGAAACGCCGGCAACCCTCTTCATGGAGCCGTAAATGAACTATCTATCCTGCGAAGTGCTGGTTATCGGCGGCGGTCCGGGCGGCTATGTGGCGGCCATCCGCGCCGGGCAACTCGGTCTCGATACGATCCTTGTCGAGAAGAAGTCCGTCGGCGGCACCTGTCTCAATGTCGGCTGCATACCGTCCAAGGCGATTATCCATGTCGCCGACGCATTCGAGCAGGCGGTCAAGGCGTCGAAAGGCAAGGCGCATGGGTATTCGGTCAAGGACCCTGTCCTGGACCTGGTCGGCGCCATTGAATGGAAGGACGGTATTGTCGGCCAGTTGAACCGCGGCGTCGAGGCGCTTTTGAAGAAGGCGGGCGTTACGGTCATCAATGGCCAGGCGCGCATGCGCGACGGCAAGACGTGCAGCATTGCCGGAGAGAAGGAAAACACCCAGATCAAGGCGAAGTTCGTGGTCCTCGCACCCGGATCGGAGCCGATCGAACTGGAGGCGCTTCCGTTTGGCGGCAATGTCATTTCCTCGACACAGGCCCTGAAACTGGAAGAACTGCCGAAGCGTCTCGCTGTCGTTGGCGGTGGCTATATCGGTCTGGAACTCGGAACCGCTTTCGCCAAGATGGGCTCGAAGGTGACCGTACTCGAAGCCACCGAGCGATTGCTTCCGCAATATGACAAGGAGATCGGCACAGCGGTCTCGCGGCAGCTCAAGAAGCTGGGCGTTGTCGTTCATCTCAATACACTTGCGGGCGGCATGAACAAGAAAGGCACAGCGGTGGAGGCAAAGGGACCCGATGACGCGTCTTTCGCCGTGGATGCCGACAAGGTGCTGGTCACCGTCGGACGCAAGCCGCGCCTCGACGGCTGGGGCCTGCGGGAACTGCAGTTGACGATGAACAATGGCTTCATCGCAATCGATGAAGAGTGCCGCACATCGATGACCGACGTCTTTGCCATCGGCGACGTTACGGGCGAACCCATGCTGGCGCACCGCGCCATGGCGCAGGGCGAGGTGGTGGCCGAACTCATTGCCGGCAAGCGCCGGACCTTCGAACCGGCTGCGATTCCCGCAGTGTGCTTTACCGATCCCGAGGTGGTTTCCGTGGGGCTTTCTCCTGACGAGGCGCGTGAAGCCGGCCATGAGGTCGCGGTCGGGAAGTTCCCGCTGCCGGTCAACGGGCGGGCGATGACGCTTGGCGCCGACACCGGTTTTGTGCGCGTGGTCGCGCGTAAGGACAACGGGCTGGTGCTGGGCATCCAGGCCGCCGGAAAAAACATCTCGGAATTCGCTTCGTCCTTCGCGCTGGCGCTCGAAATGGGCGCCTGCCTGGAAGACATTGCGTCCACCATCCATGCTCACCCGACGCAAGGGGAAGGCATTCAGGAGGCGGCGATGCTTGCGCTCGGCCACGGCCTGCATATCTAGAGACAGAGGTCTACCCGTCACTGGAGGATGCGATGCGTTTGATGTTGAAATTCACGATACCGGTTGAAAAGGGCAATCAGGCCGAAAAGGACGGCACGCTGGGGCCGGCCATCGCCAAGTTGGTCGAGACGGTCAATGCCGAGGCGTCCTATTTTGCTCTGGAGGACGGCAAACGCATGGGCATCGTTGTTTTCGAGGAAGCGGATCAGGCGCGCATGCCGATGATCAACGAGCCGCTCTTTGCCGCCCTCGACGCTTCGATCGAGATTCAGCCGGTCCTTACGGCCGAAGATCTGCAGAGGGCGCTGTAGACATTATCCGGCCGCAATGAGGGCCTGAAGTGCCTTCTCGACGGTCGCCTCGCGAATATGGGCACGGCCCAGATCTCCGAACCTGAGTTCCGTATGTTGGGTGGGGCCGTTTCGGCGGGCGAGCGCCATGTGCACGAGCCCGACGGGCTTTTCAACCGTACCGCCGTCCGGGCCGGCGACACCGGTGACCGAAACGGCAAGATCGGCCCTGGAACGGGCGAGGGCGCCTTCGGCCATTTCGATGGCGGTCTCGCGAGAAACAGCGCCATGGGCCTGCAAGGTGGCGACGGACACACCGATCATGTCTTCCTTGGCTTCGTTGGAATATGTGACGAAACCGCGGTCAAGCACGGCCGAGGAGCCGGGAATATCCGTGATGGCGGCGGCGATCATGCCGCCGGTACAGGATTCGGCGGTGGCCACCATCTTTCCCGCCCGCGTCATCTGCAGAACGAGGTCGCGCGCCAAACCCGTCAGATCAGCCATTCGGATTGCTCCTGTAAATCACGGTTGCCGTGGCAATGGCGGCAATGCCCTCGCGCCGGCCGATAAAGCCGATCTTCTCGTTGGTGGTTGCCTTCACCGAACATCGCTCGACAGCAATGCCCAGGATTTCGGCGAGCTTGCTGCGCATGTCAGCGCGATGCGGGCCTATTTTCGGCGCTTCGCAAATGAGCGTGACGTCGGCATTCATGACCGTGCCGCCGTTTTCGGCCACGAGACCAGCTGCGTGTTCGAGAAAGATATGCGATGACGCGCCCGCCCACTGCGAATCACTTGGCGGGAAGTGATCGCCGATATCGCCCAGTCCGCAGGTCGCCAGCAACGCATCGGTCAGCGCGTGGAGTGCAACGTCAGCGTCGGAGTGGCCGGAAAGACCATGGTCATGCGGTATGTCCACGCCGCACAGCGTTACATGGTCGCCGGCGACCAGCGCATGGACGTCGTATCCATTGCCGGTGCGGACATCGGGCAGATGCGTACCGGCCGTTGCAAACGTCAGTTTTTCGTCCGCCACGTTGATGTCCCTCGCGGTCGTCAGTTTCACGTTCTCCGGTTCGCCGTCGATGAGCGCCACCGGCAGGCCGACCCACTCGGCGATGCTGCAATCATCGGTGAAGTCGGATTTGTTGGCCTCTGCCGCCGCCCGGTGGGCGTCCAGGATGTCCCGATAGGAAAATCCCTGCGGTGTTTGTGCTCCATAGAGACCGCTGCGCGGCACGGTGCCATCGACATGTTTGGCAGCCTCCGATTTTTTGAGCGTATCGGACACCGCGATGACCGGCAATGCGGCCTGCTCGCCGCTCTGAAGGGTGCCTATGACCCGGTCGATCAATTCGTTGCTGACAAACGGACGGACACCGTCATGGATGAGCACATGGCCAAGCTTAGCGCTTTCGAGCGCTTCCAGGCCATTGAGGACCGATTGCTGGCGTTCAGCGCCGCCCTCCACAACGATCAGTGAGCCCGGACCATCGGTTTGCTCGATTGCCCGGGTGAAGAGTTCGTGATCGTCCCGATGGATGACGACAACGGTCTTTGCAATTTGCGGATTGTTCCGGAAGGCTTCGAGGGTTCGGGCGAGAACGGCACGTCCGCCAATGGAACGGTACTGTTTTGGCCCATCTTGCCGATTGCCGGCGCGTTCGCCGCGACCGGCTGCGACAATGACCGCTCCGATGCTTCCTGTTTCCGACATAATCGCCAACCATATTCGCACAAGGCCTGCCTGCTGTAGCCGTCCGGGACGGTTTTGGCCAGCATCCTTTCCGATGATTCTTCTTGTTTTTTGTTGTCGAATGCATAAAAACTATGCAAATATGATGAGTGCCTTTTTTTGATGCATCTGGAATGATCGAACAACCACTCAATATCGGACCGGTCGAAATCCGCAACAGGGCCATTCTGGCGCCGATGTCCGGCATCAGCGACCTTCCGTTTCGCACGCTGGCATGGCGCTACGGTGCCGGTCTTGTGGTGACCGAAATGGTTGCCAGCCGGGAACTTGTCTGCGACCGCCGCGAATCATGGTCCCGGCTGCGTGGCGAAGGCATTTCGCCACACATGGTCCAGCTTGCCGGCCGTGAGGCCCGCTGGATGGATGAGGCGGCGCGGATTGCCGAGGCGAACGGCGCGGATATCATCGACATCAATATGGGTTGCCCCGCAAAGAAGGTGACCGGCGGATATTCCGGATCGGCGCTGATGCGGGATCTCGATCACGCGGTCGGGCTGATCGAAGCGACTGTCGGGGCGGTGTCCGTTCCGGTGACCGTCAAGATGCGCCTTGGCTGGGATGAACAGTCGATCAATGCGCCGGAGCTGGCGCGGCGTGCCGAGGAGGCCGGCGTCCGGATGATTACGGTGCACGGGCGTACACGCAGCCAGTTTTACAAGGGCCGTGCCGATTGGGCTGCCATTCGCGCCGTTCGTGACGCAACTACAATTCCGCTGGTCGCCAATGGTGACGTCGAAACAAGGCAGGATGTAGAGCGCATCCTGTCGCAGAGCGGTGCCGATGCGGTCATGGTCGGCCGCGCGGCACAGGGAAGGCCATGGCTGGTCGGACAGCTCGCCGGCAACGATGCAACACCCGGAACGCGGGACGAAATCCTCGATCTGGTTCTCGAACATTACGAGATGAATTTGACCCATCATGGCGCCGATGTCGGCGTGCGGCATTTCCGCAAACATCTCGGGTGGTACCTGGCGCTCCATGCCCATGACTGTCCTGCACAGTTGAAAGCGCAGATCATGACCAGTCCGGACCAGGCAAGCGTCATACGCGATCTGCATCTGGCTTTTGATCCGATGGATCGGGATCGGCAAACGGACAGGACCGCGGCATGACAACGATGCAGGCAAAGCAAGCGGGCCTCCCCGGCGACGCAGCAGGGGTTGTCCTGGATGCCATACGGCACCCCGTCATCATGATCGACGAGAACAGCCTTGTCTCCTACGCCAATGGTGAGGCGGAATCGTTTTTCGGCGCGAGCCGCGCGCAACTCGCGCGCCGGAAACTCGATACGTACATTCCCTTCGGAAGCCCCTTGCTGGCGCTGATCGATCAGGTCCGGGAACGCCGGGCGCCGGTCAATGAGTATCGGGTCGATGTCAGCTCGCCAAAGCTCGGAAGCGAAAGGCTGGTCGATCTTTACGTGGCGCCGGTCACCGATCAGGCCGGCTCGGTCGTTGTGCTCTTCCAGGAACGCTCCATGGCCGACAAGATCGACCGCCAGTTGACGCACCGCTCGGCTGCCCGTTCGGTCACCGGCCTTGCCTCCATGCTTGCACATGAGATCAAGAACCCGCTCTCCGGCATCAGGGGCGCGTCACAATTGCTCGAGGCATCGGTGGGTGATGAGGACCGCGCCCTGACCCGACTGATCCGCGATGAGACCGACCGGATCGTATCGCTCGTTGACCGGATGGAGATCTTCTCGGATGAGCGGCCGGTCGATCGGGAGCCGGTCAATATCCACGCCGTTCTCGATCATGTAAAAGCGGTCGCTTCGGCGGGTTTTGCCAAGAAAATCAAGATTGTCGAGAATTACGATCCGTCGCTGCCGCCGGTATTCGCCAATCGCGATCAGCTTGTTCAGGTCTTTCTGAACCTGGTGAAGAATGCCAGCGAGGCCCTTGCGTCGCAGTCCAACGGCGAGATCACCCTGACAACCGCCTACCGGCCCGGAATTCGCCTGTCGATTCCGGGCGCCAGTGAGCGTGTGTCGCTGCCGCTCGAATTCTGCGTCCAGGACAATGGTCCGGGTGTTCCGGGAGATATCCTTCCGCATCTGTTCGACCCGTTCATAACGACCAAAATCAATGGGTCAGGCCTGGGCCTTGCGCTGGTCGCCAAAATCGTCGGCGACCATGGCGGCATTGTCGAATGTGACAGTCAGAACAACCGGACAATATTCCGCATTCTCATGCCAGCCTCGAAAGAAGAAAACGCAAATGCCGGAGAGACAAACAAATGAGCAAAGCGACCATACTGGTTGCCGATGACGACGCGGCGATCCGGACCGTGCTCAACCAGGCGCTGTCGCGTGCCGGTTATGATGTGCGTATCACATCGAACGCGGCGACGCTGTGGCGCTGGGTGGCGGCCGGAGACGGCGATCTGGTGATCACCGATGTGGTGATGCCCGACGAGAACGCGTTCGACCTGTTGCCGCGCATAAAGAAGGCGCGACCGGATCTGCCGGTGCTGGTCATGAGTGCACAGAACACCTTCATGACGGCCATCAAGGCGTCGGAGCGAGGTGCCTACGAGTATCTTCCGAAGCCCTTCGACCTGACGGAAATGATCGCAATCGTCGGCCGCGCATTGTCGGAGCCAAAATCGGCTTCCAGCCAGTCGGATGATGATCTCGGGGAGGGTATGCCGCTTGTCGGACGGTCGGCGGCGATGCAGGAAATCTACCGTGTGCTCGCGCGCCTCATGCAGACAGACCTGACGCTGATGATCACCGGTGAATCGGGAACCGGAAAGGAGCTGGTGGCCAGGGCGCTGCATGATTACGGCAAACGCCGAAACGGACCGTTCGTAGCCATCAATATGGCGGCCATACCGCGCGATCTGATCGAGTCGGAACTGTTCGGCCATGAAAAGGGTGCCTTTACCGGCGCGCAAACACGGTCCAGCGGCCGCTTTGAACAGGCCGAAGGCGGAACACTGTTTCTGGACGAGATCGGCGACATGCCGATGGACGCGCAAACGCGGCTGCTTCGCGTTCTGCAGCAGGGCGAATATACGACCGTGGGCGGGCGAACGCCTATCCGCACCGATGTGCGGATCGTGGCGGCGACGAACAAGGATCTCAAAACCTCCATCAACCAGGGCCTGTTCCGGGAAGACTTGTTTTACCGGCTTAATGTCGTGCCGTTGCGTCTGCCGCCATTGCGGGACCGTGCCGAGGATATTCCGGACCTGGTGCGGCATTTCAGCAGCGAGGCCGAGAAAGAGGGGCTGAGCGCCAAACGATTCGAGGCCTCCGCGCTGGACCGTCTCAAGGGGTACGCCTGGCCTGGAAATGTTCGCGAACTTGAGAATTTCGTTCGCCGTATCACGGCACTTTATCCCCAGGATGCGATCACCGCCGAGATCGTGGAATCGGAGCTGAAGAGCGAAAGCGGTGAAGAAGCAGCGAGCGCCATTGGCAATATCGATGGCAATGCCACGATAGGTCAGGCTGTCGAAGACAATATGCGGCGCTATTTCTCCCAATTCGGCTCGGACTTGCCGCCACCGGGTCTCTATCACCGGGTTCTGGAGGAAGTCGAGCATCCGCTGGTCCTTGCGGCCCTGACGGCAACACACGGAAATCAAATAAAAGCAGCCGAGTTACTTGGTCTGAACAGGAATACTCTGCGCAAGAAAATACGAGAACTTGGCGTTTCTGTTTACCGTTCTCCAAGAAGTGCTTGAATAAGCGCTTGACCAACGCATAGGGCAGTTGCATTTTCGCCACAAAGCGTTGCAACAAGGCAACGCTGTGGCAAGTCCTGTCATAGAGAATTCGCGTTAGGAACCGCTGGGGACCCGATGACAATCGGCAGCACAATCTCCTCCGCGGACGGGTCATCATCCCCGCCGCCCGCCACAAAGGCTGATCGACGCAGATTGCTGGCTCTTCCGGGAGTCATCATCGTCGCAGGCGCGCTGGTCTGCGCGATCGTTTCCTTTGTGATTCTCATGGGACTGACGCCGATCGCGCCGCGCAACGAGGTGGTGCTGACGGCCGTCATTGTCAATCTGGTATTTGTGCTTGCGCTTATCGGCCTGATTGTGCGCGAAGTCGCCAATATCCTTGCGGCGCGCCGACGCGGCAGGGCCGCCTCGCGGCTCCATGTGCGCATCATCGGTCTCTTCAGCGTTGTCGCCATTCTGCCGGCGATCCTGGTCGCCATCGTCGCCAGCATAACGCTGGATATCGGTCTGGACCGCTGGTTTTCCCTGCGCACCAAGGAGATCGTCAATTCGTCGCTCAGCGTTGCCCAGGCCTATGTGAATGAAAACGCCCGGTACCTGCAGGGCCAGACTGTATCGATGGCCAATGATCTCGATTCGGCACGAACGCTCTACAGCCTCGACCGGACCGGCTTCAACGTGCTTGTCACCCGACAGGCGATCGGGCGCGGGCTTCTGGCCGCGAGCGTTGTGCGGGAAAACGGCACCGTCATCGTCAAGGCCGACATCAAGACGGACAATCCATTGCCGAGTGTTCCGACGGGCGCTCTTGCGGCAGCGGCGCGTGGTGAAGCCGCGCTCATTCCACCCGGATCGACCAATCTGGTTGGTGCCGTGATCAAGCTGCAGAATATTCCGGATGCGTTTTTGTACACGATCCGCGCCGTCGATCCGAACGTCATCCGTTCCATGCGTCTGATGGAGGAAAACACGGAGGAATACCGCGCGCTGGAGGAAGACCGGGGGCCGATCCAGCTTGCTTTCGCCATTCTGTATCTGGGCTTCGCGCTGATCGTTCTGCTTTCCGCCATCTGGACCGCGATCGCGGTTGCCGACCGCATTGTCCGCCCGATCCGGCAGTTGATCGGAGCCGCCGATGATGTCGCCACGGGCAATCTTGAAGTGAGTGTGCCGGTCAAGGCATCGGACGGGGATGTTGGTAATTTATCCAAAACTTTCAATAAAATGATCGAGGAACTTCGCGTTCAGCGTGATGAAATCATCTCCGCCAGGGACGAAATGGACGAGCGGCGCCGATTCACTGAAGCCGTGCTGTCCGGGGTGACCGCCGGCGTGATCGGCGTGCATGACGACGGCTACATATCCATCGCGAACCGTTCGGCAGAAATCATGCTCGGGGTAGAGCCTAGCGGATTGGTCGGCAAGCAATTGTCGGATGTCGCCCCGGAAGTGGCCCCGGTGCTCGCCAGCGCGGCAATATGGCACCGCCAGGAGTACCGCAGCCAGGTCACGGTCATGCGTAACGGTTCGGAACGCACGCTCAACGTCCAGGCAACGCAGGAGGGACCGCATCGCGGTCTGGAATCCTATGTCGTTACGCTCGACGACATAACCGATCTCGTGATTGCGCAAAGATCGACAGCCTGGGCCGAAGTGGCGCGGCGGATCGCCCATGAGATCAAGAACCCGCTGACGCCGATCCAGTTGTCGGCCGAGCGCATCAAGCGGCGCTATGGAAGGCAGATCGCAGATGACGACCGGGACGTGTTTGATCAGTGCACAGACACGATCGTCCGTCAGGTCGAGGATATTGGCCGGATGGTCGACGAGTTCTCGGCTTTTGCCCGCATGCCGAAGCCGGCAAAGGAAAAGCACGACCTGCGCGAGATACTGAAAGACGCGATCTTCCTTCGCGAAATGAGTCGCAATGACATCGAATTTGAACGCCAACTTGGCGATGAACCGCTGACGGGATTTTTCGATTCGCGCATGCTTGGACAGGCATTCGGCAACCTGATCAAGAACGCCACGGAGGCGATTGATGCCGTCGGAGCCGACCAGGAACGGCAGGGACACAAGATCCTTGTGCGTGCGATGCATGTCGGTGACCAGTCGATCCAGGTCGATGTCATCGACAACGGTAAGGGACTCCCGGTGGAAAACCGCAACCGCATATTCGAACCGTATATGACCATGCGGGAAAAGGGCACCGGCCTCGGTTTGGCCATTGTGAAGAAGATTATCGATGAACATGGCGGGGTGCTGGAGCTGCATGACGCGCCAGTGGAATTCGATCCGGGCGGCGGTGCGATGATCAGCGTCATCCTGCCGGCTGACTCCGAAAAAAGCGGCTCAATTACGATGGGAGAAGTAAAGGCAGATGGCGTCTGACATACTTGTTGTCGATGACGAGGAGGATATCCGGGAGCTTGTGTCGGGTATTCTGTCCGATGAGGGGCATGAGGCGCGCACCGCTGGCGACAGCGACAGCGCGCTGCGGGCCATAGCCGAACGTGTTCCGCGTCTCGTTTTTCTGGATATATGGCTGCAGGGGAGCCGTCTTGACGGTCTCGCGCTGCTGGACGAGATCAAGGCGCGGCACCCGCATCTGCCGGTGGTCATGATCTCGGGCCACGGAAACATCGAAACGGCGGTGTCGGCGATACGGCGCGGCGCCTACGATTTCATTGAAAAGCCCTTCAAGGCTGACCGGCTTGTTCTGGTCGCCGAACGGGCGCTCGAAACGTCCAATCTGAAACGGGAGGTCGACGAGCTGAAACGCCGTTCCGGCGATCCGGTCGATTTGACCGGGACATCCGTCGCAATATCACAGTTGCGGCAGCTTATCGAAAAGGTGTCGCCGACGAACAGCCGCGTGATGATCCTCGGCCCGTCCGGTTCCGGCAAGGAACTCGTGGCACGGCTGATCCATCGGCATTCGACACGCAAGGACGGTCCGTTCGTTGCGCTCAATGCCGCCGCGATCACGCCTGAGCGCATGGAAATTGCGCTGTTCGGCACGGAAACCGCAAACGGTCAGGAGCGCAAGGTCGGCGCCCTGGAAGAGGCGCATGGCGGCATACTTTATCTGGATGAGATCGCCGATATGCCGAAGGGCACGCAAAACAAGATCCTGCGGGTTCTGGTCGATCAGCAGTTCGAACGGGTCGGCGGCTCGAAACGGGTAAGCGTCGACATCCGGGTCGTATCCTCGACCTCGCGCAATCTCGAGCATCTGATCGGGGAGGGCAATTTCCGCGAGGACCTCTATCACCGGCTTGCGGTGGTGCCGGTGCGCGTGCCTTCGCTGGCGGAACGGCGCGAAGACATACCGTTTCTGGTCGACCAGTTCATGAAGCAGATCAGCGAGCAAGTCGGCATTAAGGTCCGTCCCATCAGCGACGATGCCATGGCCGTGCTTCAGGCGCATGACTGGCCGGGCAATATCCGGCAGCTTCGAAACAATATCGAGCGGCTGATGATCCTGACACGCAACGATGGCGGCGGCGGGGCAATCACGGCCGATATGCTGCCGAAGGAAATCGGTGAAATGCTGCCGAATGTTTCCGGCGAGGACGAAAACCACGTGATGACGTTGCCATTGCGCGAGGCGCGGGAGCTTTTCGAGCGCGAATATCTCGTCGCGCAGATCAACCGGTTCGGCGGCAATATATCGAAAACGGCGGAATTCGTCGGGATGGAACGGTCCGCTTTGCATAGAAAGCTGAAAACGCTTGGTCTATAAGATTCGCAAGGGACGAATACTTACCAAGGACCGAACGGCATGAAGGTCATCATCTGCGGGGCAGGGCGGGTCGGTTACGGCATCGCCGAGCGCCTTTCCACAGAAGACAATGATGTTTCGGTTATCGATACCTCGCCGCCCCTGATTCACGCCATTCGCGAGTCGCTGGATGTGCGCGGCTATGTGGGTCATGGCGCGCATCCGGAAGTGTTGGCGCAGGCCGGCGCTGACCAGGCTGACATGATCATCGCCGTCACCCTCTACGATGAAATCAACATGGTGGCCTGTCAGGTGGCGCATTCCTTGTTCAATGTGCCGACCAAGATCGCCCGCATCCGGGCGCAGAGCTATCTCGCCTCGCACTATTCTGACCTGTTTTCGCGCGAGCACATGCCGATCGACGTCATCATCTCGCCGGAGATCGAGGTCGGGCAGATGGTGCTGCGGCGGATTGCGCTCCCCGGAGCCAATGACGCCGTGCGGTTCTCGGACGATTCAATCACCATGGTTGCGATCGAGTGCCTGGAAGACTGTCCGGTGGTGAACACTCCGCTCGAACAGCTCAGCGATCTGTTCCCGGACCTTACCGCGACGGTGGTCGGCGTCTGGCGTGACGGCAATCTGATTGTGCCGCACTCGTCCGATCAATTGATCACCGGAGATCTGGCATTCGTCATATGCGACCGCAACCATGTTCGGCGTACCCTCGGCCTGTTCGGCCATGAGGAGCCAGAAGCGACCCGTATCGTCATTTCAGGCGGCGGCAATATCGGTTACTTCGTCGCCAAGACCATCGAGGAGCGGCAGCCGCGCACCAAGGTCAAGATTATCGAGTACGATCGCGACAGGGCCGTCACCATCGCCGATGAACTCAGCCGCACCGTCGTGCTCAACGGCTCTTCGCTGGATCAGCAGATTCTTGTGGAGGCGGACATTCAGGACGCAGACCTGATGGTCGCGCTGACCAATGACGACCAGGTCAATATTCTTTCCAGCGTCATGGCCAAACGGCTGGGCTGCAAGGCGAACCTGACGCTCATCAACAGCCCCGCGTTTCTGGATTTCACCAAGACCCTCGGTATCGACGCTTCGGTCAATCCGCGGGCGGTGACGATTTCCCGTATTCTGCAGCATGTGCGGCGTGGACGCATCCTTGCGGTGCACAGTGTTCAGCAGGGCGCGGCCGAGGTCATCGAGGCCGAAGCACTGGAGACCTCGCCGATTGTCGGCACGGAGCTGAGGGATCTCGATCTGCCGCACGGCATCCGGCTGGGCGCGCTGTATCGCGACGGAACCGTCATGCGTCCGGACGGCGACAGCAAGATCAAGACCGGCGACCGTGTCGTGCTGCTTGCAAAGGCGGATTCCGTGCGTCACGTCGAGCAATTGTTCCGCGTCAGCCTGGAATTCTTTTAGTCGCCATGGCGGGGGCGCTGTTCCTGATAACAATGGCGGTTTCCGGACTGCTTGCACTGCTGGTACCGGCAATCCTCGTGGCCGCGGCGCATTCGGAAGTCGCCCTGGCGACCGATATGCTGCTTTTATTTGCCGTGGGCAGCTTTGTGGCCGTTGCCGTCATCACGGCGCTGTCTGGCAGGGTTAAGAAGACGGAACGCGCCTTTACCTATCTGGCGCTGGTCGGCGTGTGGGCCGTGACGCCGCTGATCGGCGGCTTGTTCTACGTTGTCCTTGCGGAACTTCCTTTCCTGCCGGCCTGGTTCGAGGCCGTTGGCGCGCTAACGACATCCGGCGCATCTGTCATCATCCGGGAGAACGCACCGGCCGGTCTTTTGTTCTGGCGCAGCTCCACGGAATGGTATGGCGGATTTCTGGCGCTTGCCTCGATTGTCCACGTGCTGGCCCCGGCTGGCTTCGGCGGGTTGCAGACCACGGGAAGCCGCATGTTGAGCGCCAGTCCCGATCACGGGCTGTTCCGGCTGGAAACCTACAGCGCGCTGGCGCTTCAATACGCGCTGATCACGGGGTTGGTTTTCTTCGGATTGATGGTGTTCGGCGTTACGCCGCTGAACGCAATGATGCTGAGCATGATTTCCGCTGCGACGGGCGGGTTCCTGCCCTTTGCCGGACCTCTTGAAGAGAATATCGGCCGGGGAGCGGCGATGATCATGGCACTTGGCCTGTGTCTGGGGACGATGAGCGTCTTCTGGCGCCGCAACATCTTGCGAAGACCTGCGCGGATATTCCAGAACAATCTGGAGGCGGTTATCGTCGTCGGCGTTATTGTAGCGCTTTCGGTTGCCTATGCGGCACGGATCCTGGAGGTTTCCGGCGGGAGCATCCGCGAAGGCCTGCTTGCGGCGCTGCAAGAGGGTTTCTTCACCGCGTCTTCGCTGATTGCAACGAGCGGAATCGAGACGCGTCCGGGCGTTATCGCACTGCTGCCCGGTATCGTGGTGCTGGCAATCATCTTTGTCGGGGCGGGGGTCTATTCGACATCCGGCGGCGTGAAGGTTTTCCGTATCGGCGCCATGTGGGTCTATACAATCGCCGAGCTCAACCGGCTGATCTATCCCAACAGCGTCGACCGTCACCGTTTCGGTGATCTTCTGATCGACCGCCGATCGATGCAGGCCATCTGGACCTATTTCATCATCGCGGTGCTGGTCGTCGGCACGGGCGCCATGCTGCTCGCGCTGACCGCTACCGGTTTCGAGGCCGCAATTGTCATGTCTGTCTCTTTCTTCTCAAACGCCAGCCCGGTCTATGATGCGCTGAGGCCGCTTGCGAGCGATGCGACGCTGCATGACTGGCCGACATTTCAGGCGCTGCCGCATGAGGTGACTTATGTGATTTCAATCCTGCTTATGACCATCGGCCGATTGGAGGTGCTTGTCATATTTGCGGTTCTGAATGTGCGCTACTGGTACAACCGATAGAGGGGCGGGTTACGTATGTTCAACCATAGCGGAACGCGGACCGTTTTTAAGATTGCGGATTAGTTGTTGATTTGATAACCAACAAAGTGGTGTGTACTCGGAAGACAGCTTGCTGCTATGAAAATCTAGCCCCGCAATGGAGTTCAGGTACAGCCGTACAAGAAGAAAAAACCGGTAAGGACAAGGAAAACTGGCGCGATGGCGGAGCGTTCTCAGAATCTGCAGGACCAATTTCTCAATACTGTCAGAAAACAAAAGGTACCGCTTACGATATTCCTTATCAACGGTGTCAAACTGACGGGCGTGGTCACATCTTTTGACAATTTCTGTGTTCTGCTGCGCCGTGATGGCCACTCGCAGCTTGTCTACAAGCACGCGATTTCGACGATAATGCCAGGCCAGCCTATACAGATGTTTGAAGGCGAAGAAGCGAGCCGTGAAGGCTGATCAAAGCAGACACGAAGCCGGCATAGGAAACAACCAGACGGACACGGACGGGCGAGGGGACGCAACCCGCGTGCTTGTCATCGTGCCGGTTTTGAAATCCGCCACATCCGCATCCTCCGGCGATCAGGCCGCACGTCTGTCGAGGCCCGGTGAAACGCGGCTGGCTGAAGCCGTCGGCTTGGCCGAGGCGATCGAGCTCGAGGTCGTGCATGCCGACACCGTGTTGCTGAACGCGGTGCGGCCGGCGACACTGATCGGTTCCGGCAAGGTCGACGAGATTGCCGGGCTCGTGGTCAGTCTCGATGCCGGTCTTGTCATTGTCGACCACCCGCTCTCGCCAGTGCAGCAGCGCAACCTGGAAAAGGCTTGGAAAGCCAAGGTCATCGACCGAACCGGCCTAATTCTTGAAATCTTCGGACGGCGTGCCTCCACGAAGGAAGGTGTGCTGCAAGTTCAGCTTGCCCATCTGAATTACCAGAAAGGCCGGCTTGTGCGCAGCTGGACCCACCTCGAGCGCCAGCGCGGCGGCGCCGGCTTCATGGGCGGCCCCGGCGAAACGCAGATCGAGGCCGACCGCCGCATACTCCAGGACAAGATCGTGCGGCTTGAACGCGAGCTGGAGCAGGTGAGGCGGACCCGGCATCTGCACCGCGCCAAGCGGAAGAAGGTGCCGCATCCGGTCGTCGCCCTCGTCGGTTATACGAATGCCGGCAAATCAACCCTGTTCAACAAGATCACCGGCGCCGATGTCCTTGCCGAGGACATGCTGTTCGCAACGCTCGATCCGACGCTGCGTCGCATGACGCTGCCGCACGGACGCATGGTGATCCTGTCCGATACGGTCGGCTTCATCTCCGACCTGCCCACGCATCTTGTGGCGGCCTTCAGGGCAACGCTGGAGGAGGTTCTGGAAGCGGATCTGATCCTGCATGTGCGCGACATGTCCGATCCGGACAACCAGGCGCATTGTGCGGATGTGCTGCGCATCCTCGATGAACTTGGAGTCAATACGCCGGGTTCGCGATCCACGGAGATCATCGAGGTGTGGAACAAGATCGATCTTCTTCCGACAGAATCGGCCCAGGACATGACCGGCAAATCCGCCGCCTCGGACCACGTCGCGGCCGTTTCGGCGATGACGGGCGAGGGGATCGATGGCCTGCTCGCGCTGATCGAGGAAACACTGTCCGGTACGCTGTTAAGCGAGACCGTGGTGTTGCGTCCGCGCGAACTGTCGCACATGGCGTGGCTTTACGATCACGCCAGTGTCCTTGACCGGCAGGACCGGGAAGACGGCAGCGTGGCATTGGACCTTGAGATCACCCAGCACGAAATGGCGGAATTCGAACGTCGCAGGATTGCCGGTTGAGGGGCAGGACTCAATCGTGAGCCTTTGCCTCGCCCCATAACGCTTCCATGCGTTCAAGCGTAGCACCCTCAAGATCTTCACCGGCCTCGGCAAGACCCTTTTCGATGTAGGAAAAGCGCCGCCGGAATTTCGCGTTGGTTGCGCGCAGCGCCATTTCCGGATCGACATCGACATGGCGTCCGAGATTGACCAGCGCGAAAACAAGGTCGCCGAACTCGTCGCTGACCTTGTCCCGTTCACCTTTCGCCAGGGCGGTTCTCAACTCGGCGATTTCTTCTTCGATCTTGTCGAGTACAGGCGCTGCCTCGCTCCAGTCGAAGCCGACCCTGGCGGCCTTGTGCTGCAGCTTGATCGCTTCGGAGAGCGCGGGCAGGGCACGCGGCACGCTGCCCAGCAGGCCGGCCGCCTCGCCCTCTTCCTTACCGCTCTGGCGGCGCCGTTCGGCGCGCTCTTCTTTTTCGGCGGCCTTGATCTCTTCCCATTGGACCTTGACGCCGTCCGGCGTGTCGGCGGCCGAGACCGCGAAGACGTGCGGGTGACGCCGGATCATCTTGCGCGTGATGGCCTGGACAACATCGCCGAAATCGAACGCCTTGCGCTCCTCGGCCATGCGCGCGTGAAAAACGACCTGCAACAGCAGATCGCCGAGTTCGTCGCACAGATCGTCGAGGTCGCCGCGTTCGATTGCGTCGGCCACTTCGTAGGCTTCCTCGATCGTGTAAGGCTTGATCGACTGGAAATCCTGCTCGACGTCCCAGGGGCAGCCGGTTTCCGGATCGCGTAGCGCGGCCATGATTTCGATCAGACGGGAGATATTGCGTGATGGTTCCATGGCGGCATCTTTAACGGAACGGTCCGGGCAAGGACAGCGGTAAGCGGGAAGTGACTGACAATCCACAGACGCGGAGCGGTCATTGCGTGTGGTTCGCTCGGATGCACCAACAAAGATCGCATAAGATAGATTATGGAACTAATTGATATAGGCTGATACTGTGATTTGCGGGCCTAGTGCTGCGCGAGCCAGTCGCCAAGACGCTGCATGACGCCTTCGTCGAGCACGATGCCGAAATGATCGAGGCCGTCGATCACCTGGACCTGTTTGTCCAGTCTGCTGAACAACGGCACAAAGGCTTCGGCGTTCAGCGCTTCGTCATCGCTTCCCACAAAGACGATGGATTCGCCAGGCAGTCCTGCGACGTCTTTTTCAAAGTCGCGGTTGAGCGCAAAATTCGTCATCAGCCGCCAGGAATATCCAAGCGTCTCGGTGCCGTCGCGATATGGTTCCGGCAGATTGAAGCGGATCGTCTCGAGACCGTCGAGCGCGTGGATGCCGACAGTGTTCAGCATCGACAGTCCTATGATTCGCGGCAGCGAAATGTGCGCCCAGCCGGAATCGGTTTCCGGTATTGTCGGCGCGTCGGGTCCGAGAAACGGTGCAAGACCGAAGAAGCAATAAATCAGCGAACCGTATTCGCCGGATGCGTAGCGCATGGCAAGCGCGCCGCCGGATGAATGACCGCCGATACAGATCCGGGCGTCGGGATTTTCCTGAAGGATCAGCGCCGCCACTTCGTCGATATCGTCCTCGAGCTGGCCGATATAGTCAATGTCGCCGCGTCTGTTGCCGGAGCCGAGATGACCGCGCACATTCGGCACATAGACATCCCCAATGCCAGTTGACGCCAGATAGTCGGCGAGAGGCGCCAGATAGGCGCCATGGTAGCCGGATCCGTGCAGGAGGATCACCTTCAGATTGCTGTCCGACGGATAATGCGCGAAGGAAAGCGCCTGCCCGTCTCGCGTTTCGAAGGTCTGCAACGGCGTCGGCTCGACGGTATTATCGGATGAAATCAGCCGTTCGAAATTCAGGCTGCCGGCACTGCCAACTTCCGGTCTTATCAGTGTAAGCGAAAGCGCCACCGCCAGGTAGATGACCGGAATTGCAAGTATAGGCAGCCAGAATTTCCAATGCATGGCGAGAGCGTCCCGGGCGGCTACGGTATTACAGTGATGATCTCAGCATCAATTGCCGCGACCAGCGCCTTGGGGTCGACACTGAAGACACTGTCCGGACGGCCGGCGGCCGCCCATACGGTGTCATGGCCCAGCAACGTCCTGTCGACGCAGGTTCTGATCGGTTTGATATGGCCTATGGGCGCTACACCGCCGATGGCGAAACCGGTCTCGTTGCGGACCTTGCGCGTGTCGCACCGTTGCAGTTTCAAACCGTAGCTCCCGGACAGATGATCGAGATCAGCATTATTATTACCAGCAACAAGTAATAATATGAGATTTCCGTCTGCCGCGTTGTCGAAGATCAAGGATTTGACGATCTGGCTGACGTCGCACCCGCATGCGTCGGCGGCTTCCTGTGCCGTGCGTGTCGACTGGTCCATGCGCTTGATCTCGATGTCGAGACCCAGCTCCCCGGCGCTGTCGCGAACGCGGTCCATGCTTGAACGTTTGGGTGTGTCGCCGGCCATGTCAGTCACGGGCAATCTCCATTGTCTGCTCAAGGATCATCATATCATGGGCCGGGACAACATGATCCGGCGTTTCCCGCGCAACGGTGTCGTAGTCGAGCGGAATATGCATGTGGGTGAGCACCGCCTTCTTCGGTTTCAGCCGTTCGATCCATTCAAGTGCTTCGCTGAGGGACAGATGGCTTGGATGGCGCTTGTACTGCAAGGCGTCGATGATCAGCACCTTGAGGCCCTGAAGCTTTGGCACCGTGGTATCCGGGAAGCCGCTTACGTCGCTGCAATAGGCCAGATCGCCGATGCGGAAACCCAGGGACGTCGAGTCGCCATGAATCTGTTCGAACGGGAGCAGGGAGATCGGTCCCCCCTCCCCGTCAATGACGACCGGATCGTTGGTGTCGCCGATGAGATAGCCGTCGACAATAGGCGGATAATTGCTGCCCTGCGGTGTTTCGAAACAGTAGTCGAAGCCCTCCCGCAGGCGCTGCATGGTCTGCTTGTCGGCGTATACCGGCATGCGTTTGCGCTGCGCGAAGACGTAACTGCGCAGATCGTCGATGCCATGGATGTGATCGGCATGGGGATGCGAATAGACCACGGCGTCGAGCCGTTTGGCCCCCGCAGCGATCATCTGGGTGCGGAAATCCGGGCCGGTGTCAATGACAACGCTCGTTGTTTCCCCATTGGCTATGGTCTGTTCGATCAGCAATGAGGCCCGAAGGCGTCTGTTCTTCGGGTTTGTTGGATCGCAGGCACCCCAGTCGCCCGTTATGCGCGGCACGCCGGGCGATGAACCGCAGCCCAGAATGGTGAAACGCTGTGTGACAATCATGCGCCGTTTTCCGGCTTCGGTGCCTTGGAAAAGAGCCGAAAGAAATTCTCGGTTGTCTGCTGCCAAAGTGCATCGACGGATATGCCCAGCGTATCGGCGAGAACCTGCGCCGTGTGGACGACATAGGCGGGTTCGTTGCGCTGTCCGCGATGCGGCGGCGGCGCCAGATAAGGGGCATCGGTTTCGACCAACAGCCGTTCAACGGGAAGGTCTTTCGCGATGTCGCGCAGTGCGTCGGAGCGCTTGAAGGTCAGAATGCCGGAAAAGGAAACATAACCGCCAAGTGCGATCCCGGTCCGTGCCAGTTCCGCGCCGGATGAAAAACAGTGCAGGACGAAGGGAAAGGCGCCCTTTGCGCTTTCCTCTTCCAGAATCGCAGCCATATCGTCGTCGGCATCGCGTGCGTGAATGACCAGCGGAAGCCGGGTCTCGCGTGCGGCGGCGATGTGGTTGCGCAATCCGGTCGCCTGCGCGTCCCGCGGCGCGTTGTCGTAATAATAGTCCAGACCGGCCTCGCCGATTGCCACGACCTTCGGATGCTGGCTCAGGCGCACAAGATCGTCTGGCGTCACATCCAGTTCCTCGTCGGCATTGTGCGGGTGCGTGCCGACCGAGCAATAGACGTTCTCATAGGTCTCTGCGATTTCCCGGATACGGTCGAACCTGGCGACCCGCGTGCAGATCGTGACCATGCGCCCGACCCCGGCTGCCTCCGCCCGCGCAACGATTGCGTCGCGCTCGGCATCGAAGTCCGGAAAATCGAGATGGCAGTGGCTGTCGACGAGCATGGTCCGGCTACTCTGATTTTTCCTCTTCCACATAACGCGGAAAGACCGGCTGGGGCTTCGGAAGGGCCGCTCCGGATGTGAGCCGCCCTGCCCCGCCCAGCCTGTCGAAATCACGCTCGCCGGCGTCTATGGCAATGACATCAAGCAGCCTGGAAGCCGAATCCGGCATGAAGGGCTGACAAAGAATGGCAACCTGACGGATTACCTCCGCCGTCACGTAAAGCACGGTTCCCATACGCTCGGGATCGGTCTTCTTCAGCGCCCATGGTTCTTGGCTCGCAAAATAGCGGTTGGCCTCTGAAACGACGGCGAAGATGGACGCGAGTGCGCTGTGGACGGCTTGACGGTCCATTGCCGCGCGGGTCTCCTTCAGCAGAGCGTCTGCCGCGTCCAGCATGGCGCGATCCGCGTCCGACAATTCTCCGGGCTGCGGCACCTGGCCGTCGCAGTTCTTGGCGATCATCGACAATGAACGCTGTGCGAGATTGCCGAGATCATTGGCGAGGTCGGAATTGATGCGTCCTGCAATCGCCTCATGGCTGTAATTGCCGTCCTGCCCGAACGGAACCTCGCGCAGGAAGAAGTAGCGCACCTGATCGAGCCCGTAATGTTCGACCATGGAGAAAGGATCGACCACATTGCCGACCGACTTGGACATCTTCTCACCGCGGTTGAACAGAAAACCATGCGCATAGACGCGCTTCGGCAGCTCGATCCCGGCGGACATGAGGAAGGCCGGCCAGTAAACCGAATGGAAGCGGATAATGTCCTTGCCGATAATGTGGATGGCGGGCCAGTAGTCCCACAGGGGATTGTCGGTATCGGGATATCCGAGCGCCGTGATGTAATTCGTCAGCGCATCCACCCAGACATACATGACATGGCCGTCGGCGTCCGGGACCTTGATGCCCCAGTCGAAAGTCGTTCGCGACACCGACAGGTCCTTCAGGCCGGATTTAACGAACGAAACAACCTCGTTTCTGCGCGCATCGGGCCCGATGAAATCAGGCTGCTTTTCATAGAGCTTGAGGAGTCGATCCTGATAGGCTGACAGGCGGAAGAAATAGCTTTCTTCCTCGACCCATTCGACGGGCGAGCCCTGCGGTCCGTAACGAACACCGTCGTCCCGCAGCTCCGTTTCGCCTTCCTGGTAGTAGGCCTCCTCGCGGACGGAGTACCAGCCTGCATAGCTGTCCTTGTAGATGTCGCCGGCATCGACCATCTTCTGCCAGATTGCCTGACTTGCCTGGTGGTGGCGATCTTCGGATGTGCGGATGAAATCGTCGTTCGATGCGTTCAGCACCTCGGCCATGCGCTTGAATTCCGCCGCATTCCGGTTGGCAAATTCCTGGACCGGCAGGTCTTCCTTGCGAGCAGTCTGCAGCATCTTCTGGCCGTGCTCGTCCGTTCCGGTGACGAAATAGACGTCCTTTCCGTCGTGGCGCTGAAAGCGCGCCAGTGCGTCCGTTGCGATCAGCTCGTAGGCGTGACCGATATGCGGCTTGCCGTTGGGATAGGAAATAGCCGTTGTTATGTAAAAGCGGTTGGAGTCGCTCATTCGTTTCGTTTCATCTTTTCGGTTGTTGCGTAACCCATTCGGCTACAGGTTTGGTGCCGTCATACGGCAAAAAAAACACGCTGGCTATGCCGCCGGCATTCGAAACAGCGAAGAAAAGACGGACAGAACCGTTTGCTTGCGATCGAGATTGTAACCATCGGCGATGGCAAGGTTTTCCTGCAGCGCGCCCGCGGTCGAGGCCCAGTGGTCGGCGGCCGGCAGCCGTTCGGCCAATGCCGCTTTTCGGGCAAGGTCCACCACCTTGTCGAGCGCATAGCGACAGAAGAAGGTATAGGCCATTTCACGGTCCCTGGCGGTGAGTGAATCGGCCAGTGCGTGAATCTGGCTCCGCGAAGCCCCCTCGCCCGCTTGCAGGATTTGCTCGAAAGTCTCGGCGATTTCCAGGCCGCCATAGTTCAAGAGCAATATGGCGTTGGACAGGCTTCCGCCGGCGTTCTGCGCAACGGCGTCGATGATCGACGGGTCCTGGTGCGCGGTCAGGCCGAGATGGTCAAGACCCTGCTTTAACTGTTCCTGCGTGAGCGGTTCGAGGCGTACCGGCATGCACCGCGAGCGGATGGTCGGCAGAAGTTTGCCGGGTGCATGCGACAGCACCAGAAACAGTGTTTTCCTTGGTGGTTCCTCGAGGATTTTCAGGATCGCGTTCGCAGCCGAGCGGTTCATGTCGTCCGCCGGATCGATGATAACGATCCGCCAACCGCCGGTGCCCGAGGTCTGCGAAAGAAAATGTCCGGCGCGGCGCACCTCATCGACCGTTATGGCCGATTTGACGCGGCCTGATTTGACGTCCAACGGACGCGACAGGTGCAACAGATTATGGGAAGCACCGCCGGCCAGCTGTCGCAGAAGCGGAGAGCCGAGGTCGGGATCCTCCAGCGAATGTGGTGCCCGGTCCGCATCGGGATTGGTCAATATGTGGTAGGCAAAACGGTAGGCCAGAGTCGCCTTGCCGATCCCTTCCGGACCCTCAAGCAGCAAGGCATGGTGCAGACGGCCCGAACGGTAGCTTTCAGCGAGGAAATCGGCCACCGTCTCATGGCCGAAGAAGCGCGTGTTTTCCGCGGGCGGGATCGCGCCGTCCAGTATGTTCGTACCGCCACTCATGACGGTTCGGCTTCGGCGTGGTCGGCGCCGTTGGGCGTGTGGTCGCCCAGCAACGTGAAAGCCAGCTTCTCGATCTCCTGGGCAATGGCATCGGCCGGCTGGGTGCCATCGATCACCTTGCACCGTTGGGGTTCCCGGGCCGCAAGGTCCAGGAAAGCGTCGCGCCTCTTTTCCTGAACGGCCAGGGCTTCTTTTTCATAGCGGTCCGGCTTTATTCCCTGGTCGTCACCGCGTGCGCGGGCTCTTGAAAGGCCGACCTCGGCCGGAAGGTCCAGGATGATCGTCAGGTCCGGTATCATACCGTTGATCGCTATGCGTTCGAGCGACCTGATGAAATCAGGCTCCAGCCCACCGGTGACACCCTGATAGACGCGCGAGGAGTCCATGAAACGGTCGCACAGCACGATTTTTCCGGCCTCCACCTCGGGGCGGATCAGTTCCTCGACATGGTCGCTTCGCGCGGCTGCGAACAGGATGGCTTCCATGCGGACGCCAAACTCTTCCGCGCCGCCGGACAAGAGAACGTGGCGGACAGCCTCAGCTCCGGGCGAGCCGCCGGGCTCTCGCGTAATGACCACATCGTAGCCGCGCGCTTTCAGGGCTTCGGCGAGATACTGGATCTGCGTCGATTTGCCGGCGCCCTCGCCGCCTTCAAATGTTATGAAATGTCCCTTCAAAGAAGCCTGTTCCTAGCCGTTCCGGCACCGTTATTACGGGGCTTTTTATCACGCGTCCAGACAAACAAAGTTGCATAGGGTGCGTTAGGCTGTGGTGACCCTTTAACCTATGCGCCGGCGTGGCACATTTCGTTCCTGGCAAGGCGCGAAATGCGCCGCAGTGTGCGCCACTTCAAGCATTGCGCAACGACGTCCAGGGGCGAAATGTGCCTCGTCCCGTAGGGATTTTCCCGGATTTGCCCACGATCGGCCCATTCGTCGTCGAATATGCAACAGCATGTCCTTCCTCCTCATAAACCGATCCTGAACAAATCTGGACAAACCGGCACAAAGGTTAAAGGGTCACCACAGCCTAAGGCCCCGTGCGGTGTTTACAACCAGAACAGCATCAGTTCCTGGAGCGCATCGAAGGCGCGTTTGTGCAGCGGGCCCTTGGGAACTGCCTCGGCTGCGTAAAGCGGCGTTTGCTGGCTGAGCGTATCGCCGATCCAGACATTCAGCACGCCGACCGGATGTCCTTCGTCGACCGGCGCCGCCAACGGCCAGTTATAGACTATGCGCGCCTTCAGCCGGTCAGCATTGGTCACTGGCACGAATATATTGACGGGCCCGCCCGCCATCAGCGCCACTTTCGATTGTTCGCCACCATAGACGGAGGCGTTGCCGATGATCTCGCCCTCGGAAAACAGTTCGCGTTTTTCAAAGGAGCGAAGGCCCCATTCCAGGATCTTCCGCGCCTCTTCCGCGCGCTCCTTGATGCTGCTCATGCCGCTCATCGCGAGGAAGAGACGGCGACCGTCGCGTTCGATGGAACTGACAATGCCGTAGCCGGACTCCTCTGTGAAACCGGTCTTCAGTCCATCGACGCCGATATTGGCCCGCAGCAGAGGATTGCGGTTGCGCTGGAAAATCTTGTTCCAGGTGAAGTCCAGCTCGGAATAGATTGCATAGTACTCCGGATAGGTCTGCTGGATGTGGCGGGCGAGTATTACCAGTTCCCGAACCGTGACGCGCGCATCGGGATGCGGCAGCCCGGTCGAGTTGGCAAATACCGACTTCTCAAGCCCGAGGCTTCTTGCCCGTTCCGTCATCATCTCGGCGAAGTTGGTCTCCGAGCCTGCCATGCCCTCCGCGATGACAATGCATGCGTCGTTGCCCGACTGGACGATGACGCCCCGGATCAGATCCGCCAGCGGGATTGAGGAGTTGATTTCGGCAAACATCGTCGAGGTCCCGGACACCGCGCCTCCGGTTCGCCAGGCATTTTCGGAAACCTGAAATTCATCCTCGAGGGAAAGCCGGCCGATCTTCAGTGCGTTGAAGACCATTTCCATGGTCATCAGCTTGGCAAGCGAGGCCGGCGGAATGAGATCGTTCTCGTTCTTGGCGAACAGGACGGTGCCGGTCTCGGCTTCGATGAGATAGGCCTGCTTGGCCTTGGTCTCGAATATCTGCGCGGCGGCGGCGCCCGGCAAGATGATGACCGCAAACAACGCGGTTGCGAAAAAGAAAGCCCCGAACAGCCTGTTCATGAATCCCGAATCCCTGACTACGCAGTACCCCTGCACGGAAGGTTAGCAACCGTGCAGGCGCCGATCAACGACGATCCTTGCGAAGGGTTAAACGTTCAGAGATTTCTGCGCTTCCAGGAGGCGGCGACCATGTCGCCGGTCATCTGGCTGTTGCCGGAAAACAGTACGCGGAACGGCGTCCTGGACTGTTGTTCCACCCGCCTTTGCGCATAGGAAGCCAGCGCCGGAGAGGATCCCGGCGTGTTTCCGGCCAGTGCGGGGACATGAGAAGGACGTTCCCTGGGTACAGGCCCGAACCGGGGAAGTTCGATTTCGGCGATTGTCGGGAGCCTTCCGCCCTTGATCGCGGCATCGCTGCTTGGCGGCGCCAGTGAAACACTCGACGAACCTGCCGGGATAGCGGCGGATGCGACCCTGACTTCGTCGGTGTTGAAAACGCTGTCGGCGGGCTTCCTCGACCTGTTGAGTGCCAGCATCACCCCGGAACGGCCGGTATCGGTCCCCGGAATCGGCGTGCGGCGGCCGTCCTTTGTAAAGGATGCCATGAGGTAGCGCATGTCCTGGCCGTCCATGCGCGCCTTGCCGATATACTGCACACGGACCTTCGCGACACCTTCCTGCTTCATGTCAAGAATATCGGCGGTCTTGCTCGACACGTCGATGATGCGTCCCTTTGCGAACGGTCCGCGGTCATTGACCCGTACGATGACGGAGTGGCCGTTTTTCGTATTGGTGACGCGCGCATAGCTCGGAAGCGGGAATGTCGGGTGCGCGGCGGACAAGTGGTACTGGTCGTAAATCTCGCCATTGGCTGTCAGCCGGCCGTGGAAGTTCGGGCCGTACCACGAAGCATATCCGCGCTTGTCGTAGTCTTTTTCTTCCTTCGGATGGAACCAGCGTCCCTTGACCTTGTAGGGCTTTCCGATCTTGTAGGTCCCGCCGCCCTTGCGGACTTTCTTGGATGTCGTCACGCGCTTGCTGGCGGAAACGCCATAGTCCTTGGACGTGAACTTCGTCTTGTTGTTGATTTCAGCGCGGTTTTCCGGGTTGCCGCCACAGGCAGTCAGCGCGATGCCGGCGGAAATCACCAAACCGAAACGAAGGAAATGCGTCAGTGCGCCGGTTTTCGCGCGGTCGCGTCCCGGGCCGGATCTGGGTTTTGCAAAACCGTTTCGCATCAATTTTTTCATTCCGATTTCGCTGAACGCAGAACTGCTGAGGTTTACATACACCAAATAGGCTTGAATCCCAATGCCTTAATGGCGGAAATTGCATCATGCCTCAAAAGGCGCGCTGATGAAATCCTTTCAGCCCGTCATCATGGCCGTTTGACGGCATTTGAATCGAATACGTCCGATCTTGGTTAATGGCCGGTGAAAGCTTCGCCGACAAATCGCCCGCCTGACAATTTTTGCCGGGCGCCATCTTGAAAATCCCATCGACTTGTCGCAAGAAGGCGCGTCCGGAGGAGTGGCCGAGTGGTTGAAGGCACCGGTCTTGAAAACCGGCAGGCGGGAGACCGTCTCGTGGGTTCGAATCCCACCTCCTCCGCCAAAGTCTCAAGGGTCCGTTCCGGTCACAGAACTTCAACAATCCCCGCATTCAGAGGCGCGCGCTGACCACATGTCTCGTGTCGTTTCCGGAATTTTCCATTATCCTCATTGATCCGGAACGCCGGATTGCGCGTGCTTTGTGATTTTGCGATGCAAAGAACGGGAGGAAACCGCATGTCAGAACCACTTTTCCAGGACATCATTCGCAAGCGCAGAAGCGTACGCAAATTCGAACCGGGCCATCAGATTGGCCGGGATGTTCTGGAGCGGATCGTGGATTGCGGGCGTTGGGCCCCGTCCGGTGCCAATGTGCAGTGTTTTGACTTTATCGTCGTGGATCAGCCCGCACTGCGCGACAGGGTGACCGAGGTGTTCCTGCGTCAGGCTCAACGTTTGGTCGATCACGCCAAGGGCTTTCCGGCTGTCAAGAAAACTTATCTTGCCAACACGGTGGCAATTGTCATCGTTCTTGGAGATCCGCGCTGGAAGGTGTGCTTTCCGCAACCGACATCCAAAGGCTGGGAGGCAGAGTATCGCGACAACAACGAGGTGATTTTTCTGAATTCCATCGGCGCGGCCATTCAGAACATCCAGTTGGGGGTTGCCGCCGAAGGGCTGACCAGTGCCTGGTTGTCTGGCGGCGGTGAAGCGATCATCAACAAGGAATTGTCCAACGTGTTGGGATATCCTGAATGGATGCGCGCCTATGGCACGATCCCCATCGGCTATCCGGCCGCCACGCAAAACCGCCGATACCGCAGGCCGCTGTCGCAGTCGCTCCACTGGAACGGTTACCAGCCCATGCAATACCGCACCCATGCGCAGGTGGATTTCTATGAAAGCACACTGCGTCCCTTTGCAATGTACCGCGATGAGGAATCGCTGGACGCCTGGGATGACCGGGCCGAGAAGCTGGGCGATTGGGATGCGGCCTTCACATCCGATGTGCCAAACCCCGGCGGAAAGCTGGAACCCGAAGCGGATTTTTCCGCTCCGCGCACCACGGGGCAAGCCACAAAGCGCAGAACAAAAGACTAGGGACACAAAACAGATGTTTGCACGCGAGCATATCGAGTATGAAGCCGTGGATTTGCCCGACCGAGCCAATCTGACCGATGAACAGATGTTGGCGGCGGCCGAAGCATTCCATGACAAGATGAAGCGGCGCCACACGGTGCGGGATTATTCCACGCGGCCGGTCTCCCGGGAGGTGATCGAAAACTGTATCCGAACCGCGGGCACCGCGCCCTCCGGCGCAAACCACCAGCCCTGGCATTTCGTTGCCATCTCAAACCCCGAATTCAAAAAGAAGATACGGGAGGCCGCTGAAGAGGAAGAACGACGGTTTTATGATGGTGGTGCGGGGGATGAGTGGTTGAAGGCGTTGGAGCCGATCGGAACCAACGATGTCAAACCCCATCTTGAAGACGCGCCCTGGCTGATTGTCGTGTTCGCTCAGAAATGGGGGTATTTCGAAGACGGTGAGCGCTTCAAGAATTACTACGTTCCGGAAAGCACGGGCATTGCCACCGGTTTTCTGCTCGCCGCGCTGCATCACGCCGGTCTCGTGACATTGACGCATACGCCCAACCCGATGAAGTTCCTCACCGGTATGCTCGGTCGGCCCGAGCACGAAAAGCCGATTATGATCGTGGCGGTTGGTCACCCGAGCGAAGATGCCAAAGTGCCGAAAGTGGCAAAGATGAAGAAGCCTCTGGATGAAATCCTGACACTGGCGGAATGACGCCCGCACGCTCCTCTGATTTCAACCTCCACCGCAGCGCCCGTAAATCACGACACATCATTTATTCCTATGCTATCTTTCAGCCCTTGGGAGGCTGAGGGCATTCGGACATGATATTCGTCGCGGTTTCGAAGGACGGTGAAAACGTTTCGTATCACGACACGAAACGGCACCTTTGGTGGGCCTCCGTGCTGTCGCCCGCCGTGCCCGGACTGTCGGCGGCGATGCTTTCCTGGAGCGGGCAGCCGCTCTGGTCGCTCGTTCCCCTCGCCTTCTATTATCTGGCCGTTCCGCTTCTTGATATCGCCTTTGGCGAGGATATGAACAATCCGCCCGAGGCGGTCGTCGAGCAGTTGTCGCATGACAATTATTACCGGATGCTGCTCTTCTGCTCGCTTCCCGTTCTTTGGGGCAGCTTCCTGATCTGCGCGATCGTTGCAGCGACTGCGGACCTGCCGGCCTGGGCTTATGTGTCGCTGGCGTTGAGCGCCGGCGCCGCATCAGGCGGCGGTCTGGCCGTCGGGCACGAACTCGGCCACAAGCTGAACCTGCTCGACCAGTGGGGCGGCAAGTTGGTCTGCGCACTGACCGGCTACAGCCACTTCTGCATCGAACACAATCGTGGCCATCACACTTATGTGGCGACACCGGAAGACTGCGCCTCGGCCCGTCTGGGCGAAAGCGTCTACGGCTTTGCCCTGCGCGAGATTCCCGGTGCCGCGCTGCGCGCCTGGCGGCTTGAACGCGCGCGGTTGGAGAAGAAGGGCTACGGTTTCTGGAACGTCCGAAACGACATTCTCCAAGGCTATGCGATCGCCATCGCGGTGGCGATTGTGCTGATAGCCGCGCTTGGCTGGATCGTGCTGCCCTTCCTGTTGATCCACCATTTTGCCGGGTGGCTGCAACTCACCTTCGCAAATTATGTGGAGCATTACGGACTGAAACGGCAGAAGCGCGAGAACGGGCGTTATGAACCTTGCGCGCCTCGGCATTCTTGGAACACGAACCATATCGTGTCGAATCTGATGCTGTTTCATTTGCAGCGCCATTCCGACCACCACGCCAATCCGCTGCGCCCCTATCAGGCGCTTCGGGACTTTGAGGCGTTGCCGCGCCTTCCGAGCGGCTATCCGGGCTGCTTCGTGATGGCGGTTATTCCGCCGTGGTGGCGGCGCGTCATGGACCCAAGGGTGATGCGATGGGCCGATGGCGACGTGAATAAAGCCAATGTGGTTCCGGGCCTAGAGGGATGCTACGGAGCACAAGACTGACCATCAATCGAATTTGTACAAATTCACCGGAACTTCTTCTTTAAGTAGCGGAGTGTCGGATGATGCGACCAGACCTTAAGCCGCGGGCCGCTTGTCTGTATGTTGATGCCTAGCAAAATGCTGCGATAGGCGTTCCAGCAATATGCAACGGCCAGGAAAAAGCCGATTGCAATCAGGAAAGTGAAGAACATCTGCGGTCCATTCATATCCACGAAATAGTCAACCGCCGGATAACGGTCGGTTGCACAATCCGATATCTTCAGAACCAGATGTGAACCAATGCCACACCCGTTGGTTTCGTTTATGGCCGCGTAGAGTTTTGCAACGGTTACGACGATACCGATAACGGGAAGGAAGCAGATCGCGAAGTGTATGATGTATTTGTTCGCGATCCTTGACGCGCTCCGAAAAAATGGTGACGCGTTGTCCGAAATCGCTTTTACCGAGTGTACGCCACCATCCATAAGGGCGGTTACGTATTTGTGTTTTGTCAGCTTTTGTTTTGGGGTGTCGCCAACCCTGATTTTTATCAAAAAGGGCTTCTTGTTGTTCCCCTGTAGGATGGACAATGCCGTGATCAGGTTGTGCGTTTCGGACGACCTAAGCCTGGCCGCAGAGTAAGGAACGGAGAAGAATATCAGGAAAACCAGAACAGTGTACAAATAGGTTTTCAAGGGCAGCGGTACGCCGAAGAGCACGGGTTGTGAGGCGGAATGCGTCCCTGCTTCAGGAATCTGAATCATCGCCGTTACGAATATCAGTGCGAGACTGAAAACCCACAGGCGGGAAAAATACTTCTGGTGCTCGCTGTGTGCAGGAAGCAGTCGCTTTATGTACTCATCCGCGTCCACTTTCTCTGAGATGACGGCGTCAACGCTTAACGTTTTATCATTTTCATCCGCAATATCCGATTTTCGGTCAGACATGGGCCCCTTCCATTGGCCGTTGCGGCAAATACTCATCCGCCGCCCCGACCTGCAGTGATACATCTGTTACATTGAGTATAGATTGCAGTGGAAGGGCTACACAACCCAACAGTCTGCTTGCCGCCGCTGTTTCAGTCTGGCCGAAGCGACCCGCTCCGGTCAGTCAGCCGCCCCGCCCTGCGCGCCAATTTGTCGGCAAGCTTCACGCCGACACCCGGGCGGCTCCACGGGCATTCTGCGATACAGATGGCGCAGCCATGGGTCTCGTTGAAAAATGGCAGGCATTTGTCGAAATCGACATACCATTTCTGCTTGCCGCGAACGGTCTGTTTCTCCTCAAAGATTGCCTCTGGCGGGCATGCATCCTCGCAGATGCGGCAGTTCATGCAGAAATCGTCGAGTCCGAAAGGTTGCGGCGGTGTCGGTTCGAATGGCGCGTCCGTCAGCACCGCCGACAGGCGGAAGCTCGCGCCCATCTCTGGCGTGATCAATGAACCGTGCTTGCCGAGCTCACCGAAACCGCAGGCGATTGCCGGTGGAATGAGCGTGATCTTCCCGGCCATCGGGCCGGTCACAGGATCGGCATCCCAACCGGAACGCCGGAGCCAGCCGGCGATCGCCTTGGCGGCAAAGGCAGCCCGGCTGTACTGGCGCATGACCTCGGCGCCGGCGCGCGGCCTGGGCGCCTCGGATATCGCTTCGTAATTGTGCTGTACGCCAATGACGACGACATTCGAAAACGGTGTGTCCTGCCCATCGAAAAGCCAGTCGCGGTCAAGCGGCGTTGCGCCGACTTGCTCGCAGTGGCCGGCCGAGATGTATTGCTGCAGCGCTCCGGTCCAGTCGGCCGGTGTGCGTTCCACCCGCCGCTCCGACAGCTCCGGCAGCGGCGCGTCGAGGATCTGCTTGCGTGCGGCGCGCTCCGCAACGATTGCCGGCTCGTCCGGATTGACCGTATAGAACCAGCGCTGCAGCCGCCCGTGGGGAATCGCATCCGGATCAGGCGCCCAATAGACGATGTCGGGGCGCCGGAATTCCTCCTCGCCAAGTCCATTGACCTTGTTGCCCGAGATGGCAGGCGCGCATTCCATCTGCGCCGGATCGGGTGTGAATGGACGATACGGGTTTGGCTTCGGCATGGACCCAGTCTAAGGCATTTGAAACCTGTTTGCAGGATTTTGCTCGTGCCGGGCCACGATTGGCGGGTTCAGTTCCCGTTTTCGCGGGTTTCTTCGTAGTGCTTCAGGGCCGTTTTGAGGACGGCGGAATTATAGTTGCGGGCAATGCGATCCAAAGGTGAAACAATGATATCCGGGACGAGCGTGTGTTCCTCGTTGAAGCGGTTTTCTTTCGTGCGGAAGCAGATTGTCGGGATTCGTAACTGGAAGCCGGTATGTTCCAGCGTATAGGTGCCTTCGGCGCGTGCGCAGGATGTTACAACATTGGTTCCCGTAACACTGCCGACAATGGTGGCCTTTCTCAGCCTCTTCAGCGTTGCGGCCACCCTTATGGCGTTGGACCGGCTGCTCGGGCTGACAAGAACATAAATCTTCCCCTTGTAGTCCGGTTTTCCAAACGACCTTTTGCGGATTGGTGCCTTGCGCACACCGCCTTTCTTGCGGACTTTCCGGAAAAATCTGGCGTCCGACTTCCTCCGCTTTTCCGCCTCCTCGTCGAAATACTTGAAATTGCCGGGTACTTTTCGAGAGACGTCCCTGACATAGGCCTCGCTGAATACGCGATGAGCCCTTGGCAGGAGAAATGCCATCAAGTGCTGACCCGTGTGCGTTGATCCGCCGGGATTATCTACCAGGTCAAGGAATATCGCGTCGGGTCTGCGGTCGATAATATCGCGCATGATCAATTCCACGCCCTCTTCCGAACGCTCGAAATCCTTGAACGACCCGATGCCGACATAGGCCAGGTTGCGGCTGGTCGAATATCGGTAGTAGATGTCGGCGTCCCTGACCTTTATCAACAAACCATTGTGATGATCGAATTTCTGATCAACCAGGTCCCCCGTTATGATCTTCCTGTCCAATCTGAACTTGCGGGTCGACAGCATCCGGGTTTCCCAAGAAGCCGCGCGTTCGACTTCGCGGGTTTGAATGGTCTCTCTGTCAAGGCTGCGAGTCCTGACGTGATATTTGTCTCTGTCCCCGATCATAGCAGCGACAATTCTTGCATTGATTGGGAGGGTATCGTTCACATCGATGTGACTGTCTCGGCCGCAGCCGTCCATCGGAACCCGTTTTAATATGTTTGCGGCAATGGTCTTTCCCGACAAACCTTCGATCTCGAGAACTTCCTCTGCTTTTCCGCTCAGTACGATCCGCATATAGAGCTTCCCGCCGTTCACCATCAAAGGATATGTGAACCACGGCCAGCCTTGGGGGATCAGGTCCGTCTCGTTCGGATCACCGTAAATGACCTGGGTGTGTTCGTCGCAGACAAAGCCCACCAGCTCTGAAATTGCCATGTAGACTGTTTCGCGCGTGCTGCCGTCAGCGGCCGCAGTGACCAGTTCTTCGAAGAGTGTTTTGAGTTCTTTTGAGCTCTTGTGAGCGGTCAGGTTCGGATGCAGCTTCCTTAACAACTCATAGGTTTTTGTGAGGTCGGCTTTGTATTCTTCGCTTGAGTATGTTTCGACCCGATCCGCCGATGCCGGCCGTGTCAAATCACCCAAACCTGCGAGTAAAATGCCGCAGGCACAAAATAAGCTCAGAATGTGCCGTATTACGTATCTGTGGACAGACATGAAACAAGCGCCATCAACGCCTCCAACGATTTACCTGTGCCGATAATGCTCTGCCAGGCCCGGTTGCTAATCTCCGGTTAAATAAAGCAGAATTCGCAAAAGTTGTGAACTCCAATGACTGCAACGCTGTCGGGATATTGTTACGTGAAAACTTGCCTGTTCCCAGGTGCAGCCAGATTGTACGGACGGCCAATTGACCGCATACTTGTTGATCCAGTTCAGGAGTGCTGTCTATGAGCGAAGAAAAGCCGCAAGGAGAACTGACGATCCGCACCATGGCGATGCCGGCTGACACCAATGCGGCCGGCGACATATTCGGTGGGTGGGTTGTCTCGCAGATGGATTTTGCCGCCGGCATCGCAGCCGGTCAAAGGGCGCGCGGGCGGGTGGTTACGATCGCCATCGAGGCAATGAAGTTCATCCGGCCGGTCAAGGTAGGCGACGTGGTTTGTGTCTATACCGATATCGAGCATATCGGCCGCACTTCCATGAAGATCCATGTGGAGGCATGGGTTCTGCGCGAGCGCTACGGCAAGCACGAGAAGGTCACGGACGCGCTGTTCACCTTCGTTGCGGTTGACAAGAACGGCCGGCCGGTGCCCGTTCCGGCAGGGAACCTGGAAACCGGATCCTGAAACAGAAAAGGCGCCTTAGCGGCGCCTTTTCGGTTCATCAAGAAGCGCTTTACTGCGGCAGCTTGTCATCCACGCCCATGACGTAGAAATTCATGCCGAGCAGCGTACCGTCATCCGCTACCTCGCCGCCCTTCAGCCATTCGGAGCCATCCTGCTTGGTGACCGGGCCGGTGAACGGATGCATTTCGCCATTGGTGATCTTGGCTTCGGTTTCCATGGCCATCTGCTTCACGTCATCCGGCATGTTGGTGTAGGGCGCCATGGTCAGGATACCGTCGATCAGGCCGTCCCAGGTGGATTGGGATTTCCAGGTGCCGTCCATCATCGCCTGTGTCCGCTTGATGTAGTACGGACCCCAGCTGTCGATGATCGCGGTGAGCTGGGTATTCGGGCCGGCTTCGATCATGTCCGATGCCTGTCCGAAGGCATTGATGCCGCGCTCGGCGGCGACCTGCATCGGTGCGGTCGAGTCGGTGTGCTGCGTCAGGATGTCGACGCCCTGGTCGACCAGCGCCTTGGCGGCGTCGGCTTCCTTGCCGGCATCGAACCAGGAGTTCACCCAGACAACCTTGATCTTGAAATCAGGGTTGACCGACTGGGCGCCGAGAAGGAAGGAGTTGATGCCGCGCACGACTTCCGGGATCGGGAAGGATGCAATATATCCGGCGACGCCTGTCTTGGAGATCTTTCCAGCGATCTGTCCCTGGATGTAGCGGCCCTGATAGAAGCGCGAATTGTAGCTGGTGACGTTGTCCGATGTCTTGTAGCCGGTGGCGTGTTCGAACTTCACATCGGGGAATTTCTTGGCGACATCGAGCGTCGGTTCCATGAAGCCGAACGACGTCGTGAAGATGAGTTCGCAGCCCGAGCGTGCGAAACGCTCGATTGCGCGTTCGGCATCCGGCCCCTCGGCAACGTTTTCCAAATAGGGCGTTTCGATCTTGTCGCCGAAGTGGGCCTGGAGTTCCTGGCGGCCGATGTCATGTGCCTGGGTCCAGCCGCCGTCGGTCTTCGAGCCGACATAAACGAAACAGACCTTCGTTGCGGCCTGTGCCGCGGTGGCGCCTAGGCTGACCACGGCTGCCGCCGTTATTGCCAATAGTGTTTTTTTCATCGTGTTCACCTCTTCTGTTATGGTGGATTAGCGATCCGGGACGAATGACTGACCGAGCGAAGCCGGAGTATTCATCAGTGTCAAGCGCCTGTTGCGCGAGATCAGTACAAGAACGATTATTGTCGCGAGATAAGGCAGCGCCGACAGGAATTGCGACGGGATACCGAAACCGAGCGCCTGCGCATGCAACTGTCCGATCGTAACGGCGCCGAACAGATAGGCGCCGGCAAGCACGCGCAGCGGCCGCCAGCTTGCGAAAACGACGAGCGCAAGCGCAATCCAGCCGCGGCCGGCGGACATGTTTTCCACCCATTGCGGCGTGTAGACGAGCGACAATTGCGCGCCCGCCAGTCCGGCGCAGACGCCGCCGAACATGACCGCCAGATAACGCGTCTTGATGACCGAAATACCGAGCGCGTGGGCCGAGCCGTGGCTGTCTCCGATGGCGCGCAATTGAAGGCCGATGCGTGTCCTGAACAGGAACCAGCTGACACCGACGACCGACAGGATGGACAGATAGAAGATGATGTCCTGATTGAAGACCAGCGGGCCGACAAGCGGCAGGCTGCTGAGCAGCGGGATGGCAATCGGCTCAAGCTGGACGCCGGGTTGACCGACGAAATTCTCCCCGATCATTCCCGAAAGACCTAGGCCGAGAATGGTGAGCGCCAGTCCTGTTGCGACCTGATTGGTGACAAGCGTCAGGCTCAGGAAACCGAAGAGCAGCGAGAAGGCGCAGCCCGCCAGAGCCCCGCACAGCGCCCCGAGATACGGGTTGCCGGAGATCTGCGCCATGGCAAATGCGACCACCGCGCCCACGACGATCATGCCTTCGACGCCGAGATTGAGGACGCCGGATCTTTCCACGACCAGCTCGCCCATGGCGGCCAGAAGCAGAGGAGTCGCTGCCGTCGTGACGGTCAGGAGTACGGCTACGATGAGTTCCATTTAGGCGCCCTCCCCAGCGGGTTCCGCATGCGCGACGAATTTGAGCCTGACGCGGTAGTGGATCAGCGTGTCGCAGGCCAGGACGAAGAACAGCAGCAGTCCCTGGAACACGCGCGCGATCTTGTCAGGCAGGCCGATTGAAATCTGCGCCGCCTCGCCGCCGAGATAGGTCAGCGCCAGGATCAGGCCGGCGGCGAAAATTCCGAGCGGGTTGAGCCGTCCGAGGAAGGCGACGATGATCGCCGTAAAGCCGTAGCCCGGTGAGATCACCGGCTGGAGCTGCTCGATCGAGCCGGAAACTTCCGAAATACCGGCAAGGCCAGCCAGCGCTCCGGAAAACAGGAAGGCGAAGAACACCATCTTGTTGGCGGAAAAACCCGCAAAGCGCCCTGCCCGTGCCGATTGGCCTAGGACCGAGACCTCGAAGCCGCGCAGCATGTAGCGCATCATGAACCAGGTCAGCAGTGTCGCGACGACCGCGAAGATGATGCCGAGATCGGCGCGGCCGGAAGCCGGCAACAATTCCGGGAGAATGGCCTCGACATCGAATTCGCGGCTTTCAGGGAAGTTGAAACCCTCCGGATTGCGCCATGGTCCGCGCACAATCCAGTCGAGGAAGAGCTGCGCCACATAGACAAGCATCAGGCTCGACAGGATCTCATTTGTATTGAAGCGCGTCTTCAACAATGCCGGTATCGCCGCATAGGCGGCTCCGCCGATCATGCCCATGATCAGCATGACGGGCAACACGAGCCAAGAATCCCACTGGTGGACCATGATCGGCAAAATCGAACCGGTTACGCCGCCGATGATGAACTGTCCCTCGGCGCCGATATTCCAGTTGTTGGAACGGAAACAGACGGAAAGGCCCACGGCAATCAGGATGAGCGGCGCTGCCTTGATGGCGAGCTCATGCAACGACCATACCTCGGTCAGCGGCTCGATGAAAAAGCTGTACAGCGCATCGATCGGGTTCTTGTCCAGCGCGGTGAACATGATGGCGCCGGCGACGACTGTCAGGCCGAGCGCGATGAACGGCGAAAGCACCGAAAAGAGCGCCGAGTGGCCGGGTCTGCGTTCGAGTTCAATGCGCATGAGCGGCCTCCAAATGTGTGTCCGCGGCCGGCGCGTCTTCGCCATGGATACCGCCCATGAGCAGACCGATGCGTTCGAGAGTCATGTTTTCCGAGGGCTCCGCGGCCGAAAGCCGGCCTTCGTTTATCACGGCGATGCTGGTCGCCACCTCGAAGATCTCGTCCAGGTCCTGGCTGATCACGACGACAGCGGAGCCGGAATTGGCGAGGTCGATCAGCGCCTGCCGGATACGGCTGGCGGCGCCGGCGTCGACCCCCCAGGTCGGCTGGTTGACGACCATGACGGAGGGCTTGCGATCGAGCTCGCGCCCGACGATGAATTTCTGCAGATTGCCGCCGGACAGGGACGACGCGTCCGGGTCCTCGCCGGACATGCGCACGTCCATCTCCTTGATGATGCGCTCCGAGGCCTTGCGTACGACATCATGACGGATGATCTTCAGCGGACCGCCCGTCAGAAACTCCGCGGCGTCGGACCGGTGACGCGCGAGCACCATGTTTTCGGAAAGGGTCATGGAGGACACGGCGGCATGACCGTGCCGCTCTTCCGGGACGAAGCCGGCGCCGAGAAGGCGTCGCGCTGAAATGCCAAGCCGACCTGCGTCCTTGCCGCAAATCCTGATATCATCGGACTTGTCGACGAGTTCCTCGCCGGACAGGACATCGAAAAGCTCGCTCTGGCCGTTGCCCGCCACGCCGGCAATGCCGATCACCTCTCCACCGCGAACGGTCAGGTCGATATCCTTGAGCGCGACGGCGAACGGCGTGCGCGCCGGCGCCGAGAGCTTTCTTGTTTCGATGAGAACCTGGTCGGTGACGCTGCCGCCGGTATTGGAAACGGACTTTACTTCCGAGCCGACCATCATGCGCGCCAGCGATGCCGGCGTCTCCTCACGTGGATCGCAATCGCCGGTGAGCTTGCCGTGGCGCAGGACCGTCGCCCGGTCGCAGATGCGCTGCACTTCCTCCAGCCGGTGGCTGATATAGAGGACGGAACGGCCTTCCGAGCGGATCTTCTCCAGCGTCTCGAAGAGCCGGTCGGCCTCCTGCGGCGTCAGAACGGATGTGGGCTCGTCGAGGATGATGAGCTCCGGGTTCTGCAACAGGGTCCTGACGATTTCGATCCGCTGGCGCTCGCCCACGGAAAGATCGGCAACATGTGCATGCGGATCGAGCGGCAGGCCGTATTCGCGGGAAAGAACCGCGGCCTGCTCCGAAATGTTCTCGATGCTCACGTCATCGTCCATGGAAAGCGCGATGTTCTCCGCGACGGTCAGCGCCTCGAACAGCGAGAAGTGCTGGAAAACCATCCCGATGCCGTAGCCGCGGGCCTGTCCCGGGCTGCTTATCGTGACCGGATTTCCCTTCCAGAAGATCTGTCCGGATGTCGGCTCGAGCGAGCCGAACAACATCTTCACGAGTGTCGATTTTCCGGCGCCGTTTTCGCCGAGAAGTGCATGTATTTCGCTTGATTTGATTTCCAGGTCGATGTGATCGTTGGCGCGCAATTCGCCGAAGACCTTGGTCAAGCCGCGCACTTCCAGCAGGCAGTCACTGTGCCCAGGTTCGTGATTAGCCAAATTTTCCTCCCCCGCATCTAAGCGGATCCAACCGGTCCTGATCCTAGGCGCAGTCGGCATATCCCGCAAAGATCGAACGATAATAAAGAGCTTCAAAATTTTGACACATAATTGCAGGGCGCTATTCGCCTGTCATCAACGAATGTTGCATTGCAAAATATTTGCGCAGGAAGCCCAAACATTGGGCTGCGTCAGATGGTCCGCCGCGTTGCATTTTTGCATGACAGAGACGGTCGGGATGGTAGTGTGTCGCTCAATTGGCGCGGACAGGATGCTGGCATGGACAGGACATACGACATCGCGGTGATCGGCGGAGGGCTTGCAGGCTCGGCCGCCGCACTTGCCGTGGCGCGGCGCGGATACAGAACGGCGTTCATCGCACCTGCCGCGAAGGCAGCGGATGGCCGCACCACCGCCCTGATGATGCCGTCGATCGAATTGTTGCAGCAACTGGATATCTGGGAGGGGGTTGAAAACGCGGCGGCGCCACTACGCGCCATGCGCATTATCGATGCCACCAGCCGGCTGGTCCGCGCGCCCACCGTCACATTCCATTCCAGCGAACTCCATATTGAGGCATTCGGTTACAACATTCCGAATGCGCCGCTTCTGGAAGCTTTAGGCAAAGCAGCCGGCTCGCTTGAAGAGATCACATGTTTCGCCAGTGCCGCGACTTCCATCAAAGAGCTTCCGGAACATGCGCAGATCGTCCTGGAAGACGGTTCCGCGCTTGCCGCCAGCCTCGTCGTCGGCGCCGACGGGCGGAATTCCAAGGTTCGTGAAGCGGCAGGGATCAGGGTCCACGACTGGCGCTATCCGCAAACGGCGATTGTGCTCAATTTCAGCCATCAGTATCCGCATGCAGACACTTCGAACGAGTTCCATACGGAAGCGGGACCATTCACTCAGGTGCCCCTGCCCGGCCAAAGATCCAGTCTCGTGTGGGCGCTCGCACCGGCCGAGGCCGAGGCGATGCAGGTCATGCCGGCCGATGAGCTCGGGTCCGCGATCGAGGAGAGGATGCAGTCCATTCTCGGCAAGGTTACGGTCGAGGGTGCAGTGCAGCGCTTTGCCTTCAGCGGCATGATCGCCCGCTCATTTGGCCGCGGCCGCATGGCCCTGGTCGGAGAGGCAGGGCATGTCTTTCCGCCCATAGGTGCTCAAGGTCTCAATCTTGGTCTGCGGGACGTTCTGGAATTCGTTTCGGCGCTTGACCGAGCGGGCGGTCCAGCCAATGCAGCCGCAGTGACGCGCCATTACGATCGGGCCCGGCGCAGCGATGTGGTCTCCAGAACGGCCAGCGTCGATATGCTGAACCGGACGCTGTTGAACGACTTTCTGCCGGTCCAACTGTTGCGATCCGGTGGTCTTGCCGCGCTTTCGGCGATCGCACCCTTGCGTATTTTAGCCATGCGGGAGGGCATGAAGCCCGGCAGCGGTTTCAACGCCCTTGGGCGGGCGACGCAGCGGGAAAAAGATCAGCCGGAAGCAGTCCGGAGGTAATGGCGTAGAGCAAGGCCGTGACCGATAGAACGGAGAGCACGGTGGTTATCAGAACCGTGGCCGAGCTCCGTTCGACCCAGACATTATATTGTTGCGCGAGCACAAAGACGTTCGTTGCCGTGGGAAGCGAAGCCAGAAGGACGGCGGTGAATATCCAGGTGCTGTCGAAATCACCCACCAGGCCCATGGCGACGTAGACAAGAAGCGGGTGGACAATCAGCTTCGCCGGTACAATGTAGGACAGCTCAAGCGGTATCCGGCGCAGCGGCCGCAATGCAAGCGTCACGCCCATCGCAAACAGCGCGCAAGGCGCGGCGGCCTGCGAGAGGTAGTCTATAAGGCGTTGCGGGGCGTCCGGGATGGGCAGTTTCAGCCATGCCACCGTGACCCCTGCGATGGTTGCCAAAATGAACGGGTGCAAGATGATGCGCCGTGCAATGAGCGCAACCAGCGTCGGCAAGGAATGTTTCTCGCTGCCGGAAATTGCCATCATGCACGGAACTATGGCGAAATGCATGATGTTCTCGAAGCAGAAAATGAGTGCGACGGGAACGGCTGCCTTTTCGCCGAAGGCCAGAATGGCCAGGCTCGGGCCCATATAGCCGATATTGCCGTATGCGGCGGCCAGACCCTGTATCGTGCCGGCGGCTATTGATGCGCGTATGGCGACGACCGCAAACGCGAAGACGACCGCAAAGACCGTGTAGGTGGAAAGCAGGCTTGCCATGATGAAATCAAGGCGGGCCAGTTCCTCAATCGGCGTGCGCGAAAGCAGCTTGAAGAAGAGCGCTGGAAGCGCCAGGTACAGCACGAATATATTGAGCCAGCCCAACGCGTCGGACGGCTGCCGCACGAGCCGGGCTGTTACGTAGCCCAGAAAGATGAGCCCGAAGAGCGGGAGAATGAGCGCTGCGATTTGTGACATTGGCTGGCTTTGGTGTTGCGATACAGCTTGTATTCACAAATAACGCATAATCAAGCGGTAGTAGCCGGCGAAGGAAGAGAAGATCAGCAACCGGCTTCGGCAATGTTACCGTTTTGTTACTGGATTCGCCCAAAAGGCGTTGAAATTGCAAGCGCCTTGCCTCTATTAGTGTTTCCAGGAGGCATTCATCGATGCTCAAATCGCGAACGGCAAAATTTCAGATCGGACAAACGGTTAAGCACCGCGTCTACCCATTCAGGGGCGTCATTTTCGATGTCGATCCGGTTTTTGCCAACACGGAGGAATGGTATCAGTCCATTCCTGAAGATGTCCGCCCGCACAAGGAACAGCCCTTCTACCATCTGTTTGCCGAAAACGAGGATACCGATTACATCGCTTATGTATCGGAGCAGAATCTTTTGCCCGACGACAGCGGCCAACCGGTTCAACACCCTCAAATCTCGGAAATTTTCGAAGGTTCCGATGACGGCGTGTACAAGCTCAGAGGGCCCGTCGGCCACTGACAGCGGCCCATGAATGCATCGGATGGCAAAAAGGCGCGGCTAAACCGCGCCTTTCTCTTTTTTAGTTCGATTCCTTGGCCTTTTGCTGGGCCTCTTCAAGCTTCTGTCGCGCTGCCTGTGCCTTGCGCTGCATCTCTTCCTGCAACAGGCGCTGGCGTTCCTGGAGCTCGGACTGGGCGACCGGCTCGCCGTCGAACGCATCGGTGAAGCCCTTCAGCGATACCTTGATCGGATTGGGTGCGCGCTGGAAGTTCACGGAAGTGAAGACGACCTCGCCGCCCCTTTTGAACGAGCTGACAATGGCATCGGTCAGCGGCACCTGGGCGACGCATTTGTCGGGCATGCAAACCGAATAGGGAACGCGCTGGGCTTTACCGCCGTCAATCTGCATGTTGACGCCCGGAGGAATGGTGCGGGCCGAGGGGACAGACACCTGAAGCGTCTTGTTGTTGACCTTGCCTTCGACCAGGATCAGCCCGACGGCGGTCAGAAGTTGTCCGGTGGAGGCGGTGGTGATGTTCTGCACCACGCAGACGTCGTTGTCTTCCTGTTTGGTGCACACTTTGAACCAGCCCTGATTCGGGCCCTGCGCATGCGCGGCGCCTGCGAGCGACAAGGCAGCAGTCCCTGCGAACACGGTCGCCAGTGCGGTCCTTGCGACTTTTGAGGTCCTGAAGGTCATTCTTGCGTTTTCTCCTGGGCTTTCAATATCTGGTTTCGGCGACGGCGCCGCTTGTTTCCCGCCCGAAGCTGGCTTTAACCGTCGTTTTTTCGACCGTCGCCCAAGCCAACCGAACCGCCTCATAAATCGCGCACTCCCTGTACCCGAAATAAGGCCATTGCAAGGCTTTTCACGCCGGTCGTTCATCCGTTGTCTAAGCGCAAAAAGCTGCAATGTCACGCTGTTTAGCACAGACAAACTCCGTTTCCGGTCGATTTCCTGCAATAGGCTTAATCCGCCGGCGGTTGCAGTCTGCGGCGAATGGTCCCGACAATTGGGCCAGCCAGATGTAGAAAAGGCGCGGATCATGCCGCGCCTTTTGCTTCGGTTCTACTGGAGCGCGGTCCTCTTCAGTTCTGATCTTTGGCCTTTTGCTGGGCTTCCTTGAGTTTTTCCCGGACCGCCTGCGCCTTTTGCTGCAACTCCTGCTGCAACAATTGTTGCCGCTCCTGCAGTTTCGACGGGGTCAAGGCCTCTCCGTCAAAAGCGTCGGTGAAGCCCTTGAGCGAGACCTTGATCGGGTTCGGCGCGCGCTGGAAGTTCACCGAGGTGAAGACGATCTCGCCACCTTGTTTGAACGCGTTGACCATGGCATCGGTCAGGGGCACCTGGGCAACGCATTTGTCGGGCATGCATACGGAATAGGGAATCTGCTGGGCCTTTCCGCCATCGACCTGCATGGCGACGCCGGGCTCGATGGTGCGGGCCGAGGGAACAGAAACCTGAAGCGTCTTGCTGTTTACCTCGCCTTCGACCATGACCAGGCCGGTGGCCGTCAGAAGCTGCCCGGTGGATGCGGTGGTGATGTTCTGCACGACGCAGATGTCGTTCTCGCCCTGCTTCGTGCACACTTTGAACCAGCCCTGATTCGGGCCCTGCGCGTGTGAGGTCTCTGCCGGGTGCAGCAGGGTCGCCGCTGCCGCGAACACGGCTGTCAGCGCTGTTCTCATGACGATTGGGTTTTTGATGGTCATTCCTGCTCTGTCTCCTGGAAATTCGGATTGTGTCGCTGGCAGTCCCAAGTCCGCATTCCCTGTACCCGAATGAGAGCGATCGCAAGGCGGGCGCTGTAAACCTTTGTTACAGTGAATGCCGGCGGTTGTTTTCCGAACCCTTGTGGCATCGGGCGGTATGCGGCGCCCCTGCGTTTCATGCAAAAGGCGTATTCTGCAGGCAAAGGCCGACGCGTTGGAATGGTGCAGGAACGTGGTACGGTTTGCCGCGAATCAGCGAAGGGATGCCATGCAGATGTTTTTACGAATTCTGACCGCAATGCTGCTTGTCGTCAGTGCGAGTAAAGGTGTTGCATTTGCCGAAGGTGCGAAGCACGCCATCGCCTCGCATGGCGAGCCCGCATTGCCGCCGGATTTCCAGTACTTCCCCTACGTCAATCCGGACGCGCCGAAAGGCGGCCGCATTTCGTACGGCGTCAAAGGTACATTCGACAATCTCAATCCGTTCATCCTTAAAAGCATGCGAACGACGGCGCGTGGTATGTGGGATCCGCAGTTCGGCAACCTGACCTATGAAAGCCTGATGCAGCGTTCGCGGGACGAGCCGTTCACGCTTTACGGGCTGTTGGCGGAAACGGTCGAGTTCGATGAGGATCGGACATTCATCCAGTTCAACATCAACCCGCTGGCCAAATGGTCGGATGGGGAACCGGTAACGGCAGATGACGTGATCTTCACGTTCAAGCTGCTTGAGGACAAAGGCCGCCCCCCTTTTTCAGACCGGCTCAAGAACGTCGTGGAGATGGAGAAGACAAGTCCACTAAGTGTTCGGTTTACGCTCACGGAGGATGCTGGACACGAATTCCCGCTGATCCTCGGCCTAAGTCCCATTCTCGCCAAGCATGCGACGAACCCGGATACATTCGACCAGACGACGTTCGAAACACCGGTAGCCTCGGGGCCATACAGGATCAGTGACGTCAGGCCTGGAGAGAAAATCACTTTCGAGCGACGGCCCGACTACTGGGCCAGGGACTTGCCGGTCAAGCGCGGCACTGACAATTATAACGAGATATCGGTGGAGTATTTTCTGGACGAAAATGCCCAGTTCGAGGCGTTTAAAAAGGGCATCTATGATATCCAGTTCGAGGGCAGTCCAACCAGTTGGCGGCGGTCTTACGATTTCCCAGCTGTCGAGAACGGTGATGTTCAAAAAACCGTTTTCGAAAGCAAGCTGCCGGCCGGCATGCACGGGTTTGTTTTCAATACACGGAAGGAAATGTTCAGCGACGTACGCGTCAGGCGGGCATTGGCGATGCTTTTCGATTTCGAATCGGTAAACAGAAGTCTTTTCGACGACGCCTACAAACGGACGGAAAGCTACTTCCAGCACTCCGATTTATCGTCGATCGGCATACCGGCCAGCGAGCGAGAGCGCGCACTTTTGTCACCATTCCCCGGTGCGGTCGAAGAAGTGGTCATGCAAGGGACCTATCACGCCACAAAGACCGACGGCAGCGGCCGGGATCGGACCGTCCAGCGCAAGGCTTTAACATTGTTCAAAGAGGCGGGTTACGCGATCAGGGACGGAAAGCTGGTTGATGGTGCCGGGCGGCCGCTCACCTTCGAGGTTATGACCCAGAACGACGGCCAGGAAAAGATCGCGCTTGCCTATCAACGCAACCTCGCGCCTCTCGGCATAGACATGGGAATCCGGACAGTCGATGACGCGCAATATCAGCGGCGCACCCGGGATTACGAGTATGATATGATCATCAAGACCTACGCGGCATCGCTTTCGCCAGGTGCAGAGCAGATATGGCGCTGGGACAGCCGTTCCCGGGATATTCCGGGCACATTCAACTATGCGGGCACCGCCGAACCGGCAATCGATGCGATGATCCAGGCGTTGCTGGATGCGCGCGCGCAGGAGGATTTCGTGGCCGCGGTGCGCGCCTTCGATCGGGTTCTCATTTCCGGGCACTATGTCGTGCCGCTATACTATCTTCCCGGCCAGCGCGTCGCTTACCGGTCGTATCTTGAACATCCCGAGGTTACGCCCATTTACGGCTATGTGCTGCCGACATGGTGGGACAAGAGAGCCGAGAAATAGCGCCTCGAAGAAAGGAACGACAATGCCTTCCGTCAATATCGACATCGTTTCCGATGTCATGTGTCCGTGGTGCTATATCGGCAAGAAGCGGCTTGAGGCCGCGATCAAGGAGTTGCCCGAAGATATCGAGGTCGATGTTCGCTGGCGGCCGTATCAGCTCGATCCGACCCTGCCGAAGGAAGGCAAGGACAGGGAACAGTATCTTTCTGAGAAATTCGGCGGTTCGGAGCGCGCCAAACAGATATACGCCAACATCGTTGACGCCGGGCGGGAGGAAGACATTCCATTCGATTTCGAGGCAATTGCCGTGTCGCCGAACACGCTTGACGCCCATCGGGTTATTCGCTGGGCGGCCTCGGAAGCACCGGGCGTGCAGGACAGGCTGGTCGATATCCTGTTCAAGGCCTTCTTCATCGATGGAAAGAATGTCGGCGACGATACCGTTCTTCTGGACGCGGCGGAGCAGGCCGGCATGGACCGGACAATCACCGAAGGCCTGCTCGCCGGTCAAGCCGATTGCATGGAGATGGAGCAGGAAATCGAGATCGCCCGAAAGATGGGCGTGACGGGCGTTCCCTGTTTCATACTTGAAAATAAATATGCGGTGATGGGTGCACAGTCGGCTAATGTCCTGACCAATGCCATCCGCGATGTGGCCAAGGAAAAGGAAACTGCCAGCGCGCCGCAAACCGCCTAAACCGCTTCGGCGATTTCCGCGAGTTTCGTCATGATCACCGCGGCGCCGCCGAGCCGCTTTTCAGCGCTGGGCAGATCGCGCAGGAAGAATACGCTTTGATCCGGCCTGATCTTCGCCAGTGAGCCGAGTGCGCCGAGATGGGAAACCAGCCCGGCCGGGTTGGGGAATTCCGCGTTTCGGAACTGGACCACAACACCTTTCGGTCCCGCGTCGAGCTTTTCGACATTCGCCTTGCGACAGAGCGATTTCATGTAAACGATCTTCAGAAGGTGCTGCACTTCCTGTGGCAGCGGACCGAAACGGTCGATGAGTTCGGCGCCGAAGGCATCGATCTCGTCGGGCGTCGTGAGATCGCCAAGGCGCCGGTAGAGGCCAAGTCTGAGGTGAAGATCGGGCACATAGCCATCGGGTATCATCACCGATGTTCCAACGGTGATCTGCGGCGACCAGCCGGTATCGACCAGATCCTCCTCGCCTTTCAGTTCGGCGACGGCTTCCTCCAGCATGTGCTGGTAGAGTTCGAAGCCCACTTCCTTGATGTGTCCGGACTGCTCCTCGCCCAAGAGGTTTCCAGCGCCGCGGATATCGAGGTCATGACTTGCGAGCTGGAAGCCCGCGCCCAGTGTGTCCAGCGATTGCAGCACTTTCAGCCGGCGGTCCGCGGTTGCAGTCAGCGTGCGGTTGACCGGTAGTGTGAAAAGGGAAAAGGCGCGGACCTTGGAGCGCCCCACCCTGCCCCGCAACTGGTAGAGCTGCGCCAGGCCGAACATGTCCGAGCGGTGCACGATCAGCGTGTTGGCCGTTGGAACGTCAAGACCGGATTCAACGATCGTCGTCGAAAGCAGGACATCGTACTGGCCGTCATAAAAGGCGTTCATGATGTCGTCGAGTTCGCCCGCCGGCATCTGGCCGTGTGCGACAGCGACCTTGAGTTCGGGAACATCGGATTCGAGAAAGGCGTGAATTTCACCCAGGTCGGAGATGCGCGGGCAGACGTAAAAACTCTGACCGCCGCGATAGTGTTCGCGCAGCAGTGTCTCGCGTATCACCAGCGGGTCGAAGGGCGATATGAATGTGCGGACGGCCATGCGGTCGACCGGCGGCGTGGTGATCAGCGACAGCTCGCGCACGCCCGTCATGGCAAGTTGCAAGGTACGCGGGATCGGTGTTGCGGACAGCGTCAGAACATGAACGTCGCTCTTGAGTTCCTTGAGCCTTTCCTTGTGCTTGACGCCGAAATGCTGTTCCTCGTCGATGACCAGCAGCCCGAGATTGGCGAATTTGATCGCCTTGCCGAGCAGCGCGTGGGTGCCGATGACAATATCCGTCTTGCCGTCGGCCAGTTCCTTTTTCGTCAGGCTCAGTTCCTTCTGGCCTACCAGCCGGGAGGCCTGCTGCACGCGGATCGGATACCCGCGCAGGCGTTCGGAAAACGTCTTGTAGTGCTGGCGGGCGAGCAGTGTCGTGGGAACGACGACGGCAACCTGCACACCGTTCATGGCCGCGATGAAAGCCGCGCGCAGCGCAACCTCCGTCTTTCCGAAGCCGACATCGCCGCAGACCAGCCGGTCCATCGGTATGCCGCCGGCGAGATCGGAGAGTACGGCGTCGATCGCATTGCCCTGATCCTCGGTTTCCTCATAGGGAAAGCGCGCCGCGAACTCGTCATAGAGCCCGTCCTGCATTGTCAATTGCGGCGCGTTGCGCATCTGACGTTCGGCGGCGATGCGGATCAGCGCCCCGGCCATATCGAGTAGCCGTTTCTTCAGCTTTGCCTTGCGCGCCTGCCAGGCGACGCCGCCGAGCTTGTCGAGGATGGCCCCGGCTGCGTCGGATCCGTAGCGCGACAACAGCTCGATGTTTTCCACCGGCAGGAAAAGCTTGGCGTCCTCCGCATAGCGCAGTTCGAGGCATGCATGTGGAGCACCGGCGGCTTCGATGGTGCGCAATCCGATGAATTTGCCGATGCCGTGTTCGGCGTGGACGACAATGTCGCCTTCTTCGAGACCCGAAACCTCGGTGATATAATCGGAGCCCTTCTGGCGTCGACGCCCGCGTCGCACCAGGCGATCGCCGAGGATATCCTGCTCGCCAATGACCGACAGGCCATCGATTTCGTAGCCGCTCTCCAGATTGAGTATGGCTGCGGCGGCCTCACCGGTCTTCAGGTCATTGGCTTCGGATAGGGAGCCGATCCGGCGTACGCGCTCGAGCCCGTGTTCACCGAGTACTTGCAATAGGCGATCGAGCGATCCTTCCGTCCAGGCCGTTATGACGACCTTGAACCCATCCGCGCGTTTCTTGCCGATATGCCGAACCACCTGCTCAAAGACATTCACCCGTGCGGTCTCGGCATCCTTCTGCTCAACGGTGCTCGCCCAGCGTGGCCCGGCATGGGCCTCGATATTGATGACCTGGCGTCCTGCCAGGTCCTCTTCCATGAAGGGCGACAGGGTCACGGCGTTGGTAATGTTCAGGGATTCTGTCAGTTCATCCGGCGAAAGATAAAGCTGCTCCACCGGCACCGGATTGTAGGGTGTCGCCTGCGCCGTCGACATCTCGGCCGAGAGATTATGGCGTGCCTCGAAGTGATCGATGACCTGTGTATGGCGCTCCCGCGCTGCCTCGACGGCGTGCCGGTCGGCATAAATCGAGAAGCCGGAAAGGTAGTCGAACACCGTCTCCAGCCGTTCATAAAACAGCGGCAGCCAGTGATCCATGCCGGCGAACCTGCGGCCTTCGCTTATCGCCTGATAAAGCGCGTCTTCCCGTGTTGCCGCACCAAACAGCGACAGGTAATTCTTGCGAAAACGGCTGATCGTGTCTGCGTCGAGCGATACTTCGCTCATGGGATGCAGTACGAGTTTGCGGGCCTGGCTGGTGGTTCGCTGGGTCGCCGGGTCGAAACTACGGATGCTTTCGAGCGTATCACCGAAGAAGTCGAGACGCAGGGGCTCTTCGTAGCCCGGCAGATAGGCGTCGAGAATGCCGCCGCGGATCGCAAACTCTCCGACTTCACGCACCGTCGGCACCCGCTCGAAGCCATTGTTCGACAGCCGGGTCGCCAGTTCGTCCATTCTGATCTGATTTCCCGGCCTTGCGGCAAAGCTCAGGCCTGCAAGCTTTGAGCGGGGCGGAACCCTTTGCATCAGCGCATTGATCGAAACCAGAACGATCGCCGCGTGCGGATTGGCCTGATGTTCGATCAGGGCGCTGAGCGCCGACAGTCTGCGTGCCGCCGCATCGGCGCTGGGCGAGACACGGTCATAGGGGAGACAATCCCAGCCGGGGAGCTGCAAGACTGGAATATCCGGGGCGATGAATTCCAGGTTCTGCGCCATGTCGGCCATACGCTGGCCGTCGGACAGGATATGAGCAACTGCCCGGCCCTTTCGCGCAGCTTCGGCGAGGATGAGCGGTTCTGCGCCCGCGGGCACGTTCGCCAGGACCGTCGGTGCCTTTGTATTGTAGATCCTGTCGGCCGTTATGCTTGTCAGCATGCCGCGTCGCCCTGCCGGTAGGCACGAATCTGCGCAAACAGCGGCGTGTTGTGCTCTTGCGGCACGTCGATCTCGCCGGTTACCCATTGTATGAGGTCACGGTCGTCAACGGCCAATAACGATTCGAAAGTGTCCAGTTCATCAAGGCTTAGCCGATCGATGTTCTGGTCTGCGAAATGACCCAGAATCAGGTCCATTTCCCTGATTCCGCGATGCCAGGCGCGGAACAGGATGCGCCGCCGCCGGGGATCCATATGTGCACTTGTGCGGGTGGTGCCGGTCATGGTCGATTTGAATTCCTGATGATTATGCGTCTCTATAGCGAAGGCCATTGGAAATGTCAGCTTTGCGATCAAAGTTCGGCGTGCTTCGTGATAGTTTCTCAGCGATCGAGATACGGGGACTGAATGAAAGATCATTTGGGAGGAATTTGGGACGGCAAGCGCCATGCTGACGCAATTTTTGTCGGAAGCGGAGCCGGGTAGATGCGACCCAGCCTGCTCGACCCGCTTTTCGTTCCGATCACATCATTCTCCGGCATAGGTCCGAAAATCGCCGCATTGATCGCCCGTGTCCTTGGACGCGAAAGCGGCGATGACGCGCGTGCCGTCGACCTGATTCTCCTGCCGCCGCACCGCGTGATCGACCGCAGGAACCGGCCCGGCGTAGCGTTCGCACCCGAACATTCAATCGTGACACTGGCGCTTCATGTCGACAGGCACCAGCCTGCACCGCGCGGAAAGCGCAATGTGCCCTACCGTGTCTTTGCCCATGACGAGACGGGAGAGATCGCGCTGACCTTCTTTCACGCGAGGCAGAACTGGCTTGAGAAGGCGTTGCCGGTCGGCGAGACCGTACTGGTCAGCGGCCGGGTCGAGTGGTTCAACGGCCGCGCATCGATGGTCCATCCCGATCACATGGCGCTTGAGAAAGATGCCGACAGTTTTCCACTCGTCGAACCGGTTTACCCGCTGACCGCCGGGCTGTCTCCCAAGCTGCTGCAGCGCGCAATTGATGGTGCTCTTGCCACCCTGCCCGCTTTGCCCGAGTGGCTTGATGCAGCCTTTCTCGAAAAGAACGGGTTTCCCGATTTTGCGAACGCAGTCAGCCGGCTGCACGATCCGCGTGACGAGGCTGACATCAGTGCAAGCGCGCCGGCGCGCCGCCGCCTGGCCTATGACGAACTGCTTGCCGGGCAGTTGTCGCTGGCGCTCGTGCGCCAACGTGTGCGCCGACTCCCCGGAAAACCGGTTTCGGGCGACGGATCACTGCGCGAAAGGCTGCGGGCCGCCCTTCCGTTCAGCCTGACCGGCAGCCAGGAAAAAGCGATTGCCGATATTGTTGCCGACATGCAGAGCACTGAGCGCATGCTTCGGCTGCTGCAGGGCGATGTCGGTTCAGGCAAAACGGCCGTTGCATTGTTTGCCATGGCCGCCTGCGCGGAAGCGGGCGGACAGGCGGTCCTGATGGCGCCGACCGAAATCCTTGCCCAGCAACATTTCGCCACCATCGGTGCCCTTGCCGAGCAGGCCGGTCTGAGCGTTCAGCTGCTGACCGGCCGCACCAAGGGAAAGGAGCGGGAAGCAGCGCTTTCCCGCATTGAATCCGGCGAAGCTCAGCTGATCGTCGGAACCCACGCGCTCTTTCAGGAAACCGTCAACTATCATGACCTGTTGCTTGCCGTTGTCGACGAGCAGCACCGTTTCGGTGTGCATCAACGGCTGCGTCTGACCGCCAAGGGGTCCGCACCGCATATGTTGGTCATGACGGCAACACCGATACCCAGGACTTTGGTCCTCGCCGCCTTCGGCGACATGGATGTCTCGCGCCTGACGGAGAAGCCGGCGGGAAGGCAGCCGATCAGGACGGTGACCATTGAGCTCGAACGCATCAGCGATATCGTGATGCGTCTGCGGGACGCGATATCGAAAGGCAGGAAGGTCTATTGGATTTGTCCACTCGTGGAAGAGTCCGAACTGTCGGAACTCATGTCAGCCGAACAGCGCCATGCCTATCTGGCCGCTGAGTTCGGTTCACTCGTCGACGTCGTGCACGGGCGCATGACCGGTCTTGAAAAGGATCGCGCCATGCAGGATTTCAAGTCCGGAAAAACCCGCATTCTCGTCGCAACGACCGTCATTGAAGTGGGTGTCGATGTTCCAGACGCTTCGATCATGGTGATCGAACATGCGGAACGATTTGGCCTCGCTCAGCTTCACCAGTTGCGTGGCCGTGTCGGGCGAGGATCGGAAGCGTCCAGTTGCATCCTGCTTTACAAGGCGCCCCTGAGCGAGACCGCGCGGGCGCGTCTGTCCATTATGCGCGAAAGCGAAGACGGATTCCGCATCGCCGAGGAAGATCTGCGATTGCGCGGCGAAGGCGAATTGCTTGGAACGCGGCAATCGGGTACGCCGGGGTTCAGGCTCGTTGAGCTGGAAGCCCATAGGGACCTGCTGGAGGCCGCGCGTGACGATGCGCGCTATGTCCTGCAGAAGGATCCGGAACTGACGACCGAACGTGGCCAGGCATTGCGGTACCTGCTCTATATCTGGCGGCGCGACGAGGCCATCCGGCTGCTGCAGGCCGGTTAGGAAAAAGCGATGACACCTTTTCAATCCGCCGAAGTTGAAGCCGTTTTCTCAACTTATCCCGAGACCGTGAGGTCAAGCATGCTTGCATTGCGCGAGCTTGTATTCGATGCCGCACGTCAAACGCCGGGTGTCGGCACAGTGGAAGAAACACTGAAATGGGGTGAGCCCAGCTATCTGACGCACCATCCAAAAAGCGGTTCGACCATACGCATGGACTGGAAACCGGACCGGCCGGACCATTGCTCGATTTTCTTCCATTGCCAGACCAACCTGATTGCGACGTGCAGCGAACTCTATCCGGATCAATTTGAGTTCGAAGGCAATCGCCGTATGTCCTTTGTCGCGAAAGATCCTCCTCAATCCGATGTAATCCGGCATTGTCTGGCATTGGCACTGACCTATCACCAGCGGAAAAAGACCGACAGACGTGCGGGATAAGCCAAACAACCCGCAGTCGGCAAACCTTGCCTTGCCGCCCTGCAATTTCAACGCTACTAGGATGCGGGCGCAATCAAATCCCGGGAGCTGGTTTTCGTGGCATCGAAGCACAAGGTGGTCTTTGCGGGCCTGGCGCGCGACTGTGCACACGCACTTCCCGGCATACTTCAGACGATCGAAGATTTCGGCGAGGAACTGAGCGATTGGGGCTACGTGTTTCTGGAGAACAACTCCGTCGACAACAGTTTCCAGGTGCTCAGTGCCTTTGACCGGCGACTGCAGCGCGGCATCGTAAGATCATTCGGGGACCTGCAGGCCGAATTTCAGTTGCGCACCGAGCGGCTCGCCATGCTGCGCAATCGTTGCATCGAAGAGATTTTTGCAGATAGCCGGTTGCGTGAATTCGACTATCTGATCGTCATGGATCTCGATGCGGTCAATGAACAATTCGACAAGAGCCGGATCCTCGAACTCCTGGACACACGCAACCCCGAATGGACTGCCATGTTCGCCAACCAAAGCGAACGCTACTATGACATCTGGGCGTTGAGACATCCGACTTTATCACCGGACGATTGCTGGCGACGGGTCAGGGAACGGCCGGAAAACATGTCCAAGGAAGAGGCGCTCCAGGAATTCGTGGTGAAACGGCGCAAAAAACTCGATCCGAGCCGTGGCTTCATCCCGGTTGACAGCGCATTTGGCGGATTTGGCCTGTACCGCCTTCAGCCGCTGAACGGATGCCGTTACGTGGGTGTCGCCGCAGACGGCGAGGAAACGTGCGAGCACGTGGCGTTTCATGAGTGCCTGACGAAGAACGGTGGTCAATTGTTCATAGACGCTTCGCTGATCAACGGCCGGGGAAACCACCGCCACAATGCGGGAATGAGCTTCAAGACAAAACTTCTGCGCAAGATCAACAAACGACTGAACCGTTCACCCAACTGACTCATTCGGCGGCTGTCTGGTTGCCTTCCCGTTCCCGCTCTTGCTGTTCCAGCGCTTCCTTTGCCAGTTGACCGGTCTTTGCATGATACTCGGGTGCCACGAGACCGGCGGAGATAACCATCTTGGCGGCTTCCTCCACCGTCATATCCAGTACGATGATCTCGTCGCTGGGAACGAACAGCAAGAAACCTGATGTCGGGTTCGGTGTCGTGGGCAGAAATACCGACATCGTATCCTTGCCCGCGTCATGAAGCCGGGCGTCCACCTCGCCCTTGGTATCTGTCGCCAGGAAAACGATCGACCAGATTCCCTTGCGCGGATATTCGATCAATCCCGCCCTGTTGAAGGAGTTGTTCTGTTCTGCGAGCACTGTCTGAAAGATCTGTTTCAGACCCTTGTAAACGCCCCGGATCAGCGGCATGCGATTGAGTATCGATTCGCCATAGGCGATGATGGTGCGGCCGATCAGGTTTGCGGTCAGAAAGCCGACCAGGGTGATGACCACGAGGGCCGTCAGCAGGCCGAAACCAGGGATCGAAAAAGGCAGGTAATTGTCAGGATTGTAAACCGCCGGCAGATAGGGTTTTACCCAGCCGTCGACCCAGCGGATGAAGGACCAAGTCAGATAGGCCGTGATCGCCAGTGGCGCACAAATGATAAGGCCCGTCAGGAAATAGTTCCTGATCCGTGTCGATGCTGACAAGCGCGTTTGTTTTTCAGACATTCACCAGGCCGCGACGGGAAGCAGACAATACGAATGACAATATAGGAAGAACGGCGTCGGGCAACAAGCGCCGATCCTTTCGGGTGTCAACGCGGTTAATGTAACAATCTGGAATAAATGTGCTTTTTGATGCCGCCTATTCGACCGTGACGGATTTTGCCAGATTGCGCGGCTGGTCCACGTCGGTGCCCATGAACACGGCCGTATGGTAGGCAATCAGCTGGATCGGCAAGGTGAATATGAGCGGCATCATCAACTCATCGACGTTCGGCAGCGTTATGGTCGCCATTGTGTCGAGCGTCGCTGCCGCTGCGCCGTTCTCGTCCGTTACGAAGATTATGCGTCCGCCGCGTGCCGCCACCTCCTGCATGTTGGACATGGTCTTTTCGTAATGGCGGTCGTAAGGCGCAATGACGATAACCGGCATGTTCTCGTCGATCAGCGCGATCGGCCCATGTTTCAGCTCGCCCGCGGCGTATCCTTCCGCGTGGATGTAGGAAATCTCCTTGAGCTTGAGTGCCCCTTCCATGGCCAGCGTGTAGTTCGTTCCGCGCCCGAGATAGAGCACATTCCTGTATCTTGAAAGTTCCCGCGAAAGGTTCTCAAGCTGCGGCTGGATTGTATTGAGGACCGAAGACGCGATCCGGGGCGCTTCCGACAGCGCACGGACCATATTGGCCTCTTCATCGGCGATAAGCGTTCCGCGCGCCCGGCCGGCCGCTATCGCCAGAGCGGCGAAGGTCGCCAACTGGCATGTGAAAGCCTTTGTGGAGGCAACACCGATTTCGGGACCTGCCAAGGTCGGGAAGACGACATCGGCCTCGCGGGCAATGGTCGATTCGCGCACATTGACAATCGCTCCGATTTTCAGTCCGTGTTCCTTGCAATAGCGCAGCGAAGCGAGCGTGTCGGCGGTCTCGCCTGACTGCGACACGAAGAGCGCCGCCTGGTTGCCCGGCAAGGGCATCTCCCGGTAACGGAATTCCGATGCGACATCGATCTCCACCGGCAGGCGCGCATAACGCTCCAACCAGTATTTGCCGATCTGCCCCGCATAAAATGCTGTACCGCACGCCGCAATCTTGATGGAATCAATCGCCGAGAAATTGAGGTCGGGCGCAATGTTGCGCACCTTGCCGGCCGTGAAGTCCACATAGTGAGCCAGGGTGTGCGAGACGACTTCCGGCTGCTCGTAAATCTCCTTTTCCATAAAGTGGCGATGGTTGCCTTTTTCCACCTGGGCGTAGGCGGTGGAAGCTTTTGAACGTGGGCGCTCAACCACATTGCCGCTGGTATCGAATATTTCGACGCCGTTCCGATCGATCACGGCCCAGTCGCCATCTTCAAGATAGGTGATTTCGTCCGTGAAGGGCGAAAGAGCAATCGCATCTGAGCCCAGGAACATTTCACCTTCGCCATGGCCCACCGCCAGCGGCGGTCCGTTGCGGGCGCCCATGATCTGCCCCTCCTCGCCATCGAAGAGGACAGCCAGCGCGTAGGCGCCCTTGATCAGGCCCAACGTCGCCTGCATGGCTTCGCGCGGTGTCTTGCCGTTCCGGATCAGGCTGGCGAGAAGCTGTGCGACGACTTCGGTATCCGTTTCGGTGGTGAACTGCGCGCCGCGGGCCGTCAGCTGATCGCGGATTTCCGCGAAATTCTCGATGATGCCGTTGTGCACGACGGCGACGCCCTCGCAGAAATGCGGATGGGCGTTTTGCTGCGTCGGGGCGCCATGGGTTGCCCATCGCGTGTGGCCGATGCCGACCTTGCCGTCCAACGGGTGACGCGTCAGCTCGGTTTCCAGGTTTACCAGCTTGCCTTCCGCCCTGCGGCGGTCAAGCTGGCCTTCTTTCAGCGTTGCCACACCAGCCGAATCGTAGCCACGGTATTCGAGCCGCTTGAGCGAATCGACAAGCAGCGGCGCAACCGGCTGTTTGCCGATGATTCCAACGATTCCGCACATAGATTACCCCTCAGAACATAGCCTTGATAGACAATTGGCCGTGCAGTGCAAACGGTGCCCGTTTCACATTCGATAACATGGTAAAATCTGATTTCATAAGGCCAAATGGCCGCAAACGCTTTAATCGCCGGCTTTTTCCCGCCGTTCCTTGTCCGCCTGCAGACGCTCGCGAAGCTTTTTCCCCAACCCTTGCTTGTTGGCCTGCTGGGCGCGGCCGAATGCCAATGCCTCGTCCGGCACATCGCGCGTAATGACGCTGCCCGAGGCGACGTAAGCCTGCGCGCCGATGGTTACCGGAGCGACCAGCGAAGAATTCGAGCCGACGAAGGCCCCTTCCCCGATGGTCGTCCTGTGCTTGTTGAAACCGTCGTAGTTGCAGGTGATCGTGCCCGCGCCGATATTGGCCTTTGCGCCGATTTCGGCGTCGCCAACATAGGTGAGGTGGTTGACCTTGGCGCCCTCGCCGATCTCGGCATTCTTGACCTCGCAGAAATTTCCGACTTTTGCGCCTGCCTGGAGGGACGCGCCCGGCCGCAGCCGGGCAAAGGGTCCGACAGAGCATCCGCGCTCGACTGTGGCACCTTCAATGTGACTGAATGCATGGATGGTGGCGCCGCTGCGCACGGTCGCCCCCGGGCCGAAAACAACGTTTGGCTCGATTACCGCATCGGCCTCGATCAGCGTATCGTGACTGAGAAACACGGTTTCCGGGGCGCGCATCGTCACGCCGGCCATCAGGAGATCATGGCGCTTGCGCGCCTGCCACAGCGCCTCGACGCGCGCCAGTCCCGCACGCGTGTCGACGCCAAGAACCTCTTCCGCGCTGGCCTCGATCGCCGTAACCGTACCGCCGTTTTCACGCGCAAGGCCGACAATGTCCGTGAGATAGTACTCGCCCTTTGCGTTCTCATTGCCGACGGCGTCGAGAAGTTTCAGCGCCTTGTTTCCGGCAATTGCCATCATGCCGCCATTGCAGAAGGTGATTTTCCGCTCTTCCTCGGATGCATCCTTGTGTTCGCGGATTGCGACCAGTTCGCCGTCTTCTTCGATCAGGCGGCCATAGCCGTGCGGGTTTTCCGTTCGAAATCCGATCACAACCACATCTGCGCCGTCATCAAGCGATTGCCGGGCGTTGCGGAGTGTCTCAGCGGTGATGAGGGGCGTGTCACCGAAAACCACCAGAATGTCGTCGAAACCACGTTCGATGGCCTCCCGCGCGGCAAGAACCGCGTGCGCTGTGCCCAGTCGTTCCGTCTGCTCATGGGTGGATATGGGAAGGCCTGTGTTGGCGGCGGAAGCAACGGCATCGGCATCCCTGCCGACAACGAGTGAAACCGCATCGACTTTTGCGGCCTGGGCGGCGCCGACCACGTGGGCAATCATCGGCAGATTGCCGACCGAATGCAGAACCTTGGACTTTGCGGATTTCATTCGCGTGCCCTCGCCTGCCGCAAGCACCACCGCCAGACAATTGCGGGCCATAGCATTCTCCAATTCCGGTTCTTTTGTTGCCGCAAATCCTATACAGGACGTCTAAAGAATTTGTTCTTGTTGCGAAAGTCCGCTTCACCCCGCCCATGACACCGTCAGATCAGCCCATCGGCAATTCTTCGCTGCGCATGCCCGCCGCCTATGCGGTGATGCTTTTCACTCCGTTGCTTTTCGCCAGTAACGGTGTCATCGGGCGCGCGACCGTCGCCGAGGTATCGCCTTTCACTCTGGCCTTCCTGCGTTGGGGCGCCTGCGCAATCATCCTGCTTCCGTTCGTACTGCGATCGGGGCGCGAGAGCCTCGAACTGGTGAAGGAAAGACCGGGGACCATCCTGGCGCTCGGTTTTCTCGGCATGTGGCTGTCCGGCGCGGGCTTTTATGCATCGCTGCAATATACGACCGCAACCAACGCGACGATGATCTACACCACGTCGCCGTTGTTTATTATCCTTCTGGAGCGAATCCTGTTCGCTCGCGCGATTCGCGGAAGGGAGGTGATCGGCATTGCCGTTTCCTTCGCCGGCGTTGCAGCCATTCTCTTTCAGGGCAGCCTGACGAAGTTGCTTTCCGGATCGCTGAATATCGGCGACCTGGGTGTCGTCATCGCCGCCGCCTCATGGGCCGGTTACTCGATCATCTTTCGAGGGCCGCGCCTTTCGCGCGTGCCGATCATGGCGCTCTTCGGCCTGGTCTGCGCATCGGGCGCGCTGCTGTTGCTGCCCGTTGCCGCATTCGAATATATTTCGGGCGCCCGCATGCCGGCCTCGGCTGCCGCCTGGCAGGGGATCGCCGGCATCATCGTATTCTCGTCACTGCTCGCTTTTACGGGCTTTCAGCTGGGCCTGCGTCTGTTGGGTGCTTCCGTGACCGGAATATTCATGTATCTGATGCCGGTCTACGGTGTCGTGCTTGCCTACCTGTTTTTGGGCGAAAGACTGCAGACTCATCACGTCGTGGGCATCGCGCTTGTGCTCGGGGGCGTGTTGATGGCGACATTGCCGTCGCGGCGAAACTGATCGGCATCAGCCGATCGTCGCAAACACCGGAAACGTCTCAAGCAGCCAGAAGGCCATGCGCTGCATGCCGCCGGTCAGAAACAGGATGCCGGTCAGCACGAGCAGGCCGCCCATGGCTTTCTCGACGGTGCCGAGGTGGCGACGGAAGCGGGTCAGGAATCGCATGAACATGCCTGAAAAACCCGCGGCGATCCAGAACGGCACCGCCAGCCCCAGTGAATAGGCCGCAAGCAGGAAAGCCCCCTCGCCGACCGTCTCGCGCGAGCCGGCCACACCAAGAATAGCGCCGAGGACCGGGCCGATGCACGGCGTCCAGCCGAAGGCAAAAGCAAGCCCCATAATGTAGGCGCCGGTGATTGTGGCGGGTGTGCCGCCGCCCTGAAAGCGCGCTTCCCGGGCAAGGATGCCGATCCGGAACAGGCCGAGAAAATGCAGCCCCATGACAATGATGACAACGCCGGCAATCTGCGCCAGCAAATCGATATGGGCGCGCAGCAATCCGCCAATGCTGGATGCACCCGCGCCCAGGGCGATGAACACGGTGGAAAAGCCGAGGGTGAAGAACAGCGATGCCAGCATGATCGAACGCCGGGCACCATGATCGCGCTCCTGCCCGGACTGAAAATCCTCGACGCTGACGCCCGCCATGTAACAAAGGTAAGGCGGCACAAGCGGCAGAACGCATGGCGACAGGAAGGAAAGTCCGCCGGCGAAAACGGCAACCAGGATTGAAATATCCGCTACGTTCAAGGGTCTCTTCCGGTTTGTGTCAGGCCCTCTAATAGGCCGACTGTCGATCACGCGCCAGTCACCTTTTTGCGCAGTGAAATCAATTTACCAAAAGTCGCAGAATCATGTCATTTTGCAGTTGACCCGGTCAGACGGCATGCATATGTTCCGCGCAATTCTTGGGAGCGGCCGTCGGGCCCTTCGGGAGCCGATAGCTCAGCTGGTAGAGCAACTGACTTTTAATCAGTAGGTCCAGGGTTCGAACCCCTGTCGGCTCACCAATAATCAGCCAAAATCCCTATATAGCCGAACAGACCCAGGCGGTTTTATTCGACACGCGTCCATTCCTGGGAACGGCAGATCGGGCCCTTGCAGCCTGAAACGGTCAGCTTGCTGCCGTCCAGTGAAAGCTTGCCGTTTGCCGTGATGTTGGCTTCCGGCGACCAGACCTTGCCGTCGTCCCATTTGCCGGCGCCGTCCGGCTTCATGTCCCAGATCATTTGTTTGCCATCATTCTTGTATCCTGCAACAGCCTTGCCATCGGAGGTGAAGGCACCGGCGATCGTGCCGCACAGATTTGCTCCGCAAGCTTCAATCCTAACCTGAAGATATCCGCCGTTGGAGGCGGATTGCGTGCGCCAGAGGCCGGTTGCATCCGCGGCAACAGCCGGCGCGGACATTGCCAGGATTATCAGGGTCGCGAACGTCAGTTTCTTCATCGCAGGCTTTTCCGTGTTGTGAATCCTCATGGGGTATTCATGGCAGGAGATTGTGCCAAGTTTATCGCAATCCTGCATTTGGCTCCATTTTTTGCAATTGTTTGCTTAAGATCAAAGAAAGCGGCTGGTTTTGCTCAAATATTGGGCAGATTGCGTGTTGGGCGGATTCGATTTGGCGAATTTTGTGGGAACCGTGATGGGAACGGAAACTTTAAGCGACGAAGCCGGCCCGCTGCCGGACATTTTTCTGACGACGGATGACAACAGCCCCTGGCGCAGGCGTTTCGACCAGATTCACATTGCGCTTCGGCAGCGCATTACAACGCTGCAATATCAGCCGGGGACCCGGCTTGACGTCGACCGTCTCAGCGAAGAATTCGGTGTCAGCCGTACACCAGTGCGGAACGTGCTGCAAAGGATGGACCAGGAAGGTCTTGTGGTAACCCGGCACGGGGTGGGAACGATTGTCGCCCCGCTCGATCTGGAGCAGTCGCGTCAGGCCGTGCAAATGCGCATCGAACTGGCGCCGCTGATCGGCGTTCTTGACCCAAAGCCGATCGATGACGTCATGGTTGCCGCCATTCGCGGGTCGCGAGAGTCTTACGGCAGGATCCTGGATGAGGCGGACCCTGCCTTTTTCGCCAGTGCGGATATGGAGCTTCATACCGCGGTTTGCCGCATGATCGGAAATCCGCTGCTGCTGCGCACCTATGACGAGCTTTATTATCGGACCGCCCGCCTCTGGTTTCATTATCTGCCCAGCCTGGACCAGACCGGAGAGGTGTCTATTTTTCTCAATGATATCGATCTGATCGTCGCGGCCGCTGAATTCCGCGACGTCAAAGGCGTGGGTTATGCGTTGCGCAACGCCATATACAACGCTTTTGCGCGCCTCGATCACTTCACCAGGGCTTGATCAGCTCTCTTCGGACAGGGCGCCGGAAAGACCGACAATGAACTCCGACACACGGTCGGGGCCATATCGTGCAATGCGAATCAGTTGGTCGAAGTGACCGGCAAGCGCCCGGATGTGTTCGACTGAATTGACCACGAGGTACATATTGCCCAGGTAGACGGCCGCCCTCAGCGGGCCGAACAGTGTATACGGCGCCGCATAAGCCTCCCTGCCATCATATAGAAAAAGCCGGAAGGTGGGATAGAGTTCCGTGATCAGCGCCACCATGTGGTCAAGCTGTTCGCGCCGGATATCGACCGGAAGACCGCGCCAGACCCCCTGCCCCCTGGCAAACTCCTCCAGCCTTTGCAACGGCATGCAGACCTCCATGTCGGTCTCGGGCCGGCGCGAATAGATGAGCTGGTCCCTGGCGAGCTGGTCGCGCACCTGCCGGTCGTCGCGGTCATGGGTATAGAATTCGAAGTTGCGGACCGATTCCGTGCGCAGAAGATCGGGCAACGCACTTGGCACATATCTTATCTTGTAGCCCATTGCCTCACGGTGCCAACCGGCGATCATGCGGCTGCCGGCGTCGTCCGTCACCCTTTCCACCTCAAGCATCGGCGCCTTCTCCTCGCCGAAGGTTTCAGCGGCAATCAGGCCCATCAACCAGTCTAGCGACACACCACAGGTGCGTGCGATCGCGCACAGGGTTTCTGCCCGCGGCAAACGGGTGGAACCTGGGGCGAGAAACTGACTGAGGGCGGACCGGTCTATGCCGATGCTCTTGGCGAAGCGGCTGAGATTGAATCCCTTCTGCGCAATGAGCAATGCCATGCGGTCACGGAACACTTCCGCGACGTCCCGCTTGTCCGTGTATTCTGTCTCCATATGTTGTGTAATATCACGATTATTCATCAATTTCCATTTTCCACACAATCAAAGTCGCATTCTCATTTTTATTCGCGCATTCCCACATTGTCTATGGGCACCGGATATGGCCAAAATCCGTGCGTGTTGATTGGGGACAAAGGAATGATTCTTAAAGATAATACCGAGTGGCGCACGGCCACTCTCATTGCAGTTTGTTATATTTCATGGGCAGCGCTCGTTTTCGGCCTGTCCGCCTATCTGCCGATACTGGCCGCCCTGCTGACAATTCCCGTCATAACGTTGCATTCTTCACTGCAACATGAATGTCTGCACGGACATCCGTTTCGCCATGCATGGCTCAATGACGCCATCGTGTTGCCGCCGATCGGTCTTTTCATCCCGTATCTGCGCTTCAAGGATGTGCATCTCGAGCATCATCAGAACGCCAGGATCTGCGATCCCTACGATGATCCGGAAAGCTGGTATCTGGAACAGGATTTCTGGAAGCGCCTGCCGCGGTGGCTGAAGCTGGTGTTCGAAGCCAACAATACACTGTTCGGCCGCGTGCTGCTCGGGCCGACCATCGCGCTCATCCGGCTGGTTATCTCGGATGGCAGATCGATCATCGAGGGCGATCGCCGGGTTCTGCTGGCTTGGGCGCTGCATGCCATGCTCTTGCCGCCGGTCATTTTCGCGATTGTCCTGTGGTCCGCTTTTCCGCTGCCTGTCTATCTCCTTTGCGCCTATGCGGGCCTGTCGCTGCTGATGGTCCGCACCTATCTGGAGCACCAGGCCGAAGAATCGCTGCGCGGCCGTTCGGTCATCATCGAGGATCGCGGCCCCTTCAGCCTGCTGTTTCTCAACAATAATCTGCATGCGGTGCACCATGCCTATCCGGCCGTTGCCTGGCACCAGCTACCGTCGCTCTACCGGCGCAACCGGGAGCGGTTTCTGGCAATGAACAAGGGTTATTTCTTCAGCAGCTATGGCGAGATATTCCGGCGCTTTGCGTTTCACCGCAAGGAACCGGTGGTCTACCCCCATGATTCCGGGCACGGGCACTGATGTCGGCGACCGCGTTTGTCGCCGCATTGCCCATGTATGACTGGCCGGAAGTTCAAACCGACAACGATCGTTTCTGGAACAAATTGCGGGAAAGTCTGCGCGCGCATGGATTCCCGGCTCCGGACAGGATGCAACGCGATGTTCCGGAAAGCGATCTTTGGCAACATCCGGATCTCGTGCTTGGTCAGACCTGCGGCCTGCCGCTCGTGCGCGATCTGATGCAAAAGGTTCGCGTTGTCGGCACGCCCGCATATGACATTGCATGCGGAGCGGGCAGCTACTACAGCGTCATGGTCGTTCATCGTGACAGTGCGATTGAGAAGATTTCGGACCTCAAGGGCAAACGGTTTGCCTATAACAGCCTTTGCTCGCAGTCCGGTTATGCCGCGCCGGCCTATCATCTTCGTGAAATTGCCGGGGCGACTCCGATATTTTCATCCAAGGTGCAAAGCGGATCGCATCGCGGCTCGATCCGGATGGTGGCGGGCAATGAAGCCGATGTGGCCTCCATCGATGCCGTGGCATGGCGTCTGGCCGAGCGGCACGAAGAAGCCGCGAAGGAACTGCGCGTGCTGGCAACCACGGAGCCGATGCCCGGATTGCCGGTGATTTGCGCGCGGCGTGCAGAATGGTCTAACGACCGGATGCATCTGGCGGTCGTGGAAGCGATGGCCGCGCTGGAGCCTGAGGTGGCCGAAGCGCTTTTGCTGACCGGCTTTGCGCCACTATGCGACTCCGATTATGCGATTATTCAACGACACGCAGAGATCGCCGACAAGGTTTCGCTTTAGGGGCCGGCGAACGAGGAGGAAGGACCGCCATGCCTGCACATTCGTCCTATGATGCTATTATCATCGGCGCCGGGGTCATCGGCGCATGCACAGCCTTTGAACTGGCAAAGAATGGCATGCGCACACTTTCAATCGACAAGCTTCCGGAAGCCGGTTACGGCTCCACATCCGGTTCCTGCGCGATTATCCGGACCTACTACTCGGCTTTTGAATCCTGCGCCATCGCCTATGAGGGCTGGCACTACTGGAAGGACTGGAAGGGCTATATCGGTGTCGATGATGAACAGGGCCTGATCAAATACCACAATACGGGCTGCCTGGTGATCAAGACGGAACACAATCACCGCCTCGAGCGTGTATGCGAGATGATGGACCGCATCGGATGCCCCTACGAACACGTGGGCGTCGGCGATATCGCGCAACGCATGCCGAATGCCGACACGCACCAGTTCGAGCCCGCCAAGCGCCCGGAAGATGAGGGTTTTGGACAGCCGACTGGTCCAAGTGTCGATGGTGCGGTGTTCTTTCCGAATGGCGGCTATGTCAACGACCCGAAACTCTCGGCACACAATGCCCAGCGCGCGGCCGAAGCGCATGGTGCCGAATTTCTGTTCAACCGCGCAGTGGTCGAGATACTCAAGACCGGGAACCGGGTCTCGGGTGTGGTCCTCGACGACGGCAGCCGCATCGAAGCACCGGTGGTGGTCAATGTTGCCGGTCCGCACTCGTCAAAGATCAATGCCATGGCCGGTGTTGACGGCACCATGAGCATCTCCACCCGGGCATTGCGCCATGAAGTCGCGCATGTTCCGGCGCCGGAAGGCGTCGATTTCGAGCATCAGGGCGTGGTCTATTCGGACAGCGATATCCATACCTATTGCCGCCCCGAAGTCGGCAATCACATTCTCATCGGGTCCGAGGATCCCGAATGCGACGAGAAGGAATGGGTCGACGACCCCGACAGTTTTGACGGGAATTTTTCCGAGCAATGGAATGTCCTCGTGATGCGCATGGCGCAGCGCATGCCGGACCTTCGCATACCGGGCACCGCGCGTGGTGTCGTCGCACTTTACGACGTTACCGATGACTGGATGCCGATCTATGACCGTAGCGATCTTGACGGGTTCTACATGGCCGTCGGAACCAGCGGCAATCAGTACAAGAATGCCCCGGTTGCCGGCAAGATGATGGCCGCCCTTATCAAGTCTTGTGAAAACGGTCACGACCACGACAACGATCCCGTTCGTTTCCATCTCGATCACGTGGACCTTGATATTTCGCTCGGCGCGTTTTCCCGCAATCGCGAGATCAATCAGGATTCGAGTTTTTCCGTCATCGGGTGAAGCAACAAAAGGTTCTCACCGGTATTGGCGGCAATCCGGTAGCCGAGGTCCTTCAGACGCGCAATGCAGTCATGCTCCCAAAGGTTCTTCAGGACTGTCTCGATCAAGACGGCTCGCGGCCAGCAGGCCTTATGCTGGTCTACGAGCAAGGGCATCAGCGCACGATCCTCGAACCCTTCAATGTCGATCTTCAGAAGGTCAATCCGCTCGATCATGCGCGCTTTCAGCGCTTCGGCGAGTGGTGCAACCTTGACGTCGACAAACTGATGATCGGTTGCCGCTTCCGGTAAAATCGAGGCAGTGCCGATATTCGTTCCGCCGCTGGAATAGAGCCGCATACGGGCCTTTTGCGGTCCGACGGCCTGATTGATGGTCTCGATCGAGGAAAATCCGTTTGCGCGTACATTGAAGCTGAGCTTGCTGAAGGTTCTTGGATGCGGTTCGAAGGCGAGGATCGTGGCTTCGTCTCGACAGTGGCTCGCCACGTACATGCTGTAGCTGCCCACATTTGCGCCGATGTCGACAAAAACCATGCCGGGCTTGAGGAGTGGTTCGATAAGACCGCGCTCCGGGATTTCCGGCAGGTTGCCCCGGCCAACTGCGATGCGGTCGTCATAGTTCTCCAGCGGATAGGCACGCATCAGGATGCCTTCGACCTTGACGTCGTAGGGCCCGGGAAAGCGGCGCGCGAAATTCTTGCGAATGAACTTCCGCCGCTGCCTGTCGATGTCGCGGTGTGTCGCCAGCTTCCAGATGAGATGCGGCAAAAAACCGAGCTTGCGGGTTCCGAAGTCGGAAATCAGGTCAAGCTCCCGCTCCTTTATCAATTCCCGCTCCATTGCCACCGCACGAAATCAGCGAACTTTCGCCGACTCTGACGCCATTTACAACACAAAGCTTTCATGTCCGGCGTTTCTCCAGAGCGCCTGACGTGGCCGCCCTCATCGCTCTGATGCCGCGACCTTGGAGGAATCGGGTGCGCCGCTGCGTGCCCGCTGCGCGTCTTCCTCGTCGATGACACTGCGGACCGAACCGGTGATCGCTTCCTTTTGCTGCGGCGTCAGGTTGTTCGCCTGTCCTTCCTCAGCGAGCCGGACTGTAACCTCGCGATGTGCAAAGGTAATACCCTCCTTCTCGAACAGATCCCTGATGGCGCCGTAGATGACCTTGCGCGTCACGAACTGATCACCGGGACGGGTCATGAATTTGACCCTGATGATCATCGCCGAGTCTTCCATGGCGTAAACGCCCTGGGATTTCAGTGGTTGGAGAAAAAGGTGGCCGATCTGATCATGTTCGAGCAGTTGCTGGCCCAGTTTCTTGATCAGCTTTCGCACCCGCTCGACATCCGTTCCGTAGGTCAGCCGCAGCGGAAGCTTCATCATCACCCAATCGCGCGAATAGTTGGTCAGTTGCTTGATCTCGCCGAAAGGAATTGTGTGAACAGCCCCGAGGTGGTGGCGAAGCTGGAATGAGCGCATGGAGATTTTCTCGATGACGCCCTTGACGGTTCCGACCTCGATATACTCGCCCTTGCGGAAGGCGTCGTCGATCAGGAAGAAAACACCGGAGAAGATGTCGCGGATCAGGGTCTGGGCGCCAAAACCGATCGCAAGACCGACCACTCCCGCACCGGCGAAGAGCGGTGCGATGTTGACACCCCAATCCGACAGGATGAAGGCGATCGACACCATGACGAGCAAAACGATGAACACGCTGCGGAAGATCGGCAGCAGGGTGGCCATGCGCGATTCACCGGTTCCGCCCTCGCTGTCCCCCTCGCCCGGATTGACCGGCGTGTCATCGAGCGAGCCGCCCTCTTCGATGATCTTCTGGTCGATGAAGAGGTTGACGGCCTGATAGGCCAGATAGGTGTAGACGACGATGAGAATGCTATCGAGGATCGTGGCCAGCGGATGGCCGCCGGCACGGTCGTAGTCGACGCCCCAAAGCCGGCCAAGCTCGCCCACCGCAAATATGAAGATGAGCGTGACGATCGCGTTCTCGATCAGGCGCTTGAAGAGCGGCCTGTATTCCAGGTCGACGTCCTCTTCCACAGGCGGCTCGACATGATGCACGATCATCTCCTCGCCCTCGCCGACCATCGCCTCCTCGTCTATTTCGGCTTCCGCCGCCATGCGTTCGGCTGCTTCGCGGCGGCGCGCCTCCGCCCTGGCCCGCCGAAGCTTTATGATCTGCATGTGCCGGAAATTCTTGGCCCGCCGTTCATAGATGCGGTCGAGAACGATAATCGCGACAGCATAGATCATCGCGCCGCCGATGAAGACGATGATGGGCGCCATGATGATGATGTAGCCGCCCGGCAAGCCAAGCGACAGGCGGAACGAGCTCGCCACCCAGGATACGATAATGTAGAGGAGCAATAGCGGCGTTATCGCCCGGGCAGCGAAGTTGCGCCATGGCGAAACCACGCCTTCCTTGCCGATGCCTCGGACAATGTCATAGGTGTCCCTGCGGTGTATGATCGTCAGGGATGCCGTCAGGATGCATGCGACACCGAGGCCACCGATTGCCAACAGCCGGTAGCTGTCATTGTCGATGCCGAGCCCGCGAACCCAGGCAATCACGCCGAGGATGTAGCTCGAGGCCAGAAGGACGTAGATCCAGTCGTTGTAGAGCTTGCGCGCCCGCTTGTCGTCGAGATTGATCATCCGGTGGTTCGGCAGGTCAGGCGCGAAGAAGTTCAGCATGATCACGTATCTGAGAATGCGATAGCACGCATATGTCGCCACGATGGTGAATATGGTCATGCGGGACGGCTCATGCTCGTAGTCGAGCACGACAGCAACCACGATCGCGACGGAAAACATGATCGCGGTCGAGAACAGGATAAGGCCGCCGCGCAGCATGAGATAGGTGAGCTTGTCGGCGCGCGTCAGATTTTCCGCCTTGTAGTATCCGGCGAACTGGTTGCGTATCCATCCGCCGACAAGCTTGTATATGCCGAGCCCCAACACCATGCCGAAGACGGCGGTGCCGACGGCCCAGGCAAGCCACCAGGGCGTTCCGTCAGGGCTTGCGCGCTCAAGGGCCGTCACAAGCCTTTCGCGGAAATCGCCGGCACCGATGAACATGCGCCGGACATTGTTTCGCGCCATCAGCAGCATTTCGCTGTTTATCGTCATTGCGACGGCGTTTTCGTCCGCCGTAGAGGTCGCCGATGGCGGTGCAATAACGATGACGGTCGCCCCCTCGGCCTGGGCGTCCTCGATCAGGGTGTTTAAAGATCCCGCGCTGCTTTTCTCAGCGGTGGTTTCGCCGGTGACGGATTGCAGAAGCGATGTCTGTGCAGGCACCTTTTGCGGCTGCACCAGGAGCATTATCGCCGCGAGCAGCACCGCACTAACCAGCCAAACCAATGTCGATTTCATCGTGTCACCCGCTGCCGACGTTACATATTATGGATATGCTGCTAAGCCCTCGCTCGAACACTACCAGCCTATCCCGCCGGAAAACCAGTCGAATCGCTTGTTCCGGCATTTCAACTCGGTTCACATTCGCGCAAAAGAACCGTGACATATGGGCCGCAACCGCCTATGTACCTTCCAACGAATTCCGGGTTTTAGTATTAAGAACCTGTCAGGATCAGGTATATATAATTCCGAGGCAGGGGAGCCTCGCTTCAACCCGACGATCTGCGGCGAACCAAGGTTTAAACTCCGAACATGGTATGATGGCACCCGTGAGCAAACCTGCGCACCTCATTCTCTACAGCCACGACACCTATGGTCTCGGCCATATTCGGCGTAATCGGAAAATAGCGAGAGCGCTTGTCGACGCGTTCCCCGCCTTGCAAGCCACGATCATTACCGGATCGGGCCTGTCGGGTGAATACGCATCCCATCCGCGCATTCGTTTTGTCGAGATCGAGCAGGTCGAGAAACAGCCGAACGGAGAATACCGGGCCGCAAGTCCTGATCTGGACATAAATCAGGCGATTGAGGCGCGCCGTTCCGTTATTTCAAACTATGTTCGCGAGCACCCGGCCGACATCTTCATCGCGGACAAGGAGCCGCTCGGCCTGCATGGTGAACTCACGGATGCACTTGGTCACCTGAAGGCGCGAGGCACGACGCTGATCCTTGGATTGCGCGATGTGCTCGATGAAGCCGAAAAGCTCAAGAAAGAATGGAAAAACAAAGGAATATACGGGTCCATTGAAGGTCTTTATGATCAGATATGGATCTATGGCTCAGAGGATTTCTACAATCCGCTCGCCCATCTCGATCTGCCGCAGTCCGTTCTGAGTCGCTGCAGCTATACCGGCTATCTCTACCAGCCCCATCCTGAATTCGAGCAGGTACCGGTGCCCGGTGTGCCGACGGATTACCTGCTGGTTACCGCCGGTGGCGGCGGCGACGGCGATTTTCTCATGAACGCGGTCCTGAGTTCTTATGAGCACGACACGACAATTCCCTGTCCGGCCGTATTGTTGCTCGGACCGTATTCGGGCGCACAGCACGAGAAACAGATCAGATCCCGGGCCGAGATGATCAAGGGCGTTCAGGTCATTGGCTTCAATGCCGAGCCTGAAGCGCTTATCCGGCAATCCAAGGCGGTTATCGGCATGTGCGGTTATAACACTTTCTGCGAGGTGATCGCACGCGAAAAACCTGTGCTTTTCGTGCCACGGCAAACGCCGCGCATGGAGCAGCTGATCCGGGCCGAACGCGCCAGGGAACTTGGTCTTTGTGCGGTCTTGAAGGCTGAGGACGCCGCCAATCCCGTCGCGTTCGCCTCCGCAATTCGGGAGCTCATCGCCGGTGCGGACGCGCAGGGGCAGGACTACAGATTCGATTCCTCCGGTCTTCAGCGTATCTGCCAGAAAGTCGGATCGATCCTCGAAGCACGCAGCAGCGCGTCTTTCGAGGTGGAGAATGTAGGCTGATATGGGCGGCAATATCGTCGTTGTCCTGAAAGGCTATCCCCGGCTATCGGAAACCTTCATTGCCCAGGAACTGCTGGAATTGGAGCGCGCCGGATACAATCTGCATCTGTTTTCGCTGAGACGACCGACAGACAAAGCGTGCCATCCCATTCACGACGAGATCAAGGCAAAAATCACCTACCTGCCGGAATATCTGCACGAGGAACCGATGCGTGTCCTGCGCGGTTGGATGTCCAGCAGGAGATTGAAAGGCTACCGCCTGGCGGTTCGGACTTTTCTCAAGGACCTTTTGAGAGACCGTACCCGCAACCGGATCCGCCGTTTCGGACAGGCGCTGGTTCTGGCCCGCGAGCTTCCCGGCGATACCGACTGGCTCTATGCGCATTTCATACATACGCCCGGGTCCGTGACATATTACGGCCATCTGATGACCGGCGTCGGCTGGAGTTGCTCAGCTCACGCCAAGGATATCTGGACATCGCCCGACTGGGAGCTTTCGGAGAAACTCGACAACGCGTCATGGACCGCCACATGCACCAGGAGCGGATTTGAACATCTTCGGAACCTGGCGACGGACAAGGGCAGTGTTCATCTGGTCCATCATGGCCTCGATCTCAGCCGGTTTCCGCCGCCGGAAGCTTCATCCTCAAAACGCGACGGCAGCCAGGCGGACGATCCGGTGCGCATCGTCACGGTCGGCCGGGCCGTTGCCAAGAAGGGCCTCGATACTCTGCTTGATGCCCTGGCCTTGCTGCCGCCGGATATTCACTGGAAATGGACCCACATCGGCGGCGGCGTGTTGTACAAGGAACTGGCCGAGCAGATCACGCGCCTCGGCCTGTCCGACCGGGCGGAAATGATCGGTGCGAAACCACAGGAATTCGTGCTGCAAACCTATCGTGACAGCGATCTTTTCGTGCTGCCCTGTCGCATCGCGGCAGATGGCGACCGCGACGGATTGCCGAATGTTCTGGTCGAGGCGCAGAGCCAGGGGCTGGCCTGTATCTCCTCGCCGATATCCGGCATTGTCGAACTTATCGAGGACGGTAGAAACGGTTTGCTGACGCCGCCGGACGATGCACAACAACTTTCCCGGGCTATTGAAGAACTCGTGCGCGATCCGGTGCGGCGCGGGCAAATGGGGGCCGCCGGCGCGAGAAGAGTTACGACGGAGTTTGACCATCTCGTCGAGATAAAGCGGCTGCTTGCATTGTTTGCGGAAGTCGGCGTGGAAGCAGGCTACCAAGAAGCGGCACAATGAAATCGCAGCCAACAGTCCTGTACTATGTGCAGCACCTATTGGGCGTCGGACATGTCTTTCGCACCATGCGCATCACCGCGGCGCTCGTGCGAGCCGGCTTCAGGGTCGAACTGATCTATGGCGGCGAGAAGCTCCCGCACTTCGATGACCATGGCGCGCTTGTCCATTTCCTTCCTCCTCTCACATCTTCCAAGGGCGATTTTTCGAACCTTGTGACCGGGGATGGCTCCATCGCGGATGACGCATACAGGGTTTCGCGGCGTGAGAAGGTTCTCAATATTCTGAAGGAGTGCAGTCCCGACATTCTCGTAACCGAAGCATTTCCCTTCGGCAGGCGCCAGATGCATTTCGAATTGCTTCCGCTCATGGAAGCGGCGATTGCGATGCAGCCGCGACCCAAAATCTTCGCGTCGGTCCGCGACATTCTTCAGGAGGGCAACAAGCCGTCCAAGGACCGGCAGAGCGTCGATCTCCTGCGGCGGTATTTCGACGCGGTGCTTGTTCACGGTGACGACCAACTCGTTGACCTGTCGGCGACCTTCCCACTTGTCGACGAAATCAGCGATCTTGTGCATTACACCGGTATCGTCACGCCGCAACTAACGGACGAAATACTCGATGCCGATGACCAGTATGATGTGGTCGTCTCTGCAGGTGGTGGGCTGTTGGGCCGCGAACTCCTGTTCGCCGCCGCCGAAGCCAAGGCGATGTCTCCGCTCAGTGATGCGCGCTGGTGCCTGTTGACCGGGCCTTTTGGGGATGCAGGCGAAAATGAGAGGCTTGCCGGCTACGGCTTGACCGTTTTGCAGTTCGTTCCGGATCTTTACCGCTTGCTCAAGACTGCCCGGCTCTCAGTGTCGCTCGCGGGCTACAATACAGTTGCCGATATCATGGCGGCCGGCTGTCGTTGCATCATGGCACCGCAGTGGAATGACAAGGAAACCGAACAATTGCGCAGGGCGCAGCTTCTCGATGCACGTGGGCTGGCGGTCATGCTGCCGCATGAAGAAAAGACACCATCGGCACTTTGCGAAGCCATAGAGCGCACCCTCGCCCTGCCGGCACCGGATTGGAACAGCATCCGCCAGAACGGCGCCGAGGAAACCGTGCGATACCTGCACAAGGCCCTCGCCGGCTCGGATGCGTTCCGGAAATGACCAGGAACATAGCATTTTACGCACCGCTCAAATCGCCGGATCATCCCATTCCCTCCGGTGACCGCGAGATTGCGCGGCTGATGATGCGTGCGCTGAGGCTTGCCGGTTATCAGGTAAGCCTGGTCTCGGAGGTGATCAGCTATCAGAAACGGCCCGAGGCGGAACTCTACGACAAGCGCCGTGCCGAGGTCCGGGCCGAGGAAGAGCGCCTGCACCAATTGTGGAACGCGGATCAATCCCGGATTCCCGATCTCTGGTTTACCTACCATCCCTATTGCAAGTCGCCGGACTGGCTGGGACCGCCGCTATGCCGCGCGTTCGACATTCCCTATGTCACTGCCGAGGCCTGCAGGACGCATCAGGGCGGGCCCGAAGACTGGCTTGCCGGAAGAGCCGCGGCGCAGGATGCCGTGCGCTTGGCGGAAGCCAATTTCGTTCTCAAGGACAGTGACTGGCGCTATCTTGAAACGTTTCTGCCCGACATGGGCACAGCGATACGCATACCGCCCTTTATTGATCTATCCGCCTTGCCGCCTGCTCGAGAGAGCGCAGCGGCAAGAGATGTTCCATCGCTGCTGGCGGCGGGGATGATGCGGCCCGGCCACAAGATGCAGAGCTATTCCCTGCTTGCCGAGGCGCTTGGGAAACTCGGTCACATTCCCTGGACCCTGACCATTGCCGGTGACGGGCCGGAGCGCGAGGCGATAGGTCAATTTCCAGCCTTTGCCGATCCCGACCGGGTGAAATTTCTCGGCAGCGTCGCCCATGGCGATATGTTCACACTGCTCGATGAGAGCGACGTTTTTGTCTGGCCCGGTATCGGCGAGGCCATCGGGCTTGTCTTTCTCGAAGCGCAGGCTCGAGGTGTGCCGGTTGCGGCGTTCGATACCGCAGGGGTGCCGCTCGTGGTTGCGAATGAAGTCGGCGGCCTGTTGGCGCAGGAGGGCGACACGGAGGCCTTCGTCAATGCCCTGGTGCGGTTGCTGAAAGATCCGCAGCTCCGCGCGACGCTTGGCGATCGGGCACGCGCATACGTCCGTGACCATCACGATGTACGCGCCGTGGCAGCGAACTTCAAATCAACGATTGAGCCGTTGTTCGACCGGGATCACTGATACGGGTCTGCCGCGTCCCGAAGTCCATCGCCCATGAAGTTGAAAGCCAGGATGACGAGGATAACCGGCACCACCGGCAGGATCAGCCACGGATAGAGTACGACGACATTGATGTTCTGTGCTTCGTTCAGCAGCACGCCCCAACTGGTGACCGGGGGTCTCAGGCCAAGGCCGAGGAAGCTCAGCGACGTCTCGCCAAGGATCATCGCCGGAATTGTGATCGTGGCGGACGCGATCAGGTGGCTCATGAAACCCGGGATAAGGTGCCGAAGGATAATACGACGCGGTTTGGCCCCGAGAAGCTGTGAGGCCAGGACATAATCCTCTTCGCGCAGTGACAGAAGTTTGGACCGCACCGCACGTGCCAGACCGGTCCAGTCCAGCAGCCCCAATATGACCGTTATGCCGAAGTAGATGAGGATCGGACTCCAGGTGACCGGCAGGATCGCGGCGAGCGCCATCCACAACGGAATGCTCGGGATTGATTGCAGCACTTCGATGATGCGCTGAACGACCACGTCGACCCAGCCGCCATAATAACCGGCAAGTCCGCCGATGGTTATGCCCAGAACGAAGCTTACCGCAATTCCGATGAGGCCGATGGTGATCGATATGCGCGCGCCATAGATGATGCGCGAGAACATGTCCCGTCCCAGCCGGTCCGTTCCCAGCAGGAAGAAATGACCGCCCTCCTCGACGCAGAAAAGATGCCGGTTTGCCTCGATCAGGCCCCACAATTTGTAGGAATCACCCTTGCAGAAGAAATGGATCGCGTAACTCTTGTCGAGATTGGCGGCATATTCGCGTTTCATGGTGTTCAGGTCGAGCGTGCGAACGCGTTGATAGACCCGCGGCCCGACGAACTTGCCATCCTCGAAGAGGTGAATGCCCTGCGGCGGCGCGTAAATGTGATCGATGTGCCGGTGCGCCAGATCATAGGGCGCGAAAAACTCGGCGAAGGCGATGACGAAATAGCAGAACAGCAGGAAGATGGCGGAATAGACCGCCAGGCGGTGGCGCTTGAACTTCCACCAGATCAACTGACGCTGCGAGGCGAAATAGTACTTTTCCTGCGCCGGCGTCAGTTTCTCGGCCGCAAGCGGATCGAACGGATCGGAAGACACATAGTGTCCGAGGGGCTCTCCGGGCTTTGGCAGGGAGGAGTCGCTCATTTTTGGGCTTTCCCCTGCAGCCGGATACGCGGATCGAGTATGACGAGCGCGATATCCGAGATCAGAACGCCGATAACGGTCAGCACCGCAAGGAACATCAGGAAGGTTCCGGCCAGATACATATCCTGGCTTTGCAGCGCCGATATGAGCAGCGGTCCGGTGGTCTCCAGAGACAGAACGATCGCGACAACTTCGGCGCCGGAAACGATGGCGGGCAGGATGTTGCCGATATCGGCAATGAAGAAGTTCAATGACATGCGAAACGGGTATTTCAGAACGGCACGGACCGGCGGAACGCCCTTGGCGCGTGCGGTGATGACATATTGCTTTTTGAGCTCATCGAGAAGATTGGCGCGTATGCGCCGGATCATGGCCGCCGTCCCGGCGGTGCCGATGACGATGACGGGAATGACCATATGTTCCATGATCGAGCCGAATTTCGCCAGGCTCATCGGTTCGTTGATATATTGCGGGTCCATCAGGCCGCCGATGGATGTGCCGAACCAGACCTTCGCGAAATACATCATGACCAGCGCAAGCAGGAAGTTCGGTGTTGCAAGGCCGAGCAGTCCGATAAAGGTGAAGCCGTAGTCGCCCATGGAATATTTGTGGGTCGCCGAGTAGATACCGATCGGAAATGCGACAACCCAGGTGAATATGATCGTTACGAACGACAACAGCATCGTCAGGAACAACCTGCTCCCGATCAGTTCCGAAACCGGCCGTTCATATTCGAACGAATAGCCGAAGTCGCCATGGAACATGCCCCAGACCCACTGGAAGTAACGCTGCCAGACGGGTTTGTCGAAACCGTATTCGGTCCTGAGAAACTCGATCTTCTTCGGATCGACGGTTTCCCCGGATGCCTCCAGTTCCGCGACATAGCTTTCGAAAAAATCTCCCGGCGGCAGTTCGACGATCGTGAAGATCAGCACGCTCGCAATTGCGAGCGTGGGTATCATCGCCACAAAACGCAGGAAGATGTATTTGAGCATCTACTGACGAGTTCCGTTCTATTCAGCGAACCAGAAGGTTTCCGGACGGTAGACGCCGAAAAACGAAGACGGCGACCAGGCCCAGATGCCTTCCTGGGGCACATTCTGAAGCTTGCTGTTGACCACGACGGGCTGGATTACTTCACGCGTCGTTCCGATCGAGAAAACCTCTTCGGAGTAGATCTCCAGCATCTCCGACCAGATGGATTCACGCTCTGCGAAATTGGTGGAGTCGCGCCATAACTCATAAAGTTCGAGCAGGCGCTTCGCAGACGGCAGGCTTGGCGGCTCGCCGGCTTTTCCACCGGTCTGGGTGTACTGGCCCCAAACCGGCCAGTTCGGCTGGGCCGGCGATACCGGCGCCAGTTCCTCCGGATTGAGATCCGGCGTCGCGAGCCCGATGTTAAGACCCTTGGAAATGGTCATCATGGTCTCACCGGTCAGGAAGCGGCGGCGGTGAATGTCACGCTGCAGGGAGCGGCTGAATGAACGAATGCCGATCTGCTCCCAGTGGTAGCGGATCAGTTCAAGCGCATCCGTCTGCTCCGTGCTTTCGCCGGCGCTTTCGATGATGATTTCCATCGGCCTGCCGTCGGGAAGCAGACGGGTTCCCTGATCGTTGCGCTCGGACAGGCCGAGATCGTCCAGCATCTTGTTGGCAAGTTCCGGATCATGCTGCGTCCAGTTGTGGGCCAGGTTTTCATTATAGAGCGGCGACTGCTCGAGCACCGTGTCGCCGCCGACCTTTGCCAACCCGAAATAAAGCTGTTCATTCAATTCGGCGCGGTTGATGCCGATGGAGATTGCCCGGCGGAATTCCCGGTTCTGGAACAAGTCGCGCCATACTGGGTCCTTGAAGTTCAGGTTCGGATAGATCGAGATCTGCGAGGCGATGCCGGCGCGCCATGGCAAGACCCGATAGCCCTGTTTTTCTTCACCTTCCTTCAAAAAGGTGAAATTGTCGAAACGCAGATACCGCGCCTGAAGATCGCTCTCCCCGGCGCCGGTTTTCGCCGGAACGATGTCGGTTGACCCGTGCAGCAGCACCACCTCGTCGATGTAAGGCAGTTGCTGTCCGTTCGGATCGACGCGGTGGTAAAACGGATTGCGCTTGAAGACGACCCGTTTCGACGGTCCCTCGGTCGTATTGTGCCAGGGCTGGAGTGTCGGCATGTCTGGATTTTCAGGACGATACTGGCGACCGAGTGCTGTATGCATGGCCCCCCAGTTGCGGAAGCCGCCGTCTTCTGCCTGTTTCTCAAGTTCGGCCCGGTCATTGTAGTTGACGTGATACTGCTTCATGAAATGCGCAGGCTTGTAAATATATGTCGCCAGCGGATAGGCCAGCCCGAGCGGGAATGCCGGATTGGGATCTTCCCAGGTGTAACGTACCGTGTATTCGTCGATGACCTCAAACACCGGAGGCTTGCCGTTGGACAAGAGGACCTGCGGAAGCCCGGAGCGTGAGAGCTCTTCATTGTTTGCCACGTCTTCCCAGTAGTAACGGAAATCCTCGGAGGTGAACGGGTGACCGTCGGACCATTTGTGACCCTTGCGGATCTTCAGTGTGAAGATGCGCCCTTCCTCGACTTCGAAACCCTCCAGAATGTCCGGCTTGAGTTCGTATTTGTCGGTAAAGCCGATCAGCCGCGCATAACCGTAGACGGTCATCATGCGGATGTCCTTGGCCTTGCCCATCAGCATTTCAAGTGAACAACAATACTGGCCGATCGTCTTGCCGCTGGAATCAAAATCGACAACCAGGGGATTTTCGGGAAGCCGCTCTTTCATCGGCGGAAGTTCCCCGGACTTTACCTGGGGTTCAAGAACCGGCGGTTCCTTCAGTGCCGTGTCCGCCTGAACCGCCGTCAAAACCGTCACTTGCAGAAGGGCGATCAGTGCCGCCGTCAACGTAAAATTCCTGAACATCATGCCACCAGCCTTGTTGTATCGCAGTTCGGCCGCACAAGAACGTAATGTTCCTTGCCGACTTCCATCATTTCCATCTCGGCACCTGGACCCTCGGGTATGAACTGTTCATCCCAGTTTTCCTGAGCGCTGCTTGACAGAATGTCTGTATTTCCCAGCGCCAGCGGGCAGGCTAAATCCGTTGTCGGAATGGACTGCAAGAGGTTGCGAGTATAGGGGTGTATCGGGTCCCGGAACAACACATGTCCGGGCGCGACTTCCACAATGCGGCCGCGGCGCATTACTGCAACGCGATCAGCCACGTAATTCACAACCGCAAGGTTGTGAGAAATGAAAATGGACGTCAGGTTCAGCTCTTTCTGAAGCCGTATCAGCAAATTGAGAATCTGGGCCTGAACGGAAACGTCGAGCGCGGATACCGGTTCATCGCAGATCAGCAAGTCGGGATCGAGGGCCAACGCCCGTGCAATACCGATGCGCTGCCGCTGTCCGCCTGAGAAACTATGGGGATAGCGGTTCAGGAAGGTCGGCGAAAGGCCGACCATGTTCATCAGCTCCCGCGCCCGCTCCATGCGCCACTGCCGGTTTCCCTGTCCATGGATCTCCATCGGCTCCGACAGGATATTCAAGACCGTTGAGCGCGGGCTCAACGACGAAAACGGATCTTGAAACACCATCTGGATCCGCTTGCGAATGTCGAAAAGTTCCCTGTGGCTCAAGGACGCCAGATCAATGTCCCTGGTTCCCTCATTGAAATGGATAGAACCGCCGGACGGCGTTATCGCGCGCATGACCATCTTGCTGAGCGATGTCTTGCCGCAGCCACTTTCGCCGACCAGACCGAAACACTCGCCGAAGCGTACGGAAAAACTGACATTGTCGACCGCGATGACCCGGTCCGCCTCGGAACTGACGAGACGACTGCCTTTCTTCGATTCAAAGCTCTTCGACAGGTTGCTGACCCGCAGGATTATGTCTTCCGGCGCATGTTTGCGTTTGGCCGCCCGTTCCTTGAAAGACTCGGGAAGCGGCTGGGTTACCTCGCGCAGCGCGACGAGTTTTTCGCCCGGTTGCATTTCGAGGCGAGGCACCGCCGCCAGAAGCGCTTTCAGATAAGGATGCTCGGGATAATGGAATATGTCCTCAAGGGTTCCAGCTTCCATTAATTTGCCGTGGTACAGCACGAGGATTTCATCGGCCATGTTCGCGACGACGCCCAGATCGTGGGTGATCAGAAGCAGCGACATTCCGAGCTTCTTCTGAACATCCTTGAGCACGGCCAGAACCTGCGCCTGAACGGTCACGTCCAGCGCTGTTGTCGGCTCATCGGCAATCAGCAAGGCCGGATTGCAGACCAGGGCCATCGCGATCATGGCCCGTTGACGCAGCCCGCCGGACAATTCCATCGAGTACATGTCATAGGCGCGCGACGGATTAGGAAATCCGACAAGAGCGAGCATCTGCTCGGTCAGATCGCGGCATTCCTTTTTGCTGACGTCCCGGTGCAGCAGGAGCGCTTCGTCGATCTGGTTGCCCACGGTATGGACGGGGGACAGCGACGTCATGGGCTCCTGAAAGATGATTGAGATGCGCCCTCCCCGAAGCTGGCGCATCTGTTTTCCGTCCCTCGAAAGCTTTACGATATCGACAGGCTGGTCGCCGTTGAGCGGATCGTAGAAATTTATGGATCCCCCCGTCACCTCAGCGACATCGGGAAGGATCCCCATAATTGTCTGCGCAATAATGGATTTGCCGGAGCCAGACTCGCCGACCAGTGCGACTGTCTTGCCCTTCGGTATGCGGAAACTGACGCCCTTTACAACATCAACCCGGTTTTCTCTGGAACCGATTGCTACCCGCAGGTCTTCAACGCGCAGCAGATCGGAAGCACCCTTATTCATTCAGATATTGTTCCCCTGTCGGCCGGCGGCAGGATATGTTTTTGTTCCGTTGTCCACCCATGTTGTGGTCATATTTGCAGCATTTTTACACCCGTGCCAATGATCCTTTTGAAAAGACATATAACTTATCTTGTGAAATCGGTTCGGAAAGCGCGGTTTCGCGGTCGAGACTTCCAAGAAGATATAGGCAGACTCTTATGACACCTGTGTGAGTGATCATGATTGTCGGAGATTTCATCTCGGACAGGAACGCCTTCAATTCGGGTATCCGCGACGCGTGGCTGTCGCCGCCCTGGGGGCGAAAATTCCAGCGGTCGGATTTGCGCGATTTGCGCTCTGCGGGAAATCGCTCCTTGACCTCGAGGGTCGTCATGCCTTCCCAGGCGCCATAGGACACCTCGCTCAATTCAGACAGGTAGCGGGCCCGCTGCACGTCCAGTTTCAGATGTCTGCATAGTTCGGTGGTGGTCTGTCGGGCACGCAGCAACGGAGAGGACAAAATTGAAAGCGTATCAGGCGTAATCTTGTTTTCCGCCAGATAACCGTTGAGCTTCATCGCCACTATGCGCGCCTGTTCGTATCCGGTCTCGTTGAGCGGGATATCGCTTGCTCCCTGAAACCGGCCGAGCCGATTCCAGTCGGTCTGGCCGTGCCGGATGAAATAAAGGTCCGGCAATGCGGACAGTTCCGGATTACGAATTTGCGCTGTGATATCCGTCATACCAGTCGACAAAGGCGGCAAGCCCCTCTTCAAGGGGGGTATAGACCTTGAAATCAAAGTCGCGTTCAAGCGCAGAGGTATCGGCAAAGGTCTCGTACACATCACCCGGCTGCATCGGGAGGAACTCCTTGACCGCCTTTTGACCGGCCACCTTCTCCAGTGTGCCAATCATCTCCATCAGGTTGACGGGCTCGCTGTTGCCGATGTTGTAGAGACGGTACATCGGCGCGACTCCGGGTTGCTGTTTGTCGGGTGTCGCATCATCGGCCTGCGGCGGTGACAACAGCACCTTGACCACGCCATTCGCGATGTCATCGACATAGGTGAAATCACGGCGCAGATTGCCATTGTTGAAAATCTTGATCGGTTTGCCGCTGCGTATGGCGCGGGTAAAAAGATAGACGGCCATATCGGGCCGCCCCCAGGGGCCGTAAACCGTGAAAAAGCGCAGGCCTGTCGTCGGGATGTTCCACAGATGGCTGTAGACATGGGCCATCAATTCATTGGATTTTTTGGTGGCAGCGTAAAGGCTTATGGGATGATCGACGTTCTGATCGGTGCTGTAGGGCACATCCCGGCTGTTGCCGTAAACCGAACTTGAACTCGCATAGGCCAGGTGTTCCACCCCGCAGGCGCGGCAGCCTTCCAGTATGTTCATGAAACCGGAGACATTGCTTTCAATGTATGCATGCGGATTTTCCAGCGAATAGCGCACTCCGGGCTGCGCAGCCAGATGGGCGACATGAGACGGGCCGACATCCTTGAAAATCTCGGACATTGCATGCCTGTCGGCGATATCCACTCGGTGAAAAACAAAACCGTTGCGGCCGGTTAACCCATCCAGACGTGCCTTTTTCAGGTCGACATCGTAATAGGCGTTCATGTTGTCTATACCGACAACCTGATGGCCCTGATCCAGTAATATGCGGGCGACGTAAGAACCAATAAATCCCGCTGCCCCGGTCACCAGAATCGGAGCTGTCGTCTGGCTGGTCATGGGCGCTGGTTCTCTTCCTGGCGAGTGATCGGTGGAAATCGATGTGGTATGGAATTATTCCGCGAATTGTATATACAGCCCTAAAACCACAATGGAAATGCCGCAAATTGTCTATCGGCGGAGCGGGCCGGACAATCCAGAAATAGACCAGTGAGGCTGCTTTGATCATAACGATAATCGGAACCGGTTACGTGGGACTCGTGACTGGTGTATGTCTGTCGGAATTTGGTTTCGACGTCACATGTGTCGACAATGTCCCAGAGAAAATCGCACTCCTGAAAAACAATGTAAGCCCGATCTATGAGCCCGGCCTTGAGCAGATGATTCGCTCAAACTCGGAAGCGGGACGGCTGCATTTTCATGGCGATGTCGCGCAATGCGTGCCTGAATCCAACGTCGTTTTCCTGGCAGTCGGCACGCCTTCGGCGGCGAGCGGAGATGAGATCGACCTCACCTATGTCTTTTCGGCTGTGGATGATATCGCCCCCCACCTGAGCGATGGCACGGTTGTCATCGTGAAATGCACGGTGGTTCCGGGCACATGTCAAACCGTGAAGGAGCGTATCGAGAAACTGCGCCCCGATCTCGATTTCTCAGTCGTCAGCAATCCGGAATTCCTCCGGGAAGGTTCGGCGATACAGGATTTCATGCGTCCGGACCGCGTGGTGCTGGGTATTCATGACGAACGCGGGCGCGAAGTCGCTGAAGCGCTATACCGGCCTTTGAAATTGCAGGACACACCGATCTCCATAGCGTCCCTGTCCGGCGCGGAAATGAGCAAATATGCCTCCAACGCATTTCTCGCCATGAAGGTCAGCTTTATCAACGGGATTGCCGACCTGTGCGAAAAAGTCGATGGCAGCAACATCATAGAGGTTTCGGAGATCATCGGCCTCGACGACCGCATCGGCGACAAATTCCTGCGCGCGGGGCCCGGTTTCGGCGGCTCCTGCTTTCCCAAGGATACGCGCGCGCTGGCTGCTTTTGCGCGAAAGGTCGGTGCTCCGCAGGAACTTGTTGAAACCACAATCCGCGCCAATGAAACACGAAAAGATAACATGGCGCGAAGGGTGCTGGAAACGATCGGCGACCCGGCCGGCAAGACCGTTGCCGTTCTCGGTATATCCTTCAAGCCCGACACCGACGACATTCGGGAGTCCCCGGCCCTGCCGGTCGTTGAACTGCTTATAGAGAACGGAGTCAAAGTTCGCGCCTTTGATCCAAAGGCGATGGAATCGGCGGCAGAACTCTACCCTGATGTTATCTGGGCGAGCGATCCTTATGAGGCAGCGATTGGCGCCCATGCGGTCGTCATCATGACGGAATGGAACGTGCTGCGCGCGCTTGAGCTCGACAGGCTGCGGGAAGCCATGGCGGTGCCCCTGATGATCGACCTGCGAAACATCCACCGGCGCAAGGAACCGACGCGCCACGGTTTCACCTATCTCAGTATCGGTCGCGATCGTGCCAAGCCCGCACCGGCCGAAGTTGCCGCTGTGGACTAACTCGCCCAGCCGCCTGAGAACGGGATCGCCTGCCCGACGAAGAAATCGCTCTGGTCGCTGGCCAGGAACAAAGCCAGCGCCGTGTCTTCTTCAGGCTTGGCAAGGCGGCCGAGCGGCACCTGTTCCTTCAGATTTTTCTGGAATTTCGGATTTTCCTGGAGTTCGGGCGGGTAGTAGGCGGGATTCTCGACCCAGTTCTGGGCGATCAGATTCACCTGCACATTGTGGCGCGCAACCTCCGCGCCGACCGACTTCACATAGGAAATCTGGGCGCCGCGTGCCGCACTGTAGGCGCACAGACGCCCCATCGGCCGCAACGGCACGGCGCTGCCGAAAACAATGATCTTGCCGGATTTCCTGTCGATCATCTGGGGCAGCGTCAGCCTGACCAGGCGATGCATCGGATGAACAAGCAGGTCGAACATCTCCTGCCAGTCTGCTTCGCCCATTTCGGTCACAAGGGTTCCGTAATGGTTGGGAGCGGCCAGATTGACGATGAGAACATCAATCGCACCGGCGCTTTCGACCAATTCCGCACATGCGTGCTCGGAAGAGAGATCGGCACCATGGGCGATCACGTGTGCCCCCGCGCTTGTAAAACTGTCTACGCATGCAGGCCCCATATAGCGATCAGCGTGGGTGACGATGACACGTTTGTTTTTTATGGCTTCGTACATAACCGATTTTCCTGGTATTTATGCAACGCGCACTGTTTGATGCGTGGAATTGCCAAGTGGCGTGTGCGCCGTATCCACGAATGACTGGAATGTCTGGAGCCGCTCCGGCAGGCCGGATGCGCCCACCAACCGCTTTCGCCACCAGTCAAGATAAAGCGGCGCAAAATCAAACTCCGTCTCAAGAACCCATTCGCGTTTCTGTTCGAGATAGCCGGGTGTGACTTCCGACCAGTCATCGACAATACAGACCGGCAATTTCGCAAAAAGCGGTGAAATGCCCGATCTCGGCACAATGGGCACGGAACCAAGTAAAATTGCTTCCCAGGTGCGGTGACAATCCAACCCTTCGCCGAACGGGCTGATCGTGAAAAGATGTTTCGTATTGTTTCGCCAGGTCAGAATGCGCTCGATATTGAGTTGCTCGAGATGGATTGTGTCATAGGCGACACTGTTGATGCACCGTAGACGATCACCCCGGCTTAGTATGTGATGCCAGTTACAATAGGCGCGTACCGATTTCTCCCTGAGCGGCGGCGCTCCCCGCCTTGTCTCATTCAACGACCTTTCCTGAGCAACTGGCGAGGCGAAATAGCCCCACGGCCTGAACCTGGGACCACTTGAGAGCGTGTGGTAGTCCAGCCCGATCGGGAGTCTGTGTAATTTCGGGTGATCGATGTTGCAATTCTGGCCGAACCAAGCCAGCAGCTTTGTATCTTCCAGTAGTTCCATCAGCAAATTCATCTCAATATCGGTGGTGCTGATTTCTCCGTCGGTACAACCGGTGACCAGAATGTACTCACTGTCAAACCGTTCCCGGATACGGTCCGCGAAGGTGTGCAGGTGATTTGCCCGCAAGTGTATTTTCGGCGGCGAGCCGCCGTTCTGAATCAGTTTTTCCAACTGTTCGGCTGACGGGGGTTTTTCTCGCGGATGCCAATAGTCACAGATCTTCTTCAGGCCATGGCTGCCGACAAATTGGCAATTGGTTTCATCCGGTCGCCCGCCTCCAAGCCGATAACGCCAATATCGCAGGCTGGCGCCGGTGTGTCGCGTCAGGCGTCGGGTGCGTTTTCTTAGACCCACTGGTGAGTTCCCGGCTGTTCTTTGCGTCCTGGCAGTAGGTTAGCGCCAGATGATAATCCACGCCAATCGCCGTCAACTCCATGAGCTGTAAAATCAGGTTGTGACATCTGCCCTCATAAACTAAAGCTCAAGGCGAATGATTGGCATTCGCTGATCACAACTCGCGCCCGTCGGCGGGCGGGCAGAATGGGAGATTCAATGCGGGAGACTCTTGTCACGGGCGGATCCGGTTTCCTTGGTTCCAACTTGTGCGATGCGCTGCTCAAGCGCGGATACAGCGTGCTTTGCGTCGACAATTTCTTTACCGGTCAGCGCAGCAATATCAAGCACCTGCTGGGGCGTACCGATTTCGAGTTGCTGCGCCACGACGTAATCCAACCGCTGCATGTCGAAGTCGACCGGATATACAACCTGGCCTGCCCCGCCTCCCCTGTGCATTATCAATTCGACCCCGTGCAAACCACCAAGACCAGCGTACTGGGTGCCATCAACATGCTGGGTCTGGCCAAGCGTCTGGGCGTGCGCATCCTGCAGGCGTCGACGTCAGAGGTCTATGGCGACCCGCATGTTCATCCGCAAAGCGAAGACTATTGGGGTCGCGTCAACCCGATTGGTCCGCGCAGTTGTTACGATGAAGGAAAGCGGTGCGCCGAGACACTTTTCTTCGACTATCACAGGCAAAACGATGTGCACATCAAAGTCATGCGGATATTCAATACCTACGGTCCGCGCATGCACCCCAATGACGGCCGTGTCATCAGCAACTTCATCGTTCAAGCGCTTCAGGGAAAGCCCATCACCATCTATGGAGACGGCAAGCAAACGCGCAGCTTCTGCTATGTTGATGACCTCATTGAAGGCATGATCGGGTTCATGGACGCTCCGGACGGGTTGACCGGGCCCGTAAATTTCGGAAATCCGAGCGAATTTTCGATGCTGGAGCTAGCCGAAGAAGTGCTGCGCATCGTGGACAGTCGTTCAGCGCTGGAATTCAAGCCATTGCCCCAGGATGATCCCGTCCAACGTTGTCCCGACATCACGATCGCCTCGACGGAACTTGACTGGAAACCGAAAGTGCAGCTGGAAGACGGCTTGAAGGAAACGGTTTCCTGGTTCCGGCATGTCCTTGAAATTTAGGTCGTAAACGCGATTGCCGGTGACAACCGGTTGCTCGAACGTTGACAACATACCCGGTAGTATGTACCTCTTTACTCCGTGATCGACAATCAATCTCCGACAACTTGCGGAGACAACAAACCGGGTCACATCGAGGAGGAAATACCGGAACATGTCTGCTTCGGCGACAGCAAGTCCCATTCGTCCCGTCCATGAGGACATTCTCAATGCTGCTGCCCATTGTTTTATGGAGCGCGGTTATTCGGCGACCAGCATAGATGACGTCGCCCGCAGTCTGGGCGCCACCAAGGGTCGGATCTATCATCACTACCGTTCGAAGGCTGATCTGTTCTTTGACGTCTTTCGACACGGAATGCAGATGAATTTCGACGTTGTGACGCCGATCGCCGAGTCCCCTCGTTCGACTCTGGAAAAGCTCCGGGACATGACGAAAACGCACTGCGTCGCGATGATACGCACACAGCATTTCCAGCGTTGCGTCTGGGAAGGGGTCGAACTGCTTCAACGGGGTGCGACCACGCCTGAACAGCGTGAAGTGCTTATTGAACTGCAGGCCATGCGCGACAACTATGCAGAGATTTTCCGTACCGTGCTTGAAGCGGCCAAACGGGAGGGTATTGCAGAGTTCGAAAGTTCAAGCATTGCTCTGCAACTTATGTTCATGTGCCTGAATTCGCCGCTTTTTTGGTATCGTGAGCGCGAAGGTCAGGACGCATCCACAATCGAACATATCGCGAGCCAGTGCACCGTTTTTGCGTTGCGCGGCCTCGGGATGAAAGAGGAGTTGATCGCCGATGTCTGAGATGAATCTGGGGATTACCGACAAGCTTGCGCCGCTTCTCGAAGATGTCCGCGCAATGATGCGGGAAGACATCATTCCGGTCGAGGAAGAGTATCTGGCAGAGGTGGATGTGGGCGACCGATGGTCCCACACCGAAAGGCAAACGGAGATTCTCGAAGGTCTCAAGGCAAAAGCCAGGGAACGCGGCCTTTGGAACTTCTGGCTGACCGCCTCAGATCGCGGCTTTGGCCTCACCACGGTCGAATACGCTTATCTGGCCGAGGAAATGGGCAAGGCGAGCATCGGCGCGGAAGTGTTCAACTGCTCGGCACCTGACACGGGCAACATGGAAGTGCTCGAACGCTACGGCAGCGAGGAACACAAGCAACAGTGGCTGACGCCCCTGCTCGCCGGCGAGATCCGCTCCGCCTATCTGATGACCGAGCCCGATGTCGCCTCCTCGGATGCAACCAATATCGCCATGCGCTGCGAACGCGACGGCGATCACTATGTTCTTAACGGCGAGAAGTGGTGGTCCTCCGGCGCCGGCGACCCACGCTGCATGATCTATATCGTCATGGTCAAAACCGGCGGCGACGATGCACCGCGCCACCAGCGCCACTCCATGATCCTGGTTCCGGCCGAAACCGCGGGCATTGAGAAATTGCGGGCCATGCAGGTTTACGGTCATGATGATGCACCGCACGGTCACCTGCACATCCGGTTCACCGATGTGCGTGTGCCCGTTGAAAACATGATCCTCGGAGAGGGCCGCGGTTTCGAAATCGCCCAAGGTCGCCTTGGGCCGGGTCGGATCCACCACTGCATGCGGGCAATCGGACAGGCCGAACGCGCACTCGAACTGATGTGCCAGCGATCTCTGCGCCGCGAAGCATTCGGAAAACCGCTGGCGAAACTCGGCGCCAATTACGACATCATTGCCGAATGCCGGATGGAAATTGAAATGGCCCGCCTTCTGTGCCTGAAGGCGGCCTGGATGATGGACAAGGGCGATGCCCGTGCCGCTGCCCCGTGGATCAGCCAGATCAAGGTGGTGGCGCCGCAGGTGGCGCTGAAGGTGACCGATGAAGCCGTGCAGATGTTTGGCGGTCAAGGCGTTTCGCAGGACACGCCCCTCGCCCGGTCATGGACGGCGTTGCGCACCTTGCGGCTCGCCGACGGACCGGATGCCGTCCACCGCATGCAGGTCGCTCGTACCGAGCTGAAGAAATACACCCAGGAGCGCGTGTGACCATGAAGGCCATCGTCTGCGAGGAGTTCGGCCCACTCGACAAGCTGGTCTACCGGGAGATCGACGATCCGCGTGTCAAGGACCACACCGTCCTCATCCGCCCCGAGGCCATTGGAGTCAACTATCCGGACGGGCTTCTGGCGCAGGGTCTTTACCAGGTGAAACCACCGACCCCTTTCGTGCCGGGCATGGAAGTTGCCGGCACTATCGAAGCTGTCGGAAATGCGGTCGAAAAATTCAAACCCGGCGACCGGGTTGCGGCGCTGGGACAGCTTGGCGGCTATGCGGAACTTGCAGCCGTGCCGCAGGCGGCCGTGTTCCCCCTGCCCGACGCGATCGACACGGCGGATGCTTGCGCCCTGCTTTGCGCTTATGGCACGTCGCACCATGCGTTGAAACAGAGAGCCCAACTCCAGCCCGGAGAGACGGTCGCCGTTCTCGGCGCTGCCGGTTCGACCGGTATTGCCGCCATCCAGATCGCCAAGGCGATGGGCGCAAAGGTGATAGCAGTTGCCTCTTCACCGGAGAAACAGGCGATCGTGCGTCAAAACGGAGCCGACGAAGTCACCGGCTACGATAATCTGAAGGATGAGCTGAAGAAGCTGTCCGGTGGCAAAGGCGTCGACGTGTTGTTCGATCCCGTAGGCGGCGATGCCTTCGATGCCGCATGCCGCGCGATGGCGCGCAAAGGCCGCCTGCTGGTGGTCGGATTTGCATCCGGACGCATTCCCGAACTGCCCGTCAACCTGACACTGGTCAAGGAGTATTCCCTGGTCGGCGTGTTCTGGGGTTCGTTCACACAGCACGAGCCCGAGGTTTACGCGGACAACATGAAAGAACTGGTCGGCTGGTATCTCGAGGGCAAGGTCAAACCGTTGATCGAAGGCCGGTACCCCTTGGCTGACGCACCTGCCGTGCTTGAGCGCGTGCTCGCACGCGGCGCCACCGGTAAACTCGTCCTCGTCCCGGAAGGAGCATGACCTTGAGCGTACCGTCCGAAACATTCGCACTCGTCCAGAAACATGACGGCTATTCCGGCAAGGCCGAAGGGCCGTCCATCGAAAGCCTTGATCTTTATCTGGATGCGGCGACCATTCCGCTTCAGGATCTTTCTGACGGCCAGGTGCTGATCAAGATGCTGATGGCTTCGATCAACCCGTCCGATCTGCATTACATCAAGGGCGAATACGGGCATCCCCGCGTCAAGGGTGCGGCCGCCGGCTTCGAAGGCGTCGGAGAGGTTGTCGCCGCAAACGGAGCCTATGCCCAATCGCTTGTCGGAAAGCGCGTCGCTTTCACGGTCGATCCAGCCGGTTCGGGCGCGTGGGCGGATTATGCGATTACCGCGGCGAATGTGTGCATTCCGGTTCGTGAGGATATGCGAAACGAGGATGCCGCCGGCCATGTGGTCAATCCGCTGACGGCCATGGCTATGTTCGATATTGTACGCAAGTCGGAAACGTCCAGTTTCATCATGACTGCGGCCAACAGCCAGCTCTGCAAGCTGATGACGGCGCTCGGAAGAGACGAAAACATCGCGCCGATCGCAATCGTGCGCAGGCCGGAACAGGCGGCGCATCTGGAAGAACTCGGTGCCCGGCATGTCCTTTGCAGCACTTCAGACGATTTCCAGGACTCCATCCGGGCCGTCATGAAGCAGGAGAAGCCGCGGGTCCTGCTCGACGCCGTCGCCAATCAGGTCTCGGCGGATATATTTGCAGCGATGCCGAACCGCGCCCGGTGGGTTGTCTACGGAAAGCTCGACCCGCAGCCGCCGGCCTTCAAGGAAATGGGCCAGTTCGTCTTCATGGAAAAGCGCATCGAAGGCTTCTGGCTGACGCGCTGGTTCATGAGCACGCCGCCTGAGGAGCAAATTCGAATCATCGGGGAGGTCCAGGAACGGTTTGTATCGGGGAAATGGCAGACCGAAGTGGGCGCGACGATCCGGTTGAAAGACGCGATGTCGGACCTTGCCGACGCATTGCGGAACGCCAATGGAAAGGTCATGCTGGTTCCGTAGAGGAGGATAAAACGGAACGCCAATTTCGGCGAAGCCGAAACAAAAGCACAAACTCAGGCTTCGGGAGGGCCATTGAGTGGACATATTGCAATTGATTGTCAGCGGTCTGGCCAACGGATGTGTTTACGGCCTCATCGCTCTCGGTTTCGTGCTGATCTACAAGGCAACCGAGTCCGTTAACTTCGCACAGGGCGACTTCATGATGCTGGGCGCGTTCATCACGCTCGGTTTCACCAATGCCGACTATATGGGACTGCCGTTCTGGCTATCCTGTGCGATGGCGATCGCCATCATGGGCGTTCTTGGCTATCTGCTGGATCTTGTCGTCCTGCGCCGCATGTTCGGGCAGTCTCAGGTCGCTGTCGTCATTTTGACGATCGCGCTGGGTTTCGTGATCCGATTTGTCGCCGGCGCGATCTGGGGACACGAGCCGCAATCGCTGGAATCGCCCATCGCCGGTGTCGAATTGCGGTTCGGTGGCCTCGCGCTCGGCATGGACGAGATATGGGTTATCATCGTCACGGTTCTGCTCACCATATTGCTGTACTTCTTCTTCGCACGCACCAAGCTCGGCGTTGCCATGCAGGCGTCCTCTCAGAACCAGCTTGCCGCGTACTACATGGGTATCCCGGTCAAGCGGATCCATTCAATGATCTGGGCACTGTCCGGGATCGTGGCGACGATCGCCGGCATCCTGTTCGCATCCAAGGGCTCCATCGATCCGACTGCCGGACTGCTGGGGATCAAGGCCTTTGCAGCCGCTGTCATCGGCGGCTTCGGCAGCCTGCCGGGTGCTTTGCTGGGCGGCCTGATCGTCGGGCTGGTCGAGCCATTTGCGGCGCGCTACATGCCGGCAGGCTATTCGCAGATCTTCCCCTATCTCATTCTCATAATCATGCTGATTGTGCGGCCGCATGGCATCCTGTCGCAGATTCAGACGAAGAAGGTCTAGGGGGTCGCCATGCGAATAGTCTTCAAAACCTCCTACGACGCAGATATCCGGCTGTTCAAGCACAATGCCCAGGCATTCTGGTATCTGCTGCTTTTCGCCTTCGCGATCCTGCTGCCGTTTTTGGTCAGCGACTTTCTGATCGGTGAAGCAACGCTGGTTCTGATCTGGGCCATCTGCGGCATGGGGCTGATGCTGCTTGTCGGCCAGACGGGCCAGGCCAGTCTCGGCCATGCCGCGTTCATGGCTGTCGGCGCTTATTCGAATGTCATCTATCAGCTCAATTTCAACATGCCGTTCCTGCTGTCTTTTCCGCTCGCAGGACTGACGGCGGGGGTTGCGGGGGCCCTTGTGGCTTTGCCCACAACCCGCCTGCACGGCATCTATCTCGCCATCGCCACGCTCGCGATATCGGTGCTGACCGAAGACATCATCATCATCCTGGAGCCGATCACCGGCGGCATCGCCGGAATATTCGCGCCCGACATCGAGATTTTCGGTTACACATTCAACCGTTACGGCAATCCGGTCGAGCTCTACTGGCTTGTGCTGGCGATAACGTTCATCGTGATCTATGCCTACCGCAACATTCTTCGCTCACCGACCGGCCGCGCCTTTGCCGCCGTGCGCGACTCCGAGGTCTCGGCGAAGGCCATGGGCGTCAATGTCGCGCGGACCAAGATGGTAGCCTTTGCGATTTCCTGCACCATCACCGGCCTCGGCGGCGCGCTGATGGGCCATTTCGCCACCGTCTTCACCAACGAGACCTTCAATCTGATCATATCGATCACATTGCTGCTGATCATTGTGGTCGGCGGGCTTGGAACAATTCACGGCGCATTTTTCGGCTCCATCGTGTTTGTCATGCTGCCCTTGATGATTTCGCTGACCCGCGATGCGGTCGGCTCCCTTACAGGCTCCGGTTCGATCACGATCCCAGGCCTTGAAAGCGGTATTTTCGGCGCCATTTTGATCGGGTTCATTTTGTTCGAGCCAATGGGTCTTTATGGCCGGTGGCTCAAGATCAGGACCTATTTCGAACTCTTCCCGTTCTACCGCAAGGACATGTTCCGTCGGCAGAAGAGCTACCTCAAGACGGAGCGCACGCGATGAGTTTGCTAGAGCTTTCCAACGTTACGCTCCGCTTCGGCGGGCTGGTAGCCGTCAACGACGTTTCATTCAACGTGGAGGAAGGCGAAGTCTTCGCGCTGGTAGGGCCGAACGGCGCCGGAAAATCCACGATCTTCAACATGATCTCGCGCTTTTATACACCAGCCGAGGGCGACATTTTATTTGAAGGCAAGAGCATTCTGGAAAAGGAAGCGCACGAGATACCCTCCATGGGCATAGCCCGCACCTTCCAGAATATCGAACTGTTCGAGCAGGCTTCGGTTCTGCAGAACCTGCTGGTCGGCCGGCACACCCACAGGCGCTCCAATTTCGTGGCGGACATGGTCTTTACGCCGTTCGTGCGCAGCGAGGAACGCGCGCATCGGGAAGCCGTCGAACACGTCATCGATTTTCTCGATCTGCAGCCCTATCGCGAAAAGTTCATCGCCGGCCTCCCCTATGGCGTGCGCAAGGTCGTCGAGATGGGGCGTGCATTGGCAATAAAGCCGAAGCTGCTGCTTCTGGATGAACCGGCATCCGGTCTGTCCGTGGAAGAAACCCAGGACGTGGCTTTCTGGATCGAGGACATCAAGAAGGTCATGGGTATCACGGTGCTGATGGTCGAACATGACATGCATCTCGTGGGAGCGGTTTCCGACCGTGTCATGGCACTCGCGGACGGGCGCATGCTGGCCATCGGATCGCCGCAGGAGGTGCAGAACGATCCCGCCGTCATCGAGGCTTATCTGGGTTCGGACGGCATGACGGATGATGGAGAAGCGGCATGAAGCAGGACACAAATGCCCCTCTCCTCAAGGTCGATAATCTGGAGAGTTTCTACGGTCCGATCATGGCGATCCGCGGCGTCAGCCTCGAGGTCAAGGAAGGCCAGATCGTTACTGTCCTCGGCGCCAATGGCGCCGGCAAGACGACTTTGCTGAAAACCATTTCGGGCGTTATGGACCCGGAAAAAGGCACGGTCAGGCTGCAGGGTTCGGAGATCCAGGGTTCGGCACCGGACGCGGTCGTCAACAGGGGTGTCGTTCATGTTCCCGAGGGTCGGGAGATCTTTCCGATCCTGACGGTGGAAGAAAACCTCAAGATGGGTGCCTATACGCGCTCCGATCATGCGCAGATCGCTGCGGATATGGAGCTCGTCTACGATTACTTTCCGATCCTGAAGGAGCGACGCACGCAAGAGGCCGGTACCTTGTCCGGCGGCCAGCAGCAGATGCTTGCCATCGGGCGCGGCCTGATGACCAAACCGCGCATCATGTTGCTCGATGAACCAAGCCTTGGTCTCAGCCCATTGCTGGTCGGTGAGATCTTCACCATCATCCGCCGCCTCAACGAGGAGCAGAATGTAACGATGATGCTGGTGGAACAGAACGCCAAGGTCGCGCTTGAAGTGGCCCACTATGGCTATGTTCTTGAACTTGGGCGTATTGTGATGAGCGGCGAGGCCAAAAAACTGCAACAATCGAAAGACATTCAGGAGTTTTACCTGGGTGCGCAGCAGGAATCGCAGCGCGGACAAAGACGCTGGAAACAGCGCAAGACCTGGCGATAGGCCGAAGGGAGATACATATGGGCAACATGGAGTCCATTCCGCCGCAATCGAAGATCAATGGCGTGAGCGTCAATACGGATCTGGAAAAGGGTCCTTATTTCCTGGACGGCTGCGACACACTGCCGAAGTTGTTTCATCAACGCTGCAAAGAGCTCGGTGAGCGCACCTCCCACCGGGAAAAAGACTATGGAATCTGGTTGTCCTACTCATGGAATGATTTTTTCGAGCATTCCAAACTGATCGCACACGGATTGATCTCTTTAGGTCTCGAGCGCGGCGAAGTCGTTTCGATCCTTTCCGAGGACAACAAGGAATGGGTTTATTGCGATCTCGCAATACAGTGCGCGGGCGGCATCGCCTCAGGCATCTACACGACCGATTCCTCGAGCCAGCTATCCTATCTCGTCAACGATTCAGACAGCCGGTTCCTGTTTGTCGAAAACGATGAGCAACTGGACAAGTACCTGACCGTGCGGGATCAGATGCCGGGCCTGAACAAGGTCATCGTCTTCGACCGCGAAGGCCTGCACGATTATCACGACGATCAGGTGATGTTCATTGAGGAGTTGTACGATCTCGGCCGTGTCCACGCCAAGAAGCATCCGGAATTGTTCGAGCAGGAGATCGCCAAATCGAAGCCTGAGGACATCTGCATCCTGGTTTACACATCCGGCACGACCGGTCAGCCGAAGGGTGCCATGATATCGCACAGCAATGTCATGTTTTCCCTGTCCATAGGCGCGTATACGCTTCCGGCTTTCGAAACCGACGAGCAGGTCTGTTTCCTGCCACTTTGTCATATCCTCGAACGCTTCATATCGGTGCTTTCTCCGATCGCCGCCAGATCGACGGTGAATTTCGCGGAAAGCCCGGAGACCGTTTTTGACAATGTGCAGGAAGTCAGCCCGCACATATTCACCGCGGTGCCAAGGGTCTGGGAGAAGATCTATTCGCGGATCTCGATCATGGTCGGCGATGCGACTCCGTTCGGCCGCTGGGCCTTCAAGCTGGCAACCTCGGCCGGTCAGGCGCGTGCCACGCTGATTGAGGACGATGAACCTGTTCCGGCACTGCTTGAATTGCGCTACCGGATCCTGGACGCGCTTGTGCTGAAGAACATCCGCAGGATGATCGGCATGGACCGGCTGCGGCGCGGCACGACCGGCGCTGCGCCGATCTCGCCGGACCTTTTGCGCTGGTACAAGTCAATCGGCATCGACGTGTTCGAGGGCTACGGCATGAGTGAGACCGCCGGTATCATCTCGCTCAACATGTACGGAAAGAACAAGATCGGTACCGTCGGACAGGTCGTGCCGGGCGGCAAGGTACGGATCGGCGAAGGCGCGGAAATTCAGTACAAGGCCGGCAACGTCTTCGAGGGTTACTGGAAAAAGCCGGACAAGACGCGCGAAACCATGACCGACGACGGCTGGCTGAAAACCGGCGATGTCGGGCACATTGACAATTCGGGTTACGTCAACATCACGGGCCGGCTGAAAGACATCATCATCACGGCTGGCGGGAAAAACATCACGCCGGCTGAGATCGAGAACAAGCTGAAATTTTCTCCTTATATTTCCGATGCCGTGATCATCGGAGACAAGCGCAAGTTCCTGTCCTGCCTGATCATGATTGACCAGGAGAATGTCGAAAAATTCGCCCAGGACAGACGTGTGCCCTTCGGAGACTTCGCATCGCTCTGCGCAACTGCGGAAGTGCAGGAACTGATCGGCGGGGTGGTCAGCGAAGTGAACGATGAATTCGCCCGCGTCGAACAGATCAAGGCATTCCGCCTGATTGATGTCTTGCTGACCGCCGAAGACGATGAATTGACTGCCACCATGAAGCTCAAGCGCAGCTTCGTGGAGGATAAACACAAAGCGCTCATTGACGAGATGTATGCCTAAGCCAAATTAGAGATCTGCATTCCAAGGAGGAAACAATGAAGAATCTCATGAAAACAATGGCTTTTGCCCTGGCTATGTCTGCGGCCTTCCTGCCGCAGTCAAATGCCCAGACGCAAGGAGTCACCGACACGGAAATCCTGATCGGCTCGAACAACGACCTTTCCGGACCGTTCGCAGCGTTCGGCGCGCCGGCGATCGGCGCGGCCAAGCAGTATTTCGATGAGGTGAATGCCGCCGGCGGCGTGCACGGCCGCCAGCTCAAACTCGTGGCGGAAGATCACGCCTATCAGATGCCGAAGGCCATGCAGAACATCAACAAGCTGGTCAACTCGGACGAAGTCTTTGTCATGCTGCTTTCGCTTGGCACGCCGATGAACATCGCCAGCTTCCCGCTGCTGGAGCGCAAAGGGATTGCCAATATAAGCCCGCTCACATCGGCGCGTCAGATGCTCGAGCCGCCGGCACCATACAAGTTCGCCGGGTTCTCATCCTATTACGATCAGATGAAAGCCGGCGTGAACTACCTGAAAGAGAACAATGACAGGAAGGTGTTCTGCGCCATGTTCCTGCCGACGGACTTCGGCAAGGAAATCCAGGAAGGAACCAAGGACGGGGCAACCGAGCTCGGACTTGAATACAAGGCCGAGACGACCCACAAGCCCGATGAACAGGATTTCGTGGGCTCCCTGACCAAGCTCAAGGATGAAGGCTGCGACGCGATCGCCACGGCGCTGACCGTGCGTCAGACGATCACCGTTCTCGGCACGGCCAAGAAGATCGGCTGGGATGACGTCGACTTCATCGGTTCCGCAGCGGCCTTTCACACGGCAATCGCTAAGGTTCCCAACGGCATCACGGAAGGTTTTTATGCAGCCGCCGGATGGCCGGACCTGAACACACGGCTCGACGATCCCTATGTCGCAAAGTGGGTTGAGGACTACACGGCCGAATTCGGTGAAGCGCCCAGCACTGGCGCGGTACTCGGCCGTTCGGCAGCCGAAAACCTGGTCATGGCACTTGAAGCCGCCGGGCCGGATCTGACGGCGGAAAGCTTCCTGAAAGCCATGGAAGGCCTTGACTATATCGACCGCATCACTGGTGTGAAAACAGACTACAGCACCACCGATCATCAGGGCGGCGATGCGATCATCATCTCCAAAATCGAAGGCGGTGACTGGCAGGTCAAAGGCCAGAAATAGTCCTGCGCGAAATGCCGGCCGGCGCTGTTAGAGGCGCCGGTCGAAAATGACTTTACACAATTCCAATACAGCCCGTCTCAGAGAGTTTTCCCGGTGAGTGTCATGTCCGAAGCCGTTTCCTATGAAGTTGTGTCCGATGAAGCCGGCGACATTGCCGTCATCTCCATCGACAATCCGCCCGTCAACGCGGCAAGCCATGCCGTCCGTCAGGGCCTGGCCGATGCCACGAGCAAGTTTGCCGAAGGTTCCGCGAATGTCGCGGTCCTGGTCGGCAAGGGCCGCACATTCATCGCCGGAGCCGATATCCGGGAGTTCGGCAAACCAATGCAGGCCCCGGGGCTTGGAGACGTTATCGACGCCATCGAGAACCTCGACAAACCGGTTGTCTGCGCAATCCATGGCACGGCGCTCGGCGGGGGGCTGGAAACCGCCCTCTCCTGCCACTATCGCGTCGCCGTCAAATCGGCCCGCGTAGGGCTGCCGGAAGTTCTTCTTGGCCTTTTACCGGGCGCTGGCGGGACGCAACGCCTGCCGCGACTGACCGGCATCGAGACGGCTGCTGAAATCATCACGTCCGGCCGGCATGTGCCGGCGCCGGAAGCGTTGAAACTGGGCATCATCGATGCGGTCGATGATGGCGACGATCCGCTGACGGCAGGATTGACCTTTGCCCGTCGCGTGCTGAGCGAGAATATGCCCGTGCGCCGCACGCGTGAGCTTGAAGAGAAGGTGCTTGCCGCACGCGGAAATCAGGCGCTCTTCGATGAGTTGCGTGCAGGCGTTAAAAGGAAAGCCAAGGGGCAATTGTCACCGCAGCTGTGTCTCGAGGCGGTAATCGCTTCGGCGGAACTTCCTTTCGCAGAGGGACTGAAGCGCGAGCGCGAGCTGTTCATGGAGCTTATGGCTTCTCCGCAGCGTGAAGCGTTGATTCATGTATTTTTCGCCGATCGGCAGGTCGGCAAGGTGCCGGAGCTTGAAACCGGCACGCCGCGGCCGCTGGACCGGGCCGCTGTCATTGGCGGTGGCACGATGGGATCGGGCATCACCGTTTCCATGCTGTTTGCCGGCATGCCCGTGACGATGATCGAACGGGACGAGGAGAGCGCGGCGTGCGGCCGGCAGAATGTCGAGCGCATACTCGATGACGGCGTGCGGCGGGGCAAGTTCGACCAGGCGCACCGTGATCGTCTGGCCAATGATCTTTACAGCGTCAGTTCCGACATCTCCGCGCTCGCCGACGCCGATATCGTGATCGAGGCGGCCTTTGAGAATATGGAGGTCAAAAAGGACCTTTTCCAGCAGATCGACCAGCATGCCAAGAATGGTGCAGTTCTTGCCAGCAACACCTCCTATCTGAATATCAACGAAATTGCTTCGGTGACCGGCCGTCCGCAGGACGTGCTCGGACTGCACTTCTTCTCGCCGGCCCATGTCATGCGTCTGCTTGAAATCGTGGTCGCCGACAGAACCGATCCGGACGTGGCGGCGACCGGCTTTGCACTGGCCAAGAAACTCAAGAAGGTCGGTGTACGCGCCGGCGTTTGCGACGGCTTCATCGGCAACCGCATCCTCGAGCGTTACCTCTCGCAGGCTGCCTATATGGTCGAGGACGGCACCAGCCCCTACGATATCGACAAGGCAGTGCTGAGTTTCGGATATCCCATGGGGCCGAACCAGATGGGCGACCTCGCCGGCCTCGACATCGGCTACGCCAACAGGAAACGCAAACGCGAGGAAGGCTGGGAGGGGCGCTACGCGGCCGACTATATGGACCGGCTCGCAGAGCTCGGGCGGCATGGACAGAAAACCGGCCGCGGCTTCTACATCTACGAGGACGGCAGCCGCGTCGGCAAGCCCGATCCGGAGGTTCTGGAGATCATCAGCCAGGTGCGCTCCGAAAAGGGCATCACACCGGTGGCGCTGGATGAAGAGACAATCATGCGGCGCTACATGGCTGCCATGATCAATGAGGGCGCGCGCATCGTCGAGGAAGGCATCGCGCTGCGCCCGCTCGATGTCGATATCACAATGCTCTACGGCTACGGATTCCCACGCTGGCGGGGCGGTCCGCTGAAATATGCCGACATGATCGGCCTCGACAAAGTGCTCGCCGATATCCGTGAATTCGAGAAGGACGACCCGGTGTTCTGGAAACCGGCACAGCTTCTCGTAGACCTCGTGGAGCGCGGTGAGAATTTCGACAGCCTGAACAAAAGCGCCAACCGCTGAGGATCAGATATCATGCGTGAAGCTGTAATCGTTTCGACTGCCCGAACCGGAATCACCAAGGCCTTCCGGGGCGGTCTCAACATGACCCACGGCGCCGAGTTCGGTGGAGCCGCCGCCCGTGCCGCCGTGCAACGATCGGGTGTCGATCCCGATCTGATCGAGGATACCGTCATCGGTTGCGGTTTGCCGGAAGGAGCGACAGGCGGCAATATCGCCCGGCAGATTGCAATTCGAGCCGGAATGCCTGTGACGACCGCCGGAATGACCGTCAATCGCTTCTGTTCGTCCGGACTGCAGGCCGTGGCGCTCGCCTCTCACGCCATTACGCAGCAGGGAGCGACGGCGATGCTTGCCGGAGGGATCGAGTCGATCACTCTGGCGCAGGGCAATGCCAACACCCATATGGCGCAGAGCCCCTGGATCCTGGAGAACAAGCCGGCAATTTACCTGCCGATGATCGATACCGCCGATATCGTCGCAGACCGTTACGGCATCAGCCGGCAGGCTCAGGACGAATATGCCCTGTCCTCGCAGCAGCGGACCGCCGCCGCGCAGGAAGCCGGCCGCTACGCTGACGAGATCATCCCGTTTTCCACCGTCATGGCGGTCAAGGACAAGGAAACGGGCGAGATCTCGAAGCACGAGATCACCATCGAAAAAGACGAATGCAACCGGCCCGGCACGACGCTTGAGGGCCTGCAGTCCCTGGAGCCTGTTCGTGGCCCCGATCAGTACATTACCGCCGGCAATGCGTCGCAGCTCTCGGATGGTGCATCCGCCTGTGTCCTGATGGAAGCGAGCGAGGCCGAGAAACGCAACATCGAGCCGATGGGCGCGTTTCGCGGTTTCGTCGTCGCCGGCTGCGAGCCGGATGAGATGGGCATCGGCCCCGTCTTCGCGGTACCGCGCCTTCTGGAGCGCGCGGGGCTCTCGATGGACGATATCGGCCTTTGGGAACTCAATGAAGCCTTTGCCAGCCAGGTGCTTTACTGCCGGGACAAGCTGGGCATTCCAAGCGAGATCCTCAACGTCAATGGCGGCTCGATTTCCATCGGTCACCCCTATGGCATGACGGGCGCCCGCCAGGTCGGCCACGTGATGTATGAGGGCAAGCGCCGGGGCGTCAAGCATGTGGTGGTGACCATGTGTATCGGCGGCGGTCAGGGCGCGGCCGGCCTGTTCGAAATCTACTGATGGAGCTCGATCATGGATCTCAACTACACCGACGAGGAACTGACCTTCCGCGACGAGGTCCGTTCTTTTCTTGATTCCGAACTGCCGGCCTCGCTCTCCAACAAGGTTAAGGCCGGCAAGCGCCTGACCAAGGAGGACATGGAGAACTGGCATGCGATCCTGAACCGGCGTGGCTGGCTGGCGGAATCATGGCCGGTCGAATATGGCGGCACCGGATGGAACGCTGTCGAGCGGCAGATATTCGAGGATGAGTCCTGCGCCGCGGGCGCACCGCGCACGGTGCCGTTCGGCTTGAAGATGCTGGCGCCCGTCTTGATGAAATACGGGTCGGAAGAGCAGAAGAACCACTATCTGCCGCGCATCCTCGACGGCACCGACTGGTGGTGCCAGGGCTATTCCGAACCCGGCGCGGGTTCAGACCTTGCCTCGCTCAAGATGCGCGCGGTGCGGGACGGCGACCACTATGTTGTCAACGGCCAGAAGACCTGGACGACGCTCGGCCAACACGCCAACATGATTTTCTGCCTCGTGCGCACCTCGACGGATGGCAAGCCGCAGGAGGGTATATCCTTCATCCTTGTGGACATGGACACGCCGGGCGTGACCGTCCGGCCGATCATCCTTCTGGAGGGCACGCACGAGGTCAATGAGGTGTTCTTCGACGACGTTCGCGTGCCGGTGACCAATCTCGTGGGCGAAGAAAACAAGGGTTGGACCTACGCGAAATACCTGCTGACGCATGAACGCACGAATATCGCCAATGTCGGCGCCAACAAGGTCTCGCTCGATCACCTGAAATATATAGGCCGCACACAGAAGAAGCGTGGCCGTCCGCTGATCGAGGACCCGCTATTCGCGGCGCGCCTGGCGCAGATCGAGATGGAGCTCGACGCCATGGCGACGACCAATCTGCGGCTGCTGTCATCGCCGGACAGTGTCGCCAATGCGGGCCCGATGAGCTCCATGCTCAAGATCAAGGGAACGGAAATCCGCCAGGCACTCAACGACCTGACGCGCCGGGCGCTCGGTCCCTACGCCATGCCGTTTGTCTCCGAAGCGCTGGATGCCGGATTCAACGAAGAGCCGATCGGGCCGGACTACGCGGCACCGGTATCGCAGGAGTATTTCAACAACCGCAAGATCACCATCTATGGCGGTTCAAACGAAATTCAGCGCGGCATCATTACCAAGATGATGATGGGACTGTGAGGCATCATGGACTTTAATCACACCGAAGACCGGGCCATGCTCAAGGACATGGTCGCGCGCTTTATTGCCGACAACTACGCCTTGGAGGCCCGCAACGAGACGGTCAAGAGCGCCGATGGGTTTTCGCGGGAGATTTGGGCCCGGTTTGCCGAACTGGGATTGATCGGCGCCCTGTTCAGCGAGGATGATGGCGGCTTCGGCGGTACCGGCTTCGATATCAGCGTGCTGTTCGAGGAACTCGGCAAGGGCCTCGTGGTCGAGCCGTTCCTGGCAAGCGCCGTGCTTTCGGGCAGCGTGCTGGCGCAACTCGGCAGTGCGGAGCAGAAGGCACTGATCGGTGAAATCATTGCCGGCTCCAAACTGCTCGCCCTCGCCCATGGCGAGCCGGACAGTCATTACGATCTTGCGCATGTCGGAACGTCGGCCGTTCGGGACGGTGACGGTTGGTCGATCAACGGCAGCAAAGCGGTGGTGTTTAACGGCGACAGCGCGGATTATCTGATCGTAACAGCGCGCACCTCCGGCGATACCTGGGACGAGGACGGAATCTCGGCTTTCCTGCTCCCCGCCGATACGGAAGGAGTCGCCATTCGCGGATATCCGACAATGGATGGCCTGCACGCCAGTGAAATAGCGCTGGATACTGTCCAAGTACCCGACAGCGCGCTGCTCGGCGAAGCCGGCCAGGCATATCCGGCAATCGAAATGGCTGCGGCACGGGCCAATGTCGCCCTGGCCTCGGAAGCGGTCGGCCTCATGGAAGTGTGCCGCGACATGACGCTAGACTACCTGCGCACACGCAAGCAGTTCGGCGTACCGATCGGCAAGTTCCAGGCGCTGCAGCACCGCATGGCAACGGTTTTGACCGAAATCGAACAGGCACGCTCTGCGGCCATCAATGCAGCCGGACGGTTGGACCAGCCACGTGCTCAAAGAGAGATGGCGATCTCGTCAGCAAAGGCCCTGAGCGGCCGCATCGGCAGGCTGGTGGCGGAAGAAGCCATCCAGATGCATGGCGGCATCGCCATGACCTGGGAGTACGGTCTTGGCCATTTTGCCAAGCGGCTGATCATGATCGATCACCAGCTGGGCGACGTGGACTATCACACCGCCAGGTTTGCCGAGTTTTCACGGCAAGCGGCCTGATCCCGCTCCGGCGATGAAAGTCATTCGCGACCAGACCGGCACGCAGCAGACGCTGGGCTATATCGTGGAGATCGATGCGGGAACCCCGCGTGTTTATCTCGATATCGATCACCGGCACATCAATCGCGGCGACAGCCTGCATGGCGGGGTTATCGCCACCATGCTCGATGCGGCGTCGGGTTACGCGGTGAGCCTTTCGGTGGACGGCGAAACGCTGCACTACACATCGACATTGTCACTGACCGTGAATTACCTTTCGCGGGTTGCCGAGGGCCGTGTCGTGGCCACCGCGAAAGTCACCGGCGGCGGCAGGAAGATCGTTTTTGTCGATGCGCTGCTGTCCACGGATGCGGGCGTCCCGGTCGCATCAGCCACCGGAACCTTCAAATTATACAGGGACAGCGTGCGCGATTAAATTCGATGGACCGGAAAAGGCATTGGCAGGGATCAATGATCGTGCGCCCACGGTGTCTCGATTGTGGGAGCTTTTGGCGAGGATTTGATATACGAGACGATCACGCGCTCGATTGCGTCTCGCGCCAGCTTATTGTGATCGGGCGAAAAGCCCAGAGTCGCGACGTAACTCCAATGCGCGTGCATCATCGAAACGAAAACAAAAGATAGCTCCCTGCATGCGGCGGCATCCAGCTCCGGGTGCGCAATCGCCAACTCATGAACGATAACCTGACCAAGTATTTTGTATTTGTCGCGCAAGCGCTCCCTCAAGGACTCCGAGCCCACCGCATAGGCGAACAAGGCGTCATAAGCCTCGAGATTATCAGGCATCGGGTGGTCCTCAGCCAGGCCAAAGAAAAAATCCAGGAAGAACCTGAGGCGCTCAACCTGACGGACTTCAACGATACCTGAAACCAGGCTGTGCTGATAAACCAACATAAGATGGTCGCATAGATCCAGCATCAAGGCATCGAGATGCGGATAGTAATATCTGACAAGCTGCCGGGACAGACCCGCTTCGTTTGCCACGGCTTCAAATGACAGCATCTGCAGGCCCTTGACCGTCAGCAGTCGCGTGGTGGCGTTCAGTATCTGAGTTTTTTTGTCGTGGGTCTGATCGTCTTCTTTTGAATCGTTATCCAATTGCCCCTCCCGGAAACCGCGTTGCCGGACGCGATCATACGAAAAATTTGAGTCCGGGAAATAAATTTGAGAGGCGTTTTCGAATTGAAAGTGTACGATTTTTCAGATCACCAACTCGAACTTGTTCAAGCATTTGTTGTTAATGAACTTGTTTAGGTTGCAACGTTAATTTCGCCGGCGTTATTTTTCGAAATGAAAGTGCCGGCGTCAATTGACTATATCCTACTGATTTTAATAGTATTTAGTCAGTCGTTTTACTCGGATCTCGGGTGATTGCGACTGCGAAACTCGATTTTGAATCTCGAAATTGGCTTGAACTAAACCTGGGCGCGTATCGTAACCGGGGGGAAGGTTTATGCGCTCGATGCTACCGCGCCGCATCCTTACACAAAGATCCTCTTGCGCCGGCTCAACACCATCCGTCGGCCGGACGCGGTGGCAAACTTCAACACGACAGCCAATCCGATCAAGGGCAACCGTGCCGCAAACGACTGAGGGAGCGGGCCGGATGTCGTTGGTCCGATTGGTCAGGAAGCGATCATTCCGGGGGAAGACATTACATTGTATCGGTCCTGTCTGAACAACCATCACCCGTCCCATCGCCGGCGCCTTCTTTGTGGCACGGCATTGACGCTGCTATTCGCGGCGCTCGGCGGAACACCGTCACAAGCACAATGTGTCGCAACGGGCAGCACGCTTAACTGTTCGGGTGATCTGTCCAACGGGGTGAGTTCGTCGACCAACGATCTCGACACGTTGAACATCTTCGATTTGACGACCGACATAGGCCAGCGCGGCGTCGACTTTCGAAACAACGCTGGCCTGGACATCAATTTCAACGCCGTCCTGAACGATCCGTTTGCTTTCGCCTTGATGCCGCCAAGCAATGGCTCGTTCCGTAACGGTTTTCACATCAGAACCGATGGCAGCATCACGGGCACCCTGACAGGCGATGTCACCGGTCCGACACTCAGAGGCGGCAGCATCGGTGCTCTTTCGAGCGCCCTGATTCAGAACTTCGGAGCGATTGGTCTCGACGCAGGCGGCGCCATTGATTTTCAACATGATGGCCAAGTCAATGTTTCGCGCGAGGATATCTCCAGGAGCAGCGCTGCCGGCAGCAACCGTGTCGACCTGACTGCCGGCCGCTTTGCAGCCATCCGGCTGGAATCCGAAAGCGGCAATGTTGATGTTGTCAACAACGGCAATATTACCATCGATGGCGGTTCGCGGACCGTTGCCAATGACGATACCTCCATGGACCCGACGGGAACCGCGACCATCACCTTCACCAATGGGGTGTCGGAGAATATCGGCCTATTTGCTCAGGGCAATGACGATCTGAATATTCGGCAAACCGGCGACATCACGATTACGCGTGGGGATGCATCGGCCTTTTCGCGCACGCAAGCGAACATTGCCGATGCGCAGGCCGATGCCAGCGACAGCTTCGGCATCTATATTCCCAGATTTATTCTAAGAGGCGGAACCGTAGATCCGACTCTGCCGGTCTTTGAAAATATCGACATTGCAATGACCGGCAACATCTCAATTACCGGTGGTGAATCGCGTGCGGAAGCCATCGGTTTCAACCTTGCTGCAGACGGCACCGGGCAAGAGGCCGTTGCGCAGGCGATCCGCGTTTCCTCATTTGCCGCCGGCGTCAATATCGCAAATGGCGAGGCCGTTACCTATGTGCAGACCGGCAATGTTTCGGTCACAGGCGAGAATAGCACTGCCGAGGCCTTCGCCGTCGGTTCGGCAATCGATGACGCAAACGGCCCGGTACATGCCGATGCACGTGGTCAGTCCGCCCAGGGATATTCCGTCAGACCCGCTTTCACGTTCAACGGCCCACGGCCGGACACAACACGCGTCGATCTGACCGTAAACGGTGATACCACTGTGGTTGGCGGTGACGCGAGCGCCCGGGCGACGGGTACCGATATCGCCACGCTCAATCAACTCGCGCTCGATCTGCCTAACAACCAGGCCAGCGAAGCTCTGGAGTCGTCCGCTGGCGGCGCCATCGGCATTTCCGCTTCCGCCAATGCCCTGAGCCTCGATGTCAATGGTACAATCGACGTGACCGGGGGAAACGCAAGCGGTGAACTTTCCGGCGCCGGCATCAATAGCGAAATCGTTGGCGGCAATGCGACGGGGCTTTCCTATTCGTCCAGTCAAACTCAATTCATCTATGTCCACGATCAAATCATCACGGCCACGGGCGGCAATGCGACCGCCACGCTGAACGGTGACGGCCTGTCCACAACTGTCAGGGGTGGTTCGGCAACAGGCCTGCAATCGTCACTGAACGGCATCACCGGCAGTTCTCACACGCAGCGTGCGGCGATCACCGTAACCGGGGGTGATGCGTCCTCCACCGGACCGGCGGATGCAACGGTGGACGTCAATGGCGGTGGGGCAATCGGAATCTCCGGTTCAACCTCGGGCCCGATCGCCCAGGGCAACGAACGGGCGATGTTCCGCAACGAAGCCGTTGTCACTGCACGCGGCGGCAATGCGACCCGTAACAATGGAACCAGCAGCGGCATCAGCCGTGGTGGAGCCGCCACCGGATTTCGAACAACGATTTTCGGGCCGCTGGCTCCGTTGGTTCAACATGCCGGTACTATCGAGGCAATCGCCGGCACCGGCCCGGAACGGCGAGGCACTGCGAGCGGCGTGTTGGCCACAGATTTCGGTGCCGCCAGTATCGGGACGGATGGCAGCCAGGTCGGGAACAACGTCATCCTGGAGGTTACCGGCGATATCTCCGTTACCGGAGAAGGCGACAGCTTCAGTTTTGGGGCCTCGGACTTCAGCGGCGGCGTCATCGCGAAAATGAGCGGCAATGCCGATATATCCGTCGATGGCGCGGCTATCAACGCCGCTGGAGCCGGTACGACAGGCATCACTGTTGCGGCCCAAACCTCAACCGTCAATGTCGTCAACGGCGCCACTATTCGTTCCACAGGCACTGACGCTGCCGGCATAATGCTGGCGCCCAGCGAAAACGTCTTCGTGCCGGAACAGAAAATCGCCTCTACCAACAGGGTGAACATCGCCGACGGCGCCAGCGTCGTAGCCGAAGACGGCACAGGCATTCGTGATGTCGGCACGACGATGATCAGCGTCCGCAATCCGGACACGCTGGAGTTCGAAGAGGTCGAAGTTGAACGCGACAACGCGACCACAATCGACATTGCCGGCATGGTGACGGGGGGTAACGGTACAGCGATCGATCTGGGCAGTGGGGCGGACACGGCGATCTTCCGCCAGACCGCAGTCATCAACGGCAACACGCTGCTCGGCGTCGGCGAGGATCGTTTCCTCTATCAGGGCTTCACCGAGACCAAGGCGGTCGACGGCGGAGCCGATCGTGACAGGGTTGTTGTCAACGCGGCTTCCGGCACCGACGACATGTTTGACCCGACCGTCAACATTCCCAACTTCACCAATTTCGAGGCAATCACGAAAACCGGTGCCGGCACGCTGACCATCAACGGCGTACCGTTTACCGGCCCGCTCGATTTCGAAGTCGATGAAGGGCTTGGAATCATCGGCAGCGATCAGCCGAATATCGGCGTTATCGTTGCTTCCGGCGCAACTTTCCGGACTGACCAAAATGTCGGTGACATAACCAATCTGGCGGGCGGTCTGGTAGAGGGCACCGGGACGTCCGGCAACTTCACCAACAGCGGGACATTTTCGCCGGGAAACTCCATTGGAACCTTCACGGTGATGGAGGATCTGATGCTGCAGCCGGACGGCACGCTTGCCGTCGAGATCGAAGCCCCCGATCAGGCTGACCTTGTCGACGTCGGCGGCACGACGACGTTGGATGGCACGCTTTCGGTGACCGGAATCGGCATGCTGAATGCCTTTAGCGAAGGCCAGACCTATACGGTCATTGACGGCGACGGGCCGGTGTCCGGGGCGTTCGCCGAGGTGATCGACAATCTGCCCGATTTCGACGTGGTGCCGGAGATTGTAAACGACGGCGGCGGTCAGAATGTGGTGCTGGCTCTTGCAGTCGAAGGCTCCGGCTCCGATACCGACCTGTCCGACAAATCGATCGTGCCCAACGGGCAGCAGGCGCAGGTTAAAACGGGCCGGGTGTTCGCCGGCACGCTGGAAGATCGCATGGCGGGCGCCGAAACCGCGCGGATTGCTGTACTCGACAATGGCACGATCAATGCCTATGCGCCGCAGCCCAAAGCCCCTGCTCCTGCTGCGCTTGGCGGCATCTACAACGCCGATGCCGGTTTCGGCGATATCGTTGCCCGGCCAGTCCGCACCGCCTGGTTCTCGGGGATCGGCGGCTTTGGTGAAGCCGATGCGACGGCGTTTGCTCCCGGATACCAGAATGACATTTACGGTGTTGCCGCCGGTGTCGATATTGAGCACAAGACCGAAGGCTTCGACTGGATCATCGGCGGTGCGGCCGGCTATACCGCTTCGGATGTGACATCAGGCTCCGGATCGAGCGATGTGGATACGTTCCACCTTGGGGTCTATGGCCGCATCGACCGGGGCCCGGCGCGGCTTTCGGCGCAGATTTCCTATGGCTTCCAGTCCTACGACTTTGCCCGCGTGATTCCCGTCGGCGCTACGACGGCAACCGCCGCAGGCAGCGCGGACGGCCAATTGTTCACCGCCGCGGTCAAGGGCGCATACGACATCGCACCACGCTTCGGCTGGGGTCAGGACTACGGCCTGCGCGTCGCGCCGGCCGCCGCCCTCGGTTATGTCTATACCCGCCGTAATGCCTTCACCGAGACCGGCGCGGGCATCCTCAACCAGGCCTATGGCGCTGATGTTTTTGAGCGCGGCTATCTGCGCACCGGTGTCGAACTGGGCGCGGCAGTGACACTGGACAACGGGAGCACTTTCCGCCCGCATGGCGGCCTCTACTGGGAATGGGGCTTCGGCGACGACAACATTGTCGCGAATTCAACCGCGCCGGCCGTGCCGGGCAGCGCCTTTGCATCACCCGGCGCCATTGAAAGCGACGGCGGGCCAATCATCGAAGCGGGCTTCGATCTCGATTTCACAAGGGATGTCTCCGCCCAGGCCAACTATGAGGGCGCTTTCTCCGATACCGGCAACAGCCACCGTTTTTCAGGCGGCATCAAGATCAGGTTCTAGGCCGTGTCCGGATGGGTTTGAACATTTTGCCGAGATGATTTTGGTCCCTGGCCAGGCGGATTGCGCGCTGTGCCGACGCGCCCCGCACAAGCGCGAACCAACGCCGCCAGGGGCCAAAATCGCCCGGCTCAATCTTCTCTGAGCTTCGGCACGTTGCCTTTGCAGGGTGGCAAAACCGGCTCACCGGTTGTCGACAAGCGATTTCTCGCTTCATCGGCAGCAAGATTTCATCAGAAAATCTCACTGGACACTTCCTTGGATTGCATTCAACACTATGTTGCAGTGCAGCACCAATGAACGATCCATGGAGATTTGCCGTGTCAGATGCAAAAACCGCTGTTGTTACCGGTTCCTCGAGCGGTATCGGTCTCGGCATCGCCGAAGGATTTGCCGCAAAGGGCATGAATATCGTCATGAACGGCATCTCGCCAGCGGAGAAGGTTGAACCGCTTCGTCAACGCCTGGAGGAGACACATGGCGCCAAGGTGATCTATGTCGAAGCCAATATCATGAAGCCTGAAGGCGTGCGTGCGCTCATGGCTTCCGCTGCGGAGGCTTTCGGCCGGGTTGACGTTCTCGTCAACAATGCCGGGATTCAGCATGTCGCACCGGTCGAAGAGTTTCCCGAAGACAAGTGGGACGCGATCATTGCGCTCAATCTTTCCGCCGCCTTTCACACGATCCGCGCCGTCGTGCCCGGCATGAAGGCGAGCGGTTGGGGCCGTATCATCAACATCGCCTCGGCTCACGGTCTTGTCGCCTCGCCTTTTAAGTCTGCCTATGTGTCAGCCAAGCACGGCCTTGTCGGGCTGACGAAAACCGTGGCGCTGGAAGTTGCCGAGCACGGTATAACCGTCAATGCCATCTGCCCCGGCTATGTTTGGACGCCGCTTGTGGAAAGACAGGTGCCCGATACGGCGCAAGCCCGCGGCATAAGCGAGGAAGAGGTCAAGCGCGACGTTCTCCTGGCCGCACAGCCGACGAAAGAGTTCGTAAGCGTCGAGCACCTGTCGGCCGTGGCCAGTTTTCTGTGCTCCGACGACGCTTCATCCATTACCGGCGCATCACTTCCGGTTGATGGCGGCTGGGTCGCGCAATGACGACGATGCCGCGCGCCGAAGGGGATGGCCCGTCATGAGCAGAAAGCAGAAATGCGTCAATCTCGCGCTGCAGGGCGGCGGAGCGCATGGCGCCTTTACGTGGGGCGTGCTCGACCGATTGCTGGAGGATGGCCGCCTCGACATTGAAGCAATATCCGGAACATCGGCCGGCGCCATGAACGCGGTAGCCGTCGCGGACGGGTTGGTGCGCGATGGCCCGGACGGTGCCCGCGCGACACTGGAGCAATTCTGGCGCTCGATCAGCCAGCGATCGGCAATGAGTCCCATCCAGCGCCTGCCCTTCGATGTGCTTATGGGCAATTGGAGTCTCGACCACACACCGGGCTATCATTTTTTCGATGCAATGACACGTATCGCATCGCCCTATCAGTTCAATCCGCTCAACATAAACCCTTTGCTCCAGCTTCTCGAAGAATGCATTGACTTCGAGCGGGTGCGCAGTTGCAATCAGATGAAACTCTTCGTTTCGGCGACGGATGTCGAAACGGGCCGCGTGAAGATCTTCGATCGCAACGAACTTACGGCTGAAATGGTGATGGCCTCGGCCTGCCTGCCATTTCTTTTCCAGGCCGTCGAGATCGATGGCGTGCCCTATTGGGACGGCGGCTATATGGGCAACCCATCGCTGTTTCCGTTTCATACGCAGTCCGAGTCCGGGGATATCATCGTCGTGCAGATCAATCCGATCGAGCGCAAGGGTGCGCCGCGCACCGCGCAGGAAATCCTTAACCGCATCAACGAGATCAGTTTCAACGGCAGTCTGCTGCGGGAGTTTCGTGCGATCGATTTCGTTCGGCGCCTTATCGAAGAAGGCAAACTGTCACCGGAGCACTATCGCAAGACCCGGGTGCATGTGATCGAGAACCAGGAAGAACTGAAACCGCTGGGCGCCTCCTCGAAGGTCAATGCCGAATGGCAGTTTCTCGTCCATCTTCGCGATATCGGGCGTCAGACCGCCGAGGACTGGCTGGCGGCCAACTACGGCCAAGTCGGCAAGCGTTCCACGGTTGATCTTCGCGCCATGTTTCAGGGCATCGGCGCTGAGCACCATGGTTAGCTCGGCGCCTTTATACTGAAAGTTTTTCGCTTTGCTGCGGCGCCAATCTGTAAACTGTTCAACAGTAGTGATAAAGTACAACGAATCTGTTCAGTAAAACTTTAGTTTGCGTGCGCTTTTCGTCCTGATGCAACGCTCTATTTGGAGCAAGAAAGGAGGATGAGACCATGCGTATACTCGGTTTATCCATCACGGCTGGCTTTCTGATGGTTGCGTCCTCGCTCGCGAGCGACGTGGATATGGATCTGGCCACAGCAAGAGGTGTTGTTGAGAAACAGATCACCGCGTTCCTCAACGACGATATCGATACCGCTTATTCCTTTGCCGCGCCTGGCATAAAGAGGCTGTTCCCCGAACCGCAGCGCTTCATCGAAATGGTCAAGCGCAATTACCAGCCGGTCTATCGCCCCGGGAACTACGCGTTCGGCCGCTCGCACAGCGCGACCGGCGGTAAGACAATAGCTCTGGAGCTGCTGATTACCGGGCCTGAAGGCAAGGACTGGCGGGCAATCTATATTCTCAACAGACAGGACGACGGGAACTATCAGATTTCCAGCGTCCGTCTGATGAAGCTGGAAAGCTCCGCGATATAACGGCACGACATTTCCAAGCGATCACGTCGAACGGACGATGAAATGCCGGTCGACCGCTTGCGCTGCCGGCCTGTGCATCAGCCTGCCACGGACGGTTCCCGCTCGCGCTTTCTGAGATAAATCATCGTCAGCCGGTAAAGTACGACCGAATTGAAGATATGCCAAAGGAAATGCGTGCCGAGCGGAACGACGCGGCAGACGGGCTCGTCTGCCATGCGGAAGCCGATGGACACCAGGAAAACGCCGCCGGTGACGATCAAGCCCATGGCCAGTTTCCTGTCGCGCCCAAGCATCAGCAATCCGACGATGAAAATTGCCAGGAGAGCCGGAACATATCCGGAGGATGATCCGACGAGAGGTTCAATGAGCGGCACGACAAAATAGCTGACCGGGATGTAGGCAAGCGCCACGACCGCACTCTGCCAAAGCGGAAGTCCAAGATAATACCGCACGGCCAGAAACAGATAGCTGAGAATGAAGATCAGGATCGGGATGACGTCCGCCGCCAACGACCAGATATTGGCGAATGTATGGAACAGGAACGATCCGATCCCGATGACGGCGATCCAGAAACTCAGATAAAGGACCGCGGGCGACCGTGCCGTGCTTTTCTGCCAGGCAAGCAGAAGCAGAATTGCCGCAATAACGAAAGCCAGATTGGTGACGGCGTTGATCGGTTCGGCCCAGAATGCGGTGCCGACCCGTTCGCAGTAATTGTCGACGTGTTCGTGGATGGCCCCTCTCCCGCTTTAGAACTTCTCGACCCAGGGCCGCACGGTCACCTCGTTGGACCAGGCCGAGCGGTCCTGATTTATCAGATCCAGATAGGTCCTGGCTATGGCATCGGGATCGAGCATGGAATCGGGCCGGTCGGCCGGCTCGGTCCGTCCGGGATTGCGGATGCCGCCGTCGATATTGATCCAGCCGACATGGACGCCTTGCGGGTGCAGTTCACGCGCCATTGACTGGGCAAGGCCGCGCTGCGCAAATTTACCCATCGCGAAGGGCGCCGAATGCGGAAAGCCCTTCACGCCGGCCGAGGCACCGGTGAAGAGAATGGTTCCCCGCACGCCATCTTCATCGCTCTGAGCCAGCATCGCCTTTGCCGCCTCCTGCCCCACGAGAAAGGCACCATATGCCGTCACCTCTATGGCATGTTTGACAGCCACCGGATCGAGTTCGATGAGCGGTCCGCGCTGGCGGGCGGACGGGTTGTAGATAGCGACACGCAGCGGACTCGGAACGATATCGAAGAGTTCGCGGACGCTTTCCGGCTCGGATGCGTCGCAGGACACCGTCGTCGCGCCCGTTTCATCCGCAAGCGCGGACAGCTTGTCCCGATTGCGGGCGGCGAGCACCAGGCTGTAGCCTTCCTTGTGCAGCAGGCGCGCGAGGGACGCCGAAAGCCCATCTCCGACGCCGACGATCAATGCAGTCCTGGATGCCATGTTTGCTACTCCCGGTGTTCGAAGAATGATAGCGCTCGCAACGTAACTAGAGCAATTCTGAGTTAGATTGGATCATTTGACCGTGGCGATTTTGGTCGCTGGTTAGGCGGATTGCGCGCCGTGGTGCTACCCCACCACAAGCGCGAGCCAACGACGCCAGGGGCCAAAATCGCCCGGCCCATTCATCTTTGATTTTCAATACGATAATCCATTCGAGGGTGGGGAAAATCAGCCCATCGGCGTTGTTGCGCCGCTTGCCCGATGCACCACATCGCGCTGCGCGACGCGCCTGGCCGAGTGAACCGATTTTCCGCCATCAAATGTTCCAAGCTAACTCAGAATTGCTCTAGGCGGTGGTGGCGCGATTGCCAGAGCAAGCCGTCAATATAGCGCCTTGAATGCCCTGTCGGCCGCCTGCATTTCGCCCCAGCGAAAATCGCGACGCGCCTTGGCTTGCGCATCCTCGCCCCACTGTTCGGCGTTCCAGTCCTCGTCGACATGCGCCGCCGCCCAGGCTTCTTCTGCTGTCAGGTATTCCTTGGCAATGGCAACCGCCAGCAGCGCCGAGCCCGTCAATGTCGTGAAGGTGTGGAGGCTCGCAAGCGCAATCGGATTGTCGAAGCCGGAAAGATGGATGCCGATAGCCGTGATGGCTTCCTTTGGCTGCTCCACATGCATGACGCCTTCCGCCAGGACAAAGCGCGTGCCCAAGGCCGTGTGGACCCATTCGATGACCGGGTCCCAATGCTCGGTCTGACGATCGACCAGGCGCTGCGGACCGTCGGCGCGATAGCAGATGAGGTCGGTGCCGGCGAAGCGAAGAATATCCTCGACGATCGCCTGCGGGTCCGATGCTATTCCGTCGATCGCCGTATTCACCAGCCGCGTTGCCGGCATGGTCACCGGATTGATTTCATCGCGCTGTGCATTCCATTCTTCACAAATGAGCGCGGCGAGTTTTTTCGTGGGAAGCTCCAGCAGTTTTTTTGCAGGCGTTCGGATCGGCTTTCCATCGAGAAGGATCGAAAACCCCTCCTGCGTTTCGCCGACCTCGGCTTTTTCGTAAAAGCGTTTGGGAAGTTCCTGCCGCGACTTGATCTGCGCCCGCCGGACGGGATCCGCATCGCTCAGCATGTCGCTGAGATCATTCAGGATATCGCGCATGACCGATTTTCCTCATTGAACACCGATGATGGGCAGCAACTCCGCCGGCGCATCGACAACACGATGTGCACCGGCTTCGCGCAACAGCTGCGTATCGGCATAGCCCCACGAAACACCGATCGCCGACGCACCGGCGTTGCGTGCCATTTCCATGTCATAGATAGCGTCGCCGATGACGATTGTCTGCGCCGGGTCCATCCCCGCGTCGGAACAGCATTCGAGCACCATGGCCGGATGCGGCTTGGACGGACATTCATCGGCAGTGCGTGTCGCGATCATTGTCCTGGCGAGGCCGTGTTTTTGAAGCAGGTTGTCGAGACCCCGGCGCGATTTTCCCGTGACGACGCCCAAAAGGATGTCGTCCCGAACTGAAAGGGCCTGCAGCAACTCCCATATGCCTTCGTAAAAGGGCTCCTCGCAATCTTCCGCATCGCGCATTCTCAAGCTGTGATGCTTGTAGCTGCGCACCAGGCGATGAACCACCGCGTCGATTTCCCTTTCCAGCAGGCGCGAGATCGCGACATCGAGCGTCAGCCCGATGATCGACTTCGTCTGCGACAGTTCCGGCGCGGGATGTCCTTCATCCGCGAATGCCCTCTCCATGCTGGCTTGGATGATCGCTGCGCTGTCGATCAGCGTTCCGTCGCAGTCGAAGAGCACCAGCTTCATTCTTCATGGTCCTTGTCAAAGCCAAGCAGATTCCAGCTCTGGACCATATGCGGCGGCAGCGGCGCGGTGACATCAACCGTTCCGCGCCCATCGGGGTGCGGAATTGAAATCCTTCGGGCATGGAGGTGCAATCTCTTTTGCATGCCGCCCGGAAATTCCCAGTTGTGATCGGCCTCGAAATATTTCGGATCGCCCAGGATCGGGCATTTCAGATAGGCCGCGTGGACGCGCAACTGATGGGTTCGCCCGGTATAGGGCTCCATCTCCAGCCAGGACAGCCACTGGCCGGCCTGCTCGATAATGCGGTAGTGCGATATGGCATGGTCGGCATCCGGCTCGCCATGCTTGCAGACACGCATGCGGTCGCCGTCCGGGGTCTGTTCCTTGACGAGCCATGTGGAGATACGCCCCTCACGTTTCGGCGGAACGCCCTTGACCAGCGCCCAATAGGTCTTTTTCGTTTCACGGGCTCGAAAAGCGGCTGTCAGTGCCTGGGCGGCGCCCCGGGTGCGGGCGACAACCAGAACGCCGGAGGTGTCCCGGTCAAGGCGGTGCACGAGACGCGGCTTCTCGCCCCTGCGGTTCCGCCAGGCCTCCAGCAATTTGTCGACGTGACGCGATACGCCCGAACCGCCCTGCACGGCCAGCCCCGCCGGCTTGTTGAACACGAAGACCTTCGGATCCTCGTAGAGCAGCATCTTGGACAGGAACTCGCCGTCAGCGCTGTTCGTGACGACATCTTGTCCGGCGGGCCCGGCACTCTTTTCGTCCGTTCCCATGGGCGGAATTCGGATCGTCTGACCGGGCTGAACGCGCGTGTCGTGCTTGGCACGGCTGCCGTCGACCCGTATCTGGCCGGACCGCAGCAACTTCTGCAGCTTGCCGAAGCCAAGGCCCGGAAAGTGTGCCTTGAACCAGCGGTCGAGCCGCATTCCCGACTCGTCCGGATCAACCCTGCGCTGCTCTACTCCTGTCATGGAACGTTTTCCTCTAGACGAATGCTCTGACCGTCGCCAGACCAGCGAACAGGGCGGCGATGGAAAGCACGACGCTCGAGACGGCATAAACAGACGCATTGAGCAGGGCGCCACGTTCCCACATCACGGCGAAATCCAGCGAAAAAGCGGAAAATGTCGTAAAACCGCCGAGAACACCGGTCGCAATCAGCAGGCGCAGTTCCTGCGAGCCGTCCAGACGCCGCATCAGCAGCTCGATGAACAGGCCCATGGCAAAGGACCCGACGATGTTGACGGTCAGCGTGCCCCAGGGAAAACCCGGGCCAAACATCCTCAGCGTTGCCAGATTGGCGAGATGCCGCAGCGTCGCGCCGACGGCGCCGCCCAGCGCGACAATGAGTATATGTGACATGAAAGTGCGTTTAATCGCTTTTGGGTCCGCAGGAAAGGTCAGAGCAGAAATTTCCTAGTCCACGCCGCCCTTTGGCAGGCGCAGAATTTCTTCACCACTGAAACCCGGTGAATGGCCGGATTTGAATGCCTCTTCAACCAGTGCAATGACCTTGCGGTTGATGGGCGCGGGCGTGCCGACCTCACCTGCGAGCCGAACGACGGCGCCGTTGAGGAAATCGATTTCCGGCTGGCGCCCATTCTTCAGATCGTCCCACATGGATGAGCGCGCCTTGGCATCCATGGCCAGCATGGACTGGGCGACGCGCATGAAGAGCCAATCGGGCAACCGCAGGATAAGGGGAATAAGCCAGGGACGGACCTTGCCGATCGCCGCCGGCCTGATACCGGCCTTTCCAATCGCGGCCAGGGCCTCCGACACCATGTCGGCAAGGACCAGGCGATAGGCCCTGTTCGAAAGCTGTTCGACCAATGGTATATCGGAAAGCACATTCAGCGCGTTGTTGAGGTTCAACAGCAGCTTGCCCCACAGGACCTCGTTCATATCCGTGCGTGTCGTCGCGATGATGCCGGCGCGCGTCAAAAGGACCGACAGCTCGCGCGTTTTTGGGGTGTCGGCCATCAGCAGGTCGCCGGCCGTGCCACGATGGTAATTTCCGTTGCCGGAGGAAAGCACATTGAACGGCACCATGGCGGGGCAAACGCGCTCCGGGCCGAGAGCATCGGCAAGCGTCTTTGCGTTGTCGACACCATTTTGGAGCGATACCACGCACGCGCCTGATTTCATCCGCGAGGCCATATCCACGGCAGCCTCGGGCGTTGCCTGGGATTTGACGCACAAAAGGATAATGTCGCAGTCGGAGAGAATGGAAGGGTCCGTGGATATGACGATATCCTCCGGTTTGACGAAGACCTGCGGACCGTCGAAACGCGAGAGTGTCAGCCCGTTTTCCCGCAGCGTCGCAGCGACGTGTTCGCGCCCAAGAAAGCGAACATCGGCTCCGGCTGCCTTCAACATGCCACCGACATAACAACCGATCGCGCCGGCACCGAAAACACCGATCGGCCCCAAATCAGCGGTCATCGCTGCCCCGCTCGGCTCTCAGCTTGGCCCAGTATTCCAGGCGCTTGCGCAGTTCCCGCTCGAAGCCTCTTTCCGGCGGGTCGTAGAATGTCTGTCTTCCCATCTTTTCGGGAAAATAATCCTGACCGGAAAAAGCATCCGGCGCATCGTGGTCATATTCGTAACCTGCGCCGTAGCCCTCGTCCTTCATCAATCGGGTCGGCGCATTGAGAATGTGTTTGGGTGGCAGCAGGGAGCCATGTTCGCGCGCCGCACGGGTCGCCTGTTTGAAGGCGGTATAAGCCGCGTTGGATTTCGGCGCCGTGGCGATATAGATGCAGGCCTGTGCCAGGGCCAGCTCACCTTCCGGCGAACCCAGAAAATCATAGGCATCCTTGGCGGCATTGGCGACGACCAGCGCCTGCGGGTCGGCAAGACCGACATCTTCCGACGCCATGCGCACCAGACGCCTTCCGATGAAGCGCGGGTCTTCGCCTGCATCGAACATGCGGCACAGATAATAGAGCGAGGCGTCCGGGTCCGAGCCGCGCACTGCCTTGTGCAGCGCCGAGATCAGATTGTAATGCCCGTCCTGACCCTTGTCGTAGACCGGCGCGCGGCGTTGCACGATCTCCTGCAGTTTTTCCGCGTCGAAGACCTCGCCTTCTCGAGCCGCCCGCCAGACTTCCTCGGCAAGGGTCAGAACGGCGCGCCCGTCGCCGTCCGCCATGCGAAACAGGCTCAGCCGCGCTTCGTCATCGAGCGGAAGCGCCCTGCCCTGCGCAGCTTCGGCCCGCTCGACCAGCATCCGCAGGCTTTGCTCGTCATGCGGCCTGAAAGTCAGGACACGGGCGCGCGACAAGAGGGCAGCGTTGAGCTCGAAGGACGGATTTTCAGTCGTCGCGCCGATCAGGATCACCGTCCCGTCTTCCATGACGGGCAGGAAACTGTCGAGCTGGGCCTTGTTGAAGCGGTGGATCTCGTCCACGAACAGCAGCGTCTGCCTGCCGGACATGCGCCGTGCGCGGGCCGCCTCGAACGCCTTTTTAAGGTCGGCGACACCCGAAAAGATCGCGGAGATCTGTTCGAATGCGAGATCGGTCTCACCGGCCAGGAGCCGGGCGACCGTTGTCTTGCCGGTGCCGGGCGGACCCCAGAAAATCATGGAGCCGAGCGTGCCGTCCGATATCATGCGGGTGAGCACGCCATCTTCGCCGGTCAGGTGCGGCTGACCGGTTACCTCCGCGAGGGATTGAGGCCGCAACCGGTCTGCCAGCGGCCTTGCCTTTTGTGCCGTTTCATCGGCAAGCGATGAAAACAGGTCACTCATCAGCGCACCACTTGCCGAAGCCTGCGTCCGTTTCGGGTAATTTCGAACTGCCAGAATGCGGGATCCTGCGCGATGGCCGCAGCGACATCGCTCGCCTGCCGCATCGTTTCGCCATTGATCTCGACCAGAATATCGCGCGGCCGTAATCCGTACCGGTTGGCGGGCGAACCGCGCTCGACTTCCTTCACGACCACGCCTCTGATGTTGAGCGGCAGCCGAAGCTGTTCTGCAATGCGGGGATCGATATCGACAACCACGGAGCCTGCGAACGGGTTTTCGCCCGTTATGCGCAATTCGCCCGGACGCTGCGGATCGCGCGGCTCACCGAGCCTGACCTTCAACCTGCGGACGGTAGAGCGCGAGATGACCTCAAGCTCGATCACCTTGCCGACGCCGGACGTCGCAAGACGATAGCCAAGGGCGTCGGGATGCTGGACGGTCCAGCCATCCAGGCTGATCACCAGATCGCCGACCCTCAGGCCACCCTTGTGCGCGGGGCCTTCCCTTACGACATCCGTGACAATCGCGCCGAACGCACGCTCCATGCCGAGCGCTTCGGCCATATCAGCAGTGACCGGAACAAAAGATGCGCCGATGAAAGGCCGCAGGAATTCGTCCTCGCCGCTACGGGCCGCGTCAACGACGGCGCGAACCATATTGGCCGGAATGGCAAAACCGATCCCATTGGATCCGCCGGAACGCGAGAATATGGCGGTGTTGATGCCGACCAGCCGCCCGTTCATGTCGATCAGCGCGCCGCCCGAGTTGCCGGGATTGATCGCTGCATCCGTCTGGATGAAGAAACCGAAGTCGGAGATACCGACACCGTTTCGCGCCAGGGCGGACACAATGCCGCTGGTGACGGTCTGCCCGACACCGAAGGGGTTGCCGATTGCCAAAAGCACGTCGCCGACTTCCAGACGATCGGAATCGCTGTAGTCGATCGCCGTGAACGGTTCCGAATTGTCGATCTTGAGAACAGCGAGATCCACCCGCTTGTCCTTCAGCAGCACCCGGCTCGGATATTCGCGCCCATCGGCCAGGGCGATCCTGATCTCGTCGGCCCCGTCAATCACATGATTGTTCGTTACCACAATGCCCGAAGCGTCCACGATAACCCCGGAACCGAGCGAGGATTGGCGCTGCGAACGGCCGGGAGGCCCCTGCCCGAAGAAGCGCTCGAAGAAGGGATCGCCGGCAAATGGCGAGCGGGTGCGGACCATGCGCTCGGCGTAGACATTGACGACGGCAGGCGCCGCGAGCTTGACCAGCGGGGCATAGGAATATTGCAGCGCCGGACGCGATGGCGGCACGACACGCTGCGGCTCGTTGGCCCTGTTACCGGATTTTCCAAGAATCTCGGAAATCACGCCGCGCAGCCTATCGGTTGCCGGCTGTTCCTGGGCACCGGAGACCGGCAGCATGATTCCGATGGCAGCGATGGCGAGGACGATCAGTCCGGCCCATCTGTATCGGCGCATTCGATTCCCTCCAATAGAATCCCTATCCTATATAAATAGTGAGCAATTACCGATCAAAAAGGCTGGAGCAAGACAAGTCGAAATCATCTACAAAACGAAAAAAGGCCGGGGCAAAACCCGGCCTGTTCAGCTTTCAGGTTGCAGTTCTTACGCTGCTTCGGTTTCCTCGGTGGCCTCTTCCGCCTCGATGCGGGCAAGGTCCTTCGCGCCCTTGGCATCCGCATCGCGGTCGACGAATTCAACGACGGCAAGCGGTGCATTGTCACCCTTGCGGAAGCCGGCTTTCATGATGCGGATATAGCCGCCGTGACGGTCGGCATAGCGGGTGGCAATTGTGTCGAACAGCTTGCGCACCATTTCGACATCGCGGACCTTCGAGATCGCCTGGCGGCGGGCATGCAGGTCTCCCCGCTTGCCGAGCGTGACAAGTTTCTCGACGATCGGACGGATTTCCTTGGCCTTCGGCAAGGTGGTGACGATCTGTTCGTGCTCGATCAGGGACGCCGCCATGTTGGCAAACATTGCCTTGCGGTGGCTGGCGGTCCGGTTCAGCTTGCGGCCTGACTTACGGTGGCGCATGAGCCTTCTCCTAAATTGCGGGCGCGCCCGCGGGTTCGGTTAGTATTGGTCCTCGTAGCGCTTGGCGAGATCTTCGATGTTTTCCGGCGGCCATGCGGGAACTTCCATGCCAAGATGGAGCCCCATGGAAGCCAGAACTTCCTTGATCTCGTTAAGCGACTTGCGTCCGAAGTTCGGTGTACGCAGCATTTCCGCCTCGGTCTTCTGAATCAGATCGCCGATGTAAACGATGTTGTCGTTCTTCAGGCAGTTCGCGGAGCGTACGGACAGTTCCAGTTCGTCGACTTTCTTGAGCAGAGCCGGGTTGAAAGCCAGTTCCGTTGCCTGGACTTCCTCGACCTCTTTCTGCGGCTCGTCGAAGTTGATGAACACGCCGAGCTGGTCCTGCAGGATGCGGGCGGCGAATGCGATCGCATCCTCGCCGGAAACCGAGCCGTCGGTCTCGAGCGTCATCGTCAGACGGTCATAGTCGAGAACCTGGCCCTCACGGGTGTTCTCGACCTTGTAGGAGACCTTCTTGACCGGCGAATAGAGGCTGTCGACCGGAATGAGGCCGATCGGCGCGTCTTCGGCGCGGTTGCGGTCGGCCGGCACGTAGCCCTTGCCGTTCTGAACCGTGAACTCCATGCGGATCTCGGCGCCCTCATCGAGAGTGCAGATGACGTGCTCGGGATTGAGAATCTCGATGTCACCGACCGTCTGGATGTCACCGGCAACCACGGTGCCGGGGCCCTGCTTGCGCACGACCATGCGCTTGGGCTCGTCGCCTTCCATGCCGATGGCGATTTCCTTGATGTTGAGGACGATGTCCGTGACATCTTCGCGTACACCCGGGATGGACGAGAATTCATGCAGAACGCCGTCGATCTGGACCGCGGTGACGGCAGCGCCGCGCAGCGACGACAGCAGCACACGACGCAGGGCATTGCCGAGCGTCAATCCGAAGCCGCGTTCAAGCGGTTCGGCAACCAGGGTCGCCTTTGTGCGGCCCGCAGCGCTGAACTCGATCTTGTTCGGCTTAATCAGTTCCTGCCAGTTTTTCTGGATCATTTGATTACCTTCCGTTCCTTACCACCATCCAATCGTGGCAACAGAGCTGGAGCGCCGAGCGGAGCGGATACCCGCTCATCGGCAGACGATCGCACGTTAGACGCGCCGCTTCTTGCGCGGACGGCATCCATTGTGCGGGATAGGCGTGACATCGCGGATTGACGTGATGGTAAAGCCGGCGGCCTGCAGTGCGCGCAGCGCCGATTCACGTCCGGAGCCGGGTCCGCAGACCTCGACCTCAAGCGACTTCATTCCGTGTTCCTGCGCCTTCTTGGCACAGTCCTCGGCAGCAATCTGCGCCGCAAACGGCGTCGACTTGCGCGAACCCTTGAAACCCTTGGCACCGGCGGACGACCAGGCAATCGCATTGCCCTGCGCGTCGGTGATGGTGATCATGGTGTTGTTGAACGTCGAATTCACGTGGGCAACGCCCGACGAGATATTCTTGCGCTCGCGACGGCGAACGCGTGTGGCTTCCTTTGCCATTACGACCCTTTCATCGATCTCTACACCGCCGTAATTCCAGCGGCTCCACCAGCCGGGGCGCTATGACCGCCCCAACAATTCTTACGCAAAAAGCCGGCTTCCCGATCAAGGAGCCGACCCTTACCGGAGCGTTTCCGGCTGCTTACTTCTTCTTGCCTGCGATCGCCTTTGCCGGACCCTTGCGGGTGCGGGCATTGGTGTGCGTGCGCTGACCGCGAACCGGCAGGTTGCGGCGATGGCGCAGACCGCGATAGCAGCCCAGATCCATCAGGCGCTTGATGTTCATCGCCGTCTCGCGGCGCAGATCGCCTTCGACCTGGTAGTCGCGGTCGATCGCTTCACGGACCTGGATGACTTCGGCATCCGAGAGTTCGTTGACACGGCGCTCAGCAGGAATACCGACCTTTTCGGTAATCTGCTTGGCAAATGCCGGTCCGATCCCGTGAATATACTGCAGCGCGATGACGACGCGCTTGTTCGTTGGAATGTTGACGCCAGCGATACGGGCCACGTCTAGTCTCCTTGCCTTCCAAGCCAGAATGGCCTGGCCGGTTTGATATGCAGCCGCCGGGCTGCTGGTTGCTCATAGCCGGGACATGTATAAGCGATCAGCCCCGGTTCTCTCTTTCGAAAACCGCGCCAATCGCTCGACAATCTCGAATTGGCGGGTTTCTAACGGACTCGATATGCAATCGTCAACAGTCCAGGTGCCTAAAATCAGGCGCAATGCGTATTTTTGGCGAATAAATTCCCCACAGGCTCACAGTGTGGCCAGCAGATTGTCGATCTGCGCCGTGACATCATCGATATTGGCCATACCGTCAACCGGCCTGATCAGGCCTTTTGCATAGTAATAGCCCAACAGCGGCGACGTTTCCTTGTAATAGGCCTGCAGCCGCGTGCGCACGGTATCCGGTTTGTCGTCCGGGCGCCGCTTGAACTCGGTCGAGCCGCATTTGTCGCAAACGCCTTCCTGGGCAGGTTTCAGAAATTCATCATGATAGCCGGCACCGCAATTGGCGCAGGTGTAGCGGCCTGCAATGCGATCGACGAGCACGTCGTCATCGACCTGCATCTCGATCACGGCCGACAAGGGCATGTCCTTTGCTTCAAGCATTGCCGCGACCGCATCCGCCTGGGCAAGTGTGCGCGGGTAGCCGTCGAGGATAAACCCGTTCTGACAATCCGGCTGGTCGAGGCGCTCCGACACGATGGCATTGACGATATCGTCCGAGACAAGCTTGCCCGCATCCATGACCGCCTTTGCGCGCAGCCCGACCTCGGTGCCGGCCGCCACAGCCGCCCTCAACATGTCGCCGGTCGAAAGCTGGGGTATGCCGTGCTTTTCCACCAGCCTGTGTGCCTGGGTCCCCTTCCCCGCACCCGGCGGGCCGAGCAAAATCAGTCTCATCGTCCCCTCTTTCCTCCCCGAAGCTTGGATTTCTTGATCAGCCCCTCATATTGCTGGGCGATCAGATGGCCTTGAACCTGTGCGACGGTATCGAGTGTCACGCTGACGACGATCAGAAGCGATGTCCCGCCGAGATAGAACGGAATGCCGGTCTGGGCGATCAGCACCTCGGGCAGAAGACAGACGAAGATAAGGTAGATCGCGCCGACAACCGTGATGCGTGTCAGCACGAAGTCGATATATTCGGCCGTGCGCTCACCCGGCCGGATGCCGGGAATGAACCCGCCATGGCTCTTCAGATTGTCAGCCGTATCCTTCGGATTGAAGACGACGGCCGTGTAGAAGAAGGCAAAGAAGCCGATCATGACGGCATAGAAGAGCATGTAGAGCGGCTGGCCGTGACCAAGCAGCGCCAGCACCGTCGTCGCCCATCCGGGCAGATCGGTCGTGCCGGAGAAGCCGGCCAACGTCGCCGGCAGCAACAGCAGCGAAGAAGCGAAGATCGGCGGGATGACACCGGCCGTGTTGAGCTTCAACGGCAGGTGCGAGGAATCGCCCTGGAACATGCGATTGCCGACCTGGCGCTTGGGATACTGAATCAACAGCCGCCGCTGCGCGCGCTCCATGAAGACGATGAAGGCGATGACCGCGATGGCGATGACGATGACCATGATGATCAGGCCGGTCGACATCGCGCCCGTGCGGCCGAGTTCCAGCATGCTGGCGATGGCGCCGGGCAGCGCGGCGACAATGCCGGCGAAGATGATCAGCGAAATACCGTTGCCGATGCCGCGTGCGGTGATCTGCTCACCGAGCCACATGAGGAACATGGTGCCGCCGACAAGCGTTATGACCGTTGAAATGCGGAAGAACCAGCCCGGGTCGGTGACAATATTCGTGCCGGATTCCAACCCGATCGAGATCCCGTAGGCCTGCATGGTCGCCAGAAGCACGGTTCCGTAACGCGTATACTGGTTTATGACCTTGCGGCCCTGCTCGCCTTCCTTCTTCAGTTGTTCGAGCGTCGGCACCACCGACGTCATCAACTGCATGATAATGGAGGCGGAAATATACGGCATGATGCCGAGTGCGAAGATCGCCATACGCTCCACGGCGCCGCCGGCAAACATGTTGAACAGCCCGAGGACGCCGCCAGCCTGCTGCGCAAACGCCTGCGCAAATGCTTCGGGGTTGATTCCGGGCAGCGGGATATAGGTGCCCAGCCGATAGACCAGAAGCGCACCCAGGGTAAACCAGATGCGCTTCTTGAGATCCTCGGCTTTCGCGAAGGCAGAAAAATTCAGATTGGCTGCGAGTTGTTCGGCTGCAGATGCCATACGAAATCTCCGAGAGACCCGGCCCCATTTACCACGACGATACGGACATACCGCAGGACAGGGTCACCTTTGCTGTTGTCGGGGCGTTTGTGCAATAGGACATAATGACCATGCGACGTACGCCCCTTCATTGACGCCCACAATGGGTAACTTGCGTGCGTCACCCATATGGGAACAAAAGAGCCCATTGCAAATCACAACGGGCCACCTTCTGTTTACTCGGCAGCCTCGGCGGCCGCGCCGGTGATCTTGATCGATCCGCCGGCCTTTTCAATCTTCTCGATCGCCGATTTGGAAGCACCGGCAACTTCGAGCTTGAGCTTGGCCTTCAATTCGCCGTCCGACAGGATGCGAACGCCGTCTTTCTCGCGACGAATGACGCCCGCTTCAAGCAGCGCAGCCGCATCGACCGTCTTCTTGGCGTCGAGCTTCTTCGCATCCACGGCAGTCTGAAGCCGGCCCAAGGAAACGATATTGAAGTCCTTCTTGAATATGTTCACGAAGCCACGCTTGGGAAGCCGGCGGTAGATCGGCATCTGGCCGCCTTCAAATCCGTTGATGGCAACGCCGGAACGCGATTTCTGGCCCTTGACGCCGCGGCCGCTTGTCTTGCCCTTGCCGGAACCGATGCCCCGACCGACACGCTTGCGATTTTGCGTGGCGCCTTCGTTGTCACGAATGTCGTTCAGTTTCATGTTTTCAACTCCCCTCAGCCTTCGTCGACGACGCGCACGAGGTGACTGACCTTGCGGATCATGCCGCGCACGGCCGGGGTATCTTCCAGGGTGCGGCGGCGGTGCATCTTGTTCAGTCCGAGTCCGACCAGCGTCTGACGCTGCTCGGCCGGGCGGCGGATTGGGCTACCGATCTGCTCGACGGTAACCGTCTTGCCCTTTTTCTTTTCAGCCATGACAGTCCGCTTCCTTACTCTTCATTGCCGATGATGGATGCGCGGCGTGCCTGCAGCGTCGAATATTTGATGCCGCGCTGTGCAGCGATATCCTTGGGGTGCATCTGGTGCTTGAGCGCATCGAACGTGGCGCGAACCATGTTGTACGGGTTCGAGGATCCGGTCGACTTGGCAACCACATCCTGCATGCCGAGCGTTTCGAAAACAGCACGCATCGGACCACCCGCGATGATACCGGTACCGGGCTTGGCGGAACGCAGCAGGACCTTGCCGGCGCCGTGGCGGCCGCTCACGTCATGGTGCAGCGTGCGGCCGGACCGCAGCGGCACGAAAATCATGTTGCGCTTGGCAGCTTCGGTCGCCTTACGGATCGCTTCCGGCACTTCACGGGCCTTGCCGTGACCGAAGCCGACGCGGCCCTTCTGGTCGCCGACAACCACCAGTGCAGCGAAACCGAAGCGGCGGCCGCCCTTGACGACCTTCGCGACGCGGTTGATGTGTACGAGCTTGTCGACGAATTCGCTGTCGCGCTCGTCCTCCTTACCGCGATTGTCGCGGCGTGCTTCTCTTGCCATTGTCCTTGTCCTTTTTCTTTTCCGGGTGCAACGGGCAGTTGGTTAGAAATTCAGGCCGGCTTCACGCGCGGCTTCCGCCAGCGCCTTGATACGGCCGTGATAGATGAATGCGCCGCGATCGAAGACCACTTCCTTGACGCCCGCCTTGGAGGCGCGCTCGGCAACGAGCTTGCCGACGGCGGCGGCGGCATCCTTGTCGGCGCCGGTCTTCAGCTTCTTGCGCAGATCGGCATCAAGCGTGGAAGCGGCGACAATGGTATTGCCGGCCTCATCGTCGATGATCTGGGCATAGATGTTCTTCGAAGAACGGTGAACCGACAGGCGCGGACGCCCGTCGGCGACCGATTTGAGCTGGCGGCGGACACGCGCGGCACGACGCGCAAGTGTTTCTTTCCTGCTGGCCATTTTGCGTAATCCTTACTTCTTCTTGCCTTCTTTGCGGACAATCCGCTCTTCGGCATATTTGACGCCCTTGCCCTTGTAGGGCTCCGGCTTGCGGAAACGGCGGATCTCGGAAGCGACCTGGCCAACCTGCTGCTTGTCGATACCGGTAACCACAATCTCGGTCGGTTTCGGGCAGGCAATCGAGATGCCGTCCGGCGTTTCGTAAATCACATCGTGGCTGAAACCCAGCGCAAGCTGCAGGTTTTTGCCCTGCATGGACGCGCGATAGCCAACGCCGTTGATTTCCAGCTTGCGCTCATAACCGTCGGAGACGCCGGTGATGATGTTTTCAATCATCGTGCGGCTCATGCCCCACTTGGAGCGTGAATCCTTCGACTGGTCGACCGGGGAAACCACGACCTGATTTTCTTCCATTTTTACAAGAACTTCGTCATTGACGACGAAGCTCAACTCACCCTTCGGTCCCTTGGCGGTGACCTTCTGTCCCTCGACAGTCGCAGTGACGCCGGCGGGAACCGAAACGGGCTTTTTACCGATACGAGACATTTTTCAAACCTGTCTGACCGTTATGGAGGCCCGTCACATCAGAAGATGTGACAGAGAACCTCGCCACCAACATTCTGTTCACGCGCCTCGTGGTCGGCCATCACGCCTTTCGGGGTGGAAAGGATGGAGATGCCGAGGCCGTTCGAGACCTGCGGAATGGATTTCACCGAGACATAGACGCGGCGGCCCGGCTTGGAAACGCGAGCGATTTCGCGAATGACCGGAGCGCCCTCAAAATACTTGAGTTCGATGTTGATCTCGGATTTGCCGTTGTCGTATTTGACCTCGGAATATCCGCGGATATAGCCCTCGGACTGCAGCACGTCCAGAACGCGGGCGCGCAGCTTGGAGGCCGGGGTCGAAACCGTCGCCTTGCGGCGACCGGCTGCGTTACGGATACGGGTGAGCATATCGCCCAGCGGATCAGTCATAGCCATTTGCCTGTCTCCTTACCAGCTGGACTTTACGACGCCCGGAACGCGACCGAGCGAACCGAGTTCGCGCAGTGCAATACGGGACATCTTGAGCTTGCGATAATAGGCGCGCGGACGGCCCGAAACTTCGCAGCGGTTGCGAATGCGGGTCTTCGATCCGTCGCGGGGCATCTCGGCAAGCTTAAGCGTTGCCTTGAACCGCTCTTCGATCGGCGCTTCCTGGTTCCTGATGATCGCCTTCAGCGCTGCACGCTTTTCGGCATGAGCCGCAACCGTGCGGCGACGGCGCTTGTTCTTTTCGACTGCGCTAACCTTAGCCATGTCAAATATCCTCTCTACGCTTGCCGTTACTGCCGGAACGGGAAGTTGAACTCTGCCAGCAGAGCCCGGGCTTCGTCGTCCGTCTTGGCGGTCGTACAAACGATGATATCCATGCCCCAGATCTGATCGACCTTGTCATAATCGATCTCCGGAAACACGATGTGTTCCTTGATGCCCATGGCGAAATTGCCGTTGCCATCAAAGCTCTTGGGGTTGAGACCCCGAAAGTCGCGAACGCGCGGCAGCGCAATGTTGACCAGGCGATCCATGAATTCATACATGCGCGTCTGACGCAACGTCACCTTGGCACCGATCGGCATGCCTTCGCGGACCTTGAAACCCGCGATCGACTTGCGCGCGTGGGTCACGACGGCCTTCTGACCTGAAATCGCTGCGAGATCCTCGGCTGCCGCCGCGGGCCTCTTGGAATCCGTTGTTGCTTCGCCAACACCCATGTTGATCACGATTTTCTCAACACGGGGAATTTCCATGACGTTCTTGTAGGAGAACTTCTCCTGCATGGCCTCGCGAATGCGGTCGCCATATTCGGTCTTGAGCCGCGGCTCGTAATTTGCCTCAGCCATCGATTACTTCTCCTGAACGCTTTGCAACGCGAACCTTGCGGCCGTCATCATTGATCTTGAAGCCGATGCGGGTCGGCTTGCCTTCGCTGTCGGCCACGGCCAGATTGGACAGGTGGATCGACGCTTCCTTGCTGATGATGCCAGCCTGCTGGGTCTGCGTCTGCTTCTGGTGGCGCCGGACCATGTTGATGCCACGGACAAGCGCCCGGTTTTCCTTCGGCATCACCTGGATGACCTCACCTGTGCGGCCTTTGTCCTTGCCGGTCAGTACAACGACACTGTCGCCTTTGCGGATCTTCTGCATCGTTATCTCCTTAAAGAACTTCCGGCGCCAGCGAGATGATCTTCATGTGCCGCTTCGCGCGAAGCTCGCGCGGGACCGGCCCGAAGATACGTGTGCCGATGGGTTCCTGCTTGTTGTCCACCAGGACCGCCGCGTTCTTGTCGAAACGGATGACGCTGCCGTCCTGCCGGCGGATATCCTTGGCCGTGCGCACGACGACCGCTTTCATGACATCGCCCTTCTTGACGCGGCCGCGCGGGATGGCTTCCTTGACCGAGACCACAATAATGTCTCCGACGGATGCGTATTTCCGCTTCGAGCCGCCCAGCACCTTGATGCACATGACACGACGGGCGCCGGAATTGTCAGCGACGTCGAGGTTTGTTTGCATCTGAATCATGTCAGACCGCCTTCTTTCACTTGCCCGGGGTTTCGTTCGGCCCCGGCGATTTCATTGTCTTGTCGGTTCGGACAAACCTATTCGGTAACCACCGTCCAGCGCTTGTCCTTTGAGATCGGCGCGCATTCCTGGATGGAAACCTGGTCGCCGGTCTTGAACTGGTTGCTTTCGTCATGCGCCTTGTACTTCTTGGAGCGGCGCACGGTCTTTCTCATCATCGGGTGGGCAAAGCGACGCTCAACGCTCACGACGATGGTCTTGTCGCTCTTGTCGCTGACGACAGTGCCCTGCAGAATGCGTTTTGGCATTTTTGTCGGTCCTTAGGCCTTGGCTTCTGCCGCCTTCTGGCGGGCAATTGTCTTGATGCGCGCGATATCGCGACGGACTTCCTTGATGCGAGAGGTCTTCTCGAGCTGTCCGGTGGCCTGCTGGAAGCGCAGGTTGAACTGCTCCTTCTTCAGCTTGGCCAGCTCATCGGTCAGCTGGTCGGCACTCATCACACGTACATCTACGGCTTTCATGGTCTTGCTTCCTAGTCTGCTATGCGCTGTACGAAGCGGGTTTTCACCGACAGCTTGGCCGCGCCCAGGCGCAGGGCCTCGCGGGCGATTTCCTCGCTGACACCGTCGATCTCGAACATGATCCGGCCGGGCTTGACCTTGCATGCCCAGTATTCAACCGAGCCCTTGCCCTTACCCATGCGAACCTCGGTCGGCTTCTGGGTGACCGGGGTATCGGGGAAGATGCGAATCCACACGCGCCCGGCACGCTTCATGTGACGGGTGATGGCACGGCGGGCAGCCTCGATCTGACGCGCGTTGACGCGATCAGGCTCCTGGGCCTTGAGGCCGTAGGAACCGAAGTTCAGCTTCGTGCCACTGGATGCGACACCCTTGATACGGCCCTTGTGCTGCTTGCGGTACTTCGTACGCTTTGGCTGCAACATTTTGTTTTTCTCCGAACTGACTTACCGCGCGGATGTCTACGCGTTTTCGCGACGACGTCCGCCACCGCCCTGATTGTCATTTTCCGTTGCACGGCGTTCCGAGGCCATCGGGTCGTGCTCAAGGATCTCGCCCTTGAAGATCCAGACCTTGATGCCGCAGACGCCATAGGCAGTGTGCGCTTCGGCGGTGCCGTAGTCGATATCGGCACGCAGCGTGTGAAGCGGAACGCGGCCTTCGCGGTACCATTCCGTGCGGGCGATTTCCGCGCCGCCGAGACGGCCGCCGCAGGTGATACGGATGCCTTCGGCGCCCAGACGCATGGCCGACTGAACGGCACGCTTCATGGCCCGGCGAAACGCGACGCGGCGCTCGAGCTGCTGGGCGATCGACTGGGCGACCAGCGTGGCATCAACCTCGGGCTTGCGAACCTCGACAATGTTGAGGTGCGTTTCCGAGTTGGTCATCACGGACAGCTTGCGGCGCAGCTTCTCGATATCCGCGCCCTTCTTGCCGATGATGAGGCCGGGGCGTGCGGAATGGATCGAAACACGGCACTTCTTGTGCGGGCGCTCGATAACGACCTTGGAAATGGCCGCCTGCTTGAGCTCCTGCGTCAGGTAATCGCGGATCTTCAGGTCTTCCTGAAGCAGATCGCCATATTCGCCCTTCTCGGCGAACCAGCGCGAATCCCAGGTACGGTTGATGCCGAGGCGAAGGCCGACCGGATTAATCTTCTGACCCATTACGCGGCCTCCCCTTTTTCCTCGACTTCACGCACGACGATTGTCAGGTGCGAGAACGGCTTTTCGACGCGCGATGCGCGACCGCGGCCGCGGGCGTGAAAACGCTTCATGACGATCGACTTGCCGACATAGGCTTCGGCGACGACCAGCGAGTCGACGTCGAGATCATGGTTGTTTTCAGCGTTGGCAATCGCGGATTCCAGCGTCTTCTTGACGGTTTCCGAAATACGCTTGCGCGAGAATTCCAGATCCGCCAGAGCGCGCTCGACCTTCTTGCCGCGGATCATCGCAGCCACAAGATTGAGCTTCTGCGGGCTGACGCGGATCGTGCGGGCAACCGCTTTTGCCTCGTTGTCCTTTAGCCGGCGCTCGGCCTTGGCCTTGCCCATTGCTACTTCCTCTTCGCTTTCTTGTCCGCTCCGTGACCGTAATAGGTACGGGTCGGGGAAAATTCACCGAGTTTGTGTCCGACCATGTCTTCGGACACCGAAACCGGAATATGTTTGCTGCCGTTGTAGACACCGAATGTCAGGCCGACGAACTGAGGCAGGATGGTGGAGCGGCGGCTCCACGTCTTGATCACCTCGTTGCGGCCGCTTTCACGAACCGTCTCCGCCTTCTTGAGCAGATAGCCGTCAACAAACGGACCTTTCCAAACTGAACGAGCCACTTGAGACTTCCTCTCTTACTTCTTGCGCTGATGGCGGGAGCGCATGATGAACTTGTCGGTCGACTTGTTGGACCGCGTACGCTTGCCCTTGGTCGGCTTGCCCCAAGGGGTGACCGGGTGGCGGCCGCCGGAGGTGCGTCCTTCACCACCACCATGCGGGTGGTCGATCGGGTTCATGACAACACCGCGGACCGTCGGGCGCTTGCCGAGCCAGCGCGAACGACCGGCCTTGCCGTCGTTGCGGTTGGCGTTGTCCGGGTTGGATACAGCGCCGACCGTCGCCAGGCAGCTGCCCGGAACCAGACGCTGTTCACCGGAGTTCAACCGCAGGATGGCCATGCCCTGGTCGCGTCCAACGAGCTGGACATATGTTCCGGCCGAACGTGCGATCTGACCGCCTTTGCCGGGCTTCATTTCCACGTTGTGGACAATGGTGCCAACCGGCATCGACTGAAGCGGCATGGTGTTGCCGGGCTTGACGTCAACGGCGGACTGCGAGGCAATCACCTTGTCGCCAGCGGACAGCCGTTGCGGCGCCAGGATATAAGCCAGTTCGCCGTCGTCATATTTGACCAGCGCGATAAACGCCGTGCGGTTCGGGTCGTATTCCAGGCGCTCGACCGTGCCTTCGACGTCGAACTTGCGACGCTTGAAGTCAACGATGCGATAGGTGCGCTTGTGGCCGCCACCGCGATGACGGACGGTCATGCGACCGGTATTGTTGCGGCCGCCCTTTGCCGACAGGCCCTCGGTCAACGCCTTGACCGGCTTGCCCTTGTGAAGGCCGGAGCGATCGACAATGACCAGCTGGCGCTGGCTCGGCGTCGTCGGCTTGAAAGATTTCAGTGCCATTTGCTTCTTCTTTCCTTTGGGCTAGCCGTCAAAGACCGGTGGTGACGTCAACGGATTCACCGTCGACCAGTGTCACGACCGCTTTCTTGACGTCGCTCTGACGACCTGGCCGGCCACGGAACCGCTTGACCTTGCCCTTGCGGACGAGCGTGTTCACGGCCTTGACCTTGACGCCGAACAGAGCTTCGACAGCCGCCTTGATTTCCGGCTTCGTCGCTGTCTTTGCGACGTTGAAAACGATCTGGTTCTGCTCCGACACGAGGGTCGATTTTTCAGTGATCACCGGCGAGGTAATCACGTCGTAGTGGCGAAGATCCGTCATTTGAACCGCTCCTCGAGAGCTTCGACAGCAGCCTTGGAAAGCACCAGCTTGCCACGGCGCAGAATGTCGTAAACATTGATGCCCTGGACCGGCAGCACATCAATATTGGGTATGTTGCGCGCCGCCAGTTTGAAATTGCTGTCGAGCTCGGCGCCGCCGATGAACAGAGCATTGGAAAGGCCGAGCTTTTCCAGCGATCCGCTCAGCGCTTTTGTCTTTGCTTCCTTCGTGGCGATCTCGTCGACGATGATCAGGTCCTCGTCACGCAGTTTTGCCGAAAGCGCGTGGCGCAGCGCGAGGGCGCGCACCTTCTTCGGAAGGCCGTGCTCATGGCTGCGGACGACCGGGCCATGGGCCTTGCCGCCGCCGCGGAACTGCGGTGCGCGTGCCGAGGAATGGCGTGCGCGGCCGGTTCCCTTCTGGCGGAACATCTTGGCGCCGGTGCGGGAAATTTCCGAACGGCCCTTGGTCTTGTGCGTACCCTGCTGCTTGCGGGCAAGCTGCCAGCGAACCATGCGCTGCAGGATGTCCTGGCGCGGCTCGAGACCGAATACGGTCTCGGACAGGTTTACCTTGCCGGCAGCCTTGCCTTCGAGGGTTGTTACTTTGAGATCCATTACTCGGCTCCCTCACTGGCTTCTGCGGCCGGTGCTGCTTCGGCCGCGGCAGCGGCGCGCAGACCTGCCGGCTTCGGCGCATCTGCCGGCACCGGAGCCTTGATTGCGTCCTTGACGATGATCCAGGAACCCTTGGAACCGGGGACAGCGCCCTTCACGAGGATCAGACCGCGGTCACCATCTGTCGAAACGACTTCCAGGTTCTGGGTGGTCACCCGGGTATTACCCATGTGACCGGCCATTTTCTTGCCCTTGAAGACCTTGCCCGGATCCTGACACTGACCGGTCGAACCGTGCGAGCGGTGCGAGATCGAAACACCGTGCGAGGCGCGAAGACCGCCGAAATTGTGCCGTTTCATGGCACCGGCAAAGCCTTTACCGACAGACGTTCCGGTCACGTCGACCTTCTGTCCGGCGACAAAGTGCTCGGCGGTGATCTCGGCACCGACGTCGAGCATATTGTCTTCGCTGACGCGGAACTCGGCAAGCTTGGCTTTCGGCTCCACCTTGGCAGCAGCAAAATGGCCGCGCATCGGTTTTGTCGTGTTCTTGGCCTTGGCGATGCCGACACCGAGCTGAACTGCGGTGTAGCCGTTCTTTTCTTCCGTACGCTGGGCAACAACCTGGCAGTTCTGGAGCCGCAGAACGGTCACCGGAACATGCTCGCCGGCGTCATTGTAGACCCGGGTCATTCCCACTTTCTTTGCAATTACACCTGAACGCATTGGTTCGTCCTTGTCGAAGTTTGGGTCCGGTCTTGCGCGAAGGTCCCGTATCGGTTTTTCGCAACCGGCCCCACAGACTGCTCGTTAAAGCTTGATTTCCACGTCTACGCCGGCCGCCAGGTCGAGCTTCATCAGCGCATCGACGGTCTGGGGTGTCGGGTCGACGATGTCGAGAAGACGCTTGTGGGTGCGCATCTCGAACTGCTCGCGGCTCTTCTTGTCGATGTGCGGCGACCGGTTGACCGTGAATTTTTCAATTCGCGTAGGCAACGGAACAGGTCCGCGCACACTGGCGCCCGTACGCTTGGCCGTCGACACGATTTCACGCGTGGAGGCATCGAGAATCCGATGATCAAACGCCTTCAGGCGGATACGGATATTCTGGCCGTTCATTCGACTTAATCCTTAGTTCACGGACTGAAAATCCAGTCCAATTCTCGTTGTTTGCGGATCGCAACCGCCGGAGTTGCAAAACGCGCCGGTTTTATCCGGCGCGTTTGCGCTGTTGTCTGCTTATTCCGTGATGCTTGCGACGATGCCGGCGCCGACGGTGCGGCCGCCTTCGCGGATGGCGAAGCGGAGCTTCTCTTCCATCGCAATCGGAACGATCAGCTCAACGTCAACCGTCACATTGTCCCCGGGCATCACCATCTCGGTGCCTTCCGGAAGCGTCACAACACCCGTCACATCCGTCGTGCGGAAATAAAACTGCGGACGGTAGTTGGTGAAGAACGGCGTATGACGGCCACCCTCTTCCTTCGTCAGGATGTAGGCCTCAGCCTTGAACTTCGTGTGCGGCGTAACGGAACCAGGCTTGCAAAGAACCTGGCCACGCTCCACGCCGTCACGGTCAACACCGCGAAGCAGCGCGCCGATATTGTCGCCGGCCTGGCCCTGGTCCAGAAGCTTGCGGAACATCTCAACGCCCGTGCACGTCGTCTTCGTCGTGTCGCGGATGCCGACAATCTCGATCTCGTCGCCGACATTGATGATGCCGCGCTCGACACGGCCCGTCACAACCGTGCCACGGCCGGAAATCGAGAACACGTCCTCGATCGGCATCAGGAACGGCTGGTCAACAGGACGCTCGGGCGTCGGGATGTAGGCGTCAACCTGAGCCATCAGCTCGCGAACCGCATCCTCGCCGATCTCCTTGTTGCTGTCTTCAAGCGCAGCAAGCGCCGAACCCTTGACGATCGGAATGTCGTCGCCCGGAAACTCATAGGTGTCCAGAAGCTCACGCACTTCCATCTCGACAAGCTCAAGAAGCTCCTCGTCATCGACCTGGTCGACCTTGTTGAGGAAAACCACAATCGCAGGAACACCGACCTGACGGGCAAGCAGGATGTGCTCGCGGGTCTGCGGCATCGGACCGTCGGCCGCCGAAACAACCAGGATCGCGCCGTCCATCTGCGCGGCGCCGGTGATCATGTTCTTCACATAGTCCGCATGGCCCGGGCAGTCGACATGGGCGTAGTGACGCGCATCCGTCTCATATTCAACATGCGCCGTCGAAATGGTGATGCCGCGCGCACGCTCTTCAGGCGCCCCGTCAATCTCGTCATAGGCCTTGAAGTCCCCGAAGAACTTCGTGATCGCGGCCGTCAATGACGTCTTGCCATGGTCAACGTGACCAATCGTGCCAATGTTAACATGCGGCTTATTTCGTTCAAACTTGCCTTTAGCCATTTTCGGCTCTCCATTTTCCTGGCCCCGTAGAGGGACAATTCAATCTGTCTTCTATTCGATCCGCGATCAGGCGTATTTTTCCTGAATTTCCTGTGCCACGTTGGAGGGCACCGGTGCGTAGTGGTCGAACTGCATCGTGTACTGGGCGCGGCCCTGTGACATGGAACGCAGGTTGTCCACGTATTTGAACATGTTCGCCAGCGGCACATGGGCGTTGATGACAACGGCGATACCGCGCACTTCCTGCCCCTGGATCTGACCGCGCCGCGAGTTCAGGTCGCCGATGACATCGCCGACATATTCCTCAGGCGTTACGACCTCGACCTTCATGATCGGCTCAAGCAACTGAGCGCCGGCTTTCTGTGCGCCTTCGCGGAAGGCTGCACGGGAAGCGATCTCAAAGGCCAGGACCGAGGAGTCCACATCGTGGTAGGCGCCATCGATGAGGGTCGCCTTGACGCTCAGCATCGGGAAGCCGGCCAGCGGTCCGGACGAAAGAACGCTTTCGATACCCTTCTGGACACCCGGGATGTATTCCTTCGGAACGGCGCCGCCGACGATCTTGGATACGAATTCGAATTCCTCACCATCGGGGTTCGGTTCGAAGATGATCTTGACGCGGGCGAACTGACCCGAACCACCGGACTGCTTCTTGTGGGTGTAGTCCACTTCAGCTTCGCGGGTGATGGTCTCGCGGTAGGCGACCTGCGGCGCGCCGATATTGGCCTCGACCTTGAATTCACGCTTCATACGGTCAACGAGGATGTCGAGGTGAAGCTCGCCCATGCCTGCGATGATGGTCTGACCGGATTCCTCGTCCGACTTGACGCGAAAGGACGGGTCTTCGGCTGCCAGGCGGTTGAGCGCGATGCCCATCTTTTCCTGGTCGCCCTTGGTCTTCGGCTCGATGGCGATCTGAATGACCGGCTCGGGGAACTCCATGCGCTCGAGGATAACCGGCTTCAGCGGATCGCAGAGCGTGTCGCCCGTCGTGGTTTCCTTGAGGCCGGCCAGAGCGACGATGTCACCGGCATAGGCAACATCGATGTCTTCACGGCTGTTGGAGTGCATCTGCAGCATGCGGCCGATACGCTCACGCTTTTCCTTGACCGTATTCATCACCGACGAGCCCTTTTCAATGGAGCCGGAGTAGATGCGGGCAAAGGTGAGCGAGCCGACAAACGGGTCGTTCATGACCTTGAAGGCGAGCATGGAAAGCGGCTCGTCGTCGGACGCCTTGCGGCTGATTTCTTCTTCAGTCTTGACGTCGATGCCCTTGATGGCCGGGATATCGACCGGGCTCGGAAGGTAATCGACCACTGCGTCGAGCAGCGGCTGCACGCCCTTGTTCTTGAAGGCACTGCCGCAGAACATCGGGAAGAAGTCCACATTGGTGGTACCCTGGCGGACAAGCGCACGGATCTCATCATTGGAGGGCATGTTGCCTTCCAGATAGGACTCCATTGCGGCTTCGTCGATTTCGACAACCGTCTCGATCAGCTTTTCGCGGTATTCTTCGGCCTGATCCTTCAGGTCGTCCGGAATTTCCACGACGTCCCACTGGGCGCCGAGCGATTCATCGCGCCACACCAGTGCGTTCATCTCGATCAGGTCGACGACACCCTTGAAGTCGCTCTCAGCGCCGATCGGCAGCTGCATGACGACAGGCGTTGCGCCGAGGCGCGATCCGACCATCTCGACCGAACGGAAGAAGTCGGCGCCGATCTTGTCCATCTTGTTGCAGAAGATCATGCGCGGAACGTTGTACTTGTCGGCCTGGCGCCAGACCGTTTCGGTCTGCGGCTCAACGCCGGCATTGGCATCGAGCAGGGCCACGGCACCGTCGAGAACACGCAGGGAACGCTCGACCTCAATGGTGAAGTCGACGTGTCCGGGCGTGTCGATGATGTTGAAGCGACGCATATTGCCGTCACGGCCTTTCCAGAAGGTCGTCGTGGCGGCGGAGGTGATGGTGATACCACGCTCCTGTTCCTGCTCCATCCAGTCCATGGTGGCCGCACCGTCGTGAACTTCGCCGATCTTGTGCGACTTACCCGTGTAGTACAGGATGCGCTCGGTCGTCGTCGTCTTGCCGGCGTCGATATGCGCCATGATGCCGAAGTTTCGGTAGTCTTCAATTGCGTATTCGCGGGCCATTTCAGTGCCTTTCAGTGCAAATGTCGTGTGCGACCGGTTACCAGCGATAATGCGAGAACGCGCGGTTCGCGTCGGCCATCTTGTGCGTGTCCTCACGCTTCTTGACCGCACTGCCGCGATTGTTGGCGGCATCCATGAGTTCGCCGGACAGGCGCTCGACCATGGTGGTTTCGTTGCGGTTGCGTGCAGCGCTAATCAGCCAGCGGATCGCCAGGGCCTGACGGCGCTCGGGACGAACATCGACGGGAACCTGGTAGGTGGCGCCACCGACGCGGCGGGAGCGGACCTCAACCTGCGGCGCGACATTGTCGAGTGCCGAGTGGAAGGTTCCCACGGGTTCCTGCTTGGTCTTTTCTTCGATGACATCGAATGCGCCATAGACGATGCTCTCGGCGACGGACTTCTTGCCGTCCAGCATGATGGCGTTCATGAATTTGGTGATCACCAGATCGCCGAATTTGGGATCCGGGTTGATCTCGCGTTTTTCTGCTCTGTGACGTCGGGACATGCTCTAGTCTCTCAACTGCCGTCGGATCCGAGACGCCCCTGCGCCAAGATCCGAACCGTTTCCTATTTCGGACGTTTGGCGCCGTATTTCGAGCGGCGCTGTTTGCGGTCCTTGACGCCCTGTGTATCGAGAACGCCGCGGATAATGTGATAGCGCACACCCGGAAGGTCCTTCACGCGACCGCCGCGGATCATCACCACGGAGTGCTCCTGAAGGTTATGCCCCTCGCCGGGGATATAGCCGATGACTTCGAAGCCGTTGGTCAGGCGAATCTTGGCGACCTTCCGCAGGGCCGAGTTCGGCTTCTTCGGAGTCGTCGTGTAGACGCGGGTGCACACACCACGCTTCTGCGGGTTGGCCTCGAGGGCCGGAACCTTGTTTCGCTTAACCGGCGCCTGGCGCGGCTTGCGGATCAGCTGGTTTACGGTAGGCATTCAACCTTCCTTTTAAACAAAACCTTGCATATGCCCTTGCGGGCGCTCCCTGCACGTATAATGCATGCGCAAATGGGCAAACCCGCCATTGGCGGTTTGCCCCCAAAATCGCAGAGGACACGATGTCACCGTGTCATGCATGCAGCATTTTCATCAACGTGCAGTAAGAACCGTGTCTGGAGCGAACTTCAGGACGAGTCATCCCGAACCAGCCAGCCCCACATCGGCTCTGGTGGCCGCTAGATACTTATTTGCCGGGATGCCGTCAAGTGGTTCCGGCAAATATTATGGGCCGCAGGACGATAAGAACAACGTTTAGACCAGAAAGCCTTCACGTGGCCACCTCCAGAAGCGATTTTTCTTGCAGATTCCCGCCCGCAGGCGCACATGTGGCGCACAATCTCCTGCCCGGCCGTGATACCGGGAATCAGGGAATCAGCAGTCCCGACCGAGAAAGGCGATCCGCCATGAATTCAACGGACCAAGAGGCCGACGAGGATCGCAATGTCTTCGTCATCATCGGGCGTGTCTTCGAACAGAAGGACGATGATCCGATCGACGTGCATATCCTGCTTGCCGCGCCCGACGACGACACGGCGGTGCGCACCGCGCTCAACGCGCTGGCGGAAGAAGGCTACGAGGAAGCCGAACTCGACCAGATCGGCGTGATGGACGGCATGCCGGATGAAGAGCCGCACGCTTCGGCATTTCAAGGCGCCCTCGAAGGCGAGATCGCCATCATCCAGCTTTAGCGCTTCGAGCGATTAAATTGCGCTGCCGAATTCGGCGAGCTCAAAGCTGATACAATTTGTGCTTCTTGAGCAGCTCGATCAGCACTTCCCTGGCATGGCGGCGATGGCTTCTGTGCCGCTCGCGTGCCGCGGCCGCATCGCCTCGCCTGATCGCGTCATAAACAGCGCGATGATCTTCGTTGGATTTGACCGGCAAGGGCCGGATATAGAGCGTCATGGCGCGGGCGCGCCGCACCTGATTGGCCATCATGGAGACGATCGTCTCAACTCGTGAATTGCCGCCGAGGCGAACAAGCTCTTCGTGAAAGGCATTGTCACCCACGGCCCAGGCTTCCCTGTCCTCGCGGGCAAGCGCTTCTTCCATTGCCTCGATCGCCTGCTGAAGGGTCGCGAGATCCTCTTCGGAATACCCTTTTAATGCGGCCTCTTCGGCTGCAAGGCTCTCCAGCTCGGTCAGAACCGCATAGATTTCTTCCATGTCCTTCAGCGAAAGCGTTGCAATGCGAACACCCTTTCTGGGCCGCACCTCAAGCAGCCCCTGCTGGGCCAGCATCAAGGTCGCCTCGCGGACCGGCGTCCGCGACATGCCGAGCCGGTCCGCGAGTTCGCTTTCGAGATGGTCGGAACCTGCTGCAAGCTCGCCGTCGAAGATCAGCTGACGGATCTGCTCCATCGCCCGCGTCGTGATGGTCTTCGGTTTCGGTGCCTCAAGCACGTTCAAACTCCCGGATTTTCTTCCCCTGGCGATCCGACTCATAAATCGCTTCTTCAATTGCAATCACCTTGAGATAGTCTCTTGCCTCGTTTTCCAGCGGCGTTCCGTCGATGAGTCCGTCGACAACGTGACATATCAGATTCTTGACGCAGTCACCGCCGAAGCCTTTCCAGTTTCTGGCGGCCAGCAACACCTTCTCCTCATGTGAGCCGAAACGCCTCATGCGAACGCTACCATCCCCCGAAAGGGAAAGCGTTCCTCCCGTCCCTTCCACCAGCGCTTCACCCAACGTCGTGCGGCAATCTTCCGCAGCGTGGTCAAGCAGCCTGTTACCGTCAAAGAGTGCCCTGACCCCATTGGGATATTCGAAGATGAAAAAGGCCGCATCCTCGCCCTCGATGACCGGGTTGAGTTTTCTCAAATCCGCATAGACCGCTTCCGGTTCTCCGAGCAGATAGCGAAATGTGTCGATCCAGTGAACACCCGTCTCGCGAACAAGCAGCCTCGGCATCTTCTGGAAATAAGGCTGCCGGTCCAGGTAGGCCTGTGGCCCTTGCCCATCTCCCGTGCGCAGGCGAAACGTCACTTGCAACAGATCTCCGATGAGCCCGTCATCGAGTGCCTGTTTTATCGTACGGTACCAGGGCTGGAACCTGAAATTCTCGTGGACAACAAGGAGAGCACCGGCGGCCTCTGCAATGTCCGCAGCCTCTCTTGCCTCGGCCAGCGAACTGCAAAAGGGTTTCTGGCAGATGATTGCCCTGGCGCCGTGCGCGACTGTGGCCCGGATCGCCTCCAGATGCGTCTCAGGCGGTGTTATGATATCCAGGACATCAGGACTGGTCATCTTCAGCATCGTTGCAAGATCGTCGAACGCGGACACGCCGATAGCTTCAGCTTTTTCGCGGTCCTTGTCGCACGCGCCGATGAGCCTGACACGCGGTAGTGATCTCCAGACCTCGTAGTGAAACCGGGCGAAATAGCCAGCTCCGAAGCAGGCAACGCGCAAGGCTTCACCGCCTTCTTTCATGAAATTCCCCCCACCTGTTCGGTTTTGAAGAGATCGGCCGGACCACATTCCCTGCCCTCAGCGGCAGTGCCCGGTTCCTCTTTATTATTAGTCGACATCCGTCAAGTTGACAAGGGATTGTATAATGTATACGAAATTACATGTGTAGTTTTATGCAAACCAATATCCGATCGTGGGAGGAATCCAACATGCTAGATAAGAAATGCCTGCATCGCCTACTGTTGAGCGCGGCTATCGTCGTCGCCAGCGCCGGCAGTGCGATTGCAGCCGAAACCCTGCGCTTCAGTCACACCGACAATCCCGGCGGGTCGCGGCAGGCGGCCGCGGAACTCTTCGCCGAAAAAGTCGCCGAATACACCGACGGCCGGTATGAGGTTCAGATTTTCCCGTCCGGACAACTGGCAAACGATCCAAAAGCGATCGAAATGCTCCAGCTTGGCGGTATCGATTTCACCGTGTCCGCGACGGGCAGCTATGCAACACATCTGCCGACATTGAACCTGACAGCCATGCCGTTCCTGGTCGACACCTATGAACAAGGCTGGGAGCTTTACGACAATTCCGAGTGGCTGCAGGGCGAGTTCAACCGACTTCCGGAAAAGGGCTTCCGGGTGCTGTCAACCTGGGAAGCCGGCTTCCGCAGTTTCACGACAAATGAGCCGCTTGCCTCTCCTGAAGACGCTCAATCCATGAAGATGCGGGTGTTTCCGAACGACATGATCCGTTGGTCCATGGAAGCCATCGGGTTCCAAACCGTCGTCATGCCGATTACCGACGTCTATCTGTCGATCCAGCAGGGCATTGTGAACGGCCAGGAAAACCCGGTCGACACCATCAATTCCCTGCGGTTTTACGAAGTTGCGCCGTACATCACGCTGACACGCCACGTCTACAGCCCGCTGCCCCTGACGGTTGCGGAAAAAACCTGGCAGTCTTTCTCCGACAAAGACAAGGAAGCTGTCCTGAAAGCGGCCGCTGAATCCGCTGCCTTCAGCCGGAACCTCGTAAAGAACTCCGTCGACAGCCAGCTGGCGCAGATGACCGGGGACGGTGCCAAGGTCAGCGTTCCGAACATCGAACCTTTCCGCGAAGCCGTTCAGCCGGTCTATGCGAAAGCCAAGGATGTTTACGGCGCGGAAGCCGTCGACAACATTCTTTCAGACGCCGCATCCATCCGTGAGGCACTCCCGGCACAGAACTGATGGAATAGCGCGCAAATTGAGCGTCAACTGACCGGAGCCCGATCGGCTCCGGTCCATTTCAGGAAGAGAAGACCGTTGGATTACCGAGATCATTATCCGGCCGCGCTGCGCTGGCTTAGCCACCTGGTTGACGCGTGCCTGATGCTGGCCGGCTTCGCGATCGTAACGCTGGTGTTCTGCAACGCCTGGCTCCGCGGGTTTGCGGGCTTTGACCTTGCCTGGTCACTGGAAGTCACCAGCTTTTTGCTGCTTTGGAGCACATTCATCGGCTGCGCAGCGGCTATGGCCCGTGGCGCGCATATGCGTGTGACCGAAATCGTCGAGCAGCTTGTGCCGCTCACCGGAAAAAGGGTTCTTTCCATCGCAATCGATGCGATCATCGTCGTTCTGCTCATCAGCCTGATCTACACCGGATACAATATCTCGGTTCATACCTGGGCGCAGAAGACGACCGTTCTCTACTGGCCCGTCGGTCTTCTCTACGCGTCCATGCCGGCAGGTATGGCGCTGAGCCTGATTTTTCATCTCTACAACATGGCGTTCGATATCCGGAACCCGGTCATTCCACACGGAAGCCATTCGGACGGCGGCGAGGCACTGTCATGATTCTGCTCTTCGTCGTCGCGGTGTTTCTGACCACAGTCTTTCTCGGCATTCCCCTGGTCTGGGCGATCCTCATCACCGCCGTGCTGCCGATCATCGTTTTCGATCTCGGCTACCCGCTGCAGGCGCTGTTCCTCAACTTCATAGGCGGGGTCGAGCCGAACCACTTCCTTGCGATCCCGCTTTTCATCGTCGCGGGCGAGATGATGAGCCGAGGCGGTGTCGGGTTGCGCATCATCGGCTTTGCAAAAGCCGCCTTCGGCTTCATGGCCGGTGGCCTCGGCATGGTCGTCGTCGGTGCGTCAATGATCTTCGGCGGCATCTCGGGATCAGCAATCGCCGACAGTGCGGCGATCGGCTCCGTCATGATCAAAAACATGTCCCGGGAAGGATACAACACCGCATTTGCGGCCGGGCTTGTCGCCGCGGCCGGCACAATCGGAATTATCATTCCTCCCTCCATTCCGATGCTGATCTACGGTTTCGTCGGCAATGTCTCGGTCGCGGACCTATTTCTCGGCGGCATGATCCCGGGCATCCTCTTCGGCGCCATGTTCATGGCCGTTTGCTACTATGTCGGAAAGACGAGCAATTGCGATCCGGGCGGGCGTACCACGACACTGAAGGAGCTGACCAGTTCCTTTATCGGCACTGCCCCGGCGCTCTTCATGCCGGTGCTCATTCTCGGGGGGATATTCACCGGCTGGGTCACGCCGACCGAGTCCGCCGCGCTTGCCGTCGTCTATGGCCTCTTCGTCACCACGGTCGTCTATCGCGATTTCAAACTGCGGGACCTGCCCCGGCTGCTGGTTGATTCCTTCGTCACGAGTTCGGTCGTCATGGTGGTCATCGGCGCGACAACGGTCCTTGGTTGGCTGATCACACTGGAACAGATGCCGCAGATCCTGGTCGGCTTCGTCCAGGAGTTCTCAAGTGGCCCGTGGATGTTCCTGCTTCTTGTGAACATCGTCCTTCTTATCCTCGGGCTTGTGCTCGATCCGGTGCCGGCCATCCTTTTGACCGCGCCACTGTTCCTGCCGACCGCGAAGGCCTTCGGCGTTGACCCCGTGCATCTCGGCGTAATCATGACCTGCAATGTCGCGGTCGGCCTGTTCACGCCGCCTGTCGGAGCCACGCTATACGTGGCGTCCAGGATCTCCGGGGTCGGGGTGCTTTCGATCGCCCGCAATATGGCTCACCTTTATCTCGCGGCCATCGCCGCTCTTCTTGCCGTCACCTATATCCCTGTCGTTTCGATGGGGATGGTGCACCTGTTCCGGTAGAAAGGTGGGGCAGGTGTTCGCAGTCACGGTTCATTTTCAGATTAAAAACGGCATGTTCGACACATTCATGCCGCTCATGCTGGAAAACGCCAGCATATCGCTTCAGTCGGAACCTGGATGCAGACATTTCGATGTCTGCACCGATCCCGAAAGACCCGGCGAAGTTTTTCTCTACGAGACCTATGACGATGCGGCGGCCTTCCGGATCCACCTCGGATCGGCGCATTTTCTGGCCTTTGACTCGCAAGTGTCTACGATGATTTCAGAAAAGACAGTTGCGACTTATTCGAAGGTGAACTCATGACGCCCTGGGAAGTCTTCGCGGTGAAATATGCGGACCGGAACGAGCGGACGCGGAAGGACAGCTTCCTGTTCGACGATGACCATCACCTGCCCCACGATATGGATTACTTCATCTGGGTGCTGCGGCGGGGAAACGAAATCGTCCTGGTGGATACCGGATATGATCAGGAGGAAGGTGACCGGCGCGGACGGCCGGTGCGTCTGAACCCGGTCGAAGCCCTCGCACCGCTCGGCATCGATCCGCTGTCGGTGTCCACAATCATCGTCACGCATCTGCATTACGACCATGCCGGCGGACTGAAACATTTTCCCAACGCGACCATTCACCTGCAGGCTGCCGAAATGGCCTACGCCACCGGTCCGTGCATGTGCCACGGCACCTTGCAGGCGCCTTTCACAGCGGACCATGTTTGCGAGGCGGTGCAGCGTCTCTACTCGGGGCGGGTTGTCTTTCACAATGGAGATGGAGAGGTCCGCGAAGGCGTGACCGTTCACCATACCGGCGGCCACAGCAAGGGCCTGCAGGCCGTGCGCGTCCTGACGGAGGTCGGCTGGATGTGCCTTGCCTCTGACACGTCCCACTATTACGAAAATTTTCTCGAGGCAAAGCCCTTCCCTATCGTCGTTGATCTCGACGACATGCTCGACGGATTCCGTATCATTCGAAGTCTTGCCAGTTCGGACAAGCTCGTGATTCCGGGGCACGACCCGCTGGTGCGCGACTATTTTCCTGCCCACGGCCCGGAGCATGTCATCCGTCTTGATCGCGGCCCGGTCAAATGGGAGGCGTCATGAAGCTCGGCGTTATCGCAGACGATTTCACCGGCGCATCCGATATCGCCTTGACCCTTTCAGAGGGCGGGATGCGCTCCGCACAGTATGTCGGCATCCCGGACGGTCCGGCGGAGGCCGGAACCGAAGCCGGGATTGTCGGTTTGAAGTCACGAACCGTTCCGGTCGACGAAGCGGTAGAAAAATCGCTCAAGGCCTGCGGCTGGCTTCTGGAACAGGGCTGCGAGCAGATCGTCTTCAAGATTTGCTCGACATTCGACTCCACCGACGATGGCAATATCGGTCCGGTCGCCAGTGCTCTCGCCGGACGCCTCGACGAGACCTCGGTTCTGGTCTGCCCGGCGTTTCCCGAAAACGGACGCACCGTCTATGAGGGTCACCTCTTCGTAAAAGACAATCTCCTTAGCGAAAGCGGTATGCAGAATCACCCGCTGACACCCATGCGCGATCCTGACCTGCGCCGCGTGCTCGCGCGTCAGACGGACTGGCCGGTTACACATGTCCCGATTTCAACGGTCCGGGAAGGTGCGGATGCAATCGCGTCCGGCTTATCGAGAGCCGGCAAGGCCATGATCATCGCTGACGCCATTCGAAACGAGGATCTCGTTGAAATCGGCGGAGCAGCAAAAGACCGCAAGCTGATCGTCGGCGGCTCGGGTATCGCGCTCGGACTGCCAGGCAATTTCGGTGCACGAAGCGACGGTGGCCGCTGGACCGGTCTTGGCGGCAAGGCGGTTGTTCTTTCAGGATCCTGCTCGACGACAACGCGAGGCCAGGTTGAGAAATACCTGAGCGTCGCGCCGTCGCGCGAAATCGCCGTGGCCGATCTCATGAAAGAGCAATTATCGCTTCAAGAGCTTGTCGAATGGGTGCTTCAGCAGGATATGCCACCGCTCGTGTATTCGTCAGCAGACCCCGAAACCGTTGCTGCGGCACAACGGGAATTCGGAAAAGCCGAGAGTTCTGAATCAGTTGAGCGGCTTTTTTCCGATCTTGCCGCAGCTCTCTCACAATCCGGTGTAACGCGAATTGTCGTTGCCGGTGGCGAAACTTCCGGTGCAGTCGTATCCGGGCTTCAAGCCGAAACGCTGGAAATCGGCCCCCGGATCGCTCCGGGTGTTCCGGCACTCAAAGTTTGCGGCCGCGGTCTGGCTCTTGCATTGAAATCCGGTAATTTCGGCGGTCCCGACTTTTTCAGCGAAGCCTTGTCGGTGCTGGAGGGCCGCGCATGAGCGACATCGCAAAGGCCCGCGAGACAATTGCGCTTCATGCGAAGTCGCTGTTTGACAGGGGACTCACCCATGGTTCGACCGGAAATATCTCCGTTCGTCTTCCTGATAGCAGTGTTTTGGTCACCCCGACCGGATCCTCCATGGGATTTTTGGATCCGGAACGGATCAGCCATCTTGCCGCAAACGGCGAGCACCTCTCCGGCGACAAGCCGACCAAGGAAATGCCGCTTCACGCCGCCTTTTACGAAACGCGCCGGAAAACCGGGGCGGTCGTGCACCTGCATTCGTGCCATTCGGTCGCGTTGTCCTTGCTTCCGGATATCGATCTGGACAACGTCCTGCCGCCATTGACCGCCTATGGGATCATGCTGCTTGGAAAGGTCCGCTTGTTGCCCTTCTTCGTACCGGGAGACCCGGCAATGGGAGACGCGGTGCGCGGGCTCGCGGGAAAGCGCTCCGCCGTGCTCCTTGCCAATCATGGCCCGGTCGTCGCAGGCGAGAACCTGGAGGCCGCCGTGAACGCGATGGAGGAACTGGAGGCGACGGCAAAGCTCGCGCTGCTTTTACGCGGCGTTGGTGCCACAGCCCTGAACACCGATCAGATCGGTCGGATTGTTGATCGGTTCGATGTCGATTGGACCTTGGGACGGACCAGATGAGAATTGCCTTGATCAAAGGTGACGGAATTGGCGTCGATGTTTCTGAAGCCGCGCTTGCGGTACTCGAGGCAGCACTTGGAAAAGTCGGGCAGGACGCGCCGTCATGTGACGAGATCAGGGCCGGTGCCGGTTATTTCAGCGAAACCGGGCTTGATATCGAAGCTGACGGCGAAACACGTGTTGATGCTGCCGACGCAGTCTTTCTCGGCGCCATCGGATTGCCTTCCATCCGTCACACGGACGGAACGGAAATATCACCGCATCTCAGACTACGCGACACCTTCGGCCTTTACGCCGGGGTTCGGCCGGTCAAAGCCTATCCGAACGCCCCCCAGCGCTTGGCCGATCCGCGTGCGGCCGGTATCGACCTTATCATCCTGCGGGAATCAACGGAGGGGCTGTTCTATTCGGCCGCCACACACAAACGAAGCCTCGTCGTGACCGATGACGAAGTTCAGGATGTTTTGCGGATCACACGAAACACCACGACGAAACTGCACACATTCGCCTTCAATCTGGCTCGCAAACGCCGCGAACGTGGCAAGTCCGGGAAGCTGACCTGTGTCGACAAGGCGAATGTGTTCACGTCGCTCGCCTTTTTCCGACAATTGTTCGACGAGGTAAGACACGACTTCCCGGATGTGCCGGTAGGGTACAACTATGTCGATGCACAGGCGCTGGACCTCGTGCGCAAGCCCTGGGAGTTCGACGTGCTGGTGACGGAGAACATGTTCGGCGACATCCTCTCCGACCTTGCCGGCGGGCTGGTCGGCGGCATGGGCATGGCGGCCTGCGCCGAGATCGGCGACAGCACTGGCCTCTTCCAGCCTGCCCATGGCAGTGCGCCGGACATCATGGGGCAGGACAAGGCCAATCCGCTGGCGGCAATCCTGAGCGGGGCGCTGATGCTGGATTATCTGTCAGTGAAACTCGACCGTCCGGAACTGGGCGACGCCGGCGAACTCATCAACGCAGCCGTTGAAGCCGGTTTTCGGGACAATGCTTTAAGACCCATGGAGTTTGGCGGCGACATGGGAACGCGCGCGATCACGCGACAGGTTCTTTCACATATTGAAAAAAGGCCCCGGATCATCGTCGCTGGGGTGTCGAAGCAGCCCGGAGATTAGGCGACGCAGCAAACCAGTTCGGCGAATGTGCACAAAAAACCCGGCCACTGGCCGGGTTTTTCGTTTGTCTTCGGATCGACTATTCGCCGGCCGGCGCTTTTTCCGCCTCTGCCGACATGTCGGCGAGCATTGGGCCAGCCTCCTCGGCTCCGGCGCTCTTCTTGCGCTCTTCCAGGATGAGATCGTCGCGCGAGGTGGCGATGCGGCGAATCTGGTTCATCGCACCACCTGTACCTGCCGGGATCAGCCGGCCGACGATGACGTTTTCCTTCAGGCCCTGGAGGGCGTCCATCTTGCCTGCAACAGCCGCTTCCGTCAGCACCTTGGTTGTCTCCTGGAAGGAGGCCGCCGAGATGAAGGACGGGGTTTGCAGCGACGCCTTGGTGATGCCGAGCAGGACCGGATCGCCGACCGCCGGCTTCTTGCCTTCCTCGGCCAGACGCTCATTGACGATGTCGAGCTCAATGCGATCGACATTGTCGCCAACGATATAGGCCGAGTCGCCCGAGTCGGTGATTTCCACCTTCTGCAGCATCTGGCGAACGATCACCTCGATATGCTTGTCGTTGATGACAACGCCCTGCAGCCGGTAGACTTCCTGGATCTCGTTGACGAGATAGGATGCCAGGGCCTCGACGCCCTTGATGGCAAGGATGTCATGCGGGGCCGGGTTGCCGTCGAGGATGTAGTCACCCTTTTCGATGGCGTCACCGTCCTGCAGGTGGAAGGGCTTGCCTTTCGGAATCAGATACTCGACCGGTTCGGCACCCTCTTCCTGCGGTTCAATGACGATACGACGCTTGTTCTTGTAGTCGCGGCCGAAACGGATCGTGCCGTCGATTTCAGCGATGATCGCGTGATCCTTCGGACGACGTGCTTCAAAGAGCTCGGCAACACGCGGCAGACCGCCGGTGATGTCCTTGGTCTTGGCGCTTTCCATCGGGACACGTGCAAGCACGTCGCCCTCGGAAACTTTCGAGCCCGGCTCGACCGACAGAATGGCGTCAACCGAAAGCAGGAAGCGGGCCTCCCCTCCCCGGCCAAGCTTGGCAACCTTGCCCTTGCCGTCCTTGATGACGATCGCGGGCTTCAGGTCCGCACCACGCGGAGTCGAGCGCCAGTCAATGACCTGGCGCTTGGTGATGCCGGTCGTCTCGTCGGTCGACTCGGAGACCGAAACGCCGTCGACAACATCCTCGAATTCCACGGTACCGGAAACTTCGGTCATCATCGGGCGGGTGTAAGGATCCCACTCGGCCAGACGCTGGCCGCGCTTCACCTTGTCGCCGTCATCGACGAAGATGCGCGAACCATATGCAACGCGCTGCGAAGACCGCTCGACGCCCTGCGCATCGAGGATCTGGATCGACATGGAGCGACCCATGGCAACGAGATTGCCTTCGGAGTTGCGCAGGATGTTGCGGTTCTTGATCTTGACCTTGCCCTCATAGGAGGCCTCGAGGAACGACTGGTCGACCACGGTGGCGGTGCCGCCAAGGTGGAAGGTCCGCATGGTCAGCTGAGTGCCCGGCTCGCCGATCGACTGCGCCGCGATGACGCCGACGGCCTCGCCGATATTGACCGGCGTGCCGCGCGCAAGGTCGCGACCGTAACAGGTGGCGCAGATGCCGTTCTGAACTTCGCAGGTCAGGGCCGAGCGGATCTTGATCGACTGCACATTCGCCGCCTCGATGGCCGCGATATCCGCTTCCTCGATCATCTTGCCGGCAGCGACCAGCACATCACCGGTCTGCGGATGGGTGACATCCTCGAGCGCCGTGCGGCCCAGCACGCGCTGGCCGAGAGACGCGACGACCTGGCCGGCATCGACAATCGCCGTCATGGTCAGACCATTGCTCGTTCCGCAATCCTGCTGCGTGACGATGCAGTCCTGCGCGACGTCGACAAGGCGACGGGTCAGGTAACCGGAGTTGGCTGTCTTCAGGGCGGTGTCTGCCAGGCCCTTGCGGGCGCCGTGGGTCGAGTTGAAGTACTCGTTCACGGTCAGGCCTTCCTTGAAGTTCGACGTGATCGGCGTCTCGATGATTTCACCGGAAGGCTTGGCCATCAAGCCGCGCATGCCGCCGAGCTGACGCATCTGGTTGGGCGAACCACGGGCACCGGAATGGCTCATCATGTAGATCGAGTTCATCGGCTTCTGACGGCCATCATCATCGAACTCGACCGCCTTGATGCGGCCCATCATTTCGTCGGCAACCTTCTCGGTCGCCTTGCCCCAGGCGTCGACAACCTTGTTGTACTTCTCGCCCTGGGTGATGAGGCCGTCATTGTACTGCTGCTCGTATTCCTTCACGAGCATCTCGGTCTCGCTGACGATCTTGGCCTTGGTGGCCGGGATCACCATGTCGTCCTTGCCGAAGGAGATGCCGGCGCGGCAGGCGTGGCCGAAGCCGAGCTGCATGATGCGGTCGCAGAAGATGACCGTCTCTTTCTGTCCGCAATGGCGGTAGACCGTGTCGATCATCTTGGAGATGTTCTTCTTGGTCATTTCCTGGTTACAGGTGTCGAACGGCACATTGACGTTGCGCGGCAGCAACTCGCCGATGATCATGCGACCGGGGGTCGTGTCGTGGATCAGGGACACTTCGTTGCCCTCTTCATCCACGGTCTTGAACCGGCCCTTGATCTTGGCGTGCAGCGTGACGACCTTGTTCTCGAGCGCATGGTGCAATTCGCCCATATCTGCGAAGATCATGCCCTCGCCCGGCTCGTTCTCGTTCATGATCGAAAGGTAGTAGAGCCCGAGGACCATGTCCTGTGACGGAACAATGATCGGCGCGCCGTTGGCCGGGTGCAGGATGTTGTTCGTCGACATCATCAACACGCGGGCTTCAAGCTGGGCTTCCAGCGACAGCGGAACGTGCACGGCCATCTGGTCGCCGTCAAAATCGGCGTTGAAGGCGGTGCAGACCAGCGGGTGAAGCTGAATAGCCTTGCCCTCGACAAGGGTCGGCTCGAAGGCCTGGATGCCAAGACGGTGAAGGGTCGGCGCGCGGTTCAAGAGCACGGGGTGTTCACGGATCACCTCGTCGAGAATATCCCAGACTTCCGGCTTTTCCTTCTCGACCAGCTTCTTGGCCTGTTTGACCGTGGACGAATAGCCCTTGGCGTCGAGACGCGCGTAGATGAACGGCTTGAACAGCTCAAGCGCCATCTTCTTCGGCAAACCGCACTGGTGCAGCTTCAGTTCGGGGCCCGTCACGATGACGGAGCGGCCGGAATAGTCGACGCGCTTGCCGAGCAGGTTCTGACGGAACCGGCCCTGCTTGCCCTTGAGCATATCGGACAGCGACTTCAGCGGGCGCTTGTTGGCGCCGGTGATGACACGGCCGCGACGTCCATTGTCGAACAGCGCATCCACGGATTCCTGCAGCATACGCTTTTCGTTGCGGATGATGATGCCAGGCGCACGCAACTCGATCAGCCGCTTCAGGCGGTTGTTCCGGTTGATGACGCGGCGGTACAGGTCATTGAGGTCGGAAGTCGCGAAACGGCCGCCATCGAGCGGCACCAGCGGACGCAGATCCGGCGGAATGACCGGAACGACCTTGAGGATCATCCATTCGGGACGGTTGCCGGATTCGATGAAATTCTCGACCAGCTTCAGCCGCTTCATCAGCTTCTTGGTCTTGAGTTCCGAGGATGTCGCGGCAAGATCGTCGCGCAGATCAACCGCAATCTTCTCGAGATCCATCGCAGCAAGCAGTTCGAAGATCGCCTCGGCGCCGATCATGGCGGTAAAGGCATCCTCGCCGAACTCGTCGACGGCGAGCATGAAGTCTTCCTCTGAGAGAAGCTGGTTCTCCTTCAGCGAGGTCAGGCCCGGCTCGGTGACGATGTAGTTTTCGAAGTAAAGGACGCGCTCGATATCCTTCAACGTCATGTCGAGCAGCGTTCCGATGCGGCTCGGCAGCGATTTGAGGAACCAGATATGGGCGACCGGCGCGGCCAGTTCAATGTGGCCCATGCGCTCGCGGCGCACCCGGGAGAGCGTGACTTCGACGCCGCACTTTTCGCAGATAATGCCCTTGTATTTCATGCGTTTGTATTTGCCGCAAAGGCATTCGTAGTCCTTGATCGGACCGAAGATACGTGCGCAGAAAAGGCCGTCACGCTCGGGCTTGAACGTGCGGTAGTTGATGGTTTCCGGCTTTTTGATTTCGCCGTAGGACCAGGAGAGTATCTTCTCCGGAGACGCAATCGAAATCCGTATGGAATCAAAGGTCTGCACCGGAGCCTGCGGGTTGAAAAGGTTCATGACCTCTTGGTTCATGCCTGTCTCCTTCGTGGGGCTTGGCCCCTTTGAGAACGGTGGTGCGGCCCTGCCTTGCCACATTCCGTCCAAATCGTTCCGCCGCATTTGTCGATTTCAGCGCAAACGGCAACCGCGCTGAGGGCGGCGCGCCGGCAAAGGCGCGCCGCACAGCATCATTCAGCCGCGTCCGGCAACTGTTCCGAATCCTGATCCATTTCCGGATCGACCCGGGTGTTCTCCAGCTCGACGTTGAGACCGAGCGAACGCATTTCCTTGACGAGAACGTTAAAGCTCTCGGGAATGCCGGCCTCGAACGTGTCGTCGCCGCGCACGATCGCCTCGTAGACTTTCGTGCGGCCTGCCACATCGTCGGATTTGACGGTGAGCATCTCCTGCAAGGTGTAGGCCGCGCCATAAGCCTCGAGCGCCCAGACCTCCATCTCGCCAAACCGCTGGCCGCCGAACTGCGCCTTACCGCCCAGCGGCTGCTGGGTGACGAGCGAGTACGGACCGATCGAACGGGCGTGGATCTTGTCGTCGACCAGGTGATTCAGCTTCAGCATATAGATGTAGCCGACGGTTACCTGCCGGTCGAAGGGCTCGCCCGTGCGTCCGTCATAGAGCGTTGACTGGCCGGATTCGTTGAGGCCCGCCTTGGTCAGCATCTCGTTGACATCGGCCTCGACGGCACCGTCGAAGACCGGTGTCGCGATAGACACGCCGCGCTTGGTCTGCTCGGCAAGCCGGACAATCGAGTCGTCATCATATTTGGCAATCGGCTCGCCCTTCGGCCCCGATCCGATGACGGTATCGATGGTCTTGCGCAGCGGCTTGATGTCGCCGCCGTCCTTGTAGGCTTCCAGCATGTCGCCGATGCGCTGTCCCATGCCGGCGCAGGCCCAACCCAGATGGGTTTCGAGGATCTGACCGACATTCATACGCGAGGGCACGCCAAGCGGATTGAGCACGATGTCCACATGGGTTCCGTCTTCGAGGAACGGCATGTCTTCGATCGGAACGATGCGGGAGATCACACCCTTGTTGCCGTGACGTCCGGCCATCTTGTCACCGGGCTGAACCTTGCGCTTAACAGCCACGAAGACCTTGACCATCTTCATGACGCCGGGCGGCATCTCATCGCCGCGCTGGACCTTTTCGACCTTGTCCATGAAGCGCTGCTCAAGGCGTTTCTTGGATTCGTCATACTGGGCGCGCAGCGCCTCGATCTCGCCCTGGAGCTTCTCGCTCTCGACAGCGAACATCCACCACTGCGAACGGGGATATTCCTGCATGAGATCGGCGTCGAGCTTGGTGCCCTTCTTGAAGCCTTTCGGGCCGGCAACTGCCTTCTTGCCCTTGAGCATGTCGGAAAGACGGCCATAGACGTTGCGGTCGAGGATCGCCTGTTCGTCGTCGCGGTCCTTGGCGAGACGCTCGATTTCCTCGCGCTCGATCGCCATGGCGCGTTCATCTTTCTCAACGCCGTGACGGTTGAACACGCGGACTTCAACGACGGTGCCGAAGGTGCCGGGCGGCATGCGCATGGACGTGTCGCGCACATCCGATGCCTTTTCACCGAAGATGGCGCGCAGGAGCTTTTCTTCCGGCGTCATCGGGCTTTCGCCCTTCGGCGTGATCTTTCCGACCAGAATGTCGCCTGGGGCAACTTCCGCGCCGATATAGACAATGCCGGCCTCGTCGAGGTTCTTCAGCGCCTCTTCCGACACATTCGGAATATCGCGGGTGATTTCCTCCGGTCCGAGCTTGGTGTCACGCGCCATGACCTCGAATTCGTCGATGTGGATCGATGTGAAGACGTCGTCACGCACGATGCGCTCGGACAGCAGGATCGAGTCCTCGTAGTTGTAGCCGTTCCAGGGCATGAAGGCGACGAGCACGTTGCGTCCGAGGGCCAGGTCACCCAAATCGGTGGACGGGCCGTCGGCGATGATATCGCCCTTCTGGATCTGATCACCGACATTGACCAGCGGGCGCTGGTTGATGCAGGTGTTCTGGTTCGAGCGCTGGAACTTCTGCAGCGTGTAGATGTCCACGCCGGACTTCGACGGATCGAGTTCCTCGGTGGCGCGGATAACGATACGGGTCGCATCCACCTGGTCGACAACACCGGTCCGGTGTGCGGCAATCGCGGCACCGGAATCGCGGGCGACGACCGGCTCCATGCCGGTTCCGACGAACGGCGCCTCGGCCCGAACGAGCGGCACCGCCTGGCGCTGCATGTTGGAGCCCATCAGCGCGCGGTTGGCATCGTCGTTTTCCAGGAACGGAATGAGCGCCGCGGCCACCGATACGAGCTGCTTGGGCGAAACGTCCATCAGATCGATGGAATCGCGCGGCGCAAGCATCACGTCTCCGGCGTGACGGCAGACGACGAACTCGTCGACGAAGGAGCCGTCCTTATTGAGGATCGCGTTGGCCTGGGCGACGTGATATTTGGCCTCTTCCATGGCCGACAGATACATCACCTCATTGGTGACCTTGCCGTCGACAATGCGACGGTACGGGCTTTCGATAAAGCCGTATTTGTTGACACGGGCGAAAGTCGCCAAGGAGTTGATCAGGCCGATATTCGGACCTTCGGGCGTTTCGATCGGGCAGATCCGGCCGTAATGGGTCGGGTGCACGTCGCGCACCTCGAAACCGGCGCGCTCGCGCGTCAGGCCACCCGGTCCAAGCGCCGACAGGCGCCGCTTGTGGGTAATCTCCGACAGCGGGTTCACCTGGTCCATGAACTGCGACAGCTGCGAAGAGCCGAAGAATTCGCGCACGGCCGCGGCCGCCGGCTTGGCGTTGATAAGATCCTGCGGCATGACCGTGTCGATCTCGATGGACGACATGCGCTCCTTGATGGCGCGTTCCATGCGCAGAAGACCCAGACGGTACTGGTTCTCCATCAATTCGCCAACCGAGCGAACACGCCGGTTGCCGAGATTGTCGATGTCGTCGATCTCGCCCTTGCCGTCGCGCAGTTCAACCAGCGTCTTGACGACCGCAAGGATGTCTTCCTTGCGAAGGACACGGACGGTGTCTTCGGCATCGAGGTCCAGGCGCATGTTCATCTTGACGCGGCCGACCGAGGAAAGGTCGTAGCGTTCCGGGTCGAAGAACAGCGAATTGAACATCGCTTCCGCCGATTCCATGGTCGGCGGCTCGCCCGGGCGCATGACCCGGTAGATGTCGAAGAGCGCGTCTTGACGGCTTTCGTTCTTGTCGGCCGACAGCGTGTTGCGGATATATCCGCCGACATTGACGTGGTCGATGTCGAGAATCGGAATCTCTTTGAATCCGGCCTCGATCATAACCGGTAGCGTCTTTTCGTCGAGCTCATCGCCGGCTTCGAGATAGATCTCACCGGTTTCCATGTTGACCATGTCGCGGGCGAGATAGGTGCCGTAAAGGTCCTCGTCGGTGCATTTCAGCGCCTTTACACCCTTTTCACCCAGTTGCTTGAGGAAGCGCGGAGTGAGCTTCTTGCCGGCCTCGGCGACAACCTTGCCGCTATCGGCATCGATCAGGTCGGTGACAGCCTTGGTGCCCTTGAGGACATCCGGCTGGAACGGAATGCGCCAGCCATCGCCTTCCCGCGCATAGGTCGAGTGGGTGTAGAAGGTATCGAGGATTTCCTCGCTATCCATGCCGAGCGCCATGAGAAGCGAAGTGGCCGGGATCTTGCGGCGGCGGTCGATACGGGCGTGGACAATGTCCTTGGCGTCGAATTCGATGTCGAGCCAGGAACCCCGATACGGAATGACGCGCGCGGCAAACAGCAGCTTGCCGGATGAATGGCTCTTGCCCTTGTCGTGATCGAAGAAAACGCCCGGCGAGCGATGCATCTGCGAGACAATGACGCGCTCGGTGCCGTTGACGATGAAGGTGCCGTTATCCGTCATCAGGGGCATGTCGCCCATATAGACGTTCTGCTCCTTGATATCCTTGATGGATTTGGCGCCCGTATCCTCATCGATATCGAAGACGATCAGTCGCAGAGTTACCTTCAGCGGCGCGGCATAGGTCAAATCGCGCTGCCGGCACTCCTCGACGTCGAATTTCGGCGGTTCGAACTCGTAGGAGACGAACTCCAGCATGGACGCGCCGGAGAAATCGGAAATCGGGAAGACGGATTTGAAAACCGCCTGCAGCCCCTCATCGGGGCGCCCGCCTTCCGGCTCGTCAATCATCAGGAACTGGTCGTAGGATGCCTTTTGAACCTCAATCAGGTTCGGCATCTCTGCAACCTCGGGTATTTTTCCAAAAAACTTGCGTACGCGCCTGCGACCGTTAAACGAAAGGGTCTGAGCCATCGTCGCTCCTTGTGCTTGCATCCGGGCCTGCAAATGACGAAGCCTCTGGCCAGGGGGCTTCGAATAAAGGGTTTTTGAGAACCCATTACCCAAGAGCCGTTTTCAGGCCCTTGGGTAATCGGTCCGACGTTCAAAAAACGCCTGAGGCGGAGCCGCGATGCAGCTCCGCCCCGTAACGGTAAAGCCGCTTATTTGAGCTCAACGGAGGCGCCTGCTTCCTCGAGCTTGGTCTTGATTTCCTCGGCCTCTGCCTTGGCAACACCTTCCTTGACGGCTTTCGGTGCGCTTTCGACGAGGTCCTTGGCTTCTTTCAGGCCAAGGCCCGTGATGCCGCGGACTTCCTTGATGACGTTGATCTTCTTGTCGCCAGCGGAGGCAAGAATGACGTCAAACTCGTCCTTTTCTTCGGCAGCAGCGGCATCGCCGCCACCTGCTGCAGCGGCTGCGATGGCAACCGGTGCTGCGGCGGAAACGCCCCAGTGCTCTTCAAGCATCTTGGAAAGCTCGGCGGCTTCCAGGACGGTCAGGTTGGAAAGGTCTTCTACGATCTTTGCAAGATCAGCCATGATTTTGTTTCCTTACACGTTCGGTTCGAACTGGTTTGAACAGCGAAGTTCCGCCTAAGCGGCTTCGTCCTTCTGGGCATAAGCATTGACAACGCGGGCAAGCTGGCCGGCAGGTGCGCCGACAACCTGAGCAATGCGCGTGGCCGGCGTATTGATCATGCCGACAATCTTCGCACGCAGCTCATCAATGGACGGAAGCGAGGCAAGTGCCTTGACGCCGTCTGCATCGAGCTCGGTTGCCCCCATCGCTCCGCCAAGGACCACGAGGTTCTCGTGTGACTTGGAGAATTCGACGGCGACTTTCGGAGCTGTGACAGGATCATCGCTGTAGGCGATGACGGTCTGCCCCTGGAAGAGACTGGAAATCCCTTCCGACTCCGTGCCCTGAAGAGCAATTTTGGCCAGGCGGTTCTTCGCGACTTTGACGGTGCCTCCGGCTTCACGCATTCTCGAGCGAAGATCGCTCATCTGCGCAACCGAAAGACCAGCATAGTGGGCCACGACGATGGAACCCGAGGTCTTGAAAACCTCGTTCAGCGCCGAGACGAATTCGCGTTTTTCCGCTCTTTCCACTGCTACTCTCCAGTTGACAGGCCCTTTGCGGGTACCTGTCGGGTTTTGCCTTGCCGCATGGGGCCATTTGCGACCCGCAAGCGACGCTTGAGGATCCTGTCCCCTCGAGCCGGCACAGCGCCGACGCAAGGCAAAGAAGGTTCGAACCGAATTGCAGTGCGCGAGGCGCATGAATTTCGGATCTTACCCGTCTCATGCGGGCCAAGTGATTAAGGAAAACCACCCGCAATCTCGGACAGGAGTTCCGGGTTTTAAGGCCCGGATTTTTCGGCCCGAAGGCCGAAAAACAGTTTGGACCGGTCAGCGCCGGTCATAGGTTCGACAATCAGGCCGAAGCCAGGCTTGCCGGATCGATCTTCACGCCAGCGCCCATGGTCGACGAAATGGCGACCCGCTTGACGTAGTTGCCCTTGGCCCCGCTCGGCTTTGCCTTCATCACCGCATCGGCAAAGGCGCGGACATTTTCTTCAATCGCCTTCGGATCGAACGAGGCCTTGCCGACACCGGCATGGACGATGCCGGCCTTTTCGACGCGGAACTCGACCGCACCGCCCTTGGAGGCGTTGACGGCTGCAGTCACGTCGGCGGTCACCGTTCCAACCTTCGGGTTCGGCATCATGCCGCGCGGCCCCAGCACCTTGCCGAGACGGCCGACGAGCGGCATCATGTCGGGCGTTGCAATACAGCGGTCGAAATCGATCTGACCGCCCTGCACTTTTTCCACCAGGTCCTCGGCGCCGACGACATCGGCTCCCGCAGCCTTGGCTTCGTCCGCCTTGGCATCGCGCGCAAACACGGCGACACGAACAGAACGGCCTGTGCCATTCGGCAGGTTGACGACACCGCGCACCATCTGGTCTGCGTGACGCGGATCGACGCCAAGGTTCATGGCGACTTCAATCGTCTCGTCGAACTTGGCGGTCGCGCGCTCCTTGACCAGGGAAACAGCTTCACTCAGGTCGTACAGTTTTGTCGGCTCAAGGCCGTCGCGGATCTTCTGAACACGTTTTGCGATCTTGGCCATCTTGATTACTCCGTCACTTCCAGACCCATGGAGCGGGCGGAGCCCTCGACCATTCTCATTGCACCTTCCACATCGGCGGCATTGAGGTCCTGCATCTTCGCTTCCGCGATGGTGCGAACCTGTGCCTTGCTGATGGAACCGGCGGTGGTCCGGCCCGGTTCACTGGAACCCGATTTCAGCTTGGCTTCCTTCTTCAGGTAGTAGCTGACAGGCGGCTGCTTCATCGTGAAGGTGAAGGACTTGTCCTGATAGTAGGTAATGACGCATGGAATCGGCGCGTTTCTTTCCATTTCCTGCGTGGCCGCATTGAAGGCCTTGCAGAATTCCATGATGTTGATGCCACGCTGACCAAGCGCGGGACCGATCGGCGGCGACGGATTCGCGGCGCCTGCCGGGACCTGCAGCTTGAGCTGACCTGCAACTTTCTTAGCCATTTCTCTCTCTGCCTTTACACACTGGACCGCAAAGGCGGCCCGTTTCATGTTTGCGGCCCGGAGCGACTCTATTCGTCGCGCGGACCGATGCCGGATTTCCGGCGGCTGCGGTTGCGTGGTCCGGAAAACGAGGCCGGCTTTGCCTCATCCGCCTCCCACGCGGTGTGCAGGTTCCCCTGCCAGCGGTCAGACCTTTTCGACCTGACCGTATTCCAGTTCGACCGGCGTGGCGCGACCGAAGATCGACACCTCAACCTTGAGCCTCGAACGCTCCTCATCCACTTCCTGCACAGTGCCGGAGAACGAGGCGAACGGGCCGTCGGACACTCTGATCTGCTCGCCGATCTCGAAGGAAATCGAGGGCTTCGGCCGATCGACACCTTCCTGGATCTGGGTAAGGATTGCCTCGGCTTCCGAGTCCGGTATCGGAACGGGCTTGTTGTCCGATCCCAGGAATCCGGTGACCTTGGGCGTATTCTTGATCAGGTGGTAGGCCTCATCCGTCAGATCGGCGCGCACCATGACATAGCCGGGAAAGAACTTGCGTTCGGAATCGACCTTGCGGCCGCGCCGTACTTCGACCACCTTCTCCGTCGGCACAAGAATTTTGTCGAAGAGATGATCCAGCCCCTTGGCACGCGCCTGCTCCTCGATGGATTCGGCGACCTTCTTCTCAAAATTCGAGTATGCGTGGACTATGTACCAACGCGCTGCCATTAAATTCTCCTGCCCGCACTAGCTGCCAACGTTCAGGACCAGCCCGACAAGCCAGCCCAGAAGTTGATCGGCCGCAAAGAAAAACGTCGCTGCCAGGACAACCATGACAAGCACCATCAGCGTGGAGATCATCGTCTCCCGCCGCGAAGGCCAAGTCACTTTGGACGTTTCAGCGCGCACCTGCTGCAGAAACGTAAATGGATTGGTTTTTGATGCCATGAGCCGCTCACGCATTTACGGCGCGTAAACAGGGCCGGCCAGCCCCACGCGCCGCGTGTCTGTTTTTCCCCTTATTAATTGGCGATTCCCAAAATCACAAGGGGGTTGTGTGGAATTATTTCAATAATTGGTGAGGCAATACGGCCAAATCAAGACCGCCCTTGCAGTGCGAAAAAGACCGGACACCGATCCGTTTGCTCAAATTCCGGTTCCTGCCGTGCGAATACGCCTCGAGCGGGAGCGAAACCACAACCTTGGATACCATGCAATAATGATGGTCTCGGAAAATGGCAGGGGCAGAGAGGCTCGAACTCCCGACCTACGGTTTTGGAGACCGTCGCTCTACCAACTGAGCTATACCCCTAAGGCCGTGTCGCGGTTTATCCGCATTTGTGTTCGGGTTCAAGCCTGAAATCAGGCCCGCGGAAGCAATTGCATCCTAACGCGGCAATCAGCTTACAACCCCACACAAACGAAGATGCGCCGGTCTCCCAGCGCATCCAAATATCATAACGCTTAGCTCTCAGATCGAGCGTACGTTTATTCCGTGATGCTTGCGACGATGCCGGCGCCGCGGCAAAGCGCGCTTGCGCGCCCTTTGCCCATGTTAAGTGCGTCGGCAGCTTTCGGCACCACGCAAGATCACTCCGTGATGCTTGCGACGATGCCGGCGCCGACGGTACGGCCGCCTTCGCGGATGGCGAAGCGGAGCTTCTCTTCCATCGCAATCGGAACGATCAGCTCAACATCAACCGTCACATTGTCCCCGGGCATCACCATCTCGGTGCCTTCCGGAAGCGTCACAACACCCGTCACATCCGTCGTGCGGAAATAAAACTGCGGACGGTAGTTGGTGAAGAACGGCGTATGACGGCCACCCTCTTCCTTCGTCAGGATGTAGGCCTCAGCCTTGAACTTCGTGTGCGGCGTAACGGAACCAGGCTTGCAAAGAACCTGGCCACGCTCCACGCCGTCACGGTCAACACCGCGAAGCAGCGCGCCGATATTGTCGCCGGCCTGGCCCTGGTCCAGAAGCTTGCGGAACATCTCAACGCCCGTGCACGTCGTCTTCGTCGTGTCGCGGATGCCGACAATCTCGATCTCGTCGCCGACATTGATGATGCCGCGCTCGACACGGCCCGTCACAACCGTGCCACGGCCGGAAATCGAGAACACGTCCTCGATCGGCATCAGGAACGGCTGGTCAACAGGACGCTCGGGCGTCGGGATGTAGGCGTCAACCTGAGCCATCAGCTCGCGAACCGCATCCTCGCCGATCTCCTTGTTGCTGTCTTCAAGCGCAGCAAGCGCCGAACCCTTGACGATCGGAATGTCGTCGCCCGGAAACTCATAGGTGTCCAGAAGCTCACGCACTTCCATCTCGACAAGCTCAAGAAGCTCCTCGTCATCGACCTGGTCGACCTTGTTGAGGAAAACCACAATCGCAGGAACACCGACCTGACGGGCAAGCAGGATGTGCTCGCGGGTCTGCGGCATCGGACCGTCGGCCGCCGAAACAACCAGGATCGCGCCGTCCATCTGCGCGGCGCCGGTGATCATGTTCTTCACATAGTCCGCATGGCCCGGGCAGTCGACATGGGCGTAGTGACGCGCATCCGTCTCATATTCAACATGCGCCGTCGAAATGGTGATGCCGCGCGCACGCTCTTCAGGCGCCCCGTCAATCTCGTCATAGGCCTTGAAGTCCCCGAAGAACTTCGTGATCGCGGCCGTCAATGACGTCTTGCCATGGTCAACGTGACCAATCGTGCCAATGTTCACATGCGGCTTATTTCGTTCAAACTTGCCTTTAGCCATGATATTCCAGTCCTGTCATACTCAAAGTTTGCACCAAGGCGCTCAAGATCGGGCGCTCCCGGCGAAGCATACCCAGATGATCGAAGGCCAAATAAGACTTTCAGCGCCGCGAAGCAAGACCAAATCGCTTCCTCGCAGCAGTTGACCTGCCGATCGCGCCGATCAGCGCCGCTGCCCATAAGATAATGCGTTCTTACAAGAATTTAACCACACGGCACGGGCAAACATGCCAGTGCGTGAATCTGCGCGAAGTTACAACGGTTGGTGATTGGAGCGGGTAGCGGGAATCGAACCCGCATATTCAGCTTGGAAGGCTGCTGCTCTACCATTGAGCTATACCCGCGCAGCCAGTGGGAGATGGTGGAGGGAGCTGGATTCGAACCAGCGTAGGCATAGCCAACGGATTTACAGTCCGCCCCTTTTAACCGCTCAGGCACCCCTCCAATTCCACTGACGGGGTCAAGTGACAAGGCAAATGACCAATTCAACGCGGCTGACGCCGGTGAATCTGCGCCGGGGTTATGAAGGTCGCGCCAGTTTCTGTCAACACGCATTTGCGTAAATTTTCGGCTTTGTGCCATCGTCCCCAAATCGACCTTACAAAGAATGATGCGGCGCTTTGCCAAACCGTTTCGCGCATCTATAAGGACCGGCCATGAGCCAAGACGAATCCAATTCACGCAACGACCGCGACAGCTTCTACGCGAAGCGCCGAAGGGCTTATCGCGATGCCAAGGCAACCCAGGCAACCCGCGGCGGCAAGGGCGGAACGGATGCCCGCTCGCTACCCGACTCGGTTTTGCTCTATGGACTGCACTCCGTGAGAGCCGCTGTCGAGAATCCCGACCGCACAATCACACGCATGACCGTCACCCGGAACGCTCTGGCGCGTTTGGCAATTGACGACCCGAAGTCCCTGCCCTTTCCGGTCGACGTGGCGACACCCCAGGCGATCGACAAGATGCTGCCCGGAGATTCGATCCACCAGGGTGTGGTCGTGGAAGCCAAGCCGCTTGCCGCCCATCCCATCTCAGCACTGGAAGACTGCCCGCTCCTGCTTGTCCTCGATCAGATCACCGATCCGCACAATGTCGGCGCAATCATGCGTTCCGCCGTGGCGCTGGGCGCCGGCGCGATCATCACAACCATGCGTCACAGCCCGCAGGAATCGGGCGTGCTTGCAAAATCGGCCTCCGGCGCACTCGAACTGATCACCCACATTCAGGTGGTTAATCTGGCCGAGGCCATTGAAGAGCTCAACCGGCTTGGCTTCCTGACGATCGGGCTCGATTCGGAAGGTCCCGACCAGCTTGAGAAGTCCTTCTCGGGCGGGCGGATCGCACTGGTGCTCGGTGCGGAGGGAAAGGGGCTGCGCCAGAAGACGCGGCACACGGTCAAGACACTGGCCCGTCTCGACATGCCCGGCGCTATCAAGTCGCTGAACGTTTCCAACGCGGCCGCGATCTCGCTTTACGCCGCCCGGCAGTTTCTCGACAATCACTGACCGGTCCTGTCCTCAAGCACGCGTCGCAGTTCCGTCTTCAGGACCTTGCCATAGTTGTTCTTGGGCAGTTCATCGAGGAAATGGTAGCGCTTGGGCCGCTTGAAGCGGGCGATGTTGTCGAGGCAATAGGCATCCAGGACTTCGCTGTCCACTTCGGCGTCCGCATGGATGACGATGAAAGCGATGACCACCTCGCCCCATTCGGGATGGTCCTGCCCGACGACGCTCGCCTCCCGGACGCCTGGAAAACGCAGCAGAACCTCTTCGATCTCGCGCGGATAGATATTGCTCCCGCCGGAGATGATCACATCCTTGGACCTGTCCTTGAGGGTCAGGTACCCGTCATCGTCCAGGGTACCCATGTCGCCGGTCCACAGCCAGCCGCCGCGAAGGGTTTCGGCGGTAGCTTCCTCGTTACGCCAGTAACCGGCCATCACCGGCGCGCCGCGCACGAGGATCTCGCCCGTCTCGCCGGCCGGCAGTGCGTGTCCATCCTCGCCGGCAATGCGTATCTCAACGCAGGACTGCGCCGTTCCGACCGACGCCAGGCGCTCGCGCCAGCGCGGGTGGGAACGGTCGGCAATGGTGTGGCGCGGCAATGCTGTGATGGTCATGGGCGATTCGCCCTGCCCGTAGATCTGGCAGAACCGCGAACCGAAAACCTCGACCGCCTCGATAATATCCTCCAGATACATCGGCCCGCCGCCATAAACGATGGTGCGTATCCCCTCACCTTTCGTCTCTCGCTGTTTGCCGGCATCGACAAGGCGGCGCACCATGGTCGGCGCGGCGAACATGTGGACATTTTTGAGTTCCGCGGCAAGGTCGAGAATCTCATCCGCATCGAAGGCGCCGGATTCCGGAACGACGTGCCGCGCGCCTTTCATCACATGCTGGATGTTGTAGATGCCCGCGCCGTGCGACATGGGTGCCGCGTAGAGTGCGGCATCGTCCGGCATGACCGAATCCACATCGACGAAATATGAGAAGGCCATGGCGTGCAGGTTACCGTTGGTCAGCATCACGCCTTTCGGCCGACCAGTGGTTCCCGACGTATAGAACAGCCAGGCAAGATCGGCGGATGCCCGCTCCACAGGATCGTCCATTTCAGAACCGCTGTGCAACGCGTCCATCTGCTCATCATCCGCGGCGACCAGTTTGCATGCGCCGGCGGGCAATCGGCGATCCAATTCGCCTATTGTCTTTGCATCGCAGAACGCCAGCCGAGCCTCTGCGTTTTCGATGATCCAGGCTGCTTCTGCCGCGTGAAGCTTGGCGTTGATCGGCACCGCCACCGCGCCCGCGTGCCAGATCCCGTAGAGTAATTCGAGATAGGCAAGCGCGTTCTGCGCGTAAATCGCCACATGTGCGCCTGGCTGAATGCCCTCCATTGCACGCAGACCGCCCGCGATGGAGCGAACCCGGCGCGCGAATTGGCGATAATCGGCCATCATCCGCGTGCCGACAAACAATGCCGGCCGATCCGGATTGAGCCGGGCGGTGCGTTGCAGCCAGATAGCGAGATTCATGGATCCCTCCCTGAAACCGGCCCGTTTTTACGGGCTGATTGTCCCACATCCAATTCGTATTTCTACGAAAAATCCGCGCTTTGCGACGGGCCTAATCAGAATCGCGGGGTCAATCCGGATGGAGCCCAGCCGTGCAGCCATCCATCAACCAAACGCGTCTTCAGGAGGGTTTCCTGATTCTGCTTTCCGGTATCGCGGCGCGCAGGCGCAGCACGGGGCGCATCAAGCGCCAATAACGGCGCTTCCACCGTCCAGCGGGCCGACGCTCGTAACTGCCGTAAAACGGCGATTCCATTCCCGCCTGACTAAGGTGGCTGTTTGCAATTTCCAACACCGTTTCCAGTTCGGACATGCGGTAATTGGAGCCTTTCGTACCCGCGCGATGCATCAGATTGGAAATTCGAATCCGATTGGCCTGCAGACACTCCTTCCGGTAGCACCGGTGCAGAGTCTGCTGAAATATCTCACATGCGATCCACCAGGAGACATCATCGTAATCGGTGACAAGCGGATAGATGCTGCTGCGTTGAATAAACTCAGCCGGAACATAATACATCTGGCCATCGATAATGAGCGGCCTTTGAAATTCGCGATCAAGCACTCCCCTGCCCAGAACCGTTCTTTCGACAACCGGCGCGATCACCAGGTTCGAATTGGCCCGGCACAGGCCGATGAATTGATGCATGTCACCTTCAATGAAGGCCACATCGTCATCCATGAAAATAAAGCCATGGAACCTTCCTGCCGCAACCGCTGCCGAAAAGAGCGCGTTACGTCCGGCAGCCCAGCTGCAATCCGGATCAAAGATACTGAAGACCCTCAGTCCTTCATCGACCGGGCGGTCATAGCTGAGAACGTAGATGTTCTCCTGATCCAACCATTGGTGATCGGCAACAAACGCTTCGATGCGCTCAGCCATCCCTTGAATGAGAACCGCAATGCCTAGCATGCCCTGTGACGCTCCCTGTCGTAGTCTGCCGGCCGGAAAAGACGGTGCGGCCGCCCTCCCAAACGGAACCACTTATGGACGCATCGCCGGCTTTCGTCACGAAAATATGTTGGTTCGGGAATTGCCGCTGCCACGGATCGATTTTGCAATCGAACAACGCGCTATAAGAGCCGAGCTGCGGGAAATTGAAGGACAGGTTTTGTTTCTACTTTGTCAAACCTGCCGCTTAATGGTGCCCCCGGAGAGACTTGAACTCCCGACCCCCTGATTACAAATCAGGTGCTCTACCAACTGAGCTACAAGGGCATAGCGTGCAATTAACATAAATCCTGCGGGAGTAAAGTAAATTAAAAGCGAACATCATGGTTTATTCGCCACCTTGGCGCTAAGCCCTTGTCGTAAGTGCCATTTCTCGCCATGTTAGGCGCAAATTCAACCGGAAACCGGATGTCGATGACACGCGAATTCTCTTCCCTGTCCTTTATTTCAAGCGACACCGAAAGCGCGCGCGCCGCCGCCCAACATCTCGCGTCGCTGTATGGGCAGGCGGATCCGGAACAGGCCGATGTCGTGGTGGCGCTGGGTGGCGACGGCTTCATGCTGCAGACGCTGCACGACACGATGGATTCGGGAAAGCTGATCTACGGCATGAACCAGGGCTCTGTCGGCTTCCTTCTCAACGAATACCGGGAGGACGGTCTGCGGGAACGCATACAAGCCGCCGTCGAACACCACATCCATCCGCTGGAGATGACGGCCACCGACAGCGACGGCAATTCCATCCATGCCTACGCGATCAACGAGGTTTCGCTGCTGCGTCAATCCTATCAGGCGGCCAAGCTGCGGGTCCTTGTCGACGATCGGGTACGGCTTGAGGAACTGATCTGCGATGGGCTGATGGTTGCGACACCGGCGGGATCGACCGCGTATAATCTCTCGGCCCACGGGCCGATCCTGCCGCTCGAGGCGCCGTTGCTAGCGCTCACGCCGGTCAGCCCGTTCCGGCCGAGGCGCTGGCGCGGCGCGCTTCTGCCCAACCGCGTCACGGTGGAGATCGATGTGCTGGAATCGGGCAAGCGCCCGGTCAACGCGGTCGCCGACCATACGGAAGTCAAGTCGGTGCAAAGGGTCGTCGTCAGGGAAACGGAAAAGGTAACGGCGCGGATCCTGTCCGATCCCGACCACAGCTGGGATGACCGGATTTTGGCCGAACAGTTCCTCTATTGATCCGCAACTCCCCATGTAAGGAGTAGGAGATGTACTTTATGCGATCTGTTTCTCGCTTTGCCGCTGCCTGCCGAATGCCTGTGGCCGGAATGCTCGCCGCATTGCTGGCGGTCGTCGCGACACCTGCGGCTGCGAACGATGCACCGGACGCCATGGCGACGACCACTCCGGTGCGCGTTCTTGCCGTGGTGAGCGGCGGCTTCTGGTCGGACGAGGTCGATGCGGACGAAGCTTCCGATGCGGAAGCGAATGCGGGCGAGCGTGCCAAAACAAGCCGCCGGGGATATTACCGGTCCGTTGCCATCCGTTCACAGGACAACACATCGCGCCTGTTCCTGCAGAGAATCCAGCTGACCGAGAACGGACCCGAATTGCTAGACACGCGGGAAATCGCGGAGCTGACGGATATGAAGGCCTATATCACGGATATGCGGCCCGAGGATTCCACCGGGATCGCCAAGCTGCCCGGTTTTGTCACCTTCGTTTACCTCAAGCGCGATCCGTCAACAGCGGAGCCCGACACCTGGGAGCTGTATGTCGACGAATTCGGCGATCTGGCGTTTACCCCGGCGAGCAACTAAGGCCGCGAGAAACGACCCGCTCAGTCAATGTCTTCGACCACCTCATCGCCGCCGTGGACACGATGGGCGAGTGCCGCCTCCATGAACGCATCGAGGTCGCCATCCAGCACATCCTGCGGACTCGTGCTCTCGGTACCGGTCCGCAGGTCCTTGACGAGCTGGTAGGGCTGCAGGACATATGAGCGGATCTGGTGGCCCCAGCCGATCTCGGTCTTCGAGGCTTCCTGTTCGTTGGCTTCGGCTTCCCGCTTCTTGAGTTCTTCCTCGTAAAGGCGCGAGCGCAGCATCTCCCACGCGGTCGCCCGGTTCTTGTGCTGGGATCGCTCGTTCTGACACTGCACGACGATATTGGACGGGATGTGGGTGATGCGAACCGCCGAATCCGTCGTGTTGACGTGCTGTCCGCCTGCACCGGACGCCCTGTAGGTATCAATGCGGACTTCCGATTCCGGAATTTCGATCTCGATCGTGTCGTCAATGACCGGGTAGACCCAGATCGACGAGAACGAGGTGTGGCGGCGGGCCTGGCTGTCGAACGGCGAGATGCGCACCAGCCGGTGAACGCCGGATTCGGTCTTCAGCCAGCCATAGGCATTGTGCCCCTTGACCAGCAGGGTCGCCGATTTGATCCCCGCCTCTTCGCCGTCGTGGACTTCCAGAACCTCGACCTTCATGTTGCGCTTTTCGGCCCAGCGGCTGTACATGCGCATAAGCATGGCGGCCCAGTCCTGGCTTTCCGTGCCACCGGCGCCGGAGTGAATCTCGACATAGGTATCGTTCGGGTCCGCCTCGCCCGACAGCAGGATGTCGATCTGACGCCGGTCGATTTCCGACTTCATGGCGCGCAGGGCATCTTCCGCCTCACGCACGACGTCATCGTCACCCTCTTCCTCGCCGAGTTCGATCAGGCCGGTATTGTCATCGAGGCGCGATTCCAGATCACGCAGGCGGGAGATGTTCTCCTCGAGCTGCTGACGCTCGCGCATCAGCTTCTGTGCCTCCTGCGGATCGTTCCAGATATCCGCATCCTCGGCCTTGACGTTCAGGAATTCCAGTCGTTTGAGCGCCTGATCCCAGTCAAAGATGCCTCCTCAGCAGGCTTATGGCCTGCCTGATTTCATCGACAATCACCTGAATTTCGGAGCGCATAGTCTTTGCTTTTGTCCTTTTTTGATAACGCTTTATCGCATTGCGGCCGTCAGCCGGGCCGGACCATAGTCACACGCTCACGGCAAGTAAAGACGCGGCGGAACCGCGCCTGGCGTTTATCCAAATCGGATTGTCAGTACAGTCCGCCGGCTCCGGAAATGATCGCGCGGTTTGCCTGCGGCGACACGTTGAGGATTTCCTCGCCCGTCGCATATTCCTCCAGGCCGATAACGGAGAAGAAATCCGCCGGTCCGGTGCCCGGTTTGAAGGACTCGTAGATCACATCCGGTTCGCCCGGCTGGGCTTCCATGCCGGTCTTGCGGTTAATCGGAATGAGCTGCAATCCCGGCGGCACACGGAAATCCACCGGCAGGCTTTCTTCGAGCGCAGCGGTCATGAATTCGTTGAAGATCGGCGCCGCCAGCTCACCGCCGGTCGAGCCGCGGCCCATCGGCGTCGGGGTATCAAAGCCGATAAAGACACCCGCCACGAGATCGGGGGTGTAGCCCACGAACCAGGCATCCTTTTCCTCATTGGTCGTGCCGGTCTTGCCGGCGACGGGACGCTCGAGCTTCACCTTGCCTGCCGCGGTGCCGCGCGTCACGACACCCTCCAGCATCGATGTCACCTGATAGGCCGTCATCGGATCGAGCACCTGCTCGCGGTTGTCGACCACTTCCGGCTCCTGCTGATTTTGCCAATCGGTGACCGTGCAGGCATCGCAGGTGCGTTCCTCGTGCTTGAAGATCGTCTTGCCGTAGCGGTCCTGAATGCGGTCGATCAGCGACGGCTTGATCTGTTTGCCGCCATTGGCCAGCACCGCATAGGCGGAAATCATCCGCAGTACAGTGGTCTCGCCGGAGCCGAGCGACATGGCCAGCACCGGCAGCATGTCTTCGTAAATGCCGAAACGCTCGGCATATTCGGCGACAAGGTTCATGCCCATATCCTTGGCGAGGCGCACCGTCATCAGGTTGCGCGAGCGTTCGATGCCGAGACGCAATGTCGACGGGCCGGCTGAGCCGCCACCATAGTTCTTCGGCTGCCAAAGTTCCCCGCCGGACACCAGTTGGATCGGCGCGTCGAGCACCACCGAGGCCGGGCTGTAGCCATTGTCAAGCGCAGCGGCATAGACGAACGGCTTGAAGGAAGAGCCGGGTTGGCGCATCGCCTGGGTGGCGCGGTTGAACTGCGACTGCGCGTATGAAAACCCGCCGACCAGCGCAAGAACGCGGCCCGTATGCGGATCGATTGCCGCAATGGCGCCCTGAACCTGCGGCAACTGCCGCAATATGTGTTTCTTGCCATCGTCGCCGGCGGCGACTTCCTCGACATAGACAACGTCGCCGGGCTTGAGGATCTCGGCAACGGTCTTGACCTTGCTGGCCTTTCCGTCGGTTCTGACCCGGTACGCCCATTCCATGTCGGCCCCGGCCAGCGCCACGGTCTGCCGTTCCTCGGACACCTTGCCTGAAGCCGAACGGGTCGGGCGCAGACCGACGGTTGCCTTTTCATCATCGGCATCCAGCACGACGGCGAGACGCCATTCAGGCAGGTCCCTGAGCGGATCGACCTCGGAAAGCGCGATGCCCCAATCGCCGCTGACGGAGATGTTGGTGACCGGACCGCGATAACCCTGCTTGACATCGTAGCGCATCAGGCCGCGCTGCAGCGCCCGACGCGCCTTGACCTGAAGTTGCGGGTCAAGGGTCGTGCGCACGGAAAGCCCGCCCTCATAGAGCGCATCCTCGCCGTAGCGGGCGATGATCTGCCGGCGGACCTCTTCGGCAAAATAATCGGACGCAAACAGATTCGCGCCGCCAATGCGCGGATTGACGCCGAGCGGCTGTTCCTTGGCGCTGTCGGCATCCGCCTGCTTGACATAGCCGTTCTCGACCATGCGGTCGATCACCCAGTTACGACGGGTAATCGCCTGATCGGTCTTGCGGTATGGATGGTAGTTGGACGGTCCCTTGGGCAGAGCAGCCAGATAGGCCGCTTCCGGAAGCGTCAGTTCGTTGACCGACTTGTTGAAGTAAGTCAGCGCCGCGCTGGCAATGCCGTAGGAGTTGAGGCCGTAGAAAATCTCGTTGAGGTACAGTTCCAGAATGCGGTCCTTGGAATAGGCCTGTTCGATGCGGAAGGCGAGAATCGCTTCGCGCACCTTGCGCTCAAATCTCTGTTCGGACGTGAGCAGGAAGTTCTTTGCCACCTGCTGGGTGATCGTCGAAGCGCCGACCAGCCGCTTGCCGGAGGAAAAGTTCTCGACATTGGTGATCACAGCGCGAACGAGACCGGTGTAGTCGAGTCCGTTGTGCTGATAGAAATTCTTGTCTTCCGCAGAGAGGAATGCGGCCTTGACCCGGTCCGGGACCGCCTGGATCGGAATATAAAGCCGGCGCTCCCTGGCGTGTTCGGCCATGAGCGCCCCGTCCGAGGCATGGATCCTGGTGGTTACCGGCGGTTCATACGTGCTGAGAACCTCGTAATCCGGCAGGTCGCGGGCCACGTCTCCGACGTACCAGGCAACGCCCAGTGCCGCCACGAAAAACAGGACCGCGCCCATTCCAAACAAATATCCGATCAACCTAAGCATAGATTCCTACCGGTGCTGCCTCTGCCGTAGAGCGAGTCGGGTCGCCCTCCACTATACACCGACTACTGTGTCGAATGTGCGGAAAATAGGGCTTAAACCGTTTTTAATAAGATAATCTAGGATGTTACTTATTCAATGTGGCATCTATCACACAATCCGGGAAAGGGATTCGAACAGCGCTCGCATGGTCAATTGCTGACGTTGCCGATCTTCTCGCGATAGGCCTTTATCGCCTCGACCAGCAATTCGGCCGCCTTTTGTCGCCACTCGGGGTCATTCAAGAGTTCCTCGTCCTCAACATTGGACAGGTAACCCAACTCAACGAGAACAGATGGCACCTCGGGCGCCCTGAGGACCCGGAAACCTGCCGAACGGTGCGGATTGGTGATCAGGTTGATCCTTCCGTCAAACGCATCGATGACTTCGCGGGCAAGGCCAATTGAAAAGACTTCCGTTTCCCGGCGCGTCAGATCGATGAGAATGTCGGCAACGGTATCCGGCTCGTCCTCAAGAGACAGGCCGGCAATCAGGTCAGACTTGTTTTCGCGGTCCGCCAGTTGCCGTGCCATCTCGTCGGATGCCCTGTCCGAAAGCGTATAGACCGTGGCACCGCGAACGCCACGCAGCCGAAAGGAATCCGCATGGATGGAAACCAGCAGGTCGGCACCGTGCTGACGGGCGACACGGACCCGTTCACCGAGCGATATGAAACGGTCGTCGTCGCGCGTCAGCACGACCCGGGCATCGGTCGCCTCCTCCAGGACCGACTTCAGGGTCTGGCCGAACGCCAGCGTTATGTCCTTCTCCTGCGTTCCGTTGCGGCCTCGCGTTCCGGTATCGATCCCGCCGTGCCCCGGATCGATGGCGACGGTGAAGATGTCGTCCGCGCCGTTCCGCGGCTCAGCCATTGCGACATCGGGTTCGGCCGCGCCATCCCAGCGTTGCTCACTGACCAGCCGAGCGAATTCGGTGTCTGAGGTGGCGGCAATATCCAGAACCAGCCTGAAGGTTCCTTCAGCGTCGTTTTCAAGAACCTTCGCCATTTCAGCCTTGATCGGTCCACGCGCCGTCAGGACGACGCGTGAGCGGCCGGGCGCCATGGCTCCATAACGGATATCGGTGATCAAGCCACGTGGCCGGGCCGCCTTGTCCGGAAAGCCGAAGATCGTTTCAGGAAGGTCGACAACCAGCCTGTAAGGTGACGGCAGGTGATGGAACGAAAATTCGGGCTGTTGCTCGAATTCGATGACAATACGCGTTCGCACTTCGTCGCCCGCGATCCGAAAATCGAATGCAACTATTTGATTCTGATCACTTTCTTGGGCCAAGACATAACTGATCGTACCGGACAGGAACAGAGCAGCCACGGCGGTGATGAAGCAATTCAGGAAGAATATGGTGCGGCCGGGTCCGGCGGATATCTTCATCGAATGTGGAACCTTGGGTTCTTCCGGCTTTGGCGAAACAAAGCTGCTGACGCGCGAAGCGGATCGATCCTTAATGTACGAATCGCCGCCTCTCCGCAAGCTGTGAGCAGAGAAAAGCGGACTTGTTCGATCGGTGTTGCAAACCCGCATCCCAACCGTTGCCGCACGCCGAAGCACGGACCGTTCCAGATGCGGAGAAACGGCCGCAAACGCGCCCATGACCGCAGGGCCTGTGCACAGATCAGGGCGGGCCGAGGGACGCTCAGCCAAGCGCCGGCCAATTTGTCCCGGCGGTAAACCATTCTTACAGAGTCGAACAGCTTTCCCCTTGCCAGAATGAATTCAAGAACATAAAAGCGGAGACGAGGGTTGACATGCTGACGAGATAGAATCGGCAATTCCGGCAGCCACCTGTTTCAGGAATTCGGGGCGCCATAAGCCAATTCGTCTGACGTCATAGCAGCTAAACTTCTCGGACTGAATCGATGGAGCCCGGGCAATACCGGGCATCGAATTGCGGCAATGGCCGTATGCTTCTCCCAAGGAAGCAAAACTCATCGGTCTGAAACAGACCTAGTGTTCATAAGTTTCCTGTCTGGAATTTGGATGGAAATGCAACCGGCTACAGTTACTGACAAGGATTTCCGGACCTGCGGTGCTCCGGACCCTGTAGACGTGATGCTCCGAATTCGGCCAGGACGTATCAATTTCGGCACAACGGCAACAATAAAGCTTCGGACCAAACCTCCGGGCCTGAATGCGTTGCCGGCTGTCGCCGAGGAGCATCTCTTACATGGCAGACAAAATGCTAATCGACGCGTCCCACGAGGAAGAAACGCGCGTCGTCGTCGTTCGTGGAAACCGGATTGAGGAATTCGACTTTGAATCGCAGCACAAAAAGCAGCTGCGCGGAAATATCTATCTGGCGAAAGTAACGAGGGTCGAACCCTCCCTGCAAGCGGCGTTTGTGGAATATGGCGGCAACCGCCACGGTTTCCTCGCCTTCTCCGAAATTCATCCGGACTACTACCAGATCCCAGTCGCGGACCGTCAGGCACTGCTTGAAGCGGAGGCCGCAGAGGCGCGCGAAGACGACGATGACGAGGTAGAAAAACCCGCCAAGAAAAAATCCCGCTCCCGCCGCAGCCGAGGCAAATCGCGGAAGGACAAAAAGGCGGAAACCGCGGAAGCGAGTGCAGCACAAGCGGATACTGACGATCAGGACCGCTCGGTCGCCGATGCGGCTGACCCTTCCGGGACCGCCGAGACCGAAGCGAATGCGGAACGCCCGACCTCCGATACGGGCGATGCGACCAGCTCTGAACCCGACCCGTCAGACAGCGAGGCCAAGACCAAAGCGACCGGGTCAGACGAGGCACTTGCCGGGTCCGCGGCGGATGATCAGGACACCGATACCGAAGGCGACGATGAGACGCCGCCCGATACGATTGCCGCGGCAATCGATGCGGACGAGGTTTCCGAATCCGTAAACGTCAAGAAAACCGATGAAGACGAGGAGGATGACGAAGCCGAAACGTCCGAAGGTGATGACGAAGCGGAAGCCGCAAGCCTGAAAAGGCCGGACGACAAGGGTGATGATGCCGACGACGGCGATGATGACGATGATGACGGCGATGCGTCCGTTGAATCCGTCGGCGCCGAAGACGCGCTGGAAGAAGTTCCGGACCGGGCGCGCAAACAGCGCAAGCAGTACCGCATCCAGGAGGTCATCAAGCGGCGTCAGATTCTTCTGGTGCAGGTCGTCAAGGAAGAACGCGGCAACAAGGGCGCCGCGCTGACAACCTATCTGTCGCTTGCCGGACGTTACTCCGTGCTGATGCCGAACACGGCACGCGGCGGCGGCATCTCTCGCAAAATCACCAATGTGCAGGACCGCAAACGCCTCAAGGAAATCGCGCGCGGCCTGGAAGTGCCGCAGGGCATGGGCGTCATTCTGCGTACGGCCGGTGCCAATCGCACGAAGAGCGAGATCAAGCGCGACTTCGAATATTTGATGCGGCTGTGGGAAAATGTCCGCAACCTCACCCTGACCTCAACGGCGCCGTGCCTCGTATACGAGGAAGGCAGCCTGATCAAACGGTCGATCAGGGATCTGTACAACAAGGATATCGGCGAGGTTATCGTCTCCGGTGAAGCCGGCTATCGTGAAGCCAAGGACTTCATGAAAATGCTGATGCCAAGCCATGCGAAGGCGGTGCAGCCCTATCGCGATGTGCAGCCGATTTTCGCGCGATCCGGCATTGAGGCCCAGCTCGACAAAATGCTGCAGCCGCAGGTCACGCTCAAATCGGGCGGCTACATCATCATCAACCAGACCGAGGCACTGGTAGCCATCGACGTCAACTCGGGGCGTTCCACCAAGGAGCACTCCATCGAAGATACGGCGCTGCGCACCAATCTCGAGGCCGCGGAGGAAGTTGCCCGTCAGCTACGCCTGCGCGACCTGGCGGGGCTGATTGTCATCGACTTCATCGACATGGAAGAAAAGCGCAACAACCGCTCCGTCGAGAAGAAGCTCAAGGATTGCCTGAAAAGCGACCGCGCCCGTATTCAGGTCGGTCGCATCTCGCATTTCGGCCTGCTGGAGATGTCGCGCCAGCGCATTCGCGCGAGCGTTCTGGAAAGCACCATGCAGGTCTGCGACACCTGCGGCGGCACAGGCTATGTCCGGTCCATCTCATCGGTGGCGCTGCACGTCCTGCGCTCGGCTGAGGAGCATCTGCTCAAGAACACGACGCACAACATCACCATCCGCACCCTGCCCGAAATCGCGCTCTACGTTCTGAACCAGAAGCGCGATACGATCATCGAGCTCGAAAACCGGTTCGGCCTTATGATTTCGGTCGAGGCCGATTCCGATGTGGGCCTTCAGCATATTGCGATCGACCAGGGCGAGCCGGTGGATTCGCCTGTGGTCATCGAAAATGCCGTGCAGGTCGATACCGAATATGCCGATGTGGATGCCGAAGACAATCTGGCGGTGCAGCCGACGGACGATGAAGGCAATGGCCGCAAGCGCAAACGCCGCAGACGCCGCCGGGGCGGCCGCGGCGGCGAGGATCGCGGTGATGCACAGGCTGACGCTTCCAGCAACGGAGACGGCTCCGGCGAACGGGAGACCGATGCGGAAGAACGTTCCGATGATGATGGCGAGTTCCGCAAGAAACGTCGGCGCCGCGGCAAGCGCGGTGGAAAGCGCAACCGGGAACAGGAAACGGCAGAAGCCGCTGAAAGCTCTGCGGAGCAGCCGGAAGCCGATGATGCAACCGTTGAGCAGGTAGCAGCAGTTGATGAAAGTTCGGCGGCCGAGGCTGTCACGATAGAGGTGAGCGCGCAGGCCGAAAACGTGGACCAGCCGGCGGAAGAAAAACCGAAACGCCGTCGCGGATCACGCAAAAAGCAGACTGAGGAGGAATCAGCAGCGCCCGCCGAAGCTGCAGCCGATGCCGAAGACGTTGCTGCTGCGGTCGCTGATGTGGCTGCGTCGGAAGCGGTCGAGACGTCTGCTGCCGATATCGAGCCGGAAGTGGCCGAGAAACCCAAACGGCGTCGCAGAAGCTCGAGTGACGACGCTTCGAGCGAACCGAAACTGACGTCCACCGTTAGTGAAACGGCCGACGAAGAAACCACGGACGCCAAGCCGAAAAGGGGCGGCTGGTGGCAACGGCGCGGATTTCTCTGATCAGGTGAATTCGGCCAGCCGGTTTTCCGGCTGGCTGTTCATCGTATCGTCTCAGGACAACCAGGCAGCCATGCGGTCAAGCGCCTCTTCCATTTCGGCATGGGAGCCGGCATAGGAAAACCGTATCGTCCGATGCCCCTCGACCGGATCGAAATCCCGTCCGGGTGTCGCCGCGACATTGATTTCCGCCAACATGGTTTTCGAGAACTGCATCGAGTCGTTGGTGAACCGTCCGGCATCCACATAGGCATAGAAGGCGCCATCCATCGGCGAGGCAATTTCAAAGCCAATTTTCGGGAGGCGCTCCAGCAACAATTGCCGGTTGGCCACATAGCCGCTCTTGATCGCTTCGAGTTCCTCCGTAGCGTCAAATGCCGCGCAGGCAGCGATCTGGGACAGTTCCGGCGCACTTATGTAAAGGCTCTGAGCGACCCGTTCCAGTGGGCGGATCGCAGCGTCGGGCAATACCATCCAGCCGATGCGCCATCCGGTCATGCAGTAGTATTTCGAGAACGAGTTTATTACCAGAACCCGGTCGGAAACTGACAAAGCGGTCGTCTCTTCGCCCGCATAGGTCAGGCCGTGGTAAATCTCGTCCGAAAGAAAGGTTACCCGGTTGGCGTCGCAATAGTCGATCAGCGCTGACAAAGCCTTTCGTGCAGTCACGGTTCCCGTAGGATTGGCCGGGCTGGCGAGCAGAACCCCTGAAATCCGTCCATGCCGGCTTGCTGCTTCGTCAAGCAATCCGGGGCTCAAGGTGAAATCGGTCGCCTGCCCAGCCGGAATTTCAACGACCTCAAGGCCCAGCGCGGTCAGGATGTTTCTGTATGCCGGGTATCCGGGTCGCGTGATCGCAACACGATCACCTGCATTGAACATTGTCAGGAAGGCGAGATTGAAGCCGGCCGAAGATCCCGTGGTCACCGCAATCCGGCTTGCATCGACGTCGACGCCATAGTGGGTACGGTAATGGCGGGAGATCCTCTCGCGCAGTTCCAACCTGCCCAAGGCATCGGTATAGGCGATACGTTCGGTCCGCAGCGCATTTCTGGCCGCATCGACCACGGCACGCGGCGCACCGTGCGCCGGCTGACCGACTGCCATTGATATGACGGGATGTCCGTCCCTTTTCCGCTTCGTGGCCTCTGCGAGGACGTCCATCGCATGAAAGGGTTCGATGGCGCTGCGCCCGGATGTCTTGATCACAATTGCTTCCCGATCGAGTTCGCTGCGCCTCACAAATGCCCGATTGGCATGGCGATCACAACCGTGTTTGCGCAATCACATTCACGCGAAGTTCAATATGACGCACTGTGCATTGCGCGCAAATGGCTGCTATGGTCGCCAGGAGAATCCCCACTATGTCCGCACACCGATGTAAAAGGTCCGCAACATTGCCGCTTTATTCGAGCCTCATGCGCACCATCCTCTTGTTCCTGTTGAGCTTTGCCATCGTTTACACACCGGTGTCGCTGGCAGTCGCACAAGGGCGTATCGCTGTTGTCCGGGATGCGGAGATCGAAGGCCTTCTGCTTGATTATGCGCGGCCGATATTCAAAGCCGCCGGCCTCAGCCGCAAGGGAATCGACATCATTCTGGTGAACAATCCCTCCTTTAACGCGTTTGTCGACGGGCGAAGGATCTTCATGAACACGGGCGCCCTGGCGACGGCCGCGACGCCGAATGAAATCATCGGCGTGATCGCCCATGAATCCGGCCATCTGGCGGGTGGCCACCAGCAAAGGCTTCGAGAACAGATCGCGCGCGCACGCACGCTCGCGGTCGTCGGCGCGCTTGCCGGTATTGGCGCGGCGGCGGCAGGCAGCCTGAGCGGCACCGAAGGCGCAGCGGCGGTGGGTGGCGGCCTCGCGCAGGTGGCACCGTCAGTCGCGCAACGGGCCCTTTTGAGCTATCGCCGTTCGGAAGAAATCACCGCCGACCGCGCGGCCATCAAATATCTGAACGCGACGGGTCAATCCGCGAAGGGAATGTTGACCACATTCCAGCGGTTCTCGCAGAATAACGTCCTGGCCGGCGTTCGTGCCAACCCCTATGAGCAAAGCCACCCGCTGCCGCGGGACCGGATTGCCCTGCTTGAGGAACTGGCCAAGAAGAGCAAGCACTACAACAAGAAGGATTCGGCTTCTCTTCAAAGGCGGCACGACATGATCCGCGGCAAGATCGCAGCCTATTCCGGCGGCGCGCCGGCCGTAGGACGTGTATTCCGCAACAATCCAAAGAATGTCGGCGCCAGATACGGTATGGCCATATCGTCCTATCTGCGGGGAGATACAAGGCGGGCAATGGCCGAGATCGACAAGCTGATCGCCGGTGACAAGAACAACGCTTATCTCCATGAGATGAAAGGCGAAATTTATCTCAAGGCGCGACAGCCAGCAAAGGCGGCCTCGGCTTTTGCCAAGGCCGTACAACTGGACAAATACAAATCCGGCATCCTCAGGGGCCGACTGGGCTTCGCCTATGTTTCGACGGGCGATCCTTCCCTGATGAAAGAAGCCATAAGAGAACTTCGGGCGGCCCTCACATCAGATCCGAACAACTTCAACGCCTACACCTATCTGTCCCGTGCCTACGCCAAGGCGGGTGATGTGGCCAATGCGGAGCTGACCCAGGCCGAAGGTTACTTCAGGGCAGGAAAAGTCCGGGACGCAAAACGCTTTGCCGCGCGAGCCCAGCAGAAAATGAAAAAGGGCACGCCGAGCTGGCAACGGGCGAACGACATCGTCAAATACAAATCAAAATAGTGGCCGCGAGCCGGCTGGAAGGAACAGGCAATCATGATCAGGAAACTTTGCGGATATCTCGGGGGCGCGGTGATTGCTGCACATATTGTTGCCGCCCCTCTGCCGGCCCACGCACTCGATGATGCGGAAAAAGAGGAAATCGGGCAGTTCATCAGGGAATATCTGATCGAGAACCCGGAAATCCTCTTCGAGGTTCAGGCTGCATACGAGGCCAAGCAGGAAAGCATCCAGCGTGAGCAGGCGAAGCAGGTCATCGCCGATTCCCGCGACGCCATCTACAATTCGCCGCACAATGTCGTCCTCGGCAATCCGGAAGGCGATGTGACCATTGTCGAGTTCTTTGACTACAATTGCGGCTTCTGCAAGCGGGCGCTGAAGGACATGGAAGAGATCATTGCCAGCGATCCGAATGTCCGCTTCATCCTGAAGGAATTTCCCATCCTCGGCGACGACTCGATCGCTGCGCACCGCGTGAGCGTAGCCGTTCGGCTCGTGGCGCCTGACAAATACGAGGCGTTTCACCTGGAACTGCTTGGCGGTCGCGACCGTGCGACGGAAGACAGCGCGATTGCCGTTGCCAAGAAGCTCGGCATCGATGAGGCCAAGTTGCAGGCGGCCATGGACGAGGATTCCATTACCGAGAGCTTCCGCGAATCCTACAGGATCGCCGACGGTCTCGGCATTTCCGGAACGCCGTCCTATATCGTCGGCGACGAGGCCGTTTTCGGCGCGGTGGGAATTCCGACGCTGATGGGCAAGGTCGCAAATCTGCGCGACTGTGAGAGCGCGACCTGTTGACCAGCTGGCCGGACACGGCCGAGACATAAGGCTAATACCGGCGCGCAAGCGCCGGTTTTCACAATTCAATTAATTATCCAACAGAATTTTAAGCCGGCTCCCAATAGCGGGGCTTTTTATTCCGCATCGGGCCGTCTATATGTCTGGGACTAAATTTCTCCAGGTGTAATGCCATGGCCCGCACAGTGTTCGTCCTCAACGGACCCAATCTGAATGCCCTCGGCATACGAGAGCCTGGCATCTATGGCGGCAGTACCCTCGCGGACATAGAGAAACAATGCCACGACCTGGCCAATACGCTTGGATTTGCCGTCGATTTTCGCCAGAGCAATCACGAGGGCGAGCTGGTCGACTGGATCCAGGAAGCCGGTGAAAAGGCAGCAGGCGTCGCGATCAATCCCGGCGCCTACAGCCATACATCCATTGCGCTCCACGACGCCATTCGTTCCATAGACATCCCGGTGGTCGAAGTGCACCTGTCGAATATTCATGCGCGCGAGGCTTTCCGGCACACATCGATGATTTCGCCTGTTGCGGCCGGCGTCATCCTCGGCTTCGGCCCGGACAGCTACGGGCTGGCCCTGCGGGCATTGGCACAAATCTTCGAAAACTAAGAACAGGTTCGTAAAGGACACGACCCGATGGCAACAAGAAAAACAGGTATCGATCAGGATCTTGTCCGCGATCTCGCCAACATACTGACCGAAACCGATCTGACCGAGATCGAAATCGAGCAGGACGATCTGCGCATTCGGGTTTCCCGAAGCGGCACGCCCATGGCGCCGGCCACGCAGATATACGCCCCTGCCCCTGTCCCGGCCGCGCCTTCTGCACCAGTGGCTGCTGCAGCGGCCGCGGATGCGCCAACCGAGAGCGGTGCCAATATGAGCAACGCCGTCACGTCTCCGATGGTCGGAACCGCCTATCTTGCGCCCTCGCCCGACGCCGATCCGTTCGTGCAGATCGGTCAGACAGTGGACGAAGGCGAGCCGGTCCTGATTATCGAAGCAATGAAGACCATGAACCAGATCCCGGCACCGCGGGCGGGTAAAGTGACGGCGATCCTTGTCAGTGACGCGCAACCGGTCGAGTTCGGCGAACCGCTTTTAGTAATCGAATAGGCCGATTGATGCTGTCGAAAATCCTCATAGCCAATCGTGGCGAAATTGCCCTGCGCGTTCTGCGCGCCTGCAAGGAGCTCGGCATTGCCACCGTTGCCGTGCATTCGACCGCCGATGCGGACGCCATGCATGTACGCCTTGCCGACGAGAGCGTGTGTATCGGACCGCCTGCGTCCCGGGACAGTTATCTGAACATCCACCAGATCGTATCGGCCTGCGAGATAACCGGTGCGGACGCCGTCCACCCCGGCTACGGGTTCCTTTCCGAAAACGCGAAATTTGCTGAAATTCTGGAAGCGCACGGCATCACCTTTATCGGGCCGACCGCCGAACACATCCAGATCATGGGTGACAAGATCACCGCCAAGAAAACCGCCGAGGAACTTGGAATTCCCGTTGTGCCGGGATCGGGCGGCGAAGTTTCCGACGAGCATGAAGCGGTGCGAATTTCCTCTGAAATCGGCTATCCGGTGATCATCAAGGCGACGGCGGGCGGCGGCGGTCGCGGCATGAAGGTCGCCAACAATGAATCGGAACTTTCGCTTGCCCTTGCCACGGCGCGGACGGAAGCCGGCGCCGCCTTCGGCAATGAAGCCGTTTATATCGAGAAATATCTCGGCAAGCCGCGGCACATCGAAATTCAGGTCATGGGTGACGGCAACGGCAACGCCGTGCATCTAGGCGAGCGCGACTGCTCGCTGCAGCGGCGCCACCAGAAGGTCTGGGAAGAAGCCAATTCTCCCGCGCTGAACGAACAGCAACGTAGCGAAATCGGCAAGATATGCGCCGATGCGATGAAGAAGCTGAAATATCGCGGCGCCGGGACAGTCGAATTTCTCTACGAGAACGGACAGTTCTATTTCATCGAAATGAACACCCGGCTACAGGTCGAACACCCCGTCACGGAAGCGATCACGGGCATCGACCTGGTCAACGAGCAGATCAGGGTGGCATCAGGCGCCGGCCTTTCGGTGACCCAGGATGAAATCCGCTTCAATGGTCATGCCATCGAGTGCCGCATCAATGCCGAGGACCCGAGGACCTTTACGCCATCGCCTGGACGCATCACCCATTATCATCCGCCGGGCGGGCTTGGCGTGCGCGTCGATTCCGGTGTCTATCAGGGCTATTCCATCCCGCCCTACTACGACAGTCTGATCGGCAAGCTGATCGTTCACGGTCGCACGCGTGTCGAGTGCATGATGCGCCTGCGCAGGGCGCTCGGCGAATTTGTCATTGACGGCATCAACACGACAATTCCGCTGTTCATGGATCTGCTGGAAAATCAGGATATCGCAAACGGCGACTATGACATCCATTGGCTGGAGAAATATCTCGAGAACCAATAGACCGCCCTCGTCACGATTGCGAACGGAGCGGGTGTCACCTCACACAAAGCTTGCCCTTGGTTGAAGCGTGGTTATACAAATACAGTTGGGCCGGGCGGGTTGCCCGCTGACAATGGTGCTGTGCCGGGCGCAACCGGTGTGATCGGACACGGCAGGTTTCGTCAGCCATCAGCCTCGTCATGGTCCGAAATGGTATAAACCGGGAAACCGAATGGACCATGCACAGGAGTGAGGACCGTCTCAACATCTCTCCGCAGCTGCTGATCAAGGCCTATAGCTGCGGCCTGTTTCCCATGGCTGAGTCGGCGGAAGATCCGGAGGTATTCTGGGTCGAGCCGGAGGTTCGCGGGATCATACCGCTGGATCAGTTCCACATCCCGAAAAGCCTGGCCAAGACGTGCCGCCAAAACCGTTTCGAAGTGCGGATCAACACGGCTTTCACAGCGGTTATCGATGGCTGTGCGGAACCGGGGCCCGGACGCCGGAAAACATGGATCAACCGTACGATCAGACGGCTCTATTGCCAGCTTCACGACCTCGGCCATGCACACAGCGTCGAAGCATGGCGTGATAATCAGCTCATTGGCGGACTTTATGGCGTTTCGCTGCGCGGCGCTTTCTTCGGCGAGAGCATGTTCTCGCGCGAACGGGATGCATCGAAAGTATGCCTCGTTCATCTTGTCAAACGACTGCGCCAGCAGGGATTCATTCTGCTCGACACGCAATTCACCACCGAACATCTCAAACGGTTCGGCGCGATTGATGTGCCGAAAGAAGCCTACGATTCGCTTCTGAGCGAAGCCATGATGCTGGAAGCCAATTTCGTTTGATCCGGTCAGGTCGGCGGCGGGACTTCCGATTCCATGCGGCAATCCTTCAGCCAGACATCATAGACGGCGTGGTCCACGGCGTTGAGGCCGGGAGAATCGGCAAACATCCAGCCCGTGAAGATACGACGGATCTTTCGGTCGAGCGTGATTTCGTCGACCTCGACAAATGTCGTTGTCTTCGGCTTTTGCGTTTCGTCGCGGCTGTAGCAGACACGCGGGGTGACCTGCAGCGCCCCGAACTGAACCGTTTCGTTGATATAGACATCGAACGTAATGATGCGGCCGGTAATCTTGTCGATACCGGAAAAGACGGCGACCTTGTTTGAGATGCGCGGATCCTGTGCCGGCGCGAGTTCCTGGGTCTCGACGTTATCCTGGGCAAACGACATGCCCGGGATCAACGTGCACAACACCAGAAACAGGAACCTTGCGATGAGCTTGCCAACCATGTTCCAACGGGTCCGCATCCGTTTATGGTGCACCTAGGAACCGGGCGTCCAGGCGTCATAGTCGCCGGTGACGCGCGGACGGTGCGCGGGATTGAGGATCGAGCCCTTCGGCCGATAGGCAGCGCCGGTACCCGTATGGTTGGGCTCGTGCGGCTTCTGCCAATCGCGCGGCTCATAGGTTTCGTCTGCCGGCGAGATGTCCGTCCTGTGGTGCATCCAGCCATGCCAGCCTGGCGGAATGGCGGAGGCTTCAGAGAGACCGTTGTAGATCACCCAGCGGCGGGTCCGGCCTTCGCTGTCCTTGTCGCCCTCATAGTAGACGTTGCCGAATTCGTCCTCACCAACCCTGGTTCCCTTGCGCCACGTATAGAACCGTGTTCCCGGAGTTGATCCGTTCCACCAGGTAAGCATATGGAGCAGGAATTTCTTCATGGATATCCTCGTGCGGAATTCAGCTCTCTGACCTTGTCGCCTTATGCCCCGCCCGGGCCGCGTTGTCCAGTTGCAAGACCCAACTGACGACGCGAATACGCCAATTGCGTGGCCGACTGCCTAATCGAGACTTCGCTCGAGAATGAGCGCGGGCAGTCCGGATTCGTCCTGGCCGCAATTGGCGGTTCGTCCGACCTCGACGAATCCCTTGTTCTGATAAAATTCAATGGCCTGCGCGTTGGTTTCCTCGACTTCAAGCCGGACCCGACTCGCCTCGGGAAACGAATCGATGACCTCGTGCATCAGCAGGCCGCCGGCGCCCTTGCCCTGCGCGTCCGGAAGCACATAGAGCTGATGCAGGTCGATGACGCGACCGTCCTTGGACGACGCGAATGCAACCGCGCAGATCCGCTCTCCTGCGTCGGCGACCACGAATTCGCTGTTCGGCTGTGTCAATCGCGGCCTCAGCGCAGCGATACTATGCCAGCTGTCGGTGATCTCGGTGACCTTATCGACACCGTAGATCCGGTCATAGGTGTCGTGCCATGTGGAAACCAGAAGCGACCGTATTTCGGCGAGATCCCGCTCGCTGGCCGTCCGAACCCACATGCCCTACTCCACGCCGAGCTTCTTGCGCACCAGCGCATTGACCGCCTGCGGGTTCGCCTTGCCTTGCGTCGCCTTCATGACCTGGCCAACGAACCAGCCGGCCATGGACGGCTTTTCCTTGACCTGCGCAGCCTTGTCCGCATTGGCGGCAATCACCTCGTCGACAGCGGCTTCGATAGCCCCGGTGTCGGTTACCTGTTTCATGCCGCGCTCTTCGACAATCGCGTTCGGGTCGCCGCCTTCCGTCCAGACGATCTCGAACAGGTCCTTGGCGATCTTGCCCGAGATCGTGCCTTCCTTGATCAGATCGATGATGGCACCGAGCTGATCCGGCGAGACAGGCGTTTCTTCAATCGTGCTGCCCGCCTTGTTGAGCGCGCCCAGCAGATCATTGATGACCCAGTTTGCCGCCGTCTTGCCGTCGCGCCCGGATGCCACGGCCTCGAAATAATCCGCAATGGATTTCTCCGACACCAGGATCGACGCATCATAGGCGGAAAGCCCCATATCGGCCATCAGCCGGTCCTTCTTGTCGTCCGGAAGTTCCGGAAGGCCCGCCTTCAATGCCTCGACAAAGGCATCGTCAAATTCGAGCGGCAGAAGATCCGGATCCGGGAAATAGCGATAGTCATGCGCGTCTTCCTTGGAGCGCATGGACCGTGTCTCGCCCTTGCCCGGATCGAACAGCCTTGTTTCCTGATCGATGCTGCCGCCATCTTCCAGGATGGCGATCTGGCGGCGCGCCTCGTGTTCGATCGCCTGGCCGACGAAACGAATGGAGTTCACATTCTTGATCTCGCAACGGGTGCCGAATTCCTCGCCAACCCGACGCACCGAAACGTTGACGTCGGCGCGCATGGACCCTTCGTCCATATTGCCGTCGCAGGTGCCGAGATAGCGCAGGATGGTGCGCAGCTTGGTGAGGTACGCTTTCGCCTCGTCCGATGAACGAAGATCCGGCTTGGAGACGATCTCCATCAGCGCCACGCCCGAGCGATTCAGATCGACATAGCTCATGGACGGATGCTGGTCGTGCATCGACTTGCCGGCATCCTGCTCCAGATGCAGCCGCTCGATGCCGATCTCGATGTCCTCGAAATCGCCTTTCTTGTCGGGACCGACGGAAATGATGATGGTCCCCTCTCCGACTATCGGGTCCTTGTACTGCGATATCTGGTAGCCCTGCGGCAAATCCGGATAAAAGTAGTTCTTGCGATCGAAGATCGAACGGTGATTGATCTTCGCTTTCAGCCCGAGGCCGGTGCGCACGGCCTGGCGTACGCATTCCTCGTTGATCACGGGCAGCATGCCGGGCATTGCCGCATCAACCAGCGACACATTGTCGTTCGGCGCGTTGCCGAATTCCGTCGAGGCGCCCGAAAACAGCTTCGAATTCGACAGCACCTGGGCATGGACCTCCATGCCGATGATGACTTCCCACTCACCGGTGGCTCCCGGAATCAGTCGCTTGGGTTCTGGCGTGCGTGTGTCGATTATCGTCATTTCGAAGCTTCTTGCCGCTTGATTTTACAGGAAAACGATTGGGTTGTTAGGCCGCGATATCGGTTAGAGCAAAGGGCGTGAATATGGCATCATTTGATGGCGGTCAATCGGTTCACTCGGCAAGGCGCGTCGCGCCGCGCGATGTGGTGCATCGGGCAAGCGGCGCAACACAGCCGATGGCCGATTGTCCGCCACCCTTGCGGGGCCTTTCGTGTTGAAACACAGCGGTGAGCGGGCCGTGCGATTTTGCCCACTGGCGTCGTTGGCCCGCACTTGTGGTGGGGATACACCACGGCGTGCGAGCCGCCTCGCCAGAGAACCAAATCGCACGGTCAAATGGTGCCATATTCACGCCCTTTGCTCTAACCCAATGCTCAGACAGGTTCAAGCCTTTCCGCCTGCGGGGCAAGCTGCGGCAGGACACCGCACCGGGCCGGATTCGCCGAAAAGTTTGACATAAATCAAATTGTGCGAATTTCAGCGGGCGTAATATCAGCCACGAACGGCAAAATGAACGGAGGGATGACTATGAATCTTAAGCGCTTTTTGTCCCGCATTGACCGTCATGCCGGCCTGTTTGAGCGTATGACGGTAAAGCTTGGACTCCGCAAGGAGCTTTCCGAGTTGAACAATGTCGGGCCGATCTATCGCAGAGCCGCCATGCGGTGCCTGAGTTGTGAAAAGGCCGATGAATGTCAGGCGTGGCTGGAAACAAGGAATGAACCGGCAAACGCACCCGAGTACTGCCGCAACCGCGGACTGTTCTCACGGCTCAAAGCAACGCATGCGTTGCACCACTAATTGAAATGGTCCGCGCGGTATCCGCAGCGGACCATTTCCAAACAGCTCCCTATGGGAGAGTATCCCTCAACTCGCCCCGGTCGTTAACGCGATCCGGGGCCTTTTTTGTTGCACAACCCTCCCATAATTGCCGGTTCGCGTAAAGCTCGCTGCGGTTGTATATTCGATATACTGCCATCCTACGTGTGTTCCTTGAGGAAAATCCGATGGCCGGCTTGTCAACGATCAGGACCGCCGTAAGATGAGGCTCGACTCGTTCGCAAAGCCTGATTGAATCGAACGCCGCAGGCTGCTCAAACCCTTGGTAGGGATGGACAAGTGGATATCAAAGCCGGGATGCGACGACTGAATAGGCTGCCGGTGCTGCTGACCGCCCCGTTGCTGTCGGGCTGCGGCCTCGGCACGGCTCCCATCCTCAACCCGAAAGGCCCGATCGCACTTGCAGAGCGCGATTTGCTGTTCACCGCCTTCTACCTGATGTTGATCGTCGTGATACCGGTCTTTGTGCTGGCATTCGTGTTCGTGTGGCGCTACCGGGCAAACGGCGGCAAGGGGCAATACAAGCCCGACTGGTCTTATTCTGCCGGCATCGACGCGCTTATCTGGCTTGTACCCGCCCTGCTCGTCGCGGCGATCGGCTATCTTCTCTGGACGGAGACACACAAGCTCGATCCCTACAAGGCGATTGCCGGTACGGAGAATCCCATCGAGGTCGAGGTCGTCGCGCAGGACTGGAAGTGGCTGTTCATCTATCCCGAATACGGCATTGCGACAGTCAACGAGCTGGCATTTCCGCAGGAGCGGCCGCTGTCGCTGCGAATCACATCCGACACGGTGATGAACTCCTTCATGATCCCGGCACTTGGCGGTCAGATCTACGCCATGGCCGGCATGACCAGCCGGCTGCACCTGATCGCCGATGAGACGGGGCAGTTCACCGGCCGCAATACCATGTTCAGCGGCGATGGTTTCGCCGATCAGCATTTCCAGGCGCATTCCATGACCAATGAGGATTTCAACGCCTGGGTCCAAAAAGTCAGGCAATCGCAGACGGCGCTGGATGAGGTCGCATACGCCACGCTGGCCCAGCCGAGTGTCGCGCACGATGTCGAATATTATTCGACCTACGAGGCGAACCTGTTCGAGACCATTCTGGCGAAATATGCTGCGCGGCCGGCACATTCGGCGGCCGGAATGGAACAGTAGCCCGAAACGGAGGCGAGCATGCTCGGAAAACTGACGATCGATGCACTTCCGTTCTACAGCTGGGTCGCAATGGCCGGCGCCGGCGTGACCGTCGGCGGCGGTCTGCTCGTGGTCGCCATCATCACCTATCTCGGCGCCTGGCGTTATCTGTGGACCGAATGGCTGACAAGCGTCGACCACAAGAAGATCGGCATCATGTATATCGTGCTGGCGCTGGTCATGCTGATCCGCGGTTTCATCGACGCGATCATGATGCGCGCCCAGCAGGCCTTTGCACTGAACTCGGACGGCTACCTGCCACCGGAGCACTTCGAGCAGATCTTCACCTCGCACGGCACGATCATGGTGTTTTTCATGGCGATGCCGTTCCTGACTGGGCTTTTCAATATCGTCGCGCCGCAGCAGATCGGCGCGCGCGACGTCGCCTTTCCATTCATGAACTCCATCAGCCTGTGGCTGACGGCGGCCGGCGCGGGCCTGGTGCTTGTCTCACTCGTCATCGGCAAGTTCTCGACTGCCGGCTGGACGGGATATCCGCCTTATTCCGGTATCGAGTTCAATCCCGGTGTCGGTGTCGACTACTGGCTCTGGGCGCTGCTCGTCAGCGGTGTCGGCAGCACCATGACCGGCATCAATTTCGTGGTGACTATCCTGAAGAAACGCGCGCCCGGCATGACGCTCATGCGCATGCCGATGTTCGCCTGGACAACGCTGGTCGTCAGTATCCTGATCGCTTTTTCCTTCCCGGCCCTGACCGTCGTCGCGATCCAGCTCGGCCTCGATCGTTATCTCGGCTTTCATTTCTTCACCAATGGCGATGGCGGAAACATGATGAATTTCGCCAATCTGCTTTGGATCTGGGGCCATCCGGAAGTCTATATCCTCATCCTGCCCGCCTTCGGCGTCTACTCTGAGGTCGTTGCGACCTTCTCCGGCAAGCGCCTGTTCGGATACGATTCGCTCGTCTATGCCACCGGCTGCATCGGCATCCTGTCCTTCACTGTTTGGCTGCATCACTTCTTCACCATGGGCTCCAGCGCCAATGTGAACGCGTTCTTCGGCATCGCGACCATGATCATCGCCGTACCGACCGGGGTGAAGGTGTTCGACTGGCTGTTCACCATGTTCCGGGGCCGCATCGTGTTTCACCCGTCCATGTACTGGACGATCGGCTTCATCGTCACCTTCGTGATCGGCGGTGTCAGCGGCGTCCTGCTTGCCCTGCCGCCGGCCGACTACCTGATGCACAATTCGACCTTCCTGGTGGCGCATTTCCACAACATGCTGATTCCCGGCGCCCTGTTCGGCTACCTGGCCGGCATGAACTACTGGTTCCCGAAGGCCTTCGGGTTCAAGCTCGACGAGACATGGGGCATCCGCGCCTTCTGGTTCTGGATTATCGGGTTCTACCTCGCCTTCATGCCGCTCTATGTGCTGGGTTTCATGGGCATGGTGCGCCGCATGGAGCACTACAACGTTCCGGAATGGCAACCCTACCTGGTGGTCGCGGCGATCGGCGCGGTCTTTGTCCTAGTCGGCATCTTCTGCATCGCAATGCAGCTCTATGTCAGCGTGCGCGACAGGGCACAGGCGGTCGATACGACGGGCGACCCATGGAACGGCCGGACGCTCGAATGGGCGACCTCGTCACCGCCGGCACCCTATAATTTCGCGATCATCCCTAAGGTCGAGGACATCGACGCCTTCGCCGACATGAAACGACGCGGCGTGGTCGGCGCGAAACCGGAACGCTACGAAGACATAACGATGCCGAAAAACACCGCTGCTGGCGTGTTCCTCGGCGCGGGCGGCTTCGTCCTCGGCTTTGCCATGATCTGGCACATCTGGTGGCTGGCCGCGCTGTGCCTCGTCGCAGCGGTGGCGATCCTGATCATGAGGGCCAGCAATGACGATGACGAGTTCACGATCCCCGCGGCCGAGGTCGAGGCAATCGAGAGCAAGCGTCAGCACTCGACCCTGAAGCTTCCGACCGACCAGCCGGAACCGGGCGTGGACCCTGCCGGAAAGCAACCGATGCCGGGGAATATCTGACATGGCGATCGCTGACACACACCCTGCTCACGAAGAACCGGCTGTTCATCTCGGCGGCGGCGAGGAATTCGAGGAACGCGAATTCGGGTTCTGGCTTTACCTGATGACCGATGCGGTGATCTTCGCCCTCTTATTCGCGACCTATGTGGTGATGAGCGGCAATATCGCCGCCGGACCCGACGCCAAATCGCTGTTCAGCCTGCCGCATACGGCGGGCGAGACACTGCTGCTACTGTGCTCGAGCATAACCTTCGGTTTCGCCACGCTGGCGTCGCTCGCGGGTCAGAGCGGCCGTGTCATCCAGTGGCTGATCGTGACGATGCTGCTCGGCGCAGGATTTGTCGCCATGGAGATCATCGAATTCGCCGGCATGATCAGCGCCGGCGCCGGACCGGGAACGAGCGGGTTCCTGTCGGCCTTCCTCACGCTGGTCGGCACCCATGGTCTGCATGTCAGCCTCGGCATTGTGGGGATTGCCGTAATGGCGGTTCAGGTTTCCATCAAGGGGCTCACCAATCCGGTGCGTTCGCGGCTCTACCGGCTCGGCCTGTTCTGGCATTTCCTTGACATTATCTGGATCGGGATCTTCTCGGTCGTCTATCTGCCGGGGGTCATGTGATGCAAAAACCGGCCGGCACGCACACCCACAAATCCTATCTCACGGGTTTTGTTCTTGCGCTTATCCTGACGATCATTCCCTTCGCACTGGTCTGGGCGGGCGCCCTGCCCGTCATGGCAACGCTGATCGCGATCGTTGTTGCCGCTGTCGCGCAGATGCTGGTGCATATGTATTATTTCCTGCACCTCAATTTCAGGACCACGCCGCGTGACAACATCCTGGCACTGGCTTTCGCCATTGTGCTCATCTGCATCCTTGTCGGCGGCACACTCTGGATCATGTTCGACCTGCATTACCGGATGATGGGCTGAACGGCCAGGAAATCACCCCCTGCATCGCATAATTCTCGCAGCCCGAAGGAAAGCACTTCGAGAACCACACAATCGTGTTCGCGTCAATCCTCCCGCAAGGTCCGCGTGGTAACTATTCGTTAACCCCGATTCAAATAGTGTCGGGTTAAGGATTGTTAACGAAGATGACCGAAGTGCTAACCGACACCAAACCAATACGCCTCAAGGGACGCTCCTTCCTTGCGCTGGTGCTGAGCCCCGAGCCGCCATTCGATGACTGGCTGGCACGGCTTGACGACCTTGCGGCGCGTTCGGCGGGTTTCTTCCTTCGGCGTCCGATCGTACTCGACGTGGACGGGCTCGATATTGACGGCGATGAACTGCGCGGTCTGATCGGCCAGCTCAAGGAACGGCATGTGCGCATCATGGGCATCGAGGGGGCTGACCCTTCCCTGCTCGGCAGTGACATCCCTCCGGCAATGACCGGCGGTCTTCCGGCCTCCGACATGGAGGCACCGGAAGAGGACGCGGCGGAGATCGACGGCGAAGCGCCGGCTCCCTCGCTGATGGTGACCCAGCCGGTTCGTTCCGGACAGCTCCTGTCTTCGGAGGGCGATATTACAATCGTCGGTTCGGTGGCATCGGGCGCCGAGGTCGTCGCCGGCGGTTCGGTGCATGTCTACGGCACCATTCGCGGCCGCGTCATCGCGGGCTCCATGGGCAATGCCGAGGCGAGGATTTTCTGTCGCAAGCTCGAAGCTGAGCTTGTCGCCATCGCGGGCTACTACAAGACATCCGAGGATCTTGAAGAGGAACTGCGCGGACAGGCCGTGCAGCTCCGGCTGGAGAATGAAGCAATCCTGGGGGACACACTCGGCTGAGCCTATGGCCGGCCAATTAAGGAGAAGGATATGGGCAAAGCGATCGTGATCACATCCGGCAAGGGCGGCGTTGGCAAAACGACATCAACAGCCGCCATTGGTGCCGCGTTGGCGCAGAGGAACGAAAAAGTCGTCGTCGTTGATTTCGACGTCGGCCTTCGCAATCTCGATCTTGTCATGGGCGCCGAGCGGCGCGTGGTCTTCGATCTGATCAACGTCATCCAGGGAGAGGCAAAGCTCTCGCAGGCGCTGATCCGGGACAAGCGGCTGGAAAACCTTTTCCTTCTGCCGGCATCGCAGACCCGGGACAAGGACAAGCTGACACCCGAGGGCGTCGAGCGGGTCATCACCTCCCTCAAGAAGGCCTTTGACTGGGTGTTGTGCGACAGCCCGGCCGGCATTGAACGCGGTCCGACGCTGGCGATGCGCCATGCCGATGCTGCCATTGTCGTCACCAACCCGGAAGTCTCCTCGGTGCGCGACTCGGACCGCATCATCGGCCTGCTTGACGCTAAGACGGTCAAGGCAGAGCGCGGCGAGCAGATGGAAAAGCACCTGCTTCTCAATCGTTATGACCCGGTGCGGGCGGCGACTGGCGAGATGCTGAACGTCGACGACATGCTCGAAATCCTGTCGATCCCCCTCCTCGGCATCATACCCGAGAGCACGGATGTACTGCGCGCCTCCAATCTCGGCGCGCCGGTCACGCTGGCAGACAGCCGCAGCGAAACGGCACGCGCCTATTGCGACGCCGCGCGCCGGCTGTCGGGCGAAGCCATACCGATCACGGTGCCAGGTGAAAAACGCGGATTCTTCGGCAAGATCTTCGGAAGGAAGGCTGCATGAATATACTACGTTTTTTCGGAAGGCGAAGTTCGGCCTCCGCAGCCCGGGAGCGGCTGCAGGTCCTGCTTGCCCATGAACGAGCGTCGATGGGTGGAACCGACCTTGTGGAGATTCTCCGCGAGGAAATCATTGACGTACTTTCCAAGCATGTGCGGATCGAAGGCCGCAAGGTGCACGTCAAGATGGAGCGCGGCGCCCAGGTCTCGACACTCGCGGTCGACATTGAAATCCCGTTCGACACGGGCGTGCGGGCCGCCTGATCAGGCAGCTTTCAGCGGTTCGCAATGAGCGAATACAAGACCCCGGCTTCAGGCCGGGGTTTTTGCATATCCGGCGAGACGTGCTCACCAAGCCAAAGCGAGCGGGTACAAATCGGAACGGATCATGGGTGATTTTGGTGCGGTCGAGAAGACTCGAACTTCCACGGGTTGCCCCACAGCGACCTCAACGCTGCGCGTCTACCAATTCCGCCACGACCGCACGTGGTAGAAGCCGTTACCGGCGCGCCGCATGTACCAAATCGCCTGTGGCGAGACAAGGGGCCGTGACGTTTTTTTGTCGGCCCGCACACAGGCTTGAACGCAACCCTTGCGGCCGGTCGCGCGCAGACCTTGCACTGACCGGCCGCGTGCTCCAAATAGGCCTGCAAGGAAGCAACTCATTACGATCGACATGCAACGCAACGACATCGAAACCGGCTTTTTCGCGACCGCGGGGTCACCGCCGGTGCGCTGGCTCGTCGCGCCCGGGCTGACCGACTACGAAGAGGCGGTGGCGTTCATGGAAGGTCGCGCGGAAGCGATCGCAAAAGGAACCGCCGATGAACTGGTCTGGCTGGTCGAACACCCGCCGCTCTACACCGCCGGAACCAGCGCCGATGAAGCGGATCTTCTGACACCGGACCGGTTTCCGGTCCATCGGACGGGACGGGGCGGCGAATACACCTATCACGGGCCGGGACAGCGGGTCGGCTATGTCATGCTCGATCTCAAGCGCCGCCGCTGCGACGTGCGCGCCTTCGTCTCGGCGCTGGAAGCCTGGGTGATCGAAACGCTGGACAGCATGAATATCAAGGGCGAACGACGGGAGGACCGTGTCGGCGTGTGGGTCACCCGTCCGGAGCGGCCCGCCCTGCCCGACGGATCGCCGGCCGAGGACAAGATCGCCGCCATCGGCATCAGGCTCCGCCGCTGGGTCAGCTTTCACGGCATATCGATCAATGTCGAGCCGGATCTGGAACATTTCTCCGGCATCGTGCCGTGCGGCGTTACCGGACACGGGGTGACCAGCCTGGTGGACCTTGGCCTGCCGGTCACCATGGCGGATACGGATGTAGCCCTCAGGCAATCCTTCGAAACGATCTTCGGACCGACATCGGACGCGCCCTAGAAATGCTTGCCGGCCTGAAACGGGCCGATGCGCGTCGAAGCAGCCACCAGATAGGCGGTCGACCAGCCGATCAGAACAAAACCGCTGAGGCCCTCCATGCCGGCCATCAATTGCCACTCCTTGGTGATGAGCGCATCGCCGTAGCCGAGTGTCGAAAATGTGATGGCGGAAAAATAGAGCGCATCCGAGAATGTCTCTATGGCGCCGGCGAGCTTGTAGAACACCGCCCAGATCCAGATTTCGACGGAATGCACGATGATCACGCCGTGCACCAGGATCACCATGGAGAAAACCTTACTGCGGAACTCGTGTATCGGATGCCGGCCGGCAACACGGTTCATGACGTTCGCGACTCCGACAAGGCCCAGCGTGTGGACGAGGACCGTCAGCGATACCACGGCAGTTCCCAGTATTAGATCCGGCAGCATGTAGACCCACTCCCAATTTCGCTGTTTCGCCCGTATTCGTTGGTTGGCACAATTCACCGAACCGCGCAAATACATCGGCATTCGGCAGATATTTGGCGGAATCAAGAAACAATACGCCAATCGGCGGCACTAATAATGCCTCTTGCGAATGGAGAAACCATCCGGTGCCTTGTACGGCGTATACGGACATAGTGACGCGTGCGCCGACATTTCCTTTCGCAACCGTTCTGCCTGCCATGAAACGTGACGCAAATCGTCGGAAGCAGGAGCGCAACAGGAGCAGCCCATGTCGACCCAATTGGATATTTCCGTCGAACATCCGGACTACGATACGCTCGGCGGGCGGATCTCGCGGGCGCGCGATGCGCTCGATCTGACCACATCGCAACTGGCGCGGCGGCTTGGCGTCAAGACAGACACCGTCCAGGCCTGGGAGACGGACCGGTCGGAACCGCGCGCCAACCGGGTTACAATGCTTGCCGGCGTACTCGGCGTATCGCCGACCTGGCTTCTCAACGGTATCGGCGAAGCGCCGCACATGCCGCTCGTTCATTCCGAGATGCGGGTCCTGGTCACGCAATTGTCGAAGCTCAAGAAGTCCCATGAAGCGATGGGCCAGATGATCGAAGCGCTCGAAGCGGAAGCCAATCGGGTGTCGGCTCAGATCGGCGAGTAAACGACTGACATCGGTAGGATTTTTTTCGGCCCCGGCTATTGAGGCTTCGCCCGCCTTTTGACAGTGTGCCATTCTGGAGCATCAAAAAGACTTCTGGGGAGGAAGATATGGACGTTCGCGCAGCACTGGCAGTGGAGGCCGGCAAGCCTCTTGAGATAACGACCGTGCAACTTGACGGTCCTCAGGCCGGTGAAGTCCTGGTCGAGATCATGGCGACGGGAATCTGTCACACGGACGAATTCACCCTGTCGGGCGCCGATCCGGAAGGCATTTTCCCGGCGATCCTTGGCCATGAAGGCGCCGGCATCGTCCGCGAGGTCGGCCCGGGTGTTACGTCGGTGAAGCCCGGCGATCATGTGATCCCCCTTTACACGCCGGAATGCCGGGAATGCGAATACTGCCTCAATCCGAAAACGAATCTGTGCCAGGCGATCCGCGTGACCCAGGGACAAGGCCTGATGCCGAATGGCACCAGCCGCTTCTCAGCGAACGGCGAGAAGATTTTCCACTATATGGGCACCTCCACCTTTGCCAATTTCACGGTCCTTCCCGAAATCGCCCTGGCGAAAATCAATCCGGACGCACCTTTCGACAAGGTCTGCTATATCGGCTGCGGCGTCACCACCGGCATCGGCGCTGTCATCAACACCGCCAAGGCCGAGCCCGGGTGCCGGGCCGTCGTGTTCGGCCTCGGCGGTATCGGTCTTAATGTCATCCAGGGGCTGCGGCTGATCGGCGCGGAGATGATCGTCGGGGTGGACCTGAACAACGACAAGAAGGAATGGGGCGAGAAGTTCGGAATGACCCATTTCGTCAATCCGTCGGAGGTGGAGGGCGACCTCGTCCCCCATCTGGTGGACCTGACAAAGGGCGGCGCCGACTATTCCTTCGAGTGCATCGGCAATGTGAAGGTCATGCGCGACGCTCTGGAATGCTGCCACAAGGGCTGGGGCGAATCGATCATCATCGGCGTTGCCGGCGCCGGACAGGAGATCGCGACCCGCCCGTTCCAGCTGGTGACCGGACGCTCATGGCGTGGTACGGCCTTCGGCGGCGCGCGCGGCCGCACGGATGTTCCCAAGATCGTTGACTGGTATATGGAGGGCAAGATCGAGATCGATCCGATGATCACCCATACGCTCAGCCTCGATGAAATCAACAAGGGCTTCGATCTCATGCATGCCGGGGAATCCATCCGATCGGTCGTTGTCTACTGACCGGGGAATGGACTCAGGGCCTGCGATTTTCGTCGATGCGGACGCCTGTCCGGTAAAGGACGAGGTGGTCAAGGTGGCGGAACGGCACGGCTTGCCCGTGACGTTCGTTGCCAATGGCGGCCTGCGCCCTTCCCGCGATCCGATGATCCGCAATGTCGTCGTCTCGGCCGGCTTTGACGCCGCCGATGACTGGATTGTCTCCAATACCGGCGCGACCGATATCGTGATCACCGCGGACATTCTGCTCGCCGGGCGGTGTGTCGAAGGCGGCGCCGGGGTGCTGGGCCCCACCGGCCGGCTGTTCGATGAAACGACCATCGGCATGGCGACAGCGATGCGTAATCTCAATCAGGACCTGAGAGAGGCCGGAGAAATCAAAGGGCGGAACGCACCGTTTTCGCAGCGTGACCGGTCGCGCTTTCTCAGCGCGCTGGACCAACTGGTCCGGCAGAAGATGCGGGAGCGCCCGTCATGATCATGTATGGCGCGGAAGTCTCGTACTTTTCGGGAAAGCTGCGGGCCTATCTCGACTGGAAAGGTTTGGAATACAAGGAAATTCAGGCGAGCCGAGACATCTACATCCACAAGATCCTGCCGAATATCGGATGGCTGGTCATCCCGGTGATCGAACGCGAGAACGGCACCTATATGCAGGACACCACCGAAATCATCCGAAGCCTGGAGGCTGAATATCCGGAGCCGCCGGTCCTGCCCGCCGGGCCCGTTCAAGCCATTGCGTCGATGATCCTGGAGCTCTACGGGGATGAGTGGCTGGTGCTGCCGGCCATGCACTATCGCTGGAACCACAATCGCGAATTCGCGATTGCCGAATTCGGCGCACTTTCGGCGCCGGGACTCGATGCCGATGCGCAGCGTGCCGTTGGCGAGCGGATCGCCAAACCTTTTGCGGGCGCCCTGCCCGCGCTCGGCGTGTCCAACGGAACGACCGAAGCAATCGAAGAAAGCTACATGGCTTTGTTGCGCGAGCTCGAGCGTCATTTCAGCGTTCATCATTATGTGCTCGGACGCGCGCCATCGCTTGGCGATTTCGGTCTGTTCGGACCGCTTTACGCACATCTTTACCGGGATCCGGCCTCCGGGGCGCTGATGCGCGAGAAGGCACCGGCCGTGGCCGGCTGGGTGGAACGCATGCGCGGCGCCACTCACCGAGGCCAGTCCATGAGCGGTGCGGACGCGGTGCCGACGACACTGCTTCCGGTCCTCCGGCGTGCCATGGACGAGCACCTTCCGGTGCTGCTGGACACAGTTCGGCAGGTCGCACAATTTGCAAAAACAACGGCCGACAGGGAATTGCCGCGGGCGATCGGCTTTCATCAATTCCGGCTCGGCGAGGCAACGGGTCAGCGAGCGGTGTTTCCCTATGCGCAATGGATGCTGCAGCATGTGGTTGACAAGATCCAATCCGTTGCGGCCGATGAACGATCATCGGTAATGAAATTTCTGGATGAAATCGGCGCTACGGAACTGGCCAAACTGCGCTTTACAACACGCGTGAGACGCAAGGATTTTCAACTTATTCTGGACAATTAATGCACACTATATCAAGGAGATATAGACTGTTATGAAGACTGTTTCTGAAGTAAATGCGCATGGCGGCGTCCAGGGTGTCTACAGCCACGCGTCAGAGTGCTGTGCCTGCGACATGACATTTGCGGTTTTCGTCCCGCCGCAGGCCGGCAAAAGGCCCTGCCCGGTTGTCTGGTACCTGTCCGGGCTGACCTGCACCCATGCCAATGTCATGGAAAAGGGCGAATACCGGCGCCTGGCGACCGAGCTAGGCCTGATCATCGTCTGCCCCGACACCAGCCCGCGCGGCGACATCCCGGATGTCGAGGACAATTGGCAACTGGGAAAGGGGGCCGGTTTCTATGTCGATGCGACCCAGGCTCCGTGGTCGGCAAACTACCGCATGTATTCCTATATCACCGACGAATTGCCGGCGCTGATCGGGGAGCATTTTCCCGTCGATATGGGCCGTCAGGCCATCTTCGGCCATTCGATGGGCGGCCATGGCGCCTTGACCATCGCCCTGAAAAATCCCGCGCGCTTCAAGAGCTGTTCGGCCTTCGCCCCGATTGTTCACCCAATGGGCGCCGACTGGGCGATCGGCGCCTTCCGTTCCTATCTCGGAGAGGACGAGAATTTCTGGCGCGAGCATGATGCCTGCGCGCTTATCGAGGACGGGGCGCGGTTTCCGGAATTCCTCGTCGACCAGGGCAGCGCAGACGGATTTCTCGACGAGGGGCTCAGGCCGTGGCTCTTCGAGGAGGCCTGCAAGGACACCGGAATTGGCCTTACACTGCGCATGCAGGAAGGCTATGACCACTCCTATTACTTCATTTCCAGTTTCATGGAGGACCATCTGCGCTGGCATGCGGCCAGGATAGGCTAAACGGGCTCGATGTCGCCACGTTCCCATTCGGCTTGCGTTTCCGCCATGAAGTCGGCGTAACAGCCGGCCTCGATGGCATCGCGGATGCCCTGCATGAGGTGCTGGTAATAGACCAGGTTGTTCCAGCTCAGGAGCATTCCACCCAGCGCTTCGTTTGAGCGTACCAGGTGATGCAGATAGGCGCGTGAGTAGTCGCGGGCCGCCGGGCAATCGGACTGCTCGTCGAGCGGGCGCGTGTCTTCCGCATGGCGCGCATTGCGCAGATTGATCTTGCCCCGGCGCGTATAGGCCAGACCATGACGTCCGGCACGCGTCGGCATGACACAATCGAACATGTCGATGCCCCGCGCGACGGATTTCAGGATGTCGTCGGGCGTTCCGACGCCCATCAGATAGCGCGGCTTTTCCTGCGGCAGCATGGGACAGGTGACATCCAGCATCGCCAGCATGACCTCCTGCGGCTCGCCGACAGCCAGCCCTCCAATGGCGTAGCCCTTCAGATCCATCTCCTTGAGAGCCGTCGCAGAACGTTCGCGCAGATGGACCACATCGCCGCCCTGCACGATGCCGAACATCGCCTTGCCCGGCTGATCACCAAAAGCAATCTTGCACCGCTCGGCCCAGCGCAGGGACATTTCCATGGATTTTTCGATGGCACTTTCGTCCGCCGGCAGCCGGACACATTCGTCGAGCTGCATCTGGATGTCAGATCCCAGAAGCCCCTGGATTTCGATCGATCGTTCCGGCGACATCTCGTGCTTGGTGCCGTCGACATGCGACTGGAAGGTCACGCCCTGTTCGGTGATCTTGCGCAGGCCCGCCAGCGACATGACCTGGAAGCCGCCGCTATCGGTCAGGATCGGATATTGCCAGCGGCAGAATTCATGCAGGCCGCCGAGACGCGCGACCCTTTCCGCGCCGGGCCGAAGCATCAGGTGATAGGTGTTGCCCAATATGACATCCGCGCCAAGCGCCCTCACCTGGTCCATGTACATCGCCTTGACGGTGCCGCCTGTGCCGACGGGCATGAAGGCGGGCGTGCGGATTTCGCCGCGCGGCATGGTGATCGACCCGCGCCGTGCATTGCCGTCCTCGGCCAGCAGTGAAAACCGGAAATTCTCTGTCATGGATGTGTCCTGTCCGCGCGCGAAAGCAGGCTCGCGTCGCCATAGGAATAAAAGCGATAGCCATGATCAATTGCATGGCGATAGGCGCCGCGCATCGTGTCGTAACCCGAAAACGCGCAGACCAGCATGAACAGCGTGGAACGCGGCAAGTGAAAGTTGGTCATCAGCAGATCGACGAAACGGAAGCGGTAGCCGGGCGTGATGAAGATATCCGTGGAACCGCGCCAGGCGTGAAGCCGCCCTGCCGGGTCGCTGGCGCTCTCCAGAAGGCGCAATGATGTCGTCCCCACGGAAACAACCCGGCCGCCCCGCGCCTTGACGGCGTTCAGAGCCTGTGCCGTCTCCTCGGACACCTCACCGATCTCAGCGTGCATGACATGATCGTCCGTATCGTCGGCCTTGACCGGCAGAAACGTGCCGGCACCGACATGCAGCGTAACGAAGTGACGCTCGATCCCGGCCTCTTCCAGGCGCATGAACATATCATCGGTGAAATGAAGGCCCGCCGTCGGAGCCGCAACGGCCCCCTCCTCGCGGGCATAGACGGTCTGGTAATCCTTGCGATCCCGTTCATCATCGGCCCGCTTGGACGCGATATAGGGCGGCAGCGGCACATGGCCGGTGGCGGCGATCGCCTCGTCGAGCGCCGGGCCCGAGAGATCGAATTTGAGGACCACTTCGCCGGCATCGCCCTTGCTTTCAATGCTGCCGTCCACGGACGCGCCGGCGCAAGCATTGTTCCGCGTGCCGAAACTGAAGCGGTCGCCGGCCCTCAAGCGCTTGGCCGGTCTTGCGAATGCCTTCCAGCGGTCCGGCGCCACGCGCATATGAAGAGTTGCCGAGATGTTGACGGCTGTTTCGTCCCCATCGGTCTGCCGGCGCCGGATGCCTTCCAGCTGGGCCGGAATCACCTTGGTATCGTTGAGCACGAGCGCGTCGCCGGGCCGCAGCAGGTCAACCAGATCGGTGACGACGTGATCGGAAAGGCCGTTCGGCGGATCGACGGCCAGCAGCTTTGCGCTGTCACGCGGCACCGCCGGGCGCAGCGCAATGGCGCTGTCCGGCAAATCGAAATCAAACAGGTCGACGCGCATAATTCAGGCTCAACAACAAACCAGCGCCCGCCTCAAGGAAGCGGGCGCCGTATTCTTACTGCCGATTCAGTCAGCTGTCAGCGGCGACCCGCATGGTCGTGATGCTGTCAGGATCGTTGACGGGCTCGCCGCGCTTGATCTGATCGATCACATCCATGCCTTCGATCACCTGGCCCCAGACGCTGTACTGCTTGTTGAGCCACGGCGCCTCGTCAAAGCAGATGAAAAACTGGGAATTGGCCGAGTTGGGGTTCTGCGAGCGGGCCATGGAACAGGTGCCGCGAACATGGTTCATGTTTGAGAATTCAGCCTGAAGGTCGGGTTTGTCCGAGCCGCCCATTCCCGTGCCCGTCGGATCGCCCGTCTGGGCCATGAACCCGTCGATCACACGGTGGAAGACGATGCCGTCGTAGAAATTCTCCCGCGACAGCTCCTTGATCCGGGCAACATGATTGGGTGCAAGGTCGGGCAGCAGCTCAATGACGACCTTGCCCTTGCTGGTTTCCATGACAATCGTGTTTTCCGGGTCCTTGTACTCGGCCATGACGACCTCCTTCTTCTGGTTTATTCGCCGACGCGCACCTTGATCATGCGATCGGGATTCTGGACGGCGCCATTGGCCGCGTCGTTGCCGCGCTTGATGTTATTGATGTGTTCCATGCCGTCCACGACCCGGCCGAATACGGTGTATTTGCCGTCAAGCGAGCCGACACGTTCGAACATGATGAAGAACTGCGAATTGGCCGTGTCCGGATGGCTTGAGCGTGCCATTCCGACGACGCCGGGCTCAAATGGAATATCGGAGAATTCCTGGCGCAGGTTCCCGTCCCGAGATCCGCCGGTTCCGACGAGGCGGGCGTTGTAGCCATCTTCCAGATTGCCGTATTCAACATCGCCAGTCTGGGCCATGAAGCCGTCGATCACGCGGTGAAAGGCCACATTGTCGTATCTGCCGGCATTGGCAAGGTCCTTGATGCGCTTTACGTGCTCCGGCGCGACATCGGGCAGAAGCTCGATCACCACATCGCCGTCCTTGAGCGTAATGGTCATCTTGTTTTCCGGATCCATGTCGGCGCGCGCCAGGGAAAGAATGCCAATCGCAAGCAACGCCGCTACGGCCAGTGGTCTCAAGAATTTCATGATAACTCCGTCAGTTCTCGGAAAGGTTGGCCGGCTGAGACCAGGCGTTTCGCTCAGGATTTGCGTTCCTTCAGTGCCGCCAGGACGGGGGCCGGTACGAAAGCGCTAACATCTCCCCCCATGGCAGCGATCTGCCGTACCAATGTGGCAGTAATGGGCCGGTTTAGCGGGCTGGCGGGCAAAAACACCGTCTGGATCCCGGGTGCCATTTCGCGATTCATTCCTGCCATCTGCATTTCATAGTCGAGATCGGAACCGTCCCGCAATCCGCGCATCAGGATTGTCCCGCCGCAATCGCGCGCCGCGTCGATCGCGAGCCCGTCAAAGGCGACAACGGACACACGTTCTTCCTGCCCCGGAAGAATATCCGACAGGGAGGCCTTGATGAGATCGGAGCGCTCGTCGAACGAAAACAGCGGTTTCTTGGATGCCTGGATACCGATGCCGACCACCACCTTGTCAGCGACATTCAGGGCCTGAACCAGAACGTCCAGATGGCCGTTGGTGATCGGATCGAACGATCCCGGATAAAATGCAATCGACATGGGCAACTCGTGTCAGCGATCCGCTGCGGATCCGTCCCGCAGCTTTTGTCACGACCGCGCCGCCGGCGCAAGCAAAACAAGCCCGCAACGGCTTGCAAAGACCCCGCCAATTCCTTTCCCGCCACATGAACACCGGCTGAACGGCCGTTTCAGAAACGCTTCAGCACACGGTCTCTAAGCTGATCGGGACAATTTGAAAGGAATTCACAATGCTAATTTTATCTTTCATCGCTACGCTGTTCGTAACGATAAGCATTGCCGCCGCGGCGCTCCTGGCATCCGAACCGGAACAGAGGCAGCCAGTCAAAAATCAACGCCGGCGCTGAACGACACGGGAAACAGGGGACCAATCCGGGATCACAAGCATGTGTGCGAAACAGGCGTGAAGATCACAAGGCCTTTTGCACACATTGAAGAACCGGCGAAAAGTTCCCATATCATTTGTCAAGGGCGCAACTAGTGCACTCGATGGTCATTCGGAAATGACGTCACGGAGACGAAAATGGTTACAGCACTGACGATCCTGGCAGTTCTCATCGCCTCGATGTTCCTTGCAACCATGGGCGCGGCAATGATGGCCATGCACCGCGAGCAGGTAGAAGCAACCGAGAGAGCGCGAAGCAGGATCAAGAACTAGGTTCTTATGGATTTACCCAGGGACTCTTCTGACCTCCAATCAATCAAGTCCCCACCTGATCCGGATGGTTCCCCGCCATCCGGATTTTTTATGCGCTGTCCCCTTCCGGCTGCACACCATCCGGTGCGCCTTCGGTTTCAGCGCCGTCACCGTTCTCTTCCTCGTCCTCTTCCGGTTCGCTGATACGCTCCACGGATACGACCTTTTCCTGTTTGGCTGTGGAGAAGATCGTGACGCCCTTGGTCGCGCGGCTGGCAATGCGGATGCCCTCGACGGGAACGCGGATGAGCTGGCCGCCGTCGGAGACAAGCATGATCTGATCGTCCGGCTCGACGGGGAATGTCGCCACGAGAGGACCGATTTCATCGACCTTGCTGGTATCAGTCGCCCGGATGCCTTTGCCGCCCCTGCCCGAAATGCGGAAATCATAGGACGATGAACGTTTTCCGTAGCCCTTCTCGCTGACGGTCAGCACGAACTGCTCCCTGGCCTGCATATCCTTTGCCAGATCGTCGCTGAACTCGTCGCCATCACCGGCCGAAGCGTCCTCGCCGACAAGCTCGACATCATCCGCCCTGCTCCACTTTATGTAGGCGGCCCGCTGCGCCGGCGTCGCCTCCACATGAGCCAGGATCGTCATGGATATGACCTTGTCGCCATCGGCAAGCTGGATGCCGCGCACGCCAACCGAGTTGCGTCCGGCAAAGACGCGCACATCGGTGACGGGAAAGCGGATGCATTGTCCGAGCGCGGTGGTCAGCAGCACATCGTCATTCTCATCGCAGGTCTCGACGGCCAGGATCTCGTCCTTCTCATCGTCGAGCTTCATGGCGATCTTGCCGTTGCGATTGACCTGGACGAAGTCCGAGAGCTTGTTCCTGCGCACGGTTCCGCGTGTCGTCGAGAACATGACGTCGAGCTGGCTCCAGCTCTCCTCGTCCTCGGGCAACGGCATGATCGAGGTGATGCGCTCGCCCTGCTGCAGCGGCAGCATGTTGATCAGCGCCTTGCCGCGCGATTGCGGGGAGCCGACCGGCAGGCGCCAGACCTTTTCCTTGTAGACGATGCCGCGCGAGGAGAAGAACAGAACGGGCGTGTGGGTATTGGCGACGAACAGGCGATTGACGAAATCCTCGTCACGCGTCGCCATGCCGGAACGGCCCTTGCCGCCGCGCCGCTGTGCCCGGTACGTGGCCAGCGGCACGCGCTTGATGTAGCCGGAATGGGAGACGGTGACCACCATGTCCTCGCGGGCAATCAGGTCTTCGTCGTCCATATCGGCGCCGCCTTCGGTGATTTCCGTGCGGCGCGGCGTCGCGAACTCGTCGCGGACGTCGGTCAGTTCCTTCTTGACGATTTCAAGGATGCGGATCCGCGATGCGAGGATTTCAAGGTAATCCTTGATCTCGGTGCCGATCTCGTTGAGTTCGTCGGCAATCTCATCGCGTCCCAGGGCCGTCAGGCGGGCAAGACGCAGTTCAAGGATCGCGCGGGCCTGCTCTTCGGAGAGATTGTAGGTGCCATCCTCATTGATGCGGTGACGCGGATCGTCGATCAGTTCGATCAGCGGTGCCACGTCCTTGGCCGGCCAGCGGCGTTCCATCAACTGGCTGCGCGCAGTGCCCGGATCGGGCGCGTTGCGGATGAGGCTGATCACCTCGTCGATATTGGCGACGGCTATGGCAAGCCCGACGAGGACATGAGCGCGTTCACGCGCCTTGTTCAAAAGGAACTTGGTCCGGCGGCTGATGACCTCTTCGCGGAAGGCGACGAAGGCCTTCAGCATGTCCATCAGGGTCAACTGCTCCGGCTTGCCGCCGTTCAGCGCCACCATGTTGCAACCGAACGAAGTCTGCAGCGGTGTGAAGCGGTAGAGTTGATTCAATACGACATCGGCCACGGCGTCACGCTTGAGCTCGATGACAACACGGTAGCCGTCGCGATCGGATTCATCGCGGATATCGGAGATGCCCTCGACGCGCTTCTCGCGCACGAGTTCGGCCATCTTCTCGATCATCGATGCCTTGTTCACCTGATAGGGTATTTCGGTGACGATCAGCGCCTCGCGTTCGCCGCGTATCTGTTCCACGTCGACGCGCCCGCGCATCATCACCGAGCCGCGGCCGGTGTCGTAGGCGGAACGGATGCCGGACCGTCCGAGGATCAGGCCGCCGGTCGGGAAATCCGGTCCGGGAATGATTTGCATCAGATCGGCAAGCTCAATCGACGGATTATCGATCAGGGCGATGCAACCATCGATGACCTCGCCGAGATTGTGCGGCGGGATGTTTGTCGCCATGCCGACGGCGATACCACCGGCTCCATTGACCAGGAGATTCGGGAAGCGTGCGGGGATGACGCGCGGTTCCTTGGCGGAGGCGTCGTAGTTCTCCTGGAAATCGACCGTGTCCTTGTCGATATCCTCGAGCAGCTCGTGGGCCACCTTGGCCAGGCGCGATTCCGTATACCGCATCGCGGCCGGCGGATCGCCGTCAATGGAGCCGAAATTGCCCTGCCCGTCGATGAGCGGCACGCGCATGGAGAAATCCTGCGCCATGCGTACCATGGCATCGTAGATCGCCTGGTCACCATGGGGGTGATATTTACCCATGACGTCACCGATGATGCGGGACGACTTCACATATTTGCGGTTCCAGTGAAAACCGCCTTCATGCATGGCGTACAAGATGCGCCGGTGAACCGGTTTCAGGCCGTCGCGCACATCCGGCAGCGCACGGCTGACGATAACGCTCATCGCGTAATCGAGATAAGAGCGCTGCATCTCCTCCATAATGGAGATCGGTTCGATGCCCGAAGGGTCGGATGGCGGAGTCAGGGAGTTATCGTGTTCAGACAAGAATTATGTCCGTTATATTTCATGGAATCAGCTGCGCTTCTTATAGACGATCAGTCCGGCAAAAGCCAACTGTGAAACGACAATTCTGAATTCATTTTCTGTATATTTATCAGATAGTTATAGGTGCAAATTTTCGTCACATGATATAAATGCGCGCCGATTTGGGCACGGGACCGAAAAATGCGCCGATTCGGCACCGGAGCACATCTCCCGACACCCGTTCCAGCGAGCTGGCGGTTCGTGTAATCTGTGGCAAATTCAGCCATCAGGCCGGTCCGGTTTGGCGGCGGTCAAAGGCTGTGATATCGGGCAATGGACCATTGTTTCGGCAACGGGATTTAAACTGCAATGGCCTCCTATGACGCTTTGCTCAATGCGTTCGTGACACTCCTGGTGATGCTGGACCCACCGGGAAACGCGCCGCTGTTTCTCGCGCTTACGGTCGGCATGAGCCGCGCCGATCGGATTCAGGTGGCCTTGAGAGGCTGCATAACCGCTTTCATTATTCTGACCGTCTTCGCGATCGCCGGCGCAGGTATTCTGAAGGTCATCGGCATCACCATACCGGCCTTTCGGGTTGCCGGCGGCCTGCTTTTATTCTGGATCGCCTTCGAAATGGTTTTCGAAAAGCGCCAGGAACGCCGCGAGGCAAGCGCCAAGAAGGTCGTCACCAAGGACCATATCCGAGACATCGCTGCGTTTCCGCTGGCAATTCCCCTGATCGCGGGCCCCGGGTCCATATCCGCCACGGTGCTGCTCTCATCGACCTATTCCACGCCGGTGGAGCGTATCGAACTGATCGCCATCCTGTTTGTGGTGATCGCCATCCTGTTTGCCGCATTCGTCATTGCCGGACGGCTCGACCGTCTGCTCGGCGAAAGCGGACGCGCGATCCTTACCCGGCTGCTTGGTGTGCTTCTGGCGGCGTTGGCAGTCCAGTTTGTCGCGGATGGTGTGAAGGCGCTTGCGGGCACATCGGGCTGAAAAGCTACTCAAATGCCCAATGAAAGAATCAGGGGAAGCAGAAGCAGACTGATCAGATATGTGGCGATGACCAGGCTCGACGCGACAACACCGTCGCATCCGTAACGGGCGGCGACGATTGCCGCGATCGCCCCGGAAGGCATAGCTGCCTCGATAAACAGCAATTGCCGATCGATTTCCGGCAACTGGAATAGATATCCGATCAGCAGGGCAACGATGGGCTCCAGAAGCAGTTTGAGCACGACAACCAGCACGACGAGCGGCAGCAGGTTGCGCAGGTTGACCGGCCGGAGCATGAGGCCGATAGAAAATGCCACAAGCACGTCCATGGAACCGCCCACGACCGCGAGCAGGTTGAAAAGCACACTGGCGGGAGCGGCGTGCGGATCAACTCCAAGACGCGAAACGGCGATCCCCAGTACCGCTGCGAGGATGACCGGCGCTTTCAAGAGGCTCGCTGCCGAATGGAGAAAGTCGTGCCGGCTGTCCGGTTCTTCTCCATAGTAGCGGGCAAAGGCCACGCCGAAGGTAAAGAGCGGCACGACGACGCCGAATTCACCCATGGTGACAACTTTCGCCATGATCGACTCGCCGCCGCCGAAAGCATGGCGGATCAGCAGATATCCGAGCGTCGACGAACTGCCGACGCCGGCAACCAAAACAAATGAACCGAGCACCGGGGGTGCCAGCCCGATCGCGGTACCCGTGACCCAGGCAAAAAGCGAGACCGTCGCGACCGTCGCAAACATCAGTATGGCGGGAAAAATCTGATCGACCGAGAACGGATCCAGGCTCAGCGAGGTGAACACGAGGGCAGGCAACGCGAAGTCGGTCACCAGCCGGGCAAAAACTTTTTCCTCGCCCCGCCCAATCGTGAACCGGGCGCGCAAGACAATGGCGATGACGGCGAGACCGATCAGTACAAGAAAGTCTTCAATTGTACGCTCGGTCAGAGTCAAACGTGTCGCCAGCCCGGTTCAGATATTTGTTTCCTAGCACAAAACCGGGGAAGTCGGACTCGCTACAGACCTAGTTGCCAAGATCGACGGTCATTTCCTTGCCGCCAAGGCCATGGACGCTGTCATTGCCGCGGATGATCACCGACGTAACGCCATCCGGGATAGCGACACCTGACAGCGAGCGTGTAAACGGCTGCTCGTTTACATGAGGATGCGCAAGCACGCGCTTGCCGTAGACCGTTCCATCCGGGCCGACCACATCCCAGCGGTCGGCATAATGGTCCCAGCCTTCGTCATCATGCAGCAAAGTGACTGAAAACCGCCACTTTCCGTCGGATTGGCGTTCCGCATCCACAGCCACGACGTCGACCTCTCCGGCCGAAACCAATGATGCGGATGAAAAAACTGCCGCGGTCAGAATGAGTCGAACGTATTGCCTTGCGAGCGACAAGCCGGACATGCGCACCTCCTGTTCGTCAGGCCGCCATCATGCATGCCCGGCAAGTTTAGGGAAATCACATGCGCGCGAGGCAGGTGGCAATGAAAAGTCCGCGTGGGTCAGAACGGGATCTCGTCGTCCATATCGCGTGAAAAGCCGCCTTCCTGCGCCGGCGCCGGCTGACCGTAATCCTGTTGATTGTCGCCAAATCCACCACCACCACCGCCGCCGCCGGCGCCACCTTCCGAACGGCCGTCGAGCATGGTGAGCGCGGAGTTGAAGCCCTGCAACACCACTTCAGTGGAATAACGGTCCTGTCCGCTCTGGTCCTGCCACTTTCGGGTCTGAAGCTGGCCCTCGATGTAGATCTTCGAACCTTTTCTCAGATATTGCTCGGCGATCTTGCAAAGACCCTCGTTGAAGATCACGACACGGTGCCACTCCGTCTTTTCCCGGCGCTCGCCGGTGTTGCGGTCACGCCAGCTCTCCGAAGTCGCGACCCGCAGATTGGCGATCGGCCGGCCATCCTGTGTCCGGCGGATTTCCGGATCCGCACCCAAATTGCCCACCAAAATCACCTTGTTGACACTGCCTGCCATCTTCCATCCTCACAAATCCGGGCATGCCGCCATCTGCCGAAAAGCCTATGCCCTCTTCAATCCGGCGCGACAATAAACCATCAGGACCGCCCGTGTCCGCTGTCAAAAAACTATCCACAGGAGGTTTTTTGTTCACATTATGTTCTAGTTGCACTATTGTGTCTTGTCAAATGATTCAGCATGGGTCATGTGTGTGTGGCAATGTGGCGTGCGTATCTCGACTTGGCGCGGATCGGCCCTAGATTCTGCATCGCATCCAATCCACGAATTGCTGTCTGAACGGCGCGGCGCGCATCATCGATCCGATTGCGGAAGGGGACCATGAGCGAACTCAAGACCATCTCGATCCGCGGTGCGCGCGAGCACAATCTGAAGAGTGTCGATCTCGACCTGCCGCGCAATACGCTGATCGTCATGACGGGGCTTTCAGGCTCCGGGAAATCCTCGCTCGCCTTCGATACGATCTACGCGGAGGGCCAGCGCCGCTACGTGGAAAGCCTCTCGGCCTATGCCCGCCAGTTCCTGGAAATGATGCAGAAGCCCGATGTCGACCAGATCGACGGGCTTTCGCCGGCCATCTCCATCGAGCAGAAGACAACCTCGCGCAATCCGCGTTCGACGGTCGGCACCGTGACTGAGATATACGACTACCTGCGCCTGTTATTTGCGCGTGTCGGTATCCCCTACTCACCGGCAACGGGGCTGCCGATCGAGAGCCAGACCGTCAGCCAGATGGTCGACCGGGTCATGGCTCTGAAAGAAGGCACGCGGCTCTACATCCTGGCGCCGCTGGTGCGCGGCCGGAAAGGCGAATACCGCAAGGAACTGGCCGAGCTCATGAAAAAGGGCTTCCAGCGGGTCAAGATTGACGGTGCCTATTACGAGATTGCCGACGCGCCGGCGCTGGACAAGAAATACAAGCACGATATCGACGTGGTCGTGGACCGCGTCGTGGTTCGCGAGGATCTGGCGACGCGGCTGGCGGACAGTCTAGAGACATGCCTGCGCCTTGCCGACGGACTAGCGGTGGCGGAAATGGCCGACAAACCGCTGCCGGAAGAAGAGACCTCCGGCGGCAGCGCCAACAAGTCGAAGAACGAGACCCACGAGCGGCTGGTGTTTTCCGAAAAGTTTGCCTGCCCGGTTTCCGGCTTCACCATCCCGGAAATCGAGCCACGGCTGTTTTCGTTCAACAACCCGTTCGGCGCGTGCCCGACATGCGACGGGCTCGGCACACAGCAGAAGATCGATCCGGCGCTGATCGTTCCCGAGCCCGGACGCACATTGCGGGACGGCGCCATCGCCCCCTGGGCCAAATCGAGCTCGCCCTATTACGGCCAGACACTTGAGGCGCTCGGCCGGCATTTCGATTTCAAGCTCGGCGACCGTTTCAACGAACTGTCGGACGCCGCGCAGGACGCGATCCTCAACGGCACCAAGGACAGGATCGATTTCCACTATGACGACGGTCTGCGTTCCTACAAGACATCGAAGACCTTCGAGGGCATCATTCCGAACCTGGAACGGCGCTGGAAGGAAACGGACTCGTCCTGGGCACGCGAGGAAATCGAGCGCTATATGGCGGCAGCCCCCTGCCCCAGCTGCGGCGGCTACCGGCTGAAACCCGAGGCGATGGCGGTCAAGATCGACAACCTGCATGTCGGCAATGTTACGGAGATGTCGATCCGTGAGGCCGGAGATTGGTTCGACGGGCTGGCGGATCGCCTGACCGACAAGCAGAACGAGATCGCCGGCCGTATCTTCAAGGAGATCAAGGATCGGCTGAAGTTCCTCAACGATGTCGGGCTGGACTATCTGACCCTGTCGCGCAATTCGGGAACCCTGTCCGGCGGCGAGAGCCAGCGCATCCGCCTCGCCTCGCAGATCGGCTCAGGTCTGACCGGCGTGCTTTACGTTCTGGACGAGCCGTCGATCGGCTTGCACCAGCGCGACAATGCGCGGCTTCTGACAACGCTGAAGCATCTGCGCGACATCGGCAATACGGTGATCGTGGTCGAACATGACGAGGACGCGATCCTGACCGCGGACCATGTGGTCGATATCGGACCGGCGGCCGGCATCCATGGTGGCGAGATTGTTGCCCAGGGCACGCCACAGGACGTCATGGCTTCGCCGACCTCGTTGACAGGGCAGTATCTTTCCGGCGTTCAGGAGGTCGCGGTCCCGGCCGAACGCCGCAAGATCGACAAGAAGCGCCAGATTACTGTCGTCGGCGCGAGCGCCAACAACCTCAAGAACATTACGGCAAGTATTCCGCTGGGCGTCTTCACTGCGGTTACAGGCGTTTCGGGTGGCGGCAAATCGACCTTCCTGATCGAAACGCTGTACAAGGCGGCGGCGCGGCGGATCATGGGCGCGCGCGACAATCCGGCCGCGCATGAACGCATCGACGGCCTGCAGCATATCGACAAGGTCATCGATATCGATCAGTCGCCAATCGGCCGCACGCCGCGTTCCAACCCGGCGACCTATACGGGCGCATTCACGCCGATCCGAGACTGGTTCTCGGGATTGCCCGAGGCGAAGGCGCGCGGTTACCAGCCGGGGCGCTTTTCGTTCAATGTGAAGGGCGGACGCTGCGAAGCCTGCCAGGGCGACGGCGTCATCAAGATCGAGATGCACTTCCTTCCGGATGTCTATGTGACCTGCGATGTCTGCCACGGACAACGCTACAATCGCGAAACGCTGGAAGTCACCTTCAAGGGCAAGTCGATTGCCGACGTTCTGGAGATGACCGTCGAGGAAGGCTGCGAGTTCTTCTCGGCCGTACCGGCTGTGCGCGACAAACTAACGACGCTGCGGCGGGTCGGTCTCGGCTATATCAAGATCGGCCAGCAGGCAACGACACTCTCCGGCGGCGAGGCGCAGCGCGTAAAACTTGCCAAGGAGCTTTCGAAACGCTCCACCGGCCGGACGCTCTATATTCTGGATGAACCGACGACCGGCCTGCATTTCCACGATGTCGCGAAGCTGCTCGACGTGCTGCACGAGATCGTCAACCAGGGCAATTCGGTCGTCGTGATCGAACACAATCTCGAGGTTATCAAAACCGCTGACTACATCATCGATCTGGGCCCCGAGGGCGGCGACGGGGGCGGCGAAATCGTGGCGACCGGCACACCGGAACAGGTCGTGGAGGAAGAGCGCTCTTATACCGGGCAATTCCTCAAAGACCTTTTGCAAAGACGGCCATCCAAGAACATCGAAGCCGCGGAATAACTTTTGCGAGGGACCTTGTAATGGCGCACACCGGCACGATCAGAACTGGTATTGGCGGATGGACCTTCGCTCCATGGCGGGGCACTTTCTATCCGAAAGGTGTGCGACAGAAGGACGAGTTGCACTATGCCAGCCGCCAACTCGCGACAATCGAAATCAACGGCACCTATTACGGCACGCAGAAACCGGAAACTTTCGCCAAATGGGCAAAGGACGTACCAGAAGGCTTTGTGTTTTCGGTCAAGGGCAACCGGTTCGTAACGAACCGGCGTGTGCTCACGGAAGGCGAAGAGTCGATGGAACGGTTCCTCGGCTCGGGCATAACCGAACTGGGCGATCATCTCGGCCCCCTTCTGTGGCAGTTCGCGCCGACGAAGAAATTCGATCCTGACGATTTCGGCGCGTTCCTGTCCATGCTGCCGCAATCGCGGGACGGAATTGCTCTGAAACATGCGGTTGAGGTGCGGCACGAAAGCTTCTCGTCTCCAGAATTCGTGGAGCTGGCGTCACGGCATGGAGCAGCCATCGTCTATGCGGAACATCTGAAATATCCCGAGATCGCAGATGTCACGGCACCTTTTGTCTACGCACGTCTGCAGAAAGGGCAGGATGACATTCCGACAGCCTACCCGGCCGAGGCGCTGGACCTTTGGGGACAGCGCGCAAGGAGATGGGCCGAAGGCGGCACGCCGGACGGGCTTTCCTATGCGGACCCGGATCGCTCGGCCGAGGTCACTGCACGTGACGTCTTCGTTTACTTCATCCATGAGGGGAAGGTTCGTGCGCCGCAGGCCGCGCTGGCGTTGCAGGAACGGTGTGCGACTTAGGAAGCGGACCCTCGAAACGCCTGTTTCACACGCTGCTTCTGCGTTGCTTGTGAAGGAACCAGATAAAGAATGCTCCAGCTCGATCGCGCCTATTCAGCCGTTCTGTTCGATATGGATGGAACGCTTCTGGATTCCCGGGCCGTGCTCGAGCGTGTCATGACAGACTGGGCCGTCGCCAACGAAATCGACCCCATAGCCTTGCTTGCGGTTTCACATGGCCGGCGAACCATTGACGTGGTTCGAGACCATGCGAAAGCCGGCATGGACTGCGAGGCCGAAGCCATAAAAATCGAAGAGGCGGAAGCCAGCGATGTCCGAGGCATCGTGGCAATCCCGGGCGCAGTGGACCTGTTGAGCCGATTGCCGCCAAAGCGCTGGGCCATCGTAACGTCCGCCGGCCGTGATCTCGCTGCCCGCCGGCTGGAAGCAGCCGGCCTGCTCGTTCCCGAGGTGCTGGTGACCGCAGAAGATATCGAACGGGGGAAACCTGATCCTTCCGGTTTCATCCTGGCCGCGGAAAGGCTTGGTACGAAAGCCGAAGAATGTCTGGTCTTTGAAGACGCGCCCGCGGGCATTCAAGCAGGACTGAACGCGGGAAGCGACGTGATCGCCATAGGATTTGCCAATCCGGATGATGCGGAGCCTGTTTGTCCGCTCATTGAAGATTTCCGTGAAATCGACTTCAGACTGAGCTGAAAATGGTGTCGCGCCGCATGTTGCCAAGGTCCTGAACCAGTGCGGTCAGCCGGCTGCCTCATAGTGAACCGCCAACCAGACCGTTGGCGGGCTTTCCTGTGTCCAGGTCACGCGGTGGCGGCAATGGGCCGGCAGGTGGATCCAGTCCCCTGCCCCTAATCGACGCTCATCGTCCTCGCCCTCGATCTTGAGGCGCGCGGCGCCGGCAATCACGACCACCCATTCGTCGTCGTCCTGGTCATACCATTCGCCTTCTGCGGTCACCTGCCCCGTCGACACAATGCGCTCGATGCGCATGCCCGGCCCCATCGCGAGCGTATCGAAGATTTCATCTTGAGCCGTCCCTTCGGGAAGGTCGCTGAGCAGATTTCCGGTCTTCCGCATCCGATATCCTCTCGCATGAGCGGCACAAAGAGTAACCCGCCTATTCGAACAGTACGCTAGGCGATAGAATACCATCCGCCAGATCATCGGCCGTCAGACCCTCGCCCAGTTCCATCCCGGCCTCGCCGTGCATATAGGCGGCAATCGCCGCAGCCTCGAAGGCCGGGACATGCTGAACCAGCAAAGCGCCGATGATCCCCGCCAGACAGTCACCGGAGCCGGCCGTCGCCAGCCATGGAGGCGCGTTGACATTGATCACCGCACGACCGTCGGGCGCAGCAATCACGGTGTCCGCTCCCTTGTAAAGAACGACAGCGCCCGAACGGTCCGCAGCCATTCGTGCGCGATCGACCTTTGAAAGCTCGGTGTCCGCCGCAAGATCAGGAAACAGCCGCGAAAACTCACCGGCATGGGGCGTCAGAATGACCGGCGCGGCGCCATCGGCAATCGCTGAGAACAGATCTTCGGCATTGTCCTTGAATGAGGTCAGGCCATCGGCATCCAGAACCAACGCACGATCAGTGGAAATGATCGTGCGCGCAAACCCACAGGTCTTTTCGCCGACACCGAATCCCGGCCCCAACACAAACCCGTTCATGCGCTGGTCTTGAAGCAATGCGTCAAGATCCTCGTCGCTGGAGACGTTTCGCAGCATGATGGCGGTCAGATGTGCCGCATTCGATGCAATAGCCGATGCGGGAGCAAGGACGGTGACCAGCCCGGCGCCGGCGCGGAGCGCCGAATGGGCGGCAAGCCGCGCGGCGCCGGTGTGGGAAAACGCACCGCTGAAGACGCCAAGGTGGCCCTTGCTGTATTTGTGCCCTGACAGTTTTGGTTCGGGAATCCTGTCGGACCAGATCTCCGGCGTGTTGAGCCAGAGATTCTGATCATGCGCGTCGATTTCACGCTGAGGAATACCGATATCGATGAGATGGACGTCACCGCAATAATCCGCGCCGGGCACGAGAAAGTGGCCCGGCTTGTAGGTCGCGAAGGTGACCGTATGTTCAGCTGAAAGCGCGACGCCCTGGACCTCGCCCGTTCTGCCGGAGACTCCGGACGGAAGATCGGCGGCGACGACCGGCAGTTCCGACGAGACAACCGTCATCATGGCCTCGGCGACCGCGCCCTCGACCGGACGGTCCAGCCCGGCGCCGAAAAGCGCATCGATGACGATTTCACTATCCCGCCAGTCCAGATCGGCCAACGAATGGATGGGTCCTTGCCAGTCGTCGCGCGCCGTTGCCGCGTCGCCCTTCAATCGTTCCGGATCCACCGAAGAATAGAGCCGCACAGGCATGCCGGCCTCGGCCAGGCCACGCGCCGCTACATAGCCGTCCCCGCCATTGTTGCCGGGGCCGCACAGCACGATGGCGCCGGTCGCTTCCGGATAATGCTCGAGCACGCACGCGGAAATTGCCGCGCCGGCGATAAGCATCAAGCGGTATCCATCAATGCCGGACTGGATGGCCGCGCGGTCCACCTCGCCCATCGCCTTTGGCGTCAGGATCGGATGGTGGCCGCGTATCTCGGAAACTGTCATGGTGCGCCCGCCTGATTGCGATTCACGTTGTCAGCGACAATACCAACGATGGAAAAATCTTGAACCGTCATCGCAGATTCGAGGTGATTATTTGATGTGCAATTGCCTAATTCTTATGCATTCATGGAAGGCTAAATTTTAGGCAGCCTTGCGCAATCGGAGTCATGTGGCATCCCCAAGGTTTTGAATCTTACCGCTTTTGCATCCGAAATTGCCGAAAACCGCCGGGCAACAAAAAAAGTACGGAGTTTGCGCCGGCGAATATCAAACTGGCACGGCATATGCATTGGCGTGTGAAGGTGGAGATAATTCCGCATTGTGGATCTAGCAGCGAGACATTCTCTGATGAAAAAGATCGAAGCAATCATCAAACCTTTCAAGCTCGACGAGGTGAAGGAAGCTCTTCAGGAAGTCGGCCTGCAGGGTATTACCGTGACCGAAGCCAAGGGTTTCGGCCGACAGAAGGGCCACACCGAGCTTTATCGCGGCGCTGAATACGTCGTCGACTTTCTGCCCAAGGTGAAGGTCGAGATCGTTCTTGCGGACGATACGGTCGACGCGGCCATCGAAGCCATCCGGAACGCTGCCCAGACGGGCCGTATCGGCGACGGCAAGATATTCGTCTCCAATGTCGAAGAAGTCATTCGCATCCGCACCGGCGAGACCGGTGTCGATGCCATCTAATCGGCACCGAACCTCACCGGTGCCCGACCACAACCACTCTGGAAACTAGGAAGATTAAATGACCAGTGCCTCTGATGTTCTCAAGCAGATCAAAGACAATGACGTGAAATTCGTCGACCTCCGCTTCACCGATCCGCGCGGCAAGATGCAGCACGTGACGATGGATGCGGCCGTGGTCGATGAGGACATGTTCGCCGACGGCATCATGTTCGACGGTTCCTCGATCGCCGGCTGGAAGGCCATCAATGAATCCGACATGGTCCTGATGCCCGACACGGACACGGTCCACACCGATCCGTTCTTCGCCCAGTCCACCCTCGCAATCATGTGCGACATCCTCGATCCGATCTCGGGCGAGCCCTACAATCGCGATCCACGCGGAACGGCGAAAAAGGCGGAAGCCTTTCTGCAGGCATCGGGCATCGGCGACACGGTCTATGTCGGCCCGGAAGCCGAGTTCTTCGTTTTCGACGATGTGCGCTTCACCGTCGACCCCTACAACACCGGCTTTATCCTGGACAGCTCGGAACTGCCGTCCAACAGCGGTTCGGAATATGAAGTGGGCAACCTGGCGCACCGTCCGCGCACCAAGGGCGGCTACTTCCCGGTCCCGCCGGTCGACAGCGCCCAGGATATGCGCTCCGAAATGCTGACGGTCATGGCCGAGATGGGCCTGACGGTTGAAAAGCACCACCACGAGGTGGGCGCCGCCCAGCACGAACTCGGCATCATGTTCGACACAATGACCCGCAACGCCGACAAGCTTCAGATCTACAAATATGTCGTCCACCAGGTCGCCAATGCCTATGGCAAGACGGCAACATTCATGCCGAAGCCGGTCTATGGCGACAACGGCACGGGCATGCATGTGCATCAGTCGATCTGGAAAGGCGGCAAGCCGACCTTCGCCGGCGACGAATATGCCGGCCTGTCGGAGACCTGCCTCTATTATATCGGCGGTATCATCAAACACGCCAAGGCCCTGAATGCACTGACCAACCCGTCGACCAACTCCTACAAGCGATTGGTTCCGGGTTATGAAGCGCCCGTGCTTCTGGCCTACTCCGCGCGCAACCGCTCGGCATCCTGCCGCATTCCATTCGGCACCTCGCCGAAGTCGAAGCGCGTCGAAGTCCGCTTCCCGGACCCGGCGGCCAACCCCTACCTTGCTTTCGCGGCCATGCTGATGGCCGGCCTCGACGGCATCAAGAACAAGCTGCATCCGGGCGATGCGATGGACAAGGATCTTTACGACCTGCCGCCGCAGGAACTGAAGGAAATCCCGACCGTTTCGGCATCGCTGCGCGAAGCCGTCGAAACGCTCGATGCAGACCGCGCGTTCCTGACACAGGGCGGCGTCTTCTCCGACGACCAGATCGACGCCTATATCGAGCTGAAGATGGAAGAAGTCATCCGCTTCGAACACACGCCGCACCCGGTCGAGTTCGACATGTACTATTCTGTCTGATCAGCAGACACACGAAATGGAAGAAGCCGGGCATATTGCCCGGCTTTTTTGTTACCCGGAACTTGAGAACATCCAGTTCAGCGTCTCGCGCCAGTCGACCATTCGGATCGGCGTTCCATGACTGCCGCTCTGAAACAGGACAAAGCGGATCGGATAAATCCCATCCGATGATGCGTAACGGATGCGTTCGTAGAGCGCGTGCTGCCCACGCCAGTCATAGACACTGTCGCGGCTGCCATGGGCGAGCAGCACCGGAACGCCCGCATGGAACGCGGCACTGCGCACAAATGTCTCGTCCACGGTGCCGCCGAGGATAACGATCCCGGCCAGGCGAGACGAAATACCCGGATCATTGCCGCCTCTCCAGCAAAGGGTGCTGCCCATTGACCCGCACGCCAGGACGACCGGTGCGTTCGGCGCGGAATGCCGGATATAGGTCACCAGCGTCTTAAGATGTTCGAGGCCCTTGCCGTCGAAACTCGGGATCGTCGGTGCATAGTAGACGCCGCCATTCCTGACGGTCAGGTTCTTCAGCCGGTTGAAATTACCGCCGAAAGTCCAGTCCTTCACGCCGAGGCGCCGGTCTCCACCGCGGCCATGAATGAAAATAACAGCAAATTTCGCCTTCCTGGTCGGGCCGACCTCATAGGCTTCCACGGCGGTATCGCCAGAGCGGATCGTGACGGTTCTTTGTTGGCGCTTTGGCCGCATCGAGACATAGTGCCTGTGAGCCCGCACCTCCGGCACCTGGTCCCTTTTGTCGATGTCGCGTTCCTTGCGGTAGTCGATTTTCAGAAAGGCACCGCCGTCGCGGCTTTCCAGCACCGACGGGTAGGAGAACAGTTTGTCCTTGTGGGGTCTGAGCGAGATCGATTCGCCGGCTGCCGATGTCATCAGGACCGCAAGGGCGAAAATCACGACTGTTGGTCGCAGGACATTCATCTCGTTACATGTTCACCCGTGTGAAAATCATCGAATCGATAACAGTCTAGTCAATGATCGGTGAATTTCTGGGACAATAGATGACAATGCACGGATATTCCACTAATCTGGCGCGGCCAGCTGGTGTTTCTCGGAGCACCGGATGACGTTTGCGGGAGAGAGCTCGGGTCCGCCGGATCCGTGGCCGCCGAAGGGGAAAATGCCCATAATCTCTCAGGCAAAAGGACCGTAGACAGATAGGCACTCTGGAAAGTCGGGACAGCCGTCCCGCGCCGAAGGTGTAAGCGTAACCGACAGAGTTCCGGTTGCGCGAGTCTCTCAGGCTCCAGACAGAGGGGCGCTAACTCCGCGCGAAAGCGCGGATATGCGCAACCATGTTTGGAGCCAGAATGGAAAAACAGCTACCACTCAAGCAGTTGCATGTTGCCGCCGGCGCCCGGTTCGGGCCGTTTGCCGGCTATGACATGCCGATTTCCTATCCGCTTGGCGTCATGAAGGAACATCTTCACACGCGGCAAGCGGCCGGACTTTTCGACATATCGCACATGTCTCATATCGAGGTCTGCGGTCCTCAGGCCGCGGATCTCATAGCGCGCGTTTGTCCCTATAACGCTTCGGCACAACCGCTGAGGACGGGACGCTACACCTATATGCTCAATGACCGGGCCGGCATGATTGACGACCTGATCGTCAGCCGTCTCGGCGACGAGCGTTTCCTCGTCGTGGCCAACGGCGCTTGCGCTGAAAAGGACCTGGCGCATCTGCAACAGGCTTCCGCTCAGTTCGATGCGAGCGTCACACATATCCCGCGAGTCTTCCTGGCGCTGCAGGGACCAAAATCGGCGGAGGCGCTGGCAAAACTCATCCCGTCCAGCGGCACACTTGTCTTCATGCAGGTAACGGAGCTGGATGACGGAACGTTTCTGTCCCGGTCGGGCTACACCGGGGAAGACGGATTCGAGATCGGGCTTTCGCCCGACAGCGCCGAGGCATTTGCCAAACAGCTTGCGGGGGACCCGCAGGTGGAATGGATCGGGCTGGGCGCCCGTGACAGCCTGCGCATCGAGGCGGGCCTGCCCCTTTACGGGCAGGACATGGATGAGGACACCGATCCCGCAACCGCCGGCCTGATCTGGGCCGTACCGAAAGAATTGCGGTCCGGCGGCAGTTATATCGGCGCCGAGGCGCTTTCCGATATTCTTGACAATGGCGTCAACCAAAAACGCGTTGGCCTGAAACCGCAGGGCCGCGCACCGGTTCGCGGCGGCTCGGTGCTGTTTGCCGGTGAAGCGCCGGATGCCGCCGAAATCGGCCTTGTTACATCCGGCGGCTTCGGGCCGTCCTGCGAACATCCGGTGACGATCGGCCGGATCGACAAATTGGCAGGTTCTGCCGGAGACATCGTTTTTGCCGAGGTCCGCGGCAAGCGACATGCCTGCAGCATCGAAAAATTACCCTTTGTAGAACACAACTATTTCCGAGGAGGCTAACCCATGGCGACAACCTATTTCACGGAAGATCATGAATGGATCCGCGTTGATGGCGACGAAGCAGTCGTCGGAATTACCGATCACGCACAGGAACAGTTGGGAGATATCGTTTTTGTCGAGCTGCCCGAAGCGGGTCAAAAGGTCAACAAGGGCGATGCGGTCATCGTCGTTGAATCCGTCAAGGCGGCATCCGACGTCTATGCGCCGGTTGCCGGCGAAGTCACGGCGGTCAACGACACGCTGGAGGGCGAGCCGGGACTGATCAACGACGCCGCGCAATCGGACGGCTGGCTCATGAAACTCAAGCTCGACGATGCGTCGCAGCTCGAGGGGCTGATGGACGAAGCCGCCTACAAGGCGATGGTTGGCTAACGGAGATTGTCATGACAGTTCACAACCGCAAGGCGCCTGCCGACAGCAGGGATGAGATCCTGCCCTTTGTGGCACGGCACAACGGACCTGGACCGGAAGATGTCCGCACAATGCTGGCGGCCATTGGCGTTCCGTCCGTCGACACGCTGATCAGCCAGACCCTGCCCGAGGCCATCCGTTTTGACGGAACACTGGATCTTCCACCTGCGGCGGACGAGCATGATGCGCTTGCCGAGTTGCGCGCCAAGATCGAGGAAAATGTGGAAGCGCGGTCCTTCATCGGACAGGGCTATTACGGTTGCCGGGTACCGGCCGTCATCCAACGCAACCTTTTCGAAAACCCTGCCTGGTACACGGCCTACACGCCCTATCAGCCGGAAATCAGCCAGGGCCGGCTGGAAATGCTGTTCAATTTCCAGACGCTGGTCAGCGAGCTGACCGGCCTTCCCGTGGCCAATGCATCGCTGCTGGACGAAGCAACGGCCGTCGCGGAAGCAGCAGGCATGGCCTATCGGCATCACCGCATGAAGCGCCATACCATTTCGGTTCACAACCGGCTTCATCCACAGTCGCGCACCGTGCTGGAAACCCGCATGGCACCGCTCGACATCAAGGTGAAAGACGGCGATCCGGACGAGGACACAGCGGCCGTGGTGTTTTCCTGGCCGGACACGTTGGGCGGTTTCGAAGATCCGGCCGAAGTCGTCAAGAAGGCCAAGGATGCGGGCGCGCTCGTCATCGTGGTGACCGACCCGCTCGCGCTGACCTTGCTTCAGCCGCCTGGCGAATGGGGCGCCGACATCGTTGTCGGCTCGGCTCAGCGCTTCGGCGTGCCCATGGGTTTTGGGGGACCGCATGCCGCCTATATCGGCGTTGCGGAAAGCCTGACGCGCATCATGCCGGGCCGCCTTGTCGGGCAGTCCGTCGATGCGAAGGGAAATCCGGCATACCGGCTGGCGCTGCAGACCCGGGAACAGCATATTCGCCGCGACAAGGCGACATCGAATATCTGCACCGCCCAGGCATTGCTTGCCAATATGGCGGCCGCCTATGCGATCTGGCACGGCTCCGAGGGCCTGCGGGCCATTGCGACGCGGGTGTCTCAATATGCCGATCGATTTGCAGGCAGCCTCAAGGCCGGCGGCTATACGATTGCCAATGACCGTTTCTTCGACACGCTGGCTATCGGGGTAAATGGCACAGCACATGATCTGGAGAAGAAGGCGCGCGCCGCCGGCTACCTGATCCGGGTTATCGACGAGGACACGGTCGGCGTTTCATTCGACGAGACGGCAAGCGACCAGGATTTCACGGAACTCTGCACAATATTCGGTGTCAGCGAAGACCCGGCCGGGGGCAAGACACACCTCCCCGCCGGGCTGCGAACATCGCCTTTCCTGACCCAGGGTGTGTTTCACTCCATCAGGTCGGAAACCGACATGATGCGCTATCTCCGGGTTCTGGCGGACAAGGATCTCGCCCTCGACCGGGCGATGATCCCGCTTGGATCGTGCACCATGAAGCTCAACGCGGCAGCGGAACTCGCGCCCGTCTCATGGCGCAAGATCGGCAACATTCATCCCTTCGCACCGGCGGAACACGTGACAGGCTATCGCAAGATGGTATCCGAGCTTGAGGACTGGCTGTGCCAGATCACGGGCTTTGCGGCCGTCAGCCTTCAGCCGAATGCGGGAAGCCAGGGTGAGTTTGCCGGGCTTACCGCGATAAGGCGCTACCATGAATCGCGCGGCGAAGGCCATCGCGATGTCTGCCTCATCCCCTCCTCGGCGCACGGAACCAATCCGGCCAGCGCCTCGATGTCGGGGCTGCGGATCGTCGTCGTGAAATGCACGGATGGCGGTGATGTCGATCTGGAGGATCTGAAGGCAAAGGCCAGCGAGAACAGTGCGAATCTTGCTGCGCTGATGATCACCTATCCGTCGACCCACGGCGTGTTCGAGCAGAAGATCAAGGATATCTGCGATATGGTCCACCAGCATGGCGGGCAGGTCTATTTCGACGGCGCCAACCTGAATGCCATGGTAGGGCTGTCGCGGCCTTTCGAAATCGGCGCCGACGTCTGCCACATGAACCTGCACAAGACGTTCTGCATTCCCCATGGCGGCGGCGGGCCCGGCATCGGGCCCATCGGCGTCTCGGAGCACCTGAAGCCATTCCTTCCCGGAAATCCGCTGGAAGACGGCAGCGGGGCCGTGGCGGCGGCGGCGTTTGGAAGCGCCTCGATCCTGCCGATCTCGTGGATGTATATCCGCATGATGGGCGCCGACGGGCTGAAGGCGGCATCGGAAATGGCAATCCTGTCAGCCAATTACCTGGCTGCGCGGCTTGGCAAGGCGTTCGACATACTCTATCGCGGCGACAACGGCCGTGTTGCGCATGAGTGCATCATCGACACACGTCCGTTCAAGGAGACAGCCAATGTCAATGTCGAGGATATTGCAAAGCGTCTGATCGACTATGGCTTCCATGCTCCGACCATGTCCTGGCCGGTAGCCGGAACGCTGATGGTTGAGCCGACGGAGTCTGAACCGCTGGCGGAACTCGACCGTTTCTGCGATGCCATGATCGCGATCCATGCGGAAATCATGCGTATCGAGCATGGCGAATGGAGCACGGACGACAATCCGCTGGTCAACGCGCCGCATACGGCCGAGATGGCCATTGCCGGCAAGTGGACGCACGGTTACGACACCATGCTTGCGGTCGCGCCGGGCGGTGCGGCGCAACTGACATCCAAATACTGGCCGCCGGTTGCCCGGGTCGACAATGTCTATGGCGACCGCAATCTCGTATGCACCTGTCCGCCGATCGAGCAATTGGCCAGCTGACGCGGGACCGCGGAGGCGGAAGTCTTCAGCCTTCGCGGTTCTTTTCCACGAGTTCAAGCACGACGCCCGCCGCAATTTCCGCCGGCGGGCGGCTGGCGCGCATGGTGCGGCGGACATAGTCGAAACCGTGCAGCATCTCGTGGCGTTCCGGGGACAGATGGAGCAGCCGCTCCAATCGACGTGCGATCAGGCCGGGCCGGATCATCTCCTGCATATATTCATTGATCAGGGGATAGTCGGCTATGAAATTCGGCAATGCCGCCGTCCAGGCCGTGATGCGGTGGACGATGAGTTTCGATAGCGCATCGACCCGATAGGCCGAGATACAGGGCACACCGATGAGAGCCAGTTCCAGAAGAACTGTCCCTGATGCCGCCAGCGCCACGTCCGCCTCTTCGAATGCCTGCCATTTTTCCTCGGCGGTCGCAGTGACGCGGACCGGTATCTGCCAGTCCGCGACCGCAGCCCTGACACGCTCCTCCAGACGCGGCAATGTCGGAATCTGGAACCGGACCTGTGGCATGCGCTCGGCCAGAACATGCGCCGTTTCCCTGAAGTCCGGAAGCAGCCTTTTGAGTTCTCCGCCACGTGACCCGGGAAGGATCAGGCACAAGGGAGCCTCCGATACCGGCTGTGACTGCGAAATACTGTGGGAACGCCGCGCCATCTGGCCGGTTGCCGCCGCAAGCAGAGAAGCGTCCGAGGCAAGCCGGTGACCGACATAGGTCAATGGCGGTCCGCCAAGCTTCGATACGACATCCGCCTCGAAGGGAAATATCGACAGCACGTGATCGACATAGTCCCGCATCCTGGGCGCCCGCTCCGGCTTCCACGCCCACACGGTCGGGCAGACATAATTGACGATCGGGAGGTTTGGCAGCACCTTGCGCACCCTGGACGCGACACGATGGGTGAATTCGGGACTGTCAATGATGACAAGCACATCCGGCTTCGCGGCTATGATCGCGTTGGTGGCTTTACGCAGATGGCCGAGCAGTCTGGGAAGCTGCGCTACGATCTGTCCGACACCGATGATCGAAAGATCGTTGTAGTCGAACAGGGATACGAGGCCCTGGGCGGTCATCGCCTCGCCGCCAACGCCCACCAGATCGATGGGCCGATCTCCGTTGGCGTTCAACGCGGCGATCAGGTCCGCGCCAAGGAGGTCGCCGGATGGTTCCCCGGCGATAATGGCCAGTTTGAGAGGCGGTGGAAGCTCCTTCATGTTGAGCTGTCCGTCGAGAGAGTGGCCGGGTTTTCCCGATCAATGCCGACGACGAACAAGCCGCGCCGATCGGCTTCCTCGATGACGGTTTCCCGTTCGAGAACAAACGCCCTGCCCGCATCGACAGCGATGCCCGAAAGCCCTGCGACGTCAGCGTTGCGGACCGTATCCGGACCGATCGAAGGCAGATCCGCGCGCAGGTCCTGTTGCGGCTTGCACAGTTTCACAAGGACACCCTTGCGCGTCGCGGAGATGCGCCCGTTTGCGCGCATCTCCGCGACCCGCGCCAGCATACCGTCCGTTCCCTCGGCCCCCTCCAGCGCCACGATGCGCCCGCCGACCGCCACCGCACCCTGGCCGACATCCAGCGCGCCGAGCGCATTGGCTGCCGCGCAGGCGGCGGTGATGTTCTTCACGTCATTGGCGCCGGGTTTGCGCTGCGTGATCGCTCCGTATTCGGCGAGCAGACCCGGAACGACCTCCTGGGCACCGACAACACGACAGCCGGCGGCTTCGATTATGGTGATGACCATGCGCAACAGCTTATCGTCGCCGCCGCTCGACAAGGCTCTCAGGATTGCCGGAAGGAAACGGACAAGGCGCAACGGTCCGCGCAGTTCAAGGAGTTCGGGGCGCCGGTTGACGCCACCCGACATGACAACCCGGTCAATCTTCTTTTCCTTGAGCAAGGCGTGGATCCGCGCGGCATCTCCCAGCCCGACGCTCACCTGTTCGAACTCTGGCGGAATGTCGTTCGCCTCTCCCACGAGGCCGATGATGAAGGGATCGTCTCCCTGGTCCCGCGCCGCCCTTGCAATATCGAGCGGCAGGCGCCCCCGGCCGGCGATGATGGCCAGGCGTGCCTCGTTCCGCTGCGACCGGCCGTCGGGCTTCATGGCGTCTACGCCCTTTTTTCCTTTGCCGCAGAAGCAAGTCCGCGATGGCTTTCACCATCCATGAATGAAAACAGATCCGCAAGAGCCGGAACGTTGTCGAATTCGTGCCGGATGGCCTCCAGATTTTGCCGCACAGTACCCTCGCCATGGAAAATCCGCTTGAAGGCACGCCGAACCGTATGGATTTCGGCCTTGCTCATCCCGGAACGCGACATGCCGATAACATTCAAGCCTCCGAGGATGCCGGGATTGCCGTTGAGCATGCCATAGGGAATCACATCCAGCGAACAGGCTGCAAGGCCGCCTACGAAAGCATGGTGGCCCACGCGGCAAAACTGATGTACCGCAGCGCCACCGCCCATGATAACACGGTCACCGACCGTCACATGTCCGCCCAGCATGACGTTATTGGACAAAATGACATGGCTTCCGACATGGCAATCGTGGGCCACATGAGAATATGCGAGGAACATTGAGTGATTGCCGACGGACGTCACGCCACCGGCGTCGGGCATGCCCGTGTGCATGGTGACACCCTCGCGGATTAGGCAATCCGTTCCGATGCGCAGTTCAGTCTCTTCGCCCTTGTAGTTGACGTTTTGCGGCTCCGCACCGAGAGCAGCGCCATGAAAGACGGCGGTGCGTTCGCCGATTGCGGTCTTTCCCGTGACGACCACGTGACTCATGAGCCGAACACCATTGTCGAGCGTCACATCCTTGCCGACGAAGCAGAAGGGTCCGATCCATACATTCTCGCCGATGCGGGCGCCATCTTCGATGACGGATGATGGATGTATGCTGGCTGATGCAGCGATCATTAAGCGGTACCTTCCTGTTCGTCTTTCACCAGCATCGCGCCCACATCTGCTTCGGCTACTTTTGTGCCATCGACGATGGCCTCACAATGAAATTTCCAGATGGTCCCGCGCTGTTTCAGCTTCTTGACGTGATATTCGACGCGGTCACCTGGAACGACCGGTTTTCGAAAGCGCGCGTTGTCGATCGTCATGAAGTACACGACGCTCGCTTTCGATTCCTGGGTGCGGGCGCAGATCGCACCTGCAGTCTGCGCCATGCCTTCAATCAGAAGCACACCCGGCATCACCGGATTATCGGGAAAATGTCCCGTAAAGTGCGGTTCATTGACGGTTACATTCTTGATGCCGACAGCGGAATTGTCCGCATCGATGTCGACAATCCTGTCAACCAGCAAAAACGGATAGCGATGCGGCAGCAGTCGCATAATCTCCGAAAGATCGACACTTTCCAGTACGGAGCTATTCTCGTCACTCATTTGCCGTACCCTTTTTCTTCCCTTTCTCGCCAAAAGGCTTTGCGTTCAATTCAGCAGATACTTTCGGTCACGCTCGGGCAGGACCAGCCGGATTCCCGCTCCACCTCGCGCCGGCCGGCACATCACCAGCCACTGTACTCATACTTGCTATCATCGCCTCGTCACCGATATTCAAGTGGCTGCCCACCCCTGTATTGCCTCCGATAACCACCCGGTCTCCGATCGATACATTGCCGGAAATACCAGCTTGACCGACAATTGTGCACAGGCGTCCGACACGCACGTTTTGACCTATGCGCACGAGGCTGTCGATCCTGGTTCCCTCGCCGACCACAGTATCGTCCAACGTTCCCCGTTCGACGGTCGTATTGGCGCCTATTTCAACGTTGTCCTGCACAATGACGCGTCCGATCTGCACAATACTATTCCCGCCCGAACCGCTTTGCCCACCGGACAAACCGCCGTGACCGATCCTCGCACCGCAATGCAGGATGACACCGTTGCCAATGAGGGCGTTCTGTACGCTCACACCGGAGCCGATGTAGCAGTTTTTGCCGACACAGCATCCAGGTCCAACAACAGAGCCCGATCCGACTATTGTTCCGGCACCGAGTCTCGCGTCGGCGCCGATGACCGACCCGGCCTCGACCGTCACCTCTTGTTCCAGATGGGCCTGTGGATCGATGGCGGCTTCCGGCGAAATCCCCTTAACGCCCATCGGCGGGACCGGCCGCAGCGCGTCCGGATATAGCAGCGCGGCTGCAAGTGCAAATGCAGCCGGAACATCATCCGCGATCAATGCCGAACAACCGGAAGGCACATGCACACGGAACCGGTCTGGACAGATTACGGCCGATGCTCTTGTGGCGGAAAGCAGATCCGGATGTGTGTCTGAGCCAATAGCTGAAACGTCACCCACCGAGGCTGTGGAAAGCGAAGCGGCTCCGGAGATGATCGTGCTATTGGATGCCGGTTCGGATTGCCGCGCTCCGATCGCGTCGGCAAGCTCGGATATACTGACTCCACTGTGGCGGGGGAAAAAGCGACTATCTACCATCTCTACAACAATTCAGGGCCCGTCATTCTGTGACAGGCCCTGCCGCTGGGTCGTGAACCGGGCGCTAGATACGCTGGATACCGGCCGATATGTCTACGATCAGAACCGTCCGGCCGTACCGAAGCGGAACACCTGTGTTTCGTCAAAGGACTCTTTGGCGACCGGGAAACCGAAATCAAGCCGGAACGGTCCGAATGGCGAAGACCATATAAGGCTGGTGCCGACCGATGCACGCCACTGCATGTCCAATCCGTTGACGACCGCGCCGCCCAGATTCAGGTCGTTGCCATAGAGGGTCGCGGCATCCGCAAAGACCGCTCCGCGCAGGCCAAAGTCGCGCGGAAGAACCGGTATCGGGAAACCGACTTCGGCAGTGGCATTGAAGTAGGTCGTGCCGCCAAGCGCATCCCCATTGGTATCGCGCGGACCAATACCCTGGCTTTCGAAGCCACGGATGGTCTCGCCACCGATAAAGAGCTGGTCAAATACCCGTAGATTGCCCGAAGTCGATGCGACATATCCGCCACCGACGCTAACCAGACCGATGATGTCGCCGTAGTCGGACAACGGACGGTAGTAGCTGCCTTTTGCGGTCACCTTGACGAACTGTGCATCACCGCCCAACCCGGCAAATTCACCGGTCATGCGGGCAAAGATACCTTCGCGCGGCAGCCTCTTGTCGTCAATCGTATCGTAGATGATCGAGCTCGAAATAGACGACTTGATCCAGGGGCTGTTGTCGATCGCATCCTGAATGGGCGCGGAGAAGCTCGCACCTGCTTCCGGATTGTATTCTTCCTGCGAATAGTTGTACGCAAGGACTGTCCTTACCCGATCCGTAATCGGCGCGGCCACGCGGAAGGTTACGCCCAGCGTCTCGATATCGTAGCCGTTTTGGGAGGTGTCCTCGGTTTTCGCAACATCAAAGCCCGCTGCCAGCCTATAGCCAAGGAAATAGGGCTCGGTGAAGGAGAACGTATAGGTTCTAGTATTCTCACCACCGCCCACGGCGACCTTGATGAACTGGCCGCGACCAAGGAAGTTGCGCTCCGATATCCCCAGCTCGGCTGTTGCGCCCGAAGAACCGGTCGAGTAGCCGGCACCGATGGAGAATTCACCCGTTGCCTGATCGCGAACGTCAACGACTATGACGACCCGGTCCGGTTCCGAGCCGGGCTGCGTGGTGATGTTGACCGACTGGAAATAGCCCAGCGCCTCGAGGCGTTTCTTCGCGCGGCGGATCAACACCTGATTGAAGGCGTCGCCTTCGCTTATGTCGAACTCGCGACGAATGACATAGTCGGCGGTGCGGGTGTTGCCGCGTATCTCGATGCGTTCGACATAGGCCCGCTGCCCCTGATCGATCAGGTAGGTAACCGAAATTGTCCGATTGACGAAATCGCGGTTTCCGCGCGGGGTAACCTGTGCAAATGGGTATCCATCCGCTGCCGCAGCTTCGGAAATGGATATGATGGATTCCTCCACCTTCTCAGCGCTGTAGACCGCGCCTTTCCGGCTGGCCAGATGCCGCTTGACACGTTCGGCGTCGATGCCGGCCACTGTGCTTTCGACTTCGATGTCACCGAAGGAGTAGCGCTCGCCCTCGTCCAGAGTGATGGTAATCACATAATCGTTGCTCTCGGGATCGAGATCGGCCGAAGTCGAAATGATTCGGAAATCCGCAAAGCCGCGATTGTAGTAGAACCGCCGCAGCAATTCTTCATCTGCCTGAAGCTTGTCAGGATCGTAGACGTCCTTTCGCGAAAGGAAGGAAAGGAAACCCGACCGCTTGGTGGCAATGACATCGGCCAGACGGCCATTGGAATAATATTTGTTGCCGACGAAGTTGATCGTCGCGATCTTGGTGCGTCCGCCTTCGTTTATTTCGAAGGCGACATTGACCCTGCCGCCGCTCAGATTGACAACCTGAGTGGATACTGTCGCCTCGCTGCGGCCGATGCGGTCATAGGCTTCCTTAATCGCTTCCGCATCATATTCGACAGTCGTTTCACTGTACGGCCCAAGCGGTTTGGACTGGACAAGCGCCTCAAGCTGCTTGTCCTTTATCTTCTTGTTTCCGTTGAAAACAACCTGGTTGATGATCAGGTTCTCATCAACGGTCACGATCAGGCGGTTTCCACGCCGATCGATTGTGACATCCGAGAACAGACCCGTGGCGAACAGGCGCTTCACGGACTCATCAATATCGGAGTTGTTGAAATTGACGCCGGGCCTGATGGTGATGTTGCCCCGGATCGTCTCCGAGTCAACGCGCTGGTTTCCCCGAACCTCGATCACGCTGACCACAGCGGCCTGTGCGGCCACCGTCGAGCCGAAAAAGGCTACCCCCGCCCCGCTCACGACAACACACATTGCGAGCGTTAGCGCGGTTACCGCGCCCAGTAACTTTGAACCGGCCTTCATTGGCGTCGTTTACCCTTTATCCCAATGTCCCCAGAGCGAACCGAAAGGCGATTCCTGCCTCCCCGCCGTTTTACAGTGTTTTGAGCCACAAGCAAGCCATTGAGTTGATTTCTGTTTACTATCTGTCAACAAGTGGCGAAATCGCAACGTACACACCGAAAAACATCTAACAAAATGTTACGAAGTTTTACGCCTGCGCGAGCGACTCAAAACTATTCGTCTAATAATAACAGAAACATGGCGATTGCTAGCCGAATAACATTGTAACGTCGTTCCAGGTGGCAAAAAGCATCAACATCAATACCAGGCTGAGACCAATCTTGAATGCCACTTCCTGGGCTTTTTCGCCAACCGGTTTCCCCCGGATTATCTCGATCGCATAGAACACAAGATGGCCGCCATCGAGCATTGGAATCGGCAGCAGATTCAGGAAACCGATGGATACCGAAAGCACTGCAGCCAATTGTAGCAGCGCGCCGACGCCAAGCGTCGCCACCTGACCGGAAACCTGCGCAACCCTGATGGGCCCGCCAAGCTGATCCGCTTTCTCGCGCCCGATGATAATATTGCCGATATAGCCAACCGATCTTGCAACGATGAACCAGCTCTCTCCAACGGCCGCTCCAACCGCCTGTAGCGGGTTCAGTTCCTGTCTGCGGAAATTTGCGACGGATGAGTCGGTGACCACGCCGATAAGGCCGACCTCCATCTTGTTGCCGAACTGGTCTTCGATCTCGGAACGCTGCGGCACTATGGGCACATCAAATGTGCTGCCGCCACGGTCGACCGTCAGGACAATCTCGACTTCGGGCCGGGGCGAAACATAGCGTCGAATATCCTCGAATGTGGCTACAGGCTTGCCGTCGATCGCGGCGATAATGTCGCCCGGCAGCAACCCGGCTTCCTCAGCGGCGCTGGCCGGTTGGACCTGTGCGACGACGGGGTCGGCTACCGGCCTGCCGTAGATGCTGAACATCACGGCAAATATGACGATGGCCAATATAAAGTTTGCCACTGGACCCGCGGCGACCGTAGCGACGCGCTTCCAAACATTCGCACCCAGGAATGATTGTTCGCGCTCCGAGTCAGACATTCCGGAAACAGCATCGAAGTCGGGAGCACTTGCGGCGTTTTCATCGCCATAGAACTTGACATATCCGCCCAGCGGGATGGCCGAGAGCTTCCATCGGGTTCCGTGTTTGTCGTTGAAACCGACAATCTCCGGTCCGAAGCCTACCGAGAAGGTCAGGATGCGGATGCCGCACCAGCGCCCGACCAGATAGTGCCCCATCTCGTGAACAAACACGACTAGGGTCAGCACGATCAGGAACGGCACGATGTAGCCGACCAGAAAGCCGTAGATAGATGCCAGATATTCCATGCTATGCGTCCGTCGCTAATATTTCAGGGGCCAAGCAGTTGCAAAGCGATACCGTTGCCTTCACCCGGCGACATTTCATTGCCGGGCAGCATTGCCCCGATGACATACGCTGCAAAGGCCGCAAAGATAACGCTGTCAACGCGATCCATCACACCGCCGTGCCCCGGTATTATCGCACCGGAATCCTTTACGCCAAATTGTCTTTTGAAATTGGATTCGAACAGGTCACCGACTTGTCCGGCCAGAGACAACAGCACTGCGAGCAAGGCGGCCCACACGATTCTCGTATCGGTCATAATCTTGGCAGCGACAACGCCGGCTACAACGCCGCCCACCAGACCACTGGCAAAGCCAGACCAAGTTTTCTTCGGTGACATTCTCGGCGCCAGTTTCGGGCCGCCGAAGCGGCGCCCACCGAAATAGGCAAAGGTGTCTGTTGCCCATACGACGGCAAACAGGAAAATCACCACGGCAAATCCATATGTGTGCGAATCCCGCAATTCGGCAAATGCCACCCCCGAAAAACCCGCATAGATCAATCCGGCTGCGGGCCAACCATCCAATCCATTCAGGGATCGCATCAGCAGGCAAAGGGCGGCGCCCGCCGCTGCAAGGGCCAGGCCAAGGCTGCCCCAACCTGCCAGAATGCACAGTCCCGTCGCGGCAATGGTGCAGGCGCCAATCGCCCACACCGCAGTGCTCAGCGACTTTGTCTGCACGATCCGAAACCACTCGAAGAAAACAAGCGCCATGAAGACGGTCGCGAGCAATTTGAAACCGAGGCCGCCGAACCAGGTAACGGCTAGAACCGCAAGCCCCAGCGTGACGCCAGATGCTATGCGGACCAGTAATTCTCTGCTCATCAGGAGCCCAGAGCCAGGTCTTGCTCGGCCACCGCGCCAAAGCGCCGTTTGCGACCTGCATATTGCCGTAGCGCCTCCTCAAAATCGGCGCGGCCGAAATCAGGCCAGAGGCATGGCAGGAAAACGAATTCCGCATAAGCGGCCTGCCAAATCAGAAAATTCGAGATACGCTGCTCGCCGCTGGTGCGAATGACCAGATCCGGATCGGGCACATCGGATGTGTCCAGTGCCCTGCTAAGGGCGTCCTCATTGATGCTGGACGGATCGATCTCTCCGCGCGCCGCCTGGATCGCAAGCAGTCGTGCTGCGCGGGTGATGTCATCCCGGCCTCCGTAATTAAATGCGATGATGAGCTCCTGCGCGCGGTTCTCGCGCGTCAATTCCTCCGCTTCTGTCAACAGCGACAGGATATCGGATTTGAGCGATTTCCGGTCGCCAATGACGCGGACACGCACATTCTCGCGATGTAGTTCCGCAAGATCGCGGCGCACAAAGATCTTGAGCAGGTTCATCAGATCATTGACTTCGTTCTGTGGCCGCCGCCAATTCTCCGACGAGAACGCAAACAAAGTCAGATATTTGATGCCCAACTCTCCGGCGGACTTCACAGCCTGCCGAACCGCCTCGACACCCTTTCGGTGACCGGATGTGCGCGCCTGGCCGCGTTGCTGGGCCCATCGTCCGTTACCATCCATTATGATGGCCACATGTTGAGGCGTGTTCAACGATCGACCTCTGCTTGATCCTTCTAGACGGAAAGGTGTCACGGAATCACGTGACACACTAAACCTGCATGATTTCCGCTTCTTTGTCACTGAGCAGCCGATCGACTTCAGCAATCATCTCGTCGGTCAACTTCTGCACCTCATCGGCCTGAGTATGACTCTCGTCCTTGCTGAGGTCCCCGTCCTTTTCAGCTTTCTTGAGCGTATCCATACCATCCCTGCGCACATGTCTGATGGCAATGCGGCCATTTTCCGCATAGTTGTGCGCCACTTTCACCAGTTCCTTGCGGCGTTCCTCGTTGAGCTCCGGCAAAGGAATACGCAACGTACTGCCATCGGTGACAGGATTGAGGCCAAGGTTGGATTCGCGAATGGCCTTTTCAACCGCCGCCACCATCGACTTGTCCCAGACGGATACCGTGATCATGCGCGGTTCAGGCACCGAAATGTTCGCAACCTGATTCAGGGGCATCTTAGAGCCGTAGGCGTCAACCGAAACCGGATCAAGGACATTTGCCGACGCCCTGCCCGTCCGCAAGGCGGATATGTCGCTTTTGAATGCCGAAATAGCGCCCTCCATCCGGCGCCTTAGGTCGGCAAAATCTGCACCATCACTCATGATCTGATCGTCTCCACTTTACTCCGAGTCGGCCGCAGCCGCCCGATAATACACCCAACAGGCCTAACAGTCCTGTCCGAACAAGTACAGAATGGCACAACAGGCCCCTATCGCAGGTGTACGAACAAACGTCAGCTGTCATTGACGACAGTCGCGCGCCCCGCGCCGTTCAGGATCGCGGTGAACCCTCCCTTTTCGTGGATCGAAAACACGATAATCGGAATCGCGTTTTCCCTGGCAAGGGCGACGGCGGCAACATCCATGACGGCCAGCCCCTTTTCCAGAACCTCGTCATGGGTCAGTGTTTCGTAGCGCTCAGCCTGCGGGTTCGTTTTCGGATCGTCGGAATAGATACCGTCGACCTGTGTGCCCTTGAAAATCGCTTGCGCGCCCATTTCAGCGGCGCGCAGGGCTGCTGCCGAGTCGGTGGTGAAAAACGGATTGCCGGTACCGCCCGCGAATATGACGACCCGCCCCTTTTCCAGATGGTGCAGTGCTGCGCGCTGCGAGAAACTCTGACAGATTTCCGGCATGGCTATGGCCGACAGGACTTCGGTCGCCACGCCAAGCTTGCGCAGCGATGTTGCAAGTGCCAGCGCGTTTATCACCGTCGCCAGCATGCCCATGTGATCGCCCGTTACGCGATCGCCACCCTTGGACGCAACGGCGACACCCCGGAAAATATTGCCGCCTCCGACGACGACGCCGACTTCGACACCCATCGTATGCGCCTCGGCTATATCAGCTGCGATGCGGTCGGCGACAGCGACATCAATGCCGAAGCCCTGTTCGCCCATCAGGGCTTCTCCGGAGGCTTTTAGAAGAACACGCTGGTAGGTGGGCTTTTGTGACATGGTCGATCCGTCGTTGAACTGAAAGCCGGATACACGAAGGGCACCGCGTTGTCACGCGATGCCCCGGCATTTTCACCTGTTATTGAGGCTTAATCAGCCATTGGCGGCTGCAGCAACCTCTGCAGCGAAATCGCTCTCTTCCTTTTCGACACCTTCGCCGAGCTGGAAGCGGACAAATCCGGCGACGGTGATCGGTGCCCCGGCATCGGCCTCGGCCTGTTTCACCGCGGCTTCCACGGTCAGATCAGGATTGATGACGAAGCTCTGAGACATGAGCGCAACTTCCTCGAAGAATTTGCGCATACGGCCCTCAACCATTTTTTCGATGATGTTGTCCGGCTTGCCGGATTCACGTGCTTGTTCGATGAAGATCGCGCGCTCGCGGTCGGCGACATCGGCATCGACATCGGCAGACGTTACGGCAAGCGGATTGGTGGCTGCGACGTGCATGGCAACCTGTTTGCCGATTGCCGCCAATGTGTTGGCGTCGCCCGATGATTTGAGCGCAACCAGCACGCCCAGCTTGCCAAGGCCTGTCGCGACGGAGTTGTGAATGTAACTGGCAACGACGCCCTCATCTACGGAAAGTGACTGGCTGCGGCGCAGGTTCATGTTTTCGCCAATTGTGGCGACCGCGTCGGTGATGCTGTCAGCAACTGATTTACCGGTCGCAGGGTATGTCGCGGCGGCCACGGCTTCCACCGTTCCGTCCGTGGACAAAGCGACCTCGGCCACACCGCGCACGAGATCCTGAAACGCATCGTTTCGTGCAACGAAATCGGTTTCCGAGTTGATCTCGACAACCACGGCCTTGTTGCCATCGGCGGCAACGCCCACCAGACCTTCGGCCGCTGTGCGACCGGATTTCTTGTCCGCCTTCGCGATGCCCTTGGCACGCAGCCAGTCGATGGCCGCTTCCATGTCGCCGTTGTTTTCGGCCAGCGCCTTTTTGCAGTCCATCATGCCTGCGCCGGACTTTTCGCGCAGTTCCTTAACCTGAGATGCAGAAATGCTCATCTTTGCCTCTTGCAAGAGTGCGGCGCACCGAACGCCGGTGCACCGAGTTATCATGGTTCCAATACAGATTCACATGACATTTGAATGACATGACACAGTTCGGATGCCTTACGAGGCCGGAGTTTCCTCAGCCGCGGCTTCCTTTTTCTCTGCGGCAGCTTCCTCGGACGGAGCCTCCTCTGCGGGCGCTTCCTCGACCACTGGTTCCTTGACCTCTGCTTCTTCCGCAGCAGGTTCAGCGGTCTCTTCCGCTGCCGCTTCAAGGGCCGGCTCTACCGGGGCTTCTTCCGATGCGCCGATGTCGACACCTGCGGAACCCTGCTGGCGGGCAATGCCGTCGATTGCGGCTTTTGCCACCAGGTCGCAATAGAGTGCTATGGCGCGGGCGGCGTCATCATTGCCCGGTACCGGATAGTCGATCGGATCCGGATCGCAGTTGGAATCGACAATTGCCACAACTGGAATGCCGAGACGCTTTGCCTCCTGAATGGCAATCGCTTCCTTGTTGGTGTCGATGATGAACATCAGGTCCGGCGTGCCGCCCATGTCGCGGATACCGCCCAGGGCCCGTTCCAGCTTGTCGCGCTCACGCTCGAGGTTGAGGCGTTCTTTCTTGGTGAAGCCCTGTGCCTCGGCGGCCAGCAGCTCGTCGAGCTTGCGCAGACGCTGAATGGAATGGGAAATGGTTTTCCAGTTGGTCAGCATGCCGCCCAGCCAGCGGGCGTTGACATAATATTGCGCACTGCGCTTTGCGGCATCGGCGATCAATTCGGACGCCTGCCTCTTGGTGCCGACGAACAGGACGCGTCCACCGCCCGCGACGGTATCGCTCACAAGCTGAAGCGCCTGCGACAGCATCGGGACCGTCTGACCGAGATCGATGATATGGACATTGTTGCGGTCACCGAAAATGTACTGCTTCATTTTCGGGTTCCAGCGGTGAGTCTGGTGACCAAAGTGAACACCAGCCTCAAGCAGCTGGCGCATGCTGAAATCAGGCAATGCCATGCCTTTTCTCCTTTTCCGGTTGTACCTCCGTGGTGCGTCAGCAGTTTTCCTGCCACCGGCGGACTTGCCCGGATTTCTCCCGCACAAGCCCATGCTCCACGTGTGGAATGGGCGGTTCCCTACATGCGACCGCGAAAAATATCAAGAGGGTGACAGAAAATCGGATCTGTCCCGACCAACGCGGTACCGCGTTTGATAGCTCTGCACGGATTTTCTTGCGCGGCAGCCCGGCGCGCTAAAATTGCGAGCCTAAGGAGTAAAAGCGCGAATCAGAGACCGAAGTTCCGGTTCGTCGACCAGCGTGGCTGCCTTTTTCTGGCTGAACCAGTGACGCTCCCGCTGATCTTTTTCGAGATAATCATCCTCCAGCCGGTCGACTTCCAGAGGGTAGACCTCGACATCGCACTGCAAAGACAAACCGCTATCAAGCAGCTTGCAGTACTCGTAGCTGCCGACAGGCTTCTTGCGGATCTCACCAATGACGCCCGCTTCCTCGCGTGCTTCCTGTGCCGCTGTTGCGGCTTTCGAAAGGCTCTTGATTGCCCAGCCCTTGGGAAGGATCCAGCGTCCGGTCCCTCGGCTGGTGATCAGCAGTATTTCAATCTTCTTGCCCCGCGCTCTGTGACACAGCGCGGCAAATTGCTGCGGCGCGGGCGCTCGATCCCTCAGATCAGCTTTTTCGTCTGCGGTTCTCTTGTTTTTCGTCAACGAAGACATTTTCTATCCATCGCAAGGTGGACTGCGGCCCTCGCTAATATACCGCATCGTCCGTGCACACACGTCAAAACCGCGTTCAACTTGCGGTGAACGTCAGCTCCATTTCCGGAAACCCGGCGTTTTGATGATTCGTATGCCTTATTTTGACTGATTTTGGAGCACGGTCAAATCGTCAACAGCCGTCGCCGTCAAATGTCTCCAAAGAAGAAAGCGTGCCTCTTAGCGCAAATTCTCCGTAATCCATGATCAAATCTCTCGTAATACCATTCTCGTATAACTTGAAAGAAATTCGATATACTGGTGTTTCTTCATCTTTTTTTGTCTCGTCAAAGTAAGCGATGGTAACCGGCCATGTAGGCAGGTTGGCAAATTCGCCCGTCGCATCTTTTTCCTGTTCGTCCACCGTTGCTACGCGCGGCGAACCGACAACGCTGGTCGTCAACATGACCTTGCTGCCCTCGTCGGAGCCATCGAACAGGTGCGACTGGAAAAACCGCTCCCCGTTTTTGGCGCGCTCTATGAGCGAAATCATCTGGGCGGTCGGAAATTGTGCAGGATCCAGTTCCAGTTTGGCCCGTCTCGGTATCGTCAGGTCGACCGATGTTCCCCGGCCGTCCGCCTTGGCGCTTCCACGCACTTCGAGATCAAGCTTCTGATTCACATATGATTTGGTGATGAAACGAAAGGTCTTTTCTTCGACATTCTCATAAGTCGTGGTTTGCTGATCGGTCAGACGCACCGCATTGCCGGTATCGACTTGTGTTACGAACCGGAAGCCGACCGTGTAGCCCGAGCAGGCGGAACCATTGAATTCGTAAACCATGCGTCCGAACATGGATTCGATCCCGGACCGTTCCGACGCGTCCTGCAACTCGAGATCATAAACCGCGCGGTGGGAAACAAGCGATTCCGCCGCGCCGGCATGGGCCTTTCCCGCCAGAACCAGCCCTAAAATGAGCAATGCAATTGTTCCAAATAACTGTCGCAACCGACATTTCCTTCCGCTGCTCAATGCACCATGTTACGAGGCAATGCGACGAAATGTTGAGACGCCGCCAATATCGACTCTCAACGCCTCGCAGGCCCGATATTATTAGTCAAGACATTAACGGAGTTCAAAGATGTCGGAGACGATCGCCTCACGCCTTGCTGCGCTTGGCATAGAATTGCCTGAAGCCGCGGCGCCGGCCGCAAACTATGTTCCCTACACCATTGTCGGCACGACGCTGTACATTTCCGGGCAGTTGCCGCTGCAAGGCGGAACTGTCATGCAAACCGGGCACCTGGCAAGTGACGCAGACATAGAGAGGGGGCAGGAAGCCGCACGGCTGTGTGCCATCAACATTCTGGCACAGGCCAAGTCGGCGCTCGGCGGCGACCTTGAGGGGATCGGGCGATTGGCAAAAATCCAGGGCTTTGTTGCGTCAGCGCCCGGCTTCGACAAGCAGCATCTGGTCATCAACGGTGCGTCGGATCTTCTTGTCGACGTGCTGGGCGAACGCGGCATACACGCCAGGGCGGCCGTCGGCATGGCAGCGCTTCCGCTCAACGCGTCCGTAGAGGTGGACGCCATTTTCGCAATCGGCCGGGATTAGAGGAAGATGCCGCATCGTTGGATCACGAAGAGGCCGATCGCCCATCGCGGCTATCACGACATGAACAATGCTGTTTGGGAGAACACGCCATCCGCCTTTGCACGCGCAATCGACGCGGACTTTCCGATCGAGTGCGATCTGCAGCTTTCGTCGGATGACGTTGCCATTGTCTTTCACGACTACGACACAAAGAGGCTTTGCGGCGTGGATGGCACAGTGCGGGAGATGACGGCAGAAGCGCTGACCGCCCTGCATATCGGCGGAACCAAGGACAGTGTGCCAACATTTCGCCAGTTGCTGGAACAGGTTGGCGGTAGGGTCGGACTGGTTGTCGAAATCAAGTCACCCGCACCGGAGGATATCGAAGCCTTTACCAATGCGGTTCTTCATGACCTGGAGGGCTATGATGGGGCAGTTGTTCTGATGTCCTTTGACACGGCATTGCTTGAGGCGCTGGCGGACAGCGGCACCAAGTGGCCGATCGGACTGGTAGCGGCCGAGTTCAATGAGGCGGAAAGACGGAAAAACGAAGCAGCTCTGAAACTGCCGATCAGTTTCATTTCGTTTTGTGTCGATCATGTGCCAAGCGACTTCATAACGCTGGCGCGCGACAAAGGCCTGACGGTTATCTCCTGGACAGTGAGAGATGCGGCCTCGGAAAAAATCGCGGCCGAACATACAGATCAGATAACCTTTGAAGGCTTCGATCCGATGGACTTGTCAGCCGGATCGGAGGCTTTAGATAAGGCGAATGACTAACCCGAAGGACATCGTTGATCAGACGGCCGATTGTGGTGATATCGACGAGTTCCGTATAAGGGTTGTCAATTCATTCAATGACATAGACCAGCTTCAGTGGTCGCGGCTGCAATATGCACGGTCGACGGAGGGGCAGCCCTACAACCCTTTTGTCAGCTATGACTATCTGTCTGCATTGGAATTTGCCGGATGCGCGACCGCACAGACCGGGTGGCTGGGACAACATCTTCTGCTGGAATCAGCATCGGGCACATTGCTCGGCGCCCTGCCCTGCTACGTCAAGAGCCACAGCCAGGGGGAATATGTTTTCGATCACGGATGGGCCGATGCGTTCGAGCGGGCTGGTGGCAGCTACTATCCGAAACTCCAGGCATCGATTCCCTTCACGCCGGCAACAGGCCCCCGCCTCCTGTTTACAAGAGAAAATCAGGGGGATGTCGTTCGATCGGCCCTTGCGGATGGGCTGCGAACGCTGACGGACAGGCTGTCTCTTTCCTCCGCGCATGTGACCTTTGTGCCCGAAAGTGAAATGGAACACTTTTCCGAGGCCGGATATCTGGAGCGTACGGATCAGCAGTTTCATTTTCGCAATGACGGTTACGAGAGTTATGCCGATTTTCTCGCCACGCTCGCGTCCAGAAAGCGAAAAGCGCTGAAACGGGAACGCCGGGGCGCACTGGAGAACGACATAACCATCGACTGGCTTACCGGCTCAGACCTTAACGAGGCTGTTTGGGACAGCTTCTACGCGTTCTACATGGACACAGGTTCCAGAAAATGGGGTCGCCCCTATCTGAACAGGGATTTCTTTTTGCGCATTTCGGAGACTATGTCCCGGGATATCCTGCTCATCATGGCGCGGCGCGGAAGCCGTTATGTCGCGGGCGCCATCAATTTCATCGGATCCGATACGCTTTTCGGCCGGCATTGGGGATGTATCGAAGATCATCCGTTTTTGCATTTTGAAGTGTGCTATCATCAGGCGATCGATTTCGCCATTGCACGAGGATTGCAGACCGTCGAGGCCGGCGCACAGGGCGAGCACAAGCTATCGCGCGGCTATATGCCGGTGACGACCCGTTCCGCCCACTATATCACGCATCCGGGATTGCGGAACGCCGTCGCCGACTATCTGAATCACGAACGCGATGACGTGGAGCGCATCGGCCGTTTGCTGGGCGGGCGCGGCCCTTTTCGCAAAGTGTGAGAGCAGTCGCTCCGCATCGAAACACTTCAGGATGAGGCGCGAGATGGTGAAGAATAAGCAGCGCGCGGCCAGAGTTGAAATTGAAATGATCCACCGGCGCACATTCTTGTCCGGAAGTGGTGGCGCTCTTGTTGTCGCGGTACTTGGCGGGCTCATTTCAACCCCGGCGGAGGCAGCAAACGGGAACATCGTTACCGGGCAGGCTTTGCGCAGCGTCAATGCCTTTCGCAAAGCCAACGGGCGTGGCGCTCTCCAGAGCGATTCCGCGCTCGGCCGGGCAGCGCTCGAACATTCGCTGTCCATGGCTAGGTCAGGCCGGCTGAACCACAGCCGGTTTCAGGCACGATTGAGAAATCACGGCATTCGCGGCGCCGCGGCGGAAAATGTGGCGCGCGGTCAACCCAACGTCGCCTCTGTCGTTGCGTCGTGGCAGGGATCGCGCGGTCATCGGCGCAACATGTTGGGCAATTTCAGCCGCGCCGGCGTTGCCGTGGCGCGTGATCCAGCTTCGGGAAACCGTCCCTTCTGGACGATGATCCTGGCGCGCTGAAGCCAGCGTCCCGCCGCAACTCCAAAATAATTACCGATATGTAATCGGGTCGTAACCCGCACGCCATGCAGCGTTACCCAGAATGACATCCGGATCGCGTTATCGCGCGGGATGTCTTTGGAGAGGGAGCCATGGCAAAGAGATTTCTGATTTTGGTGGCAGGCGCGGGCATGGCGGCCGTTGCCGGTTACGCGACCGCTGCAAGCAACTGGGTGGAAATCAGCGAACGGGGCAATCAGATCTGCATCCGCTCTAATTCCATTCCAAATCACACCACCGGCAGTTTTCCTAACCGCGGCAATCCGCACAGGATCCGGCCGCAAAACATTAATGTTTGCGTAACGGCCTCGCCAAGGAAAACGAACCGTGCGCGCGGTGCGGGCCCGGGTGCGATCGGCATCGCGCTGAATGGCGTGCTGATCCGCCCGGGAACGGCGGACTACTGGGACCCGCGCTCACCGCGCGGCCACAGCCGCGACAGAAGCTCCGGCTGGAATCTGGAAGGCATGGGATCGGCACGCACGCTCGGGATCGATTCCGCCAACGCCCATGTCGACAACCGCGGAACCTATCACTACCACGGCAAGCCGATCAGCGCGCTCAAGACCAGGGGCGGCACGCAGGTGGGGTATGCCGCGGACGGGTTCGAGATCCATTATGTCGGCGGGCGTGCCAAGTCAGGTTATCGGCTGAAAAGCGGTACCCGCCCTTCCGGACCTGGCGGAAAATATGACGGCAGCTACGTCGAAGACTGGGTCTATGTCGGCGGCGCCGGAACGCTCGACCAGTGCAATGGCGGCATGCTGAATGGCAAATATGTTTACTTCGCCACAAACACCTTTCCGTTCTACCCCCGTTGCTTTTTCGGCCGGCCAAGCCGCAGCTTTCGGGGACTTTGAGTTGCCTGTGCCAGCCACCGTTTGGTCTAAAGGCGTCTACTGCTCTACTGCCCGCAATATCCGCCTGAGTGTTTCATTCTGCTGTTGTTGAATGACCTCGATCGCCTTGAGGCGCTCACGGATATCCGCCGAACGTTGCTCAAGCCGGTCAACGCTTTCTTCGACCTCGCCAATATCGGTCGCATTGGCAGACACGTTGCTTTTCAATGTCGCATATCCGGCAACCAGGCTGGCCGCGACCGTACATACCCCCAAAAGTGTGCTCCAGGGCAGTCCTGACGGTTTTATGCCGTCAGCCATCAGACCGGCCTTCCGAACCATTCACGACTATCGCTGCCTCGCGCGACAACACAGACGAGTTTTCTATCCTGACTGTCCATCGAACGGTACAAAAGCAACCATTGGCCTTTTCTGTTGGTGGTCAGTTCCAGTGCGCCTTCACCGTTCTCATGCCGGCCGCGCCACACCCGATTCAGTTCAAGCTGCTCAATCAGCCCTTCGAACGCCTTGTTGTCGAGCCCGCAAACAGGAAGCGGTGCCGCCAGGATCGGATTGTGCTCCTGCGACAAAGCGGAACCTATGGACAACATGTAACCGATCAACGGAAGAAACAGGGCAAACAGGGCCCATCGAGCGTTTACATCGCGCTTTGTCATCGCGTGAACCTCCCAATCAGCGCTTTGCCGCCGTCCACGAGGAACAAAGACGAGATGATCCAGCCGGCCCATTGGTCGAGCGGTGCCGGCAGTGCCGCCACGTTCCACTCGAAGTGAAACAGGCTGTCGGCGACGACCGCCGAGAACCACATACCGAGCGGGATGACAAAGAACAGCTGAAACCACCAGGTGCGGCTGACCAGCAGGTTGGCCTGCACCTTCAGCTGCGTCTCGACAATACTTGCCTTGATCCTCTCGCGCTCAGTTTCGTTGTTCACCTTGTGGTCAACAGTGTCGAGAACGCGATCAAGCGTACCGCCGGTCAGCCAACCTAGAAGCGTTTTCACCAACCAGCCCATTTCAACCATCCTTGCCGCGCAGACCGATCAGTCCCAGGCCGAACGTGATCATTGCCGCAGGCGGAACTTCAGTCATTCTGGAAAGGATGTTGGCGGCCGGTGTAAGCATCGCGACCTCGCTGCCCGCGGCAATGACTGTTCCGCAAGCAACAGCAGCAAAGCCGGTCCACCAGCTGAGCGATCTCAGCTTGATATATTTTGAGTTCATGACTTTCCTCCAAAGATCCGTGACAGGAGCTTTATCAGGGCCTCCAAAACCACGCCCCCCGAAGCCGGAGACACGGATTTGTCTGTGAATGGAGTAGCGGCTTCGGTTGTGGATTCCTCGCTCTCCGATTGCTTCGGCTTTGGAACCGGAACGCTGTTGAGGGGGCGTTTTGGAACACCGCCCGCCTCCTCGATAGCGGCCAGAAACGAACGGTAATACCCGGCAATCAGGTCCCATTTGTCGGTGATATTGACGGTACGCCTTGCGTTGCGCAGATCGTCCTTGCCGGTGTCCGGCAGATAGTGCTGGATGCCGAACCCCTTGCCATTCCAGCGGCCATCAAGGAGGCCTTTTATGAGAATGCGAGCGCCCAGAACGGGATCGAGCGCCTTGTCGGGATATCTGACCAGGTCCACACCGGCATCCTTGCTGGAGCGCCGATAGTTCCGCTTCCAGGTGAGCTGGACCTGGCCCCTGCCATAGTAACAATGGCCATATGGCGGCTCGGGCTGCGCGTAGCGTGCGTGCTTCAACCGGCGTCGCGCCGTCTCGTCGTCCTTCGCAAGCGTCTCGCGTACCGGCACCATTCGCCGCGCCGTTTCGTGATAGGCTGTGGCCAATGCATAGGCGAGTGTCTTGCCCCGCCCGTCGCCATGGGTTGCAAAGGCATCGAGAATGCCCTCGATTCCCCTCACCTGCTGGTGTGACAAAGACGTGCCAAACACGCCACTCGAACGGCGCCGCAGCGCCGCGTAGAATGCCTTGCGGATCATTAGACTGTCCGTTGGTTGGATTGTAGCCCGCGCAAGCGCGCGGGAAAGACGTAAGGGCTTTACCCCTTATCTGTTCGATGAATTGGTCAGGTAGCCTGACAGTGCCGACAAGCGCTTGCGAATGGAAATGCGCCGCCTTGACATGCGGCTGCGCGGTTTATCCCTCTTTGCGTGAATCGGATAGTCACGCAGTGCTTCCCAGTCCACGCCATCGCTGCCATCTTCGGATGACGCCGGCTTCGGATACCAGGTCTCATAAACGGATATCCTGTCCACTTCAGCCAGTTTGCAGAGAATCGAGAAGCAGGCCTGGTCGTGGCGATGCTCGATAAAATCCGGATAGTTCGGTGATCTGGACGGCGTGTCATCGACAAGGCTGAAATCCTGCGAAAAAACCGAACGCCACTTGCTCACCAGGGCGACCGATGCGGGGCACTTGCGAAAAAAAATGGCACCGGACGCGATGGAGGGTGTATTGAGCACATCTTCATTGTCTCGTACCCCGAAATGATCGATGAGATCGCCTTTTGTCCAGACCGCCTCCATTAGTTTGTTGAATTTTACCTCGTCACGCAGCAGCGGACCACCGGGTGGAATGGCTTGAAATGCCAGAATACCCGATGAAGCGGCGTTTACGCGTTCGAAATAATCCTGCATGCGCTTTCTGCCGTGGGCATTGAGGTGGCACCCGGCGTCCAGATACAAAAGCGCGTCCCCCTCATCCATTTCATCAAATGTCTGCAGTATGATCTGCGGCTTCCAGCTCCAATATCCGTATCCGCGTGTGCCGGTCACAAGCTTGTCTTTGAATTCTCTTCGAAAGTTCGCGGACAAATCATCTTCGGTTCGTATGAAAACACGATCGAACACGTCCATTTCGACAGCTTGTCTCTCCAGGCGCTGGAGGTTGGCACGAAGTCCGTTATCGGCAAATGTCAGCAGAACACGTTTCGACAAACAAACAATCCCATCGGTAGGTCCATGTTCACAATTTCAGACGTGTTTTTTGCCTCTGAGTTGCGTACGGGTTGCGTCTGAACATGCCGTCTGGTTTGTAACATTCGACTTGTTTGCATCATAGGGCTCAAGTAAAGGCGTCGAGTTCCAACAGATGCCGCGAACTGTCTGGATCGGCGCAAAAGGAATACTCTTCGGTGAAAAAATATGTCCTTTGCCGCCCAAAAGGGGGATTGAACGACCTTCTGTGTCAGATTGCGATATGCTGGGACTATGCCGAACGATTTGCCCGGTCACTTGTCGTAGACACCAGGCAAACCTGCCTGGGCGATGATTTTTCTTTCTTCTTTTCTCCCATCGATCAATCCGCACTGGTAAGGTTTGACGCTGCGGATGACGTCATGGATTTACTCAACCGTTCAAGCTGTTACCCACCCGAGCTATATGGCCGGCTGCGTGGGTACCGTTCTGAGTATCGCCAGGATTGCAACTTCGTAGACGATGTCACCGGGCGGAGGCTTCGTTTTGATCTTTCGCGATCCTATGATGAAAGCGTGCTTGTGCACGAGCAGTGCGGTGGCGGTACAGATTCATTTCGGCTTCTCAGCAGGCTGAGACTGTCGAAGCACCTTGCCGAACGAGTGGGAGCCGTCCTCGCGAATATCGGCGATGGCTACGATGCCGCCCACATCCGCAATACCGACTATGAAACCGACTACACGTTCCTGTTCGGCAAGATCGCCCGGAAGACCGCCGGGCGAAAACTTCTGATCTGCAGCGACAATCCTGCTGTCGTCGAACACGCACAATCCTATTTCGCGCGGTGTGATGTATTTACCATCGCAAAATTACCGGACACGAATTCTCGACCACTCCACGATCGGGAATCATACGCGACTGCAAAGGAAATAAGGAACGCAGCGGAACTCTCGCTCATTGACCTGCTGTCGCTGGGCAATGCTGCCAATCTTTATTACACGGACACAAAAGACGGCTTTCCCTCCGGTTTCTCACGCCTTGCGGCACATCTGTGCACCAATCGCCAGTTGATGCAGTCTCTGCTTGGCGGACATCTCCCGTCGCCCCGCCGGCGCACGGACGGAAATGCGCACTATATTCGGCCGATTAGGACGAGACTGAAGAAGATAGTGCCGCGATTTTTACGGCAATAGCCTCCGATCCTAGTCATCTGCGTGCGCGATTTGTCCGAAGGATGATTTGCGCATCCACGTAAGGAGCCTCGGCCGCACGGATTTGCGGTAAACCCGGAAAAACTCCCGCTCGATTTTCGCGGGCCCGAAAGGCATTCGGTTTTTCTGTTTCGGAATGGAATGCCGTATTGTCGGCTGTAATCCACTTGAGCGCTTGGCGAACACATCCTGTACCGATATGGCGGGGTCGAGCTGCAGGATATTCAACTTGCCCGTCAGGCCCAACTCCGGGTTAAAGAGCACTTCGTCGATCGGATCGCAATAATCTTCAGTAAGCTTCAACAGGCGCGCCGCCGCTTTCCTGGACAGGAAATATCCGGCCGTACCGCGGTGGGCGGCTTTCAAATTTCGGAGCCTGAAACCTCCCTTTGCAGGTCGTGAATCAGCCGAAACCTCGGTATTGCCACGGGTCGTCTCCGCCTTGACGATATCGGCATCGTCAGGCAGCCAGTCGCTGTTGGAAAACAACTGCATGGCGCTTTTCGAGATATGGGCGTCATCTTCGGTCACGAATGCCCATTCGTCTCCGGCCTCAAGCATCCGGCTCCAGGCTCTTCGATGACTGAGAAAACAGCCGAGCACGCCGGCGGGCATCGGATAATCGCTTTTCTTCTGCTTCAACAGACTTGCCCGATTTGCAGCTTCCAAGGTAGTGCCGTCAACGGCTCCCACGCGCACGATCTCCCAGTTGGGGAACGCGTTGTTGGACACAAACCAATCCAGCCTGTCAGCGGACCGTTCAAGATTGATGAGGTAGCATTTCACTTTGGTCGGGCACCACACGCTTTACCAATTCAAAGCCGTCTACACCATTTTGAATTGAACTCAAATACAAACACGCCGCTTGGTTGACGAACCATTTGAACCATCCCTTGGGAATGGGCCGATTTGCTGACGGCGTTACTCTAGAATGCCACGGTATCGTATCGCAAAGAAATCCCTCAACTTAAGCACCAGACCACTTTATGGTCACTCAATGTCTTTGGCGTGTTTCACGAGCAATGCTATAGCACGCACCTTTCTTAGTGCATCAGGCGGATATGCTGCGACAGTTTATTTTCGTCTGTCTGATGCTCTGTGATCGAAGCTGACAAATGATCGGCATCCGCTTGCATTGCGCAGATCATCCTTGCCGGCGTCCGGCAGATAGTGCCGGATGCCGAACCCCTTGCAAATCCAGCGGCCATCAAGGAGGCCTTTTATGAGAATGCGAGCGCCCAGGACGGGATCGAGCGCCTTGTCGAGATATCTGATCAGGTACACACCGGCATCCTTGCAGGAGAGCCGATGGTTCCGCTTCCAGGTGAGCTGGACCTGACCCCTGCCATTGTAGCAATGGCCATATGGCGGCTCGGGTGCGCGTAGCGTGCGTGCTTCAACCGGCGTCGCGCCGTTTCGTGATAGGCTGTGGTCAATGCATGGGCGAGTGTCTTACCCCGCCCGTCGCCATGGGTTGCAAAGGCATCGAGAATGCCTGGATTCCTCTTACCTGCTGGTGAGAGAGTGATGTCGCAAAGACGGCTCTCATGACGACGCAGCGCCGCATAGAGCTTTGCGGTTCATTGGATTTCCTGTTTGGTTTAGTGCTGTTTGGTCAGCGGGTCATGAAATAGCCGGCATACGGATCACCGGTTGGCGGCCAGTCTTCAATTTCCTGCTTCAAAACTTCAAAGTGCGGCTGCGCGGACTCGTGCATGCCGTTTCGATCCTGCCAGACCTTCAACTCTGCTCTGGCCGCATCCACCCCATATGCATGCAAAATGAACCGGACACGGGACAACTCGATTAACGCGCGCCAAACGCCATCATATCGAGTGATGGAGCTCGCCAGGAGGTCCATCATCTCCGGCACTGTCATCTGTTTGTTCAATGGCTCAAACGCCTCAGGCGGCAGTCTATCGCGCAATATCCAAGCTGCGGTGCTGTACTCTATGCGCCTCGATAGCACCTCGAAATGATCAGCGAACCGTTCCATGAAAATATGCAGCCAATAGCACAAGACATGCACATAGTCCTGATGGGCGAGAATTCCTCCGACCTTCAGGTGAGGAAGGAAATGCCTGCAAACGTGATTGTGGTGATCCCAGTTCTGTGTGAAATCGACGAATAGGGCTTCAACCTCATTGCCGATCCACCGCTGCGTCGTGATGTCACGTTTGACAAGTCCTATACGATCACCCCAAGGCGAAAGCGCGTTCTCGACCCAAGAGAAAACATCTTTGCCATTGAAGCCGTCCATGCGCGACTTGTACGGCTCACACCATGGCCCGTATAAAAACAGATCATAACTGATGACCCGCGAGTCGCTGCCAGCTGCTTGAGCGCCGTCAGCAATACATGCCGCTGACGCACCCAGAAACGTGCCTAGATCGATAATCGTTCGGCCTTCACTCCGAGCACCGAGCCAATATAGAAACTGACGCTCCTCGTAGCCCAACATTGCCGGAAGCTCCGGCAGTACATCCTGGCTGATATCTGCCCATGGTTTGGCCATATCGCGCCATAGCAACGGGGCGTTGGCAGCGCAAGGCAGAATTGCGCTACTCTGAGGATTCAATCTGCTTTATCAGCCAACCTTGCGCGACCACGGTAAGGAGCCGGCAGTTTTCCGCGTGCTTCTTCAGAAGCGCCGCTTCTTCGATCTTCATATTGACCTCTCCCGTTGCCGTCACGATGGCATTCGCCAGCTTGTATCGGTCGTAAACATTTGTCTCTTGTATCTGGGCGACTTGCGGCGTCGGTGCCGGGTCCTTGTACAGAAGCGCCGTTATGGCAACCTGCTTGAATGTGATCGGCTCCTTTTTCTCATCCACTGCTGGATTGCCGAAAATATCCGTAAGCTGTTCATCAACCTTCACTTTCATAATCGCTCCTAGAAACAGGGAATATAGCGGGCAGTGCCGCCGTTGTTGAGAATTTCAAGCCATTCCTGCACCGTAGTGCTCGCGCCAGATGGCCCAACACTTGTAAGCGAAACCGAGACGGAACCGTTGGCTTCGAACGCCCCGGCATTGTTCAACTGCAGTCGCCCGTCCGTTTTCGCCGTGAGGACCGCAGCGTTGTTCGCTCGTAGCACCAGATCATGGTTGGTTAGTGCGCCAACAACCGCGCCACCGCCGACGTTGCCCATAATGATTGCCGGGTTGGTTTGCCCACGATCGCCTGCAACCATGAAGCCTTGTACGGTAAAGTCTTCACCATTGCTCGACGCACCGTCTGTCGTGTTCACCTGCATGCCATTGCTGTCAACGCGAACGCGCTGCGTTCCACCCGTCGTCAAGCCAAGGACATCTGCGGCTTGCAGAAACACACCGGTATTCGTATCCGTTGCAAATGACATTCCCGGCCCAGATGCTGAGCCGCCCGCACCGCGCGACACGCCGCCCTCAGTGACCTTATAAACGACACTTTCCGCCGAGTTCTCCAGGCGTATGAAGTCCGCGCCGCCCGGAGATGCATTCAGCCTTGCCGTATAAATGCCAACGGTGAAGACATGCTCAGGATTGAAATAGACACCGCGCGCCGCGTCAACGTCATTCCCGTCGTTGCTGTTGGCGCCGATAATGTAATCAATCGATGCGCCGGCGCCGGTTTGGTTGGAAAGCTGCAGAGCCTGGCAAGTTCCTGATGTAGACAAGGCGTTAACGCCGGCCACAATGCCGGTGAGGCTGCCAGTGTGGCCGCTTGCAGAGATCGCTCTGCCAGTGAGGCCCTTGGCGGCCCCCGCGCCGCCGATTGTTATCGCACCTATCGCGCCGTAGACATTGGCCCCGGCGTCTGACGCGGTGACCAGAACATCAAAATCGACGGCCTTGAAAATGCCCGTGCCAGAAACGTCGGAAAGAGTTGGCCGAACGCTGATGCCATGGAGTTCCTTACCGGTCGCGATGTCGGCGATTGTCCCATTGAGATAAATCGACGAAGCCACGACATTTGAGAACAGATCATATGTCTCGTTGAAGACCTTGGTCCATCTGCCAAGGGTGATGTCCGAAAATTCGGGCGTGTCTGTGGTGCCAAGACCGAGCGAACTGCGAACAGTCGCGCCGCTCTCAACGACCCATCCCGTCGCGCTTCCAACAATGAAATTGCCATCCGCGCTCGCAAGGCCGGCAATCTTCGTCAGATCGGCGTCGAGCGGCTGGTAAACGGCTGAAAGGCCGCTTATCTCCGTGTCAACATACGCCTTAACACTCTGTTGGCTCGGAACCTTCGTGGCGCTGTCGGAGGACATATGGTCCTCGTCGACGACCTCGACCGCACCAAGCGCGGCAACCGTCTTGTTTTCCAAAGCCGTCGCACCGGTGCTCCACCCAACAAAAGCGTCAGCGCTTGGCTCGGGAAAGTCGAACCCGCCGTTGGCCGAGGATTTCTTCATCTTGACCGCCCGGTCGAGCTGCTCCTGCAGGCGCTGCGCCTGGCGCGCATGGCGGTCGAACTGGCTTTCGAACGCCTGCTCGCGGAAGGTACCGACATCGTCGGCATCGGTTCCTTGAGTCAGCGGCTCGTTGCGGATAATCGTCACGGTCTCCGTCGCCGCCGGCGCGGCAATGAAGGTCACCGATCCGCCGCCGCCATTCCCCGCGCCCGAAACGGTGTAGTGCGTCGAAATGGTCTGCAGCGTTTCCGCCCCGCCGGCATTCGTCAGATAGACCGAAAGGTGGCCCGCATCCTCGAAGTAATAGGGAAAGGCAAACACCGTCGTGCTGCCGTCGCCCGCCGCGCGGACGCGGTTGGTCGTCGTTGAAATTGTCATATTGACCTCTGTTGAACGAAAGAGGGCTGCCACAAGGCACAGCCCTCACCTGGATAAATCTGCTCCGGGCAACCGCGCCTGTCGGCCGCCCGACATGGTGCTAGAAAACGGCCAACGCGCCGCAATACACGCATAACTTGAAATCCGACCCGATACGACGTAAGTCTCTGCCGGCCTTCGCTCCCACACACGCGCAGTACCGGGAGGCGTGCGTGCGTAGATCCGGCGCAGGAACGAAGCTGGCCGGTCCACCGAAGGTCACATGGGTTCGCAAGCCGCGTTCGGACTTGTGATGTCATTCTCCGGCTTAACTCAGCGACGCCTGCCGTATCCGGGACAATATGTGCGGCAGGACGAAAGAGAGCAGATCACCCGGGTTCTGCTGATGGATAGCTGACCATCCCGGAGTTTCCCGCTCCCACATCTGTCTTCTGGAAAAAGGAAGCTTTTGTGCGTAGGCCGCAGGGGCACACCACTTCTGCGGTTCACCGGGCCACCAGCGTTTTGCGACCGCCTTTGCACATTTGTCCTATCATCATCGAACACCCGCAAAACATGCTCTGCCGGCCCCGATCGCGAAGCTCCCACCTGCTCTCCATAATGGTATTTCTCAACAACATTTTCCCTTCTAAATTGCACCCGGCGCCGCTCCCACCCTGGCATCCTATACCGGGGGGTCAGGGTGCGTAGCCCACAGGGAAAGGCTATTCCTGTGACGCATCGGGGCCACCCGCTCCCATCGCAGCTATCCCATATGGGGGGTTCTGCGGTGCGTAGATTGCCATGTGCTCATGCGCCTGGCTTTCACCGGGCGGCCTTTGCTGGCATGGTATCGCTCAACAAAAGGGTCTATGGTGATGCCGGCTCCGGCTTAATCCAGCAACAGATTTCTCATATCCGAGATTCAAGTATGGGATTGACTAAAAGGGCAACATACTCGGGTGTTGCCGATGGATAGCTGACCATCCCGGAGCTTATTGTTTTCCCAAATCGACAAAGCTCCGAAATCGAATCTCAACCCTTTGGTGCATTGACCTTTTTCTGCGCAATCTCTACTTTGATCGCGGGACGGTGAGTACCTATACGGGAAACGGCGTAATATCTGTTTGGACGTTTGTTGAAGCGTCGTTATACGGCGACGCAACCTAGCTCTTCCTCCGTCCCACCTAATTTGCGGGCAACCAGCGCATCGAATTGAGTCGCGAAGTCGGTTTGATGGCCTCACATTTTGTGACTATATGTTCGCGGGCCCTACCCAATCCGTACGCGAAAGGGACTTCGGTCGGTGCCGGGCTTGCACCTGGGGCTCACTCTCACAAATCTACTGGAATTTGATTTTCTTCTTTCAATCTTTAAGTGCATTGACCGCCTGCTCTTCAATTCCTATGTTGCGAACGGGACGGTGTGCACCCCATGGGTTAGCCGAGCACCCCGTCGGGAAACGGAGTAACCTTCGTTTGGACGTAGGCTAAAGCGCCACTCTCGAAGTGCTGATGCAGCAGGGGCTATGCCCCGTCCCACCTAATTAGCGGGTGGTTTATTTTCGGCGTTTCAATATTGGCATGGAATGCGTCGGCAAAAAGCGCTATTTTATACTTGGCTCCGGCTCAAATTTGTCGGCACACGGCTATCTTCATACGTGACCGGGTTATGGGTATGTCGATGGCGATGAGCAGGAAACCGGTCCTGCTGGTGGGAGGCCGTCCACCCCGGAGCTTATTTTCTTTCAAATTGGCATTTCTTGCGGACCGTCTTGTGGCTATATTGTTTGTAGCCCCGCTCCCACTGCAGTTATCCCATATGGGGGGTTCTGAAGTGCGTAGATTATCAGGTGTTAATGCATCTGGCATTCACCGGGGCAAATCAACCTTTTGAAATCCAGTTAAAAGCCACGTTTCGCGGCGTCCGTGTCTCTCCAACCTTAAGTTGGCTTGGTAATCACCAAAGTCGAGTACAGCATTGCGTCTGCCCCTACCCGATCTCTCAAAACTCAGCTTACCCTTAGATAGTATTTGTGGGAGCAATTTGCCTACAAACGCTGTTCCATCAAGACCTTCAGCTGTTCGCTTGTCTTTTATGTGACTCAGGCCCCAACCACCCTGAAATCGCTTCTTTGGGTCTCCCGGCACTCCCAGATCAATTGTAATTTCTCCAAGATCCTCTCGAAACAGTCTGCCTCTAGAAGAGATTCCGGTTTCAAGGACGGAGGCAATTTCTTCCGAAAACTCCTTTGGCGACGATGTTGATCTTCTATGGAACGGTATACGCCGCCCGCCACCGCCAGACCTCAGGACAGAAGGATCCAAAGCGCGCCGGGCGCCCTGTGTTGCCGTGAGCCCTGTTCCAGTCCCGACGGCCATCCCGCCCAGACCAATCGCGCGATCCAGAAAACTCCGCTCATTTGCAGTTCGGTTGCCGACAATCTTTCCGTGTCTGTATACGTTGCCGGCGTCGTCTTCCGCAATGCCCGGTTCATCGAGCATGGGCAGGTTGTAGCGGCCCCTTGCGACATCACCGGGTAGCGTTATGGCATCCTTGGCTCCGGCCCATATGTCCGACAATAGGCGGGGTACGGCCAAGGACACCTCGCCAAGGCTGTCTTTTCGAATTGGCAGCACGTAACCCGTGTATCCGGTGGAAGACCGCACATAACGACGCAGCGCCGCGACGGCCTTCTCATGGTCAGCCGCGTCGACTTCGAAGCGTCCGCCCGGCGTTTCGATTTCGAATGTGGGCACTAGTCTTTTCTCCGGATGCGCATGCCGTTTTCGATGTCTTTCCAGCCGTCGTCTGCAGCGCCTGCATTTCGGTACGGTTCATCGGCACTTGAACCCGCGGCAAGCGATCCGTTTAGGCGGTCGTCCAGTGCAGCCAGCAAGGTCAGACGTTCGGCAAGCGACAGGGCGGCAAATCTCGGATCGGGCTCGGTGATCGCCACACTCTCCTGCAATCCAAAAGCCGCGCGCGCTGCCCTGGCCATTTGAGCCAATTCGTCCGAAGGGACTTTGCGCACGCGGCGAAACTCCAGCACTTGCCGGTCGTAAGTCTGAAGCGCGGGTGCGCCGCCCCCGTCGGCGGTCAGGACAAGCGAACGGTCCCCATCGGCGGGCCGGTCGAACAGGCCGATACCGCCTTCCGGCAGCAATACGAGGTCGCCGCGTCGGGGCTTGGTGGTGGCCGTTGCCCAATCGCCCAACCGATAGGCAAGGTCCCGATCAAGGTAAGCCGCCGTCGCCAGCGTCATGTCGCCTGCCTGCGTTGCCGTATCGGGCTGTCCGAAAGCCTTGAGCATGAACCGTTCGATCACGCGCGCAGCTTCATCGCCGCCGGTCAGTAACCGCGCGATAGCGCGCGGCCTGGTAAGCGGGCTCGGACCGCCCTCCCCGCCGGTGTCGGTTCCGTTGTCGTCGGCAACGAACCTAGTTCCGAGCATGCCGTCCATGAGCCGTTCCGGATCCTGCCCGGCAATGCGCGAAGCGGCGGTCCAGGCAAGCTCCTTGTCGAACTGCTTCGCCAGATTCCGGACGTGATCCGTCGGCAGCACGGAAAGGCCGAGCAGTTCGCCAAGCTCTTCCCGAGCGTTGACGAAGCTCTCCATGGAGAGGTCGACATCGTCCAGGATACCCGCCGCCAGGCGAACGGTCTCGGCCTCGTAGAAGCCGATCGACTGGTTGCGCTCGGTTTCCGCGGCCCGCTGCAAAACCGGTTCGGCGCGGGCAAGAATCATGTCCCTGACCGCCGGTTGTTCCTCCGGCGGAAAAGCAGCCACGGCCTTGGCGAGTTCCGGCTCCACGACCTCCTTGTTGTAGGTCTCGTAGAAGCCCGCACCATCTGCGTCGATGGTCTCACGGCGCGCGATGAGGCCCCTCTTCAGTGCAGTTTGCGCATCCAGTACGGTGCGGACCATGCTGAACGACTCGCGGGCGTGCCGGCGTTGTTCCCGCCGATTTTGCGGTGTGTTGCTGTTACGGTCTTTTTCCGTCTCCCGCCGAGGCAGCGAAGCGATGGTTCGTCCCAGCCCCTGAAGGGCCTTTCCGACATGGTCGTTGGCCTGCACGCGCGGCATCCCGCCACGATCCGTGTCGAGCGTCCGCTGTGCCGTATAAATCGGTATGCGTGGCATATGTCACCCGTCGTTATTTGATCGCTGCTACGCCCTCGATCAGAGGCGCCGCGAAGCCGAACGGCGCCGCAGCCATAATCGATCGTGCCCTTTCGCGGCTCTGCCGTGCACTGAACAGTTCGTTTGAAGCGCGGACCTCCGCTCCCTGGCGGATGGCACCGATATCCAGCGCCGCCTCTGCGGCGCTGTCGTCGATGACATTGCCCGGGCTGCCGGAGAGCTGCACGCCGGACGCCGCGTAGTTCGCCACCTGCCGGCCCTGGAGCCGTCGCGCCTTGTCGCTCGCCCGCGCGCCCTCGAAGGCGCCGCGCTGGCGCTCCATCGCCGCCTGCCGCTCATGAAACTGTGCCTGCGAGCGCGCCGCGGCGGCCCGGCTGCGCGCGCTGACCAGGCTGCCGATGCCCGTGATGATACCGCCGATAAGGGGTGTGCACATGTCAGGGTTCTCCTTCCACGGATGCGATGATGCTGCGAATAGTGGCCGGGTACGCCCGGTCGGAGCGGATGACCACGACCCCGCCATTCGACCAGTTGTCCTCGGCCGCGACGGATTTCACGCCGGTAAACAGTGACCGCTCGCTCTCAAGCTTCTCCGACGTTTCGCGAAACAGATATTCGAACTGCCGCAACGCGGACCCGGCCTTGATGTAGGCGGTCTCGAGAAGATCCAGCGCCACTGAAACAATACGCGCGCGCCGGCCGATCGCCGTGCCGTCCCGGTTGCCGGTCTGCGCCATGCGCAGCGTCTCGGCGACACTCTCGTAACGCAGGCCATAGGTGATCTTGCTTGCCGCGACCCCGCCGGGCAGCGTGAATGCGCCGCCTGAGACAAAGGCGTCGCCGATATCGACACCATCGGCAAAGACGCCCACCGTCTCACCTTCAAGATGCGAAGCATCGCTCACCGACGATACCGGGCTGCCATTGGTCACCGTTCTGGCGCTGTCGAGGAATAGGCCATCGGGAACGGAGCCGCCGTCAAACGGCATTTCAAGATATTCGACATAGCGCTTCGTCTGCCCGTTGATGGTTCGCCGGACGATCATCCAGAGGCGGTCGCGGCTCTCGACGGGAACCACGCAGGCGCTCTCCACGACGCCCGGTTGCGAAACGCTGCCGCCGGCAATGCGATGGCGCGAAATGCCGACAACCTTCTGCGCCCTGTCATAGGTCGTGGCGGTCAGCGTCCCATCGGCAAGCCCGCACCAGATGATGCTGTCCGGCGATTCCTGATAGGCCATGAATGAAATGCCCGGCTTGAAGGCGTGCGCCGACAGCACGGTCAGCTCCGGCGACAGGTAACCGTTGACGTCGAACGAGTAGGAGAACTCGTGCAGCGCCGCCTTGTGGAAACCGCCATAAATGACGGTATTGCCGATCGTGACCGGTGATACCGAAGCCGCGCCGGTCGTCGTCTGCTGGCGCTGCTGGATGTTGGTGGACGAAAACGCCTCGGCGTTCGAACCCGGTCCGAGCGTGCGCATCGACCCGCTTGTCCCGATCACCAGGTCGCCGCTTTCGCGGATAAAGGAGATGGCGTTGAGCCGGCCGCCGGTCATGGTGATCGACATGCCGTCGGATGCCTCGGAAGGTGTGCTTTCCCCGAAATTGTTGAAGTTGAGCGATTTCGACAGCCAGATGGTACGCGGCAACGTATCGTTGCGTCCGAAGGCCAGCCTTTCCTGATAGAACCCGACCGTGTGCGGCCAGCCGCTTTGATCGGACCAGGCGCCCATGGCCCAGAACGAGATCGGGTCCGTGTTCGGCAGCGCCTGGCCGTGAAGACGGATCTTCACCACCGTTGCCGACACACGCTCAGTTATCTCGGCCCACCGCCACCGCCCGTCGCTTCCAAGGAGGCGGATCAGCCGGCCCGTGTCGGATATCTGAAAGCCCGCGCCGCCATTGATGCCCGTCGTCGAGGAGGCCGTGAGATTGAACGGCGTCTGGTCGCTCGCCTTCTGGTGAAGCGCGAGTTCGGCCATGGTGCATACATTGCCGTCGGAACCGCCGCCGCCGGAGAATTTCAGCCGGTAATATTCGAATGCGGCATCGTTCTCCAATTCGTAAAAACGGGTTTCCGATCCGGACCAGCCGGTTTCGCCGTCCCGGCTGTCAAGCGTCACCCAGGTCGCGCCGTCATTCGAGCCCTGCAACTCCCATTGGGTGATGTAATCGGCATGCTGGGCGGCATCCTTGGGAGCCGTGAGCCAATAGGCGTCGACGACTTTCCGCGCGCTTGATGCGAAGCGGTACTGAAGCCAGCCCGAAGAAGTTGAATCGAGGTCGATGCTGTCGGCCTTCTCGCGATCGAACATCTTGTAGGCATTGGCGCTTCCGTTGCTCGCGCTGGCCGTTCCGCTTGGCGCCGTATTGCTCGTCATCTCTGGCGTGGCATGCCCCGTTTCGGCCGGCGTCAGCGTCGTCGCGGTGCTGTTCTCGTCCAGATAAGGCCCGTCCTCATAGGCGAATGTCGAGAAGGACCAGCTCGTCTCCGCCGTCCGGCGCAGCTCGCGTGGCGCGTAGGAGCCGTGCACCATGTAGAGCACATCGGCGCTTTGCGTGTGGTCGACGGCGGCGATATCGGCGAGGGCGAATGGCGACGCGATCTCATAGGCACCGCCGCCGCTTTGCACCTGTCCGTCAAGCGCAAAGAACCGGCAGTATTGGTCGCCATGCTCGATGGCATAGGCCTGGGTCTCGCTGAAGGCGAAGGGAAACAGCCGGCAGGCGTCATTGCTGTCCTTGACCTCGGCGACAAACACCGTTCCGGAGCGCCGCCGCAGGCCGCCCTGCTTGAGAACGTAGAAATTCTCGCACTTCGCAAGCCCCATCCGGTAGTGGTCGATATCGACGCGGCCATGCAGCACCGGTGCCAGTTCGCCACGGCTGAAGGTCGCCTGGATCGGATAGACGGTCATCCGCGCACCGCGATCACGTCGTTCGTGTCGGCGCGTTCGAGCGAGCCCTGCAGCCCGTCAATGCGCCGCGCGCGTTTCAGCTCATTGTCATAGCGGCCCGAAGCAAACTGGGCATAGCTGGCCTTGCCCGTCACCGCATGGGCGAGATTGGCGGCAAGGAACGAGGCAAAGGCCGTTACCGCCAGCGGCGACCACAGGCCGAGTTCCGCGACGCGGCGCACATAGCGGATCTTCAGCGGCGCCGGCGCGTCGGTCAGGATATGGCCGTTCTCGATTTCATGGGCGATATTCGCGCCGTCGAACAGGCCGCCCTCCTTCAACGGCAGCAGCCGCAGGCAATCGCCCGGCAGCAGGTACTTGTAGTCCCAGCCGAAAAACGGCGTGTCGGCGCTGGCTGCAAGGCTTGCCCGGCTCACCGCGAAGTTCCACGGATGGGCGGCAAGGAATGCGTCGCGCAGCGCGTCGAAATTGCGCTTGAAGCGGCGGGCATTCGGCTCGTCATCCTCGATCGAGGAAATCGGCCCCTCATGCAGAATGTCCAGCGCCATGTTGCAGACGCCGGTTTCGGTCATCGCTGAAGTCATGGAAGTTCCTTACAGAAGCGCCAGCAGGTTGGAGGCGGCAATGGTCGTATTGACAGAGAGCACCCGCGTTGCGGCAACGGGAAGCGTAGTGCCGGCGGCAAGGCCCTTGAATGTGGCGGTGCCGCCATCGGCAAGCACCACCGACACATCGCCCGCCGCGCCCGCATAGACGGCGCGGCTGGTGAAATCGAAATCGGCGTCCAGCGTCACGGCGTGGGCCGATCGGAACGGTGAGCGAACGTCGCCGCTCTTGCTCTTGAACGGGTCGATGGTCATTTGCTGCCCCCTGCCCTTGTCTTGCGCTTGGCCGCGCGCGTCGCAGCCGCGTGGTTCCTGCGGCCGATTTCGGCGACCTCATCATTGAGCTTGCTGCGGGCCTCGGCCTTGCCGTCATCGGCGGGAACGAGATGGGCAATGCCCTTCGGTCCGTCCGCCAGCCGCTTCAGGTGATTGCGGCGCACGACGTCGTTGCCATCGAGGATGGCTTTCCTGCTTGTCATATCCTGTCTCCGGAGTTGACGGGGGCCAAAGCCCCCGTCTGGTTGGCGGTTTAGCCGGCATTCACATCAAGCTGCGCGAGCTTGATGTTCTTGCGGTCATAGACCCGGTCCCAGTTGGCGGCGTTGGCGAGTTCGGCCTCCGTCGGCGAGATGCCGGCGCAGGACGCATCCGTCCATTTGACGCCGCGCGGGTGCAGCACACAGTGACGGCCGGTGACCATGTTGGTCTGCCCGCCGCCATTGCCCTTCAGCGGCGAGCGGTCATATTCGAGCGCCTGATCGGCATCGAGTGCCGCCGAGGCGTAGCCAAAGGCGCCGCGGCCGAAGAGGAAACAGGTGTATTTGCTGGCATTGGTGCCGGCCGTGACCGGCATCTGGTCGTCGACGATGACCAGCCGTCCCTTGTAGTACGGGATCTCCTTTTCCAGCTTCGAATCCTGCACATAGTCGATGTCGTCATTGTCCTGGACGGACAGGAACACCGACGAGTGCATGGCGATCGCCACAACGTCGCCGAGCCGGTCGCCCATCGTCTGGCAGGCCCGGTCGAAGGCCGAGCGCGAGAACTTGTTGGCGGCCGTGGGCGATGCGATGTCCTGGTAGACCGAATAGATCATGTCCGAGCTGTCATTGGCCGCATTGTCGGCGAAGACGCCGCGGCAGGCGGCGATCAGCATGGTCTGTTCGGCGCCCATCCAGTCCTCGGACAGGTGCTTGAGAACATGGCCCTCCGGGTCCTTGCGGTTGCCCGTTGCCATGACGCCGGCAATGTCCATGTGCGAATAGGCCTTGGCCCAATAATGCTTGACCGCCTGGTCCTTGCTCGCCGTGATCTTGCGCGGCGTGATCTCCACCGTGTCGTCGTCGGAGACTATGTCCGGCGCGCTGCGGGAAAGATAATCCCAGTACGGCATGTTGATCAGCCGCCCGCCGGCATTGAGCTGCGATTGCACCTCCTTGGGCGGGCTTTCGAGGATGCCGGAGCGTACGAAGATGTTCCGTTCCGGGAACTCCTCCTCCATATAGGCGAGGTAAACCTCCGGCGTGATGATGTCGGTTTGTTTGGTCGTTGCCATTGAAGTTCTTCCTTGATGGCTGCGCGCCTGACCGGTTCAGCGTCAAAGCTTGTAGGTCCGCGGGTCCTTGCCCGCGGCCCGGATCAGGTTGCGCGCGTGTTGCGGGTCATCGCGAATGATGGCGTTCTGCTCGCCCCAGTTCTTGCTGTCCTCGGCAAAGGGGTTCCTGCCGCCGCCCTGCCCGGTCACCATGTGGTCTTCGGAAAAGAGATCCCGACCGGCTTTCGCCAACGCGAGGACAACGCCCGGCATCATGATCTGGTCATGATTGTCTATGATTCCGGAGCTGTAGAGTTCATCCATCAGACCTTCGCCACCCAGCGCATTCACCGCTTTGTGGAAATATTCCTGATTGGCCTTGAACTCTTCGCTGTTCGGGTTGCCCCATTCGGATACAAGTGCCTGCGTCGTTGCACGCGCCTGATCCTGATGGTCCGATATTGCCTGCTGCCGCTGGCCCTTCAGCGGCCTCGCCGTTTCCAGCATCCAGGCTGCCCGCCGGAGCGGACCCTTCAGACATCGTCATGGGTATGTTCCTTGTGTTGTGCGCTTAGAAGCCGCACGGCTGAGGCCGCGCGGAAAACAGCAGCAGCACCGCGCGGTTCAGCGCGGTGCATGGCGGTACTGTTTTGTTTGAGTGAATGCGCCTTGTCGCCGACCGGTGAAAGCTCTCGGCGCGGGCGCAGTAAAGCGATGTTACGTTTGTTGTCTGCGTTTATAGGGAATTGGCGGTCAAACCGCGATCCCAATAGATGGCTGCGGAAGCCTTTTGCAGTCCGATCTGCATTACCGGCTTGTATTTGCTGCGTTTATAACTCTCGCAGCCTTCGACTGTTTTACCGAAATCCTTTTGACTGCGTGTCACTCACCGGCCAAACCGGTTGGCCGGCGGCCTGGCGATATCCTCCAGCCGCGTCGAGCCCTTTACTTGCGGCACAAGACTTGGTGGCAGGAGACGAAGATGATTTGGCAAATACGGTCGACGGTCGGAACCCAGCCTTGTCAGATCACCGGACAGAAGGCGCTTTGTGCTGCGCCTGTGTGGCTGTCTGCGCTCCTTATCGAGTGACCAGTTCTCCTGTTCCCATGCACGTGCCTCAAGCACTTTTTTCAGGAAATACGGCGTGCTCTTTAATTCTTTGTTCCGATAAGTCCTGTCATGGGCCATGCTGTTATACAGAGAATAGACATCCTCCGGAAATGGCACATCCAGCCGCTTTTCAATTTCGGAGAGCAGCTTTGCCGTTATGCGAATATTGTCATTCCTGTTGTGCCTGTCACTACCCGGTATCAGCGCTTCCCATGTCTTATCGACATTTCCTGGCAGGACCGTCGGCGAGCCCAGCGGGTTCAATTTGTCATACCAGCCTCTGGCCATCTCGGTGTAGATGACCGCTTTTACAAGGTCCGTGCCGACCGCAAACTCCTTTGCCGCCTTTTCGATAACCCCAGCATGTTCCCTGACAAATTTTCCGGCCCCTTTATTGGCTTGCAATGATAGCTTCACTGGAAGCCCGAACGGATTTATGTCGACCTCATTTTCAGATATCCCATATTTGAATTCTGGGATTTCATCTATTTCCTGGTGTTGGAATTGAAATTTCTGGTCTGTATTATCAAGAATTGCATCTTCTCGCTCTTTCTCAATAGTGAGATATTTCTTCAATGAACTTCTCCCCCTACCAGCACCTAAAATCCAGTCCCGCCGAATAGCCTGCATCGCTTATCTGCACAATAAGCCGGCCGCTGATGTAGTCGACAGACGTCTCGACATCTTCGTAAAACTCAACCTTCTTGGCGGATGAAAACTTTAAACTCTCAATCTTTCTGATCAGTTCCCGTTCTTGGCCCATCGCCCAATACTTATACACACGAACAGCGCGAAATCCGCATACCGAATCGTTTCCGGAAACGTAAATGTCGGACCCTTTTGCCAACATCAGATAGTAACCTTCCAAAACTTCTTCGACTTTATTAAGCTGCCTCGCAAATATAAAAAGATGTATATTGTTTTTTATGGGTGCCGCAAAAGGCAACAATATTACCACAATCAAAATTGCCAGATATGGAATTATTTTCTTTATTCTTTTCATTTTTTCTCGCCGAATGCCGGACTGATCGGTTCAGCATTACCGAGTGCAGTCACCGTTGGAAATTCATTTCCACCGACCGCCGCGTTGTTCTTTACTCTGCGGCTTTTTCATCGGATCTGTTCTCATCTTAAAGAGCGGCGCGGTTGAGTGTTGCAAGGCTGACTGGCGCATGAGCCATGGGCGCCGCTTCAATTAAACTTCAGCTTAAAATTGTGTTCCTATTTTGTTCTGATGTCAATTTCTACGGTCATTCGCGTTTGATCATTGGCGCAAATTAGCGGCGCTGGCATAGGAATGGGATGTTACGTTTGTTGTCTGCGTTTATAGGGAATTCGCGGACAAACCGCGATCCTATTAGATGGCTGCGGAAGCCTTTTACAGTTCGATCTGTATTACCGGCTTGTATTTGCTGCGTTTATTTCCCTTGCAGCCTTCGGATGATTTACCGGAAACTTCCAGATTGCCCAACGCTCACCGGCCAACTCGGTTGACCGGTGGCCGCGCGATATCCTCCAGCCGCGTCGCCCCCTTGACCCGCGGCACCCTGCCTCCCATCAGCATGCGCAGCATGTTCGGCGAAAACGGCCGGTTCTTGGGATCGAGCTTTGAAAGATCACCCGACAGCAGACGTTAGAGGTTGGGATCGAGGCCGAGCTTCCGTTTCCTTTTCGCCTGCTCGACGTTCGAGCGCTCAATGATGTCCGCGATGGGATCCGCTTCACCTACATCCTGAGTACCCTGCCCACCGTTTTTGCGCGCGTCGCGTGTTTTCTTGTCAGCTATCCCTTGTTCAGACCGGTCATCTATTCTGCGATCCGGCGTAGGTGGATTCTGCAGTGTCGTCATATCACCTCAAAGCGGACCATAATCTGTGGTGATCTTGTTGATGACGTCGCGTGGAATTACGCCTTTGCCCAGAGGGACCGGCGCTTGAAATCCGACCTTTGGATTCATCTCGATGTCGCGTGCAAGCGCATAGCGGCTCTTTAAATGAGGGATTCCGGGATACTCATACTTATCAGAGAACGCTTTTGCGGCTTCACTCGAGTTGTTCGATTTCTTCACGGCCGCCAGAGAGTATCTGTAATCGTTCGAAAGCTCATAAGCCAAAAATCCATAGTTCGCTTCATAAGAAGCCGGATCAAGACCATTCGTCTTTGCGTAGGCTTCAAACAGCTTTCGGCGTTTACCGGTCCATTGCGCATAACCGTATCCGCCGCGCGATCCGGCCACAACCGGAGATATTTCTTGCAACGTCTTGAAACCGGCTGATTCATGGGCCAAATTGCCCACGATTCCGGTGGCTTGCGCTCTTGTGAGGTCAAAATCAGCCATAAGGTCATTCATCAGTCGACCGGCTATTTTTTCGTCATATTTTTTCATGGGAGCCCCTATGAAGTGGATAATTCTTGCAGCGGCACCGCTGTCACAATCGGCCTTGGCAGCAGATCTCTGCGACGGGAACACCTACCGCTGTTGGCATTGGGACAATTGCTCGATGAACGGTGAAATTCAGCCCTGCGCCTACGGCAGTTCAAGCGCGGCGTCAGGCGAGTTGCTCTTCAAACACGGAACTTTCAATGTTACCTGGCATACGCCCGAGAAAGCCACCGTGCGCTATGGCCAAAACAACGAGTTTACCGCTCAAGCCGATGTGCACACAGACTCCACAGGCGTCGTGATGGTGCTGAACGACGGCACAACCATTCGCTATCCGGGAGATCGTGGCGAATAGACTGTTAGTGAACAGTCTTGCGCGGAGTTCATTTCTTTGGCATCTCGCTCGTTGTCATGGCGAATTGTCATACTTTAGATTTCCACAAGGTAGTAAAACTTGGTCATGTCGTGCTTCAGAAAAAAAATTACGCTTCTCCCGTAAGGGGTAAACGTAAAAATGACCGGGCTATATTCGATATCGTGCAGGGTAAGGTTTGCCTTATCCAGGCATGGTTTTGCGGCAATGATGGCGTGGTTGATACCCAACTTGACACTGTCTGGAAGTTCGCTGTCCGGGCTGTCCAGCGAGTGTGCAAATGAATGCGATTCCATCCACCGCTTGCCCAGACCGCGAAAGGATGCAAGTGCACTGCTCTCAAGAACCTGTTTTGCGGAAAGTTCCTGATGCACGTTGAAGGACGTCAGGAAGCAAGTCGAATTGACCTCGAAAACGTCCGTTGTGATTTCGACATTCGGCAATGCCGAGCGCACTCTTTTCAGCACCTCTGACTTTGAAACGAAGAAACAGCCAGAGATGGTCAAGGCGCCCAACAGTATCAGCGTCAAAACAAATGAACCCGGTCGCATTACGAATTTCCTATTTCCAGTTTGGTCAGGAATTCTACCACCGATTGTGTTCTATTTTTGTTCTGCCTGTCAATTGGGTTCGTGAAGCGCTGTTCTTTGTACGCGGGCGCAGAAAAGCGATGTTACGTTTGTTGTCTGCGTTTATAGGGAATTCGCGGACAGACCGCGATCCCATTAGGCTGCTGTGAGAGGCCTGTGCAGCCAACCGGGCCATATGGCCCTGATTTTAATTGTTTATTCCGAGAAATGCGTATCGGCGATTCGGCTTTTTATGCTTTCACCGGCCAAACCGGTTGGCCGGCGGCTTGGCGATATCCTCAAGCCGCGTCGCGCCCTTGACCCGCGGCACCCTGCCGCCCATCAGCATGCGCAGGAGGTTCGGCGAGAACGGCCCGTTTTCCGGATCCAGCGCCGAAAGATCGCCGGACAGAAGACGGTGCACGGTGCGATCCAGTTGAAGCGATGGCTGCCGTTGCGATCCTAGACTATTGGATTGCCCTTGGACTTTTCCGATGTTCTTGTCGGGGTCGAAATTGCCAAATGTCAATTCCTTTCCCGGCCCCTCGAACAGCATTTTCACATGATCGTAATTCTGATCGTCTCCAACCGCCCCATGAATAATCGTCGAAGCCAACGGTGGAATGTTGTCCGATCTATGATCGAAATTGTCTTCCTGGATTTCGATGCTGCCTTTTACACCGTAAAGCTTTCCGTCCTTGAACTTGAACACCGTGTCATCTGACATCTGAAAACGGACGGACCCAAACACGTAGGCGGCCTCTGGCCACGGAAGGTCGTTTGAGAGTCCGACATGATATCTTTTCCAGTATAGATTGCTTGGCATTGCGTGATCACCGAACCTGCCGCCATCTTCAGGCCGCCTCCCCTTTCGCGACAAACCCAAATCCTGAAGTTTTTTTAGCGAGTAGACACCGTCCGGTAAATCCACTCCGGATTTCTTGAGTCTCTTGACGATATCGAAATCAGTCAGTCGGACATATTTTCCAAATCCATTGGAGAGAACATCCTGGTTGTTGAATATGACGGTGGGCAATCCATCCAGGCCGGAATCATAAATATCGTGCCTGAACAATCCGGTATCATATGGTGTATATGGCTGCCCCCATTTGAGCAGATTGTTGAACATGGTCCCGGAGATTTCGGTCACGTCGTCAAAAATCCAGGCTTTACGGTCATCGTCATATCTGACTGTCATGGGCTATGCTCATCTTGAAGTGAAATGGTAAAATTTGGACATGTCCTTCTTGAAGAAAAACAGGACGCTAAGTCCGTGAATTGTGGTCGTTGCTATGATCGGCTCCGTGCCGAGCAATTCCAGGGTGATATCGTCATCCAGGTGGAAGCACTGCTTTGCGGAAAGTGCCGCTCCTGAAAGTTCGTGCGCAATGCCCGGACGGCCTTCCCTGTTCTCAGCGCTTATAAAGCCGCTGTACGATCGGTATTCACGCCATGTTTTGCCTAACTGTTGAAAAGAGGCCAGAGCACTGCTTTGCAAAACCTGGTCGGCGGTCAGTTCGTCATGGACGATCCAGGTCGTGAACGAACAATCCGGATCCAAGCGAAAGATATCGGACGTGATCTCGACATTCGGCAGGGCTGACTGCACGCGCTTTTTCACCTCTGACTTCGAGACGAAGAAACAGCCAGAGATGGTCAAGGCGCCCAACAGTATCAGCGTCAATACAAATGAACCCGGTCGCATTGTGAATTTCCCGTTTCCAGTTCGGTCGGGAATTCTACCAAAGATTGTGTTCTATTTTTGTTCCGCCCGTCAATTAATTTCGCAAAGCGCCGTACTTTGTTCGCGGGCGCAGAAAAGCGATGTTACGTTTGTTGTCTGCGTTTATGGGGAATTCGCGGACAGACCGCGATCCCATTGGGCCGCTGTAAGAGCCCTATGCAGCCAACCGGACCATATGGCGCTGATCCTTATTGTTTATTCCGAGAAATGCGTATCGGCGATGCGGCTTTTTATGCTTTCACCGGCCAACCCGGTTGGCCGGCGGCCGCGCGATATCGTGAAGCCGCGTCGCGCCCTTGACCCGCGGCACATTGCCGCCCATCAGCATGCGCAGGAGGTTCGGCGAGAACGGCCCGTTTTCCGGATCCAGCGCCGAAAGATCACCCGAAAGAAGACGGTGCACGGTGGGATCCAGTTGTAGACGCGGCGGTTCAGAAACTGGTTCCTGGCCTCGCAACGTTGTGGATTTGGGTCGTGTTTCCGGCTGCGCTTCCTTGGAATCCCCTCCCTCGCCTCTCCGTTTCCAGAGCTTGCTCTCGTAGTTGGCCGGAGCCAGAACCGGGTGCGCGCGCCAGCCGGTCGTGCGACGGATGTTCTCTTCCTTTGTATAGACACCCTCAACCCAGGGTTCGTTATAGTGCTTGGGCTTTTTGTAGTGGAACCTTAGATCTTTCTTGGGGTCTTTTATTTGACGTTCCCTTAGCCGCAAATCCCGCCTTATTCCGTTGACGATGTCGATCACGGCACCTTCCCGCTCTCTTATTTTGGAGAGAAAGTCACCGTAGGACCTGGACGGAAAGAGAGCATGCGCCACCTCATGCGCTATCGTCTCCTCAAGCGTCACGGTCCGATTGTGATTAAGCTCGGAATTCGCGACATTGTCATCAGATATGCGCCCCATAAGATTCCAGTTGACTTCTATTCTCCAGATTCGGTCCGGACCGTCACCGACCAATCTGGAACTGGCGGCATAGGAATTTGGAGCATAAGGATTTCGGGGTCCGTTTCGCCATATCAATTCGATTTTCTTGAAATTTCTATTCTTCCATTCCGGATCGTTGAAGAGTTCCCTAAACTTCTCTGACTTGTCGTATAGGTAGAAAAAACTGCGCAGCAAATCCTTGCTGCCGGTGATTTCCGGATCAGCCATTAAACTGTTTCCTTGTTAAGGGGGATTGAGACGTTTTGTTAAGGCCGGTGGCTTGCGCACCGAAACTTCAGTCGCTGGATGGACAACCAAAAAACTGAAGAACACCCTCGTCAGCGAAAATCAGAGCAATAAAGCAGCCATTTTCATAAAACGAGCCATGGTGCGCACTAAACAAAATAGGGAGTTCTGGTGTGCAGGTTTCGCATAACTTCAGAGCGGTATCCGCGGTTGTTGAGAGCGCTGGAAGGATGATCGAACCGAAATAGTTTTCGTCCGTGATTTCGTCGCGGTAGATTGAGGCGGGACAGGGTCCCTCAATTTTTTCGCTGCAATAGCGGATGATTGTGTATTCATGATTGGCTAACGGGACTCGACCGAATGACAGTTCCTCCTGCTTTGGACCGGCGGTTGGTACACCTTTTTTTAGCCTCGTGATTTGCTCGTAAAGCGGCAGATCAACAGGTGAGAATTTGTTGGTTGGCGAGGCCATGACCGCAAGGCCAATGCTGCTCGACCAAATGAGAAGAAGCATGGCAAGCGTTCCGACAAGACTTCGCCTGAGATAAATCAGTCGCATTGGCACCCCGAAGATTTACACTAGCGTCTCAGCCAATTCATCAGTGAGGCAGCCCATCAGTTGGGACAACTGGCACCAAAATTGAGCAACGCCGCGTTGTCGGTGAAATAGGCTACGGTGGAACAAGAGAACGTGCTGAGCGGCGGCGCCGGACTAATGAACCGAACTACATAAGGGATCCCACAGTCCCGACAAAAAAAGAACGACTCATACTCGCTGACCGTGATGCCCGGCAGTATCGTGGCAATATGCAGATTCTCGTCCGCGAATCCGCCACGATAAAACGAGGTCAAGCACTCACCGGGTTCGTCGGCGGGACAAAAACGCAATACTCGGTAGACATGGTTCTCGGACCGAAAATCCTGAACGGACAGATTCGCCACATCCAGATTGGACACAAAGACAGACCGTTGAAGCTTCTTGATTTGCTCAAAGGTCCCAGCATCCACAGGTTGAAAGCCGTTTTTCGGCTCGATCCAGAAGACAACCTGCGCGCCTGCAGCGGACGCCGACAAATATACACCGAGCGCAACAATCGCGACGAACAAAACACCTGCAATCCCATTGATCCGCATGGCATCTCTCCCATGTTCGAACGCATGCACATAGGCTCGAACCATTGCTACCCGCAATTGTGTTCTTATTTTGTTCTTACCAGAATATCGCTGGTCGTGGAAGTACCAAAGTCGATCGTGGCGAGCATTTGCGCGGGCGTGGTGATGCGATTTTCAAGCGGTCGAATGCGTTTATGGGGAATTCGCGGACAGATCGCGATCCCATTGGGCTGCTGTAAGAGCCCTATGCAGCCAACCGGGCCATATGGCCCTGATTATTATTGTTTATTCCGAGAAATGCGCATCGGTCATACGGTTGGCTTTTTGCTTTCACCGGCCAACCCGGTTGGCCGGCACCCGCGCGATATCGTGAAGCCGCGTCGCGCCCTTGACCCGCGGCACATTGCCGCCCATCAGCAAGCGCAGGAGGTTCGGCGAGAACGGCCCGTTTTGCGGATCGAGCGCCGAAAGATCGCCCGACAGAAGACGGTGCACGGTGGGATCCAGTTGTAGACGCGGCGGTTCAGAAACTGGTTCCTGGCCTCGCAACGTTGTGGATTTGGGTCGTGTTTCCGGCTGCGCTTCCCTGGAATCCCCTCCCTCGCCTCTCCGTTTCCAGAGCTTGCTCTCATAGTTGGCCGGAGCCAGAACCGGGTGCGCGCGCCAGCCGGTCGTGCGACGGATGTTCTCTTCCTTTGTGTAGACACCCTCAACCCACGGTTCGTTGTAGTGCTTGGCCCGCTGGAAGATATGCCGGAGGTCTTTCGGGTCTTTGATCCTGCGCCGCCTCAGGCGCAGGTCACGGCGGATTTCATTGACCTTTTCGACCACGGGCACTTCACGCTCATTGCCCCTTGTGAGCATTTCTCCAACGGAAGCGGCTGGATAGAGAGCGTGCGCCATCTCGTGGGCAATCGTCTCTTCGAGGGTCATCGGGCGCACATGATTCACCAGAGAATCTTCATCGGTCAACGGCGAATCCTCACCGGCAAGTTCTCTGATTTGTCCCATGAGGTGGCGGTTGATTTCCATCCTCCACGTCCGGTTATTGTCATCCCCAACCACACGTGACGTGGCAACGAACGGTGTCGGTTTGTCACCGCCAGGCCAGCGTGGGTATGTTGGGCCTTCAACCCAAACCAGTTCAATCTTCTTGAAGCGCCTTTTCTGCCATTGAGGATCGCTGAGGATCTTTCTGAAACTCGGCGACTTGTCATAAAGGTAGAAAAAACTGCGCAGCAAATCCTTGCTGCCGGTGATTTCCGCATCAGCCATACCTGTCTATCCTGTTGTTGTTTGACCTGTGTTGCGTGCCTATGAGCCGATTTGCCGCATGTGGCGGCCCCGGTCAGTATTTTGGACAGCCGAGATACTGGAGCACGCCTTCATCTGACACAATGATCGTAATCGAACATGCACTGTCTCTAAACCCGTCCTCATAATGAAAAGAGATCGGATGCGCAGGGGCGCAGTGCTCGCAGAGTTTCACCTGCGTTTCCCAATACGACGAAAAGGCAGGTAAAACTGCGGCTCCGAAAAAATTTTCGTCCCTGATTTCGTCGCGGTAGAAGGAGACAAGGCAATTCTCCGTGCTTATCGGCATGCAATAGCGGAGGATTGTATATATATGGTTGTGCGAACTATACTCCATGACAGACAGCTCTTCCTGCTTCGGCTGCGTCGTTGGAGTGCCTTTTTTCAATTTTTTGATCTGCTCGTACAGCGGTAGATAAACCGGCAGGAAGTTGTTGGCAGGTGTGGTCGTTAATGCCAGGGCACTCCCAGTCGACGCAAACATGAAGAGCGCGGCAAAGCAGCCAAGAACAACGCGCTTTGTGTTACTTGATCGCATATATGCCTCCTGCAATTTCCAAGTTGGTCATCCTGTTGGGCTATTGAAACAGAATGGTTGCTCAATTGGAGCAACCGGCGCCGAAGTTTAATGTCGCTCTGTCGTCCGTAAGGTAAGCTATTGTTGGACACGCGTAAGGAGACAACGGGCGATTTGGACTGAAGAACCATACCTGGTAGGACTCGCCGCAGTCTTTGCAAAAGAAGAAGGAATCGTATTGGGCGGCGGTTATGCCCGGCAGCCTCGTCGCCAGGAACAGGTTCTCATCGGCAAGATCGTCACGGTAGAACGACGTAAAACATTCAGTCGTATACTCATGGGGACAGAAGCGCAGCACGCGGTAGATGCGATTTTCGGACTTGAAGTCCTGGATTGCAATTTCGTCCTGCTTCAGTTCGGACACGAAGACGGATCGCTCCAGGCGCTTGATCTTTTCGAAGTCCTCGGCACTGACCGCTTGAAAGCCGTTTTTCGGCTCGATCCAGAAGACAACCTGCGCGCCTGCAGCGGACGCCGACAAATATACACCGAGCGCCACGATTGCTGCGCATAACACATCGGCAAACCGATTGACCCGCATCGCACTTCTCCCATGTTCGAACGGATGCATATAGGCTCGCGCCATTGCTACCCAAAATTGTGTTCTTATTTTGTTCTTATCAGAATATCGCTGGTCATGGAAGTACCACAGTCGATCGTGGCGAGCATTTGCGTGGGCGTGGTGATGCGATTTTCAAGCGGTCGAATGCGTTTATAAGGAATTCGCCCACAGACCGCGATCCCAATTGCTGACTGCAAGAGGGCGGCACAGTGCCGTCTCGCCTACCCTTTTGAATTCATTCCCATTTGTTGGCAAATGGAGATCTTCTCAAATTCGAATCCCGGCGAACCCCGCCCGAGCGGCGAACGGGGCTTGTATTGTAATCGAGCGTTGAGCTTCGCGGCGATCTCCGCGACACGCTGACCCTGATAGGTATAGGAAAGCGGCACGATGATCATGCCGGGGCGCAGCAGCGCAGCCTGTGCTGTGGCGATGGCGAGGAGTTCCTCCGTGCTGGGTCGCCGTCGACGACATGGCCGGGGCGACCTTGTTGACAAGCGCGCCCTTCATCCAGAGACCGCCCGTCCGGTCGACGAAGCTCTTCATCTGCCTCATCATCATCTTGGACTGCCGCAACTGCCCCTGTATCTGCCGGCCACGATGCGGAACTGAAACGACCCGGCCCGGGCAGTCAATTTATTGACATCGGTGACCGGGCCGCGAAGGAACTTCGGGTCTTGTACCGCTCATCCGAATCTTGGCGTATCATGGGTTGCAGGTTTTGACCCTGCTGATTCTCGCCATCTCCGGGAATCGCGGCCGGTACAAGAACGGGTGGTTACATTGCGACGGCTGATCCGCTTTATCACAACCATATTTGGGCTCCTGGCCCTGGCCGCCATCCTGTTTGTCGTCGTCGCTTACGTCTACAGCCGGCATCTGGCCGAATATGAATACGAGCTTGCTGCATGGCCGGCGGAATCGACCTTCCACGATCCGCTCAAGGTCGAGACCGCGGTGCCGCATCGCGCCCGCATCCTGGCCATTGAGGGGGGCGGCCTCGATGGGCTGGCCGATCTCGAAGTTCTCAAGGCCATCGAGCAGCGCTCCGGCAAGCGCATTTACGAGCTGTTCGATTTTGTTGCCGGCGCGTCCACGGGCGCGATCATTTCCACTTTGCTGCTCAACCCGGATGCCGAAACCGGTCAGCCGATGACCGCCGATGAGGCAATCGAAGCCTATGAGAAATTCGCCGGGCAAGTGTTTACCGGTCCGCGGCACCACACGATATTGACCGGCTTCGGCATGTTTGGTCCGATGCTGACCAACAAGGGCCGCATCGAAACGGCGCAGGAGGTCTTCGGCACGGCACGCTTCAGGGACTTTCTTCGCCCGGCCATGTTTCCGGCCTACTCGCAACGAACCAGCGGCCTGAAGGTTTTTCGCAATTGGAACCGCGAAGAAGCAAACCTTTACCTCTGGCCGCTGATCACGGCCGTCACCAGCGTTCCCACCATTTTTCCGGCGGTCATCCTGTCCGGCGACAAGCATGGCGATTATTTCTACGGCGATCCCGGCCTGATCCTCAACGCGCCGGGCGATGTCGCCTATATCCATGCGCGAAAGCACCTCCCCGAAGCGACGGAGTTCGTTGTCGTTGCGCTCGGCACGACGCGAGACTTCTCCATCACCGAGGACATCGGCATCAAGGGCGGAATGCTGCAATGGTTCACGCCCGCCTTTCGGCTGGTTTACCGCGGCGAGACCACGGTCAGCCGCGGAGCGCTGGAACAACACGAAACCTTTGACTCCGATATCGACATCAATCTGACGGTCCTGTCGCCGGCAATTCCGCCGGACAACAGCGCATTCGATCCCTCGCCGGAAAACATCGCGAATATCCGCAAGGCCGGCCGCGATTTCGTTCGCGATAACACCGATGGCATCGACAAACTCATCGGCGAATTGTCCGGATCGAGCTCCAAGGGCGGCCGGCTTTAGTCGGCATTCGCTGACGGTTCCTAAACCGGATCACGTACCGTTGCGCGCTGTTGCATATTTACCAAGATATCAAATATTCGGACTTGCCACTCAATTCATCACCTGTGCAAAAATTGACACATGTGGCGATTAATCGTAGTTGAATTTTGAGATAAGAACGATTCTGGGGGCAAGTTGTGAAAAAAGAGTACCAAACACCTAAGGTTGCGAAGAAAGGCAGCCTGGCGAATCTTACGGCGAGACCGCCTGTCTTCTCCGGTGTCAAGGTGCCCGACATCTTTGACGAAGAGCCGTGATCCTGGTTGAGCGGACCATGATCGCTTCAACAGTCCCTCAGTAATAGTGCTGAACAACGCCCAGGTTGAATGCCCGGTGCGCGTACGCAGGGAGTGTGAAATGAAGAAGACCTACGAAACACCGATCGTTTCCAAACGCGGCAGGCTGGCCGATCGGACAGCTGAGCTCGATCCGAAGATATCGGGGATCACTGTCCGCATACCCGACTTGGGTGACGAGCCGTCCTGATAGATGCAAGTCCAACACACTATAAAGACTAACCGGAGTGAAGCATGAAGAAGCCCTACGAGGCACCGGTCGTATCCAGACGCGGCAAGCTGGCCGAAGCAACAGCAAAAATCGATCCGAAAATATCGGGAATAACAATCAGAATTCCTGAAATCGAGTAGCCCGGCTCAACGGCCGATCAGGACCGGTCGTTTGCGATTTGTACAACGGTTTGGGGGCATCACCGTGAAGAAAGACTACGAAACACCGAAAGTCATCAAACGCGGAGGCCTTGCGCGGCTGGCCGGGCAGAAGGTCGAGCCAACGTTCTCCGGCGTAAAAGTTCCGGATATTTTCGACGACGTGTAAGTTCCGGCGGCGCAGCCTGAATTCTTTTCACAGTTGCGCGGGCGGTTCCGATCAGGGCCGGATAACTTAGCCAAGCATCCGCGAAGGGGCCAATTCTCCCGTACTCCGGGAAGGGTGGCCCTTTTTTGCGGCCTATTTTTGTGCTCCTGCCCTGCCGCCCGGATTGTCCATCTCCGGTAAGTTCAGCCATTTCCTGAGCACCGCACTTCAGCGTCGCGGCACACTGGCACATGCCAGGTACCTGATGAACCACTGTCGAGCTGAATGTCTTGATTGGCGGCTGCCCTATGAGGGCGTTTCCAGCCAAACCATCCAAATGATGGTTGTGGCAACGGAAATGAAGGACAGCCACATGAGCGGGTGATAGTGTCGTATTGCCACGATTGAAAGGACCACCATCAGGCCTACCGGCGGAAAGAAAAGGGCTGGCCCTAAAATCAAGGCGAGCGGTGTCCAACCCTCCGAGAGCAACACAAGAGAAGCAGGCGGCGAGATCCATGTCAGAAACGCGAGGGCGATGAACACCGCCTTGTGCTTGCCGAGGATCGAATTGGCCCGGTTGAACCGGTTTGAGACCGGGGTCATGGTGCAATCACCGAAAAATAAAATGTCAGGGGCGAATAGGTCACAAAAGGCGTGAATGCCAGCCACATCCTGCGGTCGTATCTGAAAACCGAGATTATACAGAGTATGAGCAGCGGGATCGTCATCGGAAAGACGTACATTACCCCCATAACAAAGATATCCATGGTTCTTGTCACCAACGCACTGAAGACCAACGGAAAAAACCAGCCCGCCGTAGCCATGACCGTGTAGATGTTCTTTTCCCTTGGCCGCGCCGGTGTGGGCGCGCCCTCAATCTTGTCTGTCATCAAACACTTCACCGCCGTTGAAGAAGTTTGACACGAATTCTACCCTGAATTGTGTTCTTATTTTGTTCCAGTGTCAATGCGGCCGATCCATTCGGCGGCGGTTACAACGTCCGGCCCTCCTCCCGCGTGGCGAGCGTCTCAGTGACGGCCGCACGATAGAGCGCCGAAAGATCGCCTTCGGCGCCGAGGCCGAGCCGGATGATGCGGGCGAGCACCCGGCGCATGGCGTTCGCCTCCCGCAGCGCCTCGCCGGTCGCTTCCGCATCTTGCGAAAAAAAGTACCCAGTGAAGGCCGAGAGGTCCGCCAGCACGACGGACTGGTCCTGGGGCGTCGCGCCCTTGCCGAAGAACAGCCGGTGATAGGCGCCCTGCAATTCGCTCATTGCGGATGCGTCGCGGCGCCGGCCGCCCGACTTGCCGGTGGACAATGAATGCATGGCTTTCGTCATTGCTGCAGCTCCGTTTCATCGACCTGTCCGCCAGTAGCGTCCTGGAGCATCGCCGCCAGGGCCTGCGGGTCGAGCGCTCCGTCCGGTCCGGTCGCGCCCAGCGCCCTGCCGCCCTCGGCCGCGGCCTTTGCCGCCTCGCCGCCGGCCCGAATAATGTCCATCGAACCCAGCAGTTGCTGAAGCTGTTCCGCCTTGGCGGAATCCTTCGCCACCTCGTCGGCCGGGCGGAAGATCGAGCGCGGTGCGCCATGAATGTCCTGTGCGATATCGAGCATTTCATCCATGTCGAAACGCTCCAGCACCTCGGGCTTGCCCATCTGCGCCATCAGGCCGGCAAGCTCCAGCACACGCTGCATGCCGACAATCTCGCCGGCGCGGCGCATCTTGTCGAGCGGGCCGGTGAAGGCAACGCCGACATCGCGTCCCTGCAGGCTTTCAGGCGCGGCAAGCGCGGCCCCGGGACGGAACACGCCCTTGCTTTCGAGGATCGCGAATTCCCGGTCGATCATCCGCGCCAGGCCTTCCTGCAGGGAAAGGCCGGAGGGGCCAAGAAGATCGCCCTTCTCCTGCGCGCGAATGGACGCTTCCGTTGCCGTCATTTGCGGGTTCTGGATGAGGATCTGCCATAGATTCACATAGAGGCTGTCGCGCAGCTGGTTCTGCTTGGCTTCGATCACGGCGCGGGCGAAATCCGGTCGCTGCTGGGTGATGATCGGCCGGATCAGAAGCTCGCCGGTCTCGCTCAACAGGCCGGGATTGGGCGCGCCGGGATTGAGATTCGGCGGGTTGGCCGCATCGTCGCGTTGCGCCGTCGGCGGATTCACCCATTGCTGGGTGGCGATATATTCCTGCTTCGACAGCATGTTGACCGACTTGATCTCGGCCAGCGCCAGCGAAACCGGCCCCTCGCAATAGGGCCCCTGGTGCTCGCGGTTCCAATGGAAGACGATATAGGGGAAGCTGCGATAGCCGCCCTGCCCGATCAGGTGCTTCTCGTCCTTCTCGAAATAGTAGGAAACGAAACGCATCGGGCGTTCGTTGCCCTCGGGATGCGGCATAACGGCATGGACCAGCGTGACCGGCTTTTCCTGCCGTTTGGGATCCTCGGCGGCCTTGCGGACCTTGTCGGAACATTTGTCGCCCCACCGCTCGACGCATTGGCGGGCGGTGCGCGTGAAAACGCGGAAATTCGTGTCCACCACGCCTTCGAAATTCGTCGCCAGATGGTTTTCGAGCAGCGGCACGTTGCGGTAGGAGACCGGCGAGGAAATACCGCGTCCCATTGCTTCCTCGAGATACATGACGCTGGTCCCGAAAGCCGCCCTGCCCTTCACCGCCGCCTTGCTGGCGAGTGTGAATCCGGAAACCGGGTTGTAGCGCATGCGAAAGGAGTAGCGGGTCAGGTCGTCGAACCAGCGCTTTTCCGCGTCATCCGGTTCGCCGGCGAACGGGTCGCTGCTTTTGAGCGTATGCCAGGTGGCGCTGGCCGGCATGACCAGCGATATTTCGCCCGCCGCCAGCCGGTCGATCGCCATCAGCGAGGTATGGTCGTAGATGTTGGGCGCCTGCTGAGCGCCATAGGGCCGCGACGCGCCACCAACCGCCTCCAGCATTTCGTGATATGCCATGTGCGGCGCGACATAGCGGGCGATTTCGCGCCAGTGGCTCTCCCAGGGCCGGCGCGCGTCCTCTAGCTGCGCCAGGCGATCGAGCAGTTTGTCGATGACGCCGCTCATGTGTTCGACTGCCCGAGCCGCGTCGCGCCGGAAACGACACTGCCGCCGAAGCCGCTGTCGCCGAGCGCAGAGGTGAAGATATTGGCACGTGCGCCCCGCGAACGCCGGCGCCGCAGCCGGGCCTCGACGCGCAGGTTTGCATCCTTGTCGCGGGCCACAGGCGGCGGCGCGACCGGCTCGGGGGTTTGAACCTTGGTGCTGAAGCACATGGGATCACCTTTCGTGGGTTGTAACGGGATTGTGGGCAACGGCCCTTGCACGGCACCCGGCAAGGGCAGCGTTCAAGGCAGGTTCGAAATTTGAGATACGCGTTCCGCCAAGTGCGGGCAGGCAACAAGCCAGTTGCTCTTGGCTGTGTTCTTCACACTAGGTAATCATCGCAGGTGAGGCCATTCCCAAATGGATGCTGTAAAGTGCCTGCGCAGCCGGTTTCGTTCCAATTGCCTGGAATTAAAGAACGAATTCCGCAGGGGGAATTCGGCCACATCCGTCGCGTTGTGCGAAAGGCGCCGTCTGCCCTGGATTTTCAGTCAATCGGGTCCAAAGGCTGTTTTGCGATATCTACAAGTCGTGTCACGCCTTTCACCCTCGGCACGGTGCCACCCATCAGCATGCGCAACATGTTCGGGGACAGCCGCCCGCCCCGGACGTCTCCCGGCTTCAACTGACCGGACAGAAGAGGGTGGATCTCCGGCCGCATGCGCAATGTCGACGGCGGGTTCTGTGTACCGCGCCGCTCATCGGCCAGTCTATTCTTCCGTTCCGCGTTCACCGTCCCGATCCTGCTTGTCTTGACCTGTTTTGGCCGGCTTGTTTTCTCGTAGAGCTTTCTGCCTTCAACACCTTTTCTCAGAGCTTCTTGTGCAAGGTCCTTTATCCGCTCACGATGTTCGTTTGACAGATTTTCCCCGACGTTCTTGTGCAGGTCCTGCTCCAGTCTGAATAATTGCTGTCTCAACATTTCGTTGGGTCGCCACAACAGTTGTGACTCTGTCAATGCACGGTCCACCGCTTCAAGAAATTGATTTGTCGACAGCAACGGATCAACGCGCTTGATAAAAGCATCAAACTGCTCGTTGCCGGTCGAAAATCCCTGCCTGTATTTACGCAGGATTTCTCCGTCTCTGTACGCTGACTGAAGGATATTGTCGGTTCGTTCCTGAAGGATCGTTTCACGTGTTCTTGGAATTCGCCATTGCCTGCTCCTCCTACTCATCTGCTACAAACTCCCTCTCGTTGGCAACTCGGAAAGATTTGAACGAGCGCTCCACACACTCCTCGTCGAGATGTCCCATAGCTACCTGCAGCCACATGTTTCTGACAGCGGTGTTGTCAGGGCCTGTCGGTTCAATTGCTTTCGGGTCGTTCGCTGAAATGTCATCCAAGAAGTCGTAGTAGGCTATGCGGTCATGCCATTCACGATCGCAGAAATCCATTATCAGGACGATGTATGTGGTCGTTCCATGTTCGAACCGTTCATCCAGTTGCGCACCATTCTCAAGCAAGGATCTCAAGACCCCAAAATGATCTTCCAGGCTCGAAAACGGCTCTCCGTCCGGCTTTGCGATGTCGTGCAAGTCCACCCCAAGCCCGGTAATGGCAGACGTAATCGTCGGTCGCTCGGAAAGGTTCAGCGCTGCGCCGCGCGCAAGCAGGTATTCGACCAACTCCAAGTACCCATAGCTGACAACACGATCCAGCAACGTTTCCCCGAACAAAGCCGTCGAATTGATGTCATATCCGCTTTCAACGAAGCAATGGATGACATCGTAACGCTTCCCCCTCAGTGCGCTCCGAATGGCGTCGCCGGCCTGCTGTACGGATTCGATTTCGCAGGTCGAAAGTTCAGCCTCCGTTGCCATCGCCCGGGGGGCGAAGAAAAGCAGAGGCGTCACGACCATCGCGGCTGCGATTTGCCATATTGTTGACCTGGCTATAGCCATTCCATCCGTTTCACATATTGACGCAATTCCCGAAGGGCGACCGATCGAGGGGTGGTCCATTCTCCACCAATGATTGTGTTCTTATTTTGTTCCTGCCAATATCTTCACCTGAGACCCTGCACCAGCTCTCCGACATCGTCTTTCGTCTTAGAGACATTGCCCCGCTTTGTCTCGATGCGTCAAATTGGCGATTGATAATACTGGTATGCCCGGACGGTATCACGGCCATTCCAATCCGAGTACATGTTTCATGCGTTTCAGCCCATCCCAAGACGGGCCTTTGTATTTGGGATCGACAAAGGACAAGACGCCCACGCGTGGATCTTCAAACTCGTTGAGGACCAGTTGCTTGGTGTTCACGGCATCCAGCACGAGATAGGCAATGGCTTTCCGCGGCAGACGGTTTTCCTTCGCATAGGCGGCGATCTGATTGCCGATGTGATTGTTGTACAAGTCGCGGTGCCCGTCCCGCCACACGCCATCCAGAGAGTATCTGTACTTGCCCCGAAGGGCATTCCATGAGCCACCCGCGAAGCTCTTGTATTCACGCAGCCCGCCCAAAACATTGGAATATCACAAATTGTTTTCGTATCTCAGAATGGCGGACGCATAAGCATGGGCGAATGCGTTTTTATGCTGATCTTTCTTCTTGGGCCCTGCTCATTTCGTATTTTGAATTTGTCAGACAAATTGTTGACTTCGTTATTCAATAATTTGATATCTGGGACAAAATTGCCCATTGTTGCTCTCCAATTTATGGGTCAAAAAACAGACGTCCAGGGTAGTTTTCCTCGGCGCCGAATATACGCAACTCAAAGCCTTCGCTCAGGTCTCGGCATGCCCAGTCATATTCGATCATTATGCGTGCCGGCACATTGCGGGGCGAATACACTTCGCATTGTCCATGGCGAAACAGGGCGATGGCCGATTGATTGAAAATGCCGCAGCCGTGGTCCGTAAATTCCGAACTATGCACGCCAAACAGACACAGGCGTTCGTGGCCGGCAAAGAGAGGATCGTCGCTTCTGATCGCGCCGCCGTCACGCAGTATTTCGATGTGTTCCTCAGCAAAAAGAGAGGGACGATCGTCGGCGGTATCCAAATAAATCCACACGGCCAGTGCGGCAAAGAACGCTCCAAAAAATCCCAAAAACAACCACAATTCCAGGTGCTTCATTTCGGTTCCTCTTTCCGTGCGCGCTCCCCAAAACATGGAACAATTCCTCAACCATAGATTATGTTCCTATTTTGTTCCGGTCAATGTCATTACCTAAGATTGCGCATCATTTCTACGACGTCATCTTTCTTCAGGACGCCGTGGCGTCGCTTGGCCTCTATCCGCCTGCGCGCAAGGCTCGGCGTTCCGCTGCCCGCATCCGGAAGCAGGATGCCCTTTTGCGAAAAGAGCCGGGTGAGCACGTCATGGACCGTATCGCGCGTGAACGTGCCGTCCTCGTCATAGAGTCGCGCCGCGCGTAGGTCCTTTTCTTGGGTTCCATGTCAATATTCCCTGGAGTTGAACTTCAGTCGATCGCTTGAATTGATCAGGCGCGCGCAGTTTTCCGGGCGTCTCTTTTGCTAAACATGCATGATTGGAAACTCTGCAGACGCCTTCCCTACCGGTGACGCCTATTTCCATAGCATTCCGGAGTATAGACCGGCTTTGTCAGGCAGCCGACAACCGGGAAACAAAGCATCTCGCCCAAATGCGAGCGCCGGGCCACATGCCGCCAGCTCCCATTCAGGTTCTCGGCGTAGTAGTCGGAATCAGCCAGGTACGAATCGATGATCAGTTTGTCGGTCTCGTCCATGCCGCATTCCTTGGCGATCGGCTTCAGATTGGCCGCGACCAACCGGTCCGGATAATCGTACCCACGAAACCACGCCAACAAGATGAAAATTGCGAAGACGGCAATGACGTCTATGAATATCCTGAGGGCCCATTTTTTTATCTTCATACGCTCCAATGGAAAGTTGCCGAGATTTCCAAGCCTGTCACCTGACAAGTGGATCGGCCAAAGCGGGCGGTTGAAAACACTTTTGATATTTCCTTGCTGGCGTCACTCAATGCGGCCTTTACTCCCGTGGCGCATAGCAGTCGGCGGTAAATAGCGGAGACGTAAGGCAACCGATCCCGGGGAAGCAGAGCAGCGAGCCCAAGAGGTTCCGTCTGGCGACGAGGCGGAAATCGCCGGTTGTATATTCGACGTAGTACTCTGAATCCCAGAGAAAATCGTCCATGTATATCATGTCGCCTGGCTTCAGATTGCATTGCTCGATCATCTGGTTTTTCTGGACGGCAATCAAACGCTCAGGCGGCATGAAAGTGCGCTGAAAAACAAACAGCAGCACGAACAGCGCCAGCAACAAGGTCAGACCAAGAAACGCTCTGAGGATCCACATTCCCAATTTTTTCCCATCAAAACACAGCCTTGTCTGGTACCTGAACGTTAACCGGTATCGCAACCCTATAGTGTGTTCTTATTTTGTTCTTGTCAATGCCGAACTGGAATCAGGCGTTGCTGAAAGCCATCGCTGAATGACGTGGTCCGGCACCTTTCGGCAGATCCAGGCATAAAGATAAAAGCGCTCGCCGCCCCTGCCCCAGTCCTCAAGCGTGCAGCAGCGTTTCGCGCCGGCAGCTTCCAGCCAGCGGTGCGCGCTCTCGTGGTTTTCAATGGTGCGCACCTCGATGCGCCGGATACCGGCCTCGAACCATCCCGGAACCACCTCACGAAAGACAAAGCGCGTTACCGAAGGAATGCAACGCTCGAAGCCGGGACGGCCGAACGCCCAGCCGTTGAGCACACCATCGCTGATCTCGCTGAAACCGAACGCGCCTGACGGCAGGCCGTTAAGGAAAGCCGTCCAGCTTTGCCCGCGCCCGATACAGAATGCGGCGATCTCAGCCGGCCTCGTTCCAGGAGCGACCTGGCAGAAGATCTCGTCGCGGTCGCATTCACGCATATTGGCAGCGATGAACGATACGTCACGCAATGTTGCCGGCCTGATCTCCACCATCACCAGCCCTCCAATGGATTGTAAGACACGTTGGCGGCACGCCTGAAGTTCGCCGCTGCATTCATACGCTCCGGGTGAACGGCTTCGGCGAATGTCAGCGCCAGCGCGTCGGCAAGATCAGGCGAAAGCAGGCCGCGTTTCTTCATGTCCTCTTTCTTTTCAATCTGGATACGATTGAGCGCATCGAAAGCGTAATTCGGAGCCTGCAGGTCGATGGCCAGTTCGTCGTCATCCGGAATTTCTCCGACATCACGCAGCCAGTCTCGCATCTTCGCCCACATCTCGGCGCGCTTGTTGCGGTAACGCACCGCATTGCCGGCGCGCGCGCCGCCATTGACGTCGATGACCTTCAGGCCCAATTGCCGCAGCCGGTCGACAACCCCGCCGCCAACACCGACGCCATCCACGAACAGCGCGTGCGGTTTTTCCCGCGCGGCAATCTCGCTGACGCGCCCGGCCGTCTGCATCAGGTCGAGCGCCGACCAGCGCCAGATACGGCTCACCTGATGCCCCGCACGCAGGAGAAGGACAGTCCTGTCGTCCCCGAAGCGCGCAACATCCAGCCCCATGATGCGTGGCCCCTCGCTCGGTTCGCTCTGCCGCTTCTGCGCCTCGCGGACCGTTTCGCGGGCGATGAACTGCATGTCCGACACATTCCGGTAACCGCCAAGCCAGACATGTTCGTATTTTGGACGGTCGCCAGCGCGGTCGCGCTCCATGTCGGCACGCAGCACGTCGGGAAAGAACGGATTGTCGACATAGTTCGCGCGCACGACGATGGCGCCGGCCGGTTTCTGTTTGCGCAGAAAGCGGTCGATCGGATCGGTGGGGCCCTCCGGGTTCCAGGAAAACCATAACTCGCTGTCCGGCATGCGGATCGTCGGGATGAGCAGGTCGAGGCTCTTTTGCGACACTGTCTGCGCTTCCTCCACCCACGCAATATCGAATCCCTCCAGCGACTTGATGCTCGCCGCGTTGTGGTTCTTCAGCCCGCGAAAGACGAAGAGGCTGTCGTTGGGCCCACGGATCTGCGTGTCGGTAATGTCGAAATAACCGGAAAGCCCGTAGGCGGAAATCTTGTCCTCGATGAGCTGCTTGACCGAATCCTTGATGGAATTCTGCACCTCGCGAAGGCACACCGCGCGTGTCTGCTGCTTCAGCGCACGCAGGCAAAGCAGACCACCGAAGAAATGCGACTTGCCGCTGCCGCGACCGCCCCAGGCGCCCTTGTATCGCGCAGGCGCAACCAGAGGCCGGAACACGTCCGGAAATTTAATGTCCATATTTCCTCGAAAAGATGGGTGTCAGTTGTCGATCGCGTCGGACCCGTTCGCGCTATCCGCAGCCACAAACCGGACCGAAAATTCAAGATTGACGGGCTGGCCCTTGCCGCCGGTCAGTTGCATCGGAAGCACCTTGCCGAGCAGCGTCAGAAATGCGCTTGGATGGGTTTCGGCCTGCTTCTTCAGATAGGCGACCATATCGCCGCCGCCGGCCTCCACCGCCGCCTGGATGATCGCGTCGCGGATGATTGGCGAAAAATCGGCGGCCGAATGGCTCATGGCGATACCTTCAGCGACCGCTTGCGCGCGATTGCGGCGCATTGACCGGTTCGCCGGAAGACCGGTCGCGCTCATTTCTTTTCGGCCAGTTCAGGATAGAGCTGTTTGTAGCCGGTCAGTTGCCCAGCGGCGTCAAAGCACGGGGATCCAAGGACCTTTTGTTTTGCGAGACTGTCAGAAACCTCGTAGCTTTGGCCGTCATCTCCATCGTACAAAACGTTTTTCGTTACGATCGCATCCCGGCTTAAGTTCGGAAATAGCTCGGGCTTCAGCGTCATCAAGGGGTTACTGAGCAGACTCTCTGCATCATATTCACGCAGGTTGAGACCGAGGCAGATGTTCTCGATCTGTCCATTCCGCATTGAATACTCCACCCGGTAGTGCATGGGCGTGCGTCCGGCCTTAAATGAAACAGTATATGTTTCGATCTTGAATGTTATCCGGCAACGGCCCGTCACGGTTGGGGACGGTTCCGCCATGACGCTATTGTTGCGAAGCAAATTCCGGGCAAATGCCTGATCGATCGCAATGATTTCCTTCTCAGACACATTTCTGTAATCAATGCTCTGGCGGGAGAAAACGGTTCCATCGTAGCGCATGAGCTCGAAGAAGGCGGCTTCATAGACGGCTTGCTGGTTTATTGCGCTGCATGCCGGACCGGCCGCTTCAAGCGGGCCCGCGGTCCCAAAATAGTGTTTGCCAATCGAAAAACAGCCGGTCAAAGCAAAACTTGTTGCTAGCACGCCAGCCAACAGAGTTGTTCTACGGCCAGCTCCTCTGCAAAATTTCACCAACAACACGTCTCCTTTTGGTTCGTGCACCCGGATTGCGCCTGGTAACGAAATGCCGTCCGAGCAATTATTGCCCGGTGCCCTGGTTCTGATTTGCGTGCGGCTTGTGATTGAGGCGCAACGGGTTTTGCCGGACAGCCGGGCTGCGCTGCGGAACCGGAACATCGATACCGCCCGGCTTGCCCAACCGCCTTTGCGATATGTTGAAATCCAATTGTTGAACAAGACCGGACGCCGACTGCGAACCAAAACTCCCAGATTCACCGATTGCGCCAAAGCCCAGCCTTCGGTTGGCCTCTTGCAGGTATCTTTTGGTAGCATTATCATCGAGTGCCCGGATGTGGGGCGATATCTTTTTCAATCCAGACGCCACTCCATTGTATCGAACAGTGGGGCTATCCGACGCCAGTGATCGTTCAATCGCATCGAATCCCTGAACCAGTGACTGTGTCCGCTGCGCGTAGTCGGCCATCTTCTTGTTGTGGAGCAGGACACGTTCCGCTCCGGGCAGCGAACCTTTCGTTGGAAGATCTTCGGCATCTGCGTTGCGGGAGAAATCAGAACGGAAAAGGTCGCTGCGCTTGAACCCCCATGCTTCCATAAGCGTTGCGGCGACACTGTTGCTGTTTTGCGAGAGAAGCCGGTAGTGCAGATCGCGCTTGTCGAGCTCATCTTTCAGCGAATAGACAGTCGCCATCAGGGCTTTCAACTCCACCTCGGTCAGGTTGTCGTATAGGACGCGTTCGTTTTTCTGCGGCCCAAGATCACCATTCTTGCCGAATATGTGGATTTTCAGCCGGTCGCTGCTGTCGAGCGGGGAGCCGATAGCCTTTTTGGCGCCGTGTTTGTCAGTGGCAAATCCGTTGATTTCCTCAAAAAGTTCGCCCTCGTTGTCGTAAATCAGGAAGAATGCATGATTGTATCCGGTCGGCAGATTCGCCGTGCCGGACCTTCCACGATTTCCGCCGGAAAGCTCAATCGGAAAATAGGCGAGCCTGAGCGTGTAGCGTTTCTCGGACATTCAACATTCCTCTGTGGACCAGCGGTAAAACCTCAATGTTGCAAGACACAATCGGAGCTATTGTTCCCTTTTTGTTCTACTACCAATAGGTTATTTCGAACAACATTGCAACTCCTCGATTTCTAATGGATGCACAGACATTTGGCCATGTCATTTGACGACTGCATGCCAAAGGCGCAGCACAAATTCGATGTAACCGTTTGAATTTTTTCAGATTAACCTGCGCCCGACATTCGGATCTCTACCGTGTAGCAGCTACCGCGTCCTGCTCTCCATCAGCCTCCTCGCTTCCGCATCCGGCAGCGCTTCCACCGCGTAGGTGAATGTGCCCCTTTCCCGCACCTCGTTGGCGGCGCGGATCAAGCCGCCGAGCGCGGCCCTGGCGAAGGAGCCGCCGACGCTGATGCGCTTGACGCCGGCCCTTTCGAGTTGCGCAACGGACCAGGTTGGCCCCGAAAGCCCCATAACGACGTTGACCGGCTTCGACACGGAAGCGCAGACCAGCCGGATTGACTCAAGATCCGGGAGGCCGGGCGCATAAAGCACATCGGCGCCCGCCTCCTCGAAGGCCTGCAGCCGGCGGATCGTGTCATCCAGATCGGGGCGGCGGTAAAGAAAATTCTCGGATCGTGCCGTCAAGAGGAAAGGCAGGTCCCTCGCCGCTTCGGCAGCGGCGGCAATCCGCTCCACTGCATGGGAAAACGCGTGGATCGGGCTGCCGGTCTCGCCCGTCGCATCCTCGATGGAGCCGCCCACAAGGCCGGCTTCACTGGCCAGACGAATTGTTTCGGCGCAGTCCTCCGGCCGGTCGCCGAATCCCCCTTCGAGATCGGCAGATACAGGCAGCTTGGTCGCCGCTACGATCTCGCGGGCATTTTCAAGAGCCATCTCGCGCGATATCGCCGCCGTTCCGTCGCATCGGCCCATTGCAAATGCAAGGCCCGCCGATGTTGTCGCCAGCGCCTCGAAGCCGAGTGTTTCCAATATGATGGCCGTGCCGGCATTCCACGGATTGGGGATCACGAAAGCCCCCTCTCCTTCGTGCAGCGCCTTGAAGGTTTCGAATTTTGCGTTCCTGTCCATCAGCTGATCTCCCTCGGCAACCATCAATGGAACATATAGTGAACATACGCAAGTGCCGGTTTTGGTTTTCCTGTCGTATTTCTGTAAATTTTTTCCCGTGAGTACAGCTGCAATGCCAGCAGGCCGTCGCCTGAATGTGTCCCAAAATCACTATGGCGCGGCATCCGGTCGGGCGGGCGCTTCCACCGCATTGAGTTTTTGCCGGAAATGAGCAAGCCTCTTTACGGCACCTGTAGTCGGACCGGGCGGTTTCATGGATTGGTTTGATATCATCACACAGCTTCGCGACATGATCGGTCGCGCCCTGTGGTTTGACCCGACCGTCTATGACACGGCGACCATGGACGACCGCACCCGGTTCGTTTCGACCATGGTCGTCTTTCTGGCGGGCATGTCGCTTTTGCTGGGCCAGTGCTTTGCGCTCTTTCTCGTGTCGGCATCGCCGGTCGGCTTTATCCTGGGTCTGATCTTCAGCGGCGTTTCGCTGACCGTGCGGCTCGGAACGTGGGTATCCTGTTCCGTGCTTTCCGCCGCCATCATATTCGGCGTCGTGACCGCACCATGGAATTTCATATCGGTCATATTCGTCGCCACCGCGCCGCTCGTCTTCGGCTTCCTGGCGGTCCTGCCGAGCATCGGCATCGTCATTTCGTATATACTCTACGGCTGGACGTGCCTGACCATGATGTACGGGCTTTTCTACGGCGCGCAGGTTCCCTTTCTCCCCGGCGCCGTGTGCATGCTTTCGGGCTGGGTTGCGATCTCGTTGCTTGAACGGATGTTCTTCACCAAAAGCAGCGCCGCGCAAAGCGGCGGCTTTCTCTTTGCCAGCCGTCAGCTTTCGCGCTTCACATCCGACCAGGTTCTGGAATTCGTCAAGCAAAGGGTCCGCAACCGATGACCGATATCCAGCAGTTGCTGTTCGGGGCGTTCCTCATTGCCAGCGTGATGCTGTTCGTCGCGTTGATCACCGCCCCTTTCGAGGCGATGACCTGGTGGTCGCGCTGGACCGCCGGGCCGGACGAGGATGTGGACGACGAAAATCACCGTGCTCGCGCGATGATGCCGGATGAAAGCCGCCTGGCGGAAACGAAAGCGGTGGTGTTTTACGTGACAGGCATCGGCACGATCACCGGCGAACGGCATCCGAAGCTGGAGCAGCATTTCCTCGACGAGCTCAAGCTTCGCTTGCCCTATGTGACCGTCATCGAGGATTTTTTCCCCTATTCGCCAGCCGGCATTCCGCTGACCGGTCAGCGTATCTTCGCCCGCTTCTGGCGGTTCTCCGGACGGCACCGTGCGTTCGTCACGCAAAACCTCATCCGCCTGCGCAACATGTTCCAGGTTCTGGTCGCTGCCGACGGGCGTTACGGACCGATCTACAGTGCCGGCACCTTCCGCATCATACGGGAGAAACTTCTGGAAAACGGCCATGCGCCGCAGTCGCACCAGCCCGTCATCCTGCTCGGCTATAGCGGCGGCGCGGAAATCTCGCTGGGCGCTGCGCCGTTCCTGCATGGCGCGTTTCAAAGCCGCCTCACGCTGCTCTCGCTCGGCGGCGTGCTTTCCTCGCACGCCGGCATCGCATCGCTCAACCGCATCGTCCATCTGGAGGGCTCGACGGACCGCGTTTCCCGGATAAGCGGCCTGTTCTTCGTCCACCGGTGGCGGATCTTTGGCTCCTCCTACTGGAACAAGGCGCGCAAGCAGGGCCTCATCTCCAAAATCCGCCTCAAAGGCATCAGCCATAACGGCCCCGGCGGCTACCTCGACGCCCACACGCGCACCACCGAAGAGGGTCCGAGCAATCTCGAACGGACGCTTGAGGCCATCAAAAAGGTCGTCGATCAGGAAATCGAGGCCAGCAGAACGGGTATAGAACCATCCGCCTGACATGGTTCGCCGGACATCGGCTTAATCCAAACCACAAAATGACCGCTTCGCGCGCAACACCGATTTACTTCGTTTTTTTGAGCTGAAGAGATGAGATATATACTGGCGGTATCTTAAGGGTACAGATTTGCCCACAAAAGGGATCAGACAAGATTGAACCATGCTGAGTGATGCGAAGACCCCATCTGAGTATATTGAGCAGCTTGAGAATGATTGGCGTTGCGAGAAATTGCAGGAAATCCGCGCCCTTATCAAAAAGCAGGCGCCGCAACTGGATGAGCGCATTCACTATAAGATGCTGGGTTACGGACACGGGGACAGATATGTCTTCCACCTCAACGCGCAAAGGCAATATGTCAGCCTCTATGTTGGAAATGCCTCCAAAATCGACCCGGATAATGCGTTGTTGCAGGGCCTGAATGTCGGCAAGGGCTGTATCCGTTTCACCAAGACGAAAAAGATAACGGAAACGCGGATCGATGAGTTCATTGCCCGCGCAATCGAGATGTGGCGCGCTGGCGAAGACGTCGATTGCTGAGAACAACGTGGTTCCCGACATGCATATGGAAGAAAACTCTCCCTTTTGAAGGACGGCTCTGTCCGCACAGCATTCGCTGAGGGCGAAGGGCATCCGACTGAGCTATGTACCAAACAAGGCGGTACGCCAGTTTCCGCAAAAGACCCTATCCGTCCCGTCCGGGTTCGTTCGGATCGTTTGAAAAGAGTGCGATCTTGTTGCCTTGGGGATCGCGAAGGTAGCCGACATAAAATTGGGGCCCATAGGCATCACGGAAACCCGGTTGGCCTTCGTCGCTTCCGCCTGCGGCCAGCGCGGCCGCATGAAGGTCGCGAACCTGCTTTTGACTGCGGGCCTGGAATGCGACCATGGTACCGTTGCCAGCCGAGGCCGGCCGTCCATCGAAGGTCGGCTTTACGTAGAAATCCGGCGGGGCGACGGACTGACCGGGTTGTATGGGCAGCGCATAGCTCAGACCCTCAGGCCCCTCCTCCAACCCGTAGTCGAGGGCCGGCAGGAACGCTGAATAAAACCGTTTCGCGCGAGCGATGTCATCGACACCGACAGTGACATAGGCAATCATACGGTGTGCTCTTTTCCGGTGTTTGCTTGTGGCAACGCGTTTGATGCGAGATGGTAGGCAAACACATGCCCCGGTTCAATAACGACCTCGGAAAACCTCTCTTGGCGGCCAAGGGCAGATGGTGGTGCGGTTTACACACTCGTCTTGTTCCATTGCTTCGCAGTCGCAACGCATACGCACCTTTCGGATTTCCGCCGTGCCACATGGCGTTGGATCGCCGGTATTTTTCGCGATTTCACCGAACTCGCCCGGGTGCCGAAGAGCAATCACGCCAATGACCAACGGGCAATCAGGAGGCCCTATCCGGCCTGCGGCAACCATGTGGCGATCGGTGGGAACATGATCAGGAGTGCGACCAGGATCAGCGAGCACAAAATAAAGGGGAGCGCCGAGAAGTAGATTTCACGCATCGTCGTGTCCGGCGGGGCCACGCCCTTCATGACGAAGAGCAAAAGCCCGAAAGGCGGCGTGGTGAAGCTGATCTCCAGCGCCAGCAGCATGATCAGGCCAAACCAGATGGGGTCGAAGCCGAGACTTGTGGCCAGCGGGAAGAAGATCGGCACGGTCAGGAGCATCATCGAGATCTGTTCCATGAACATGCCGAGGATCAGCAGCACACCGAACATGATGAGCAGCATGAAGATCGGGTCGAAGTCGAAGCCGGTCGCCCAATTGATCAGGCCGCGCGAGGCACCGGAAAAAGCCAGAAGCTGGCTGAATGTCGCCGATCCGAAGACGATCAGATAGGCCATCAGCGTGACTCTCAAGGCGCCGCGAATGGAGGCCTTGATCGCCTGCCAGGTCAGACAACGGTAAATGAGCGCCAGGATCAGGACGCCGAGCGCGCCGAAGGCGGCGGCTTCCGACGGGGTGACGATACCGTTGATCATCATCATGACAATCACCACCATCAGACCGATCATCGGAACAACGTCCGTCATCAGGAGTTTGATCTTCTCGGCAAAGGAATGCGGCGGCACCTCATAGGCCGGCGCGGCGGCGGGATCGAGTCTGGTCTGCAGAAAGATCGTGCCGATATAGAGCGCCGCCAGGATCAGGCCGGGAATGATGCCGGCGATCAGCAGTGCGCCGACGTCGATTTGCGCCAGTGTTGCCAACAGCACCGCCAGCGCGGAAGGCGGGATGATGATGGCGAGCCCCCCGGTGCCGAGAATCGGGCCAATCGACATATAGCGCTTGTATCCGCGCTTCGACATTTCCGGGACCATCAGCGAGCCGAGCAGCGCGGTCGAGCCCATGGAGGAGCCTGACAGCGTGGAGAAGCCGGTGCCGCCGAGCACGGTCACATAGCTTAACCGGCCGGGCAGCCTGCCGAGCAGCTTGTCGATTGCCGAGAACATGCGCCCGCCCAGGCCGGTATGGAAGAAGATCTCGCCCATCAGCAGGAAGAGCGGAATCGGCACCAGCGCGAACTTCGTCAATGCGCCCCAGCCATTGTTCAGGAGTGCGACGATGCCGCGCTCGCCACCCATGAAGATCCAGGCGCCTATGATGTTGGCCGCCAGGAACGCCAGCGCCACGGGCATCCCCATGGCCATCAGGAACATGATGCTGCCGATCAGCAGCGCGAGCGCCTCGTACCACTCCATTATTCGTGAATCCCCGCCTCGCCGGAATGCATCAGGTTGGGGCCGAAGACGAAACGGGAAAACTCCACCGCCATCAAGGAGAACGCGATGGGAAACGTGATCGTCAAAAGCCAGCGCGGGTAGAAATATGCGCGCACGTCATAGTCGCTGCGTTCGATATTGGTGAGGAACAGTTCCAGCCCGTACCAAGCCAGGATGAGCGAAACCAGGACGCATGCCGCCGCGACCGTCCGGCTGACAATCCGACGCAGATACGGCGGCAGCGCCGCCGTCACCAGTTCGATATGCACGTGTCCCTTTTCGCGCACGAGCCAGGGTGCGCCAAGCATCGTCATGTAAAGAAGACCGTATTCGGCGGATGTAAAAAGCCAGGCCCATGGCTGGACCCCGAAGTTTCGCATCGCCACGGACAGGACGACGGACACCATCAGCCAGACCAGCGTTGCCGCTGCGATAAGCGCCATGGAGTAAAGCAGCGCGTCATAGGCTCGGATCAGAATGCGCATGGTCGAACTGATGCTTGAAAAACCCCGGGACATCAATGCCCCGGGGATAAGGTTGACGTGGCTTACTTGTCGGCGTCCGGATCGTAGAAGAGTTCGATCAGGCGATCATAGTTGCCGGTGCCCATGGAATGTTCGGCCATCAGGCCTTTCATCCGCTCCCAGTTCTTTTCACGGGCGGCAAGCAGGTAGTTGGCTTTCGCCTCGCCTTCCAGCGACACGACGTTCATGCCTTGCGCGTCGAGCGCGGCGAAGTCCTCGTCACGCTTGGCGCGCAGCGCATTCACACTGTCGATCTCGTGCTGGATCGCCACATCCTGGACGATCTTCTGGGCCTCAGGGCTCAATTTGTTCCAGCGATCGAGATTGACGATCACGCCGAGGTCGGTCGAGAAGAAGCACGGTTCGATCCGGTAGTTCAGGAACTCGTTCCACTTCAGGTCGATCAGTCCGATTTGCGTCCAGCCGGTGGCGTCAACGACACCGCGCTGAAGTGCGGCGTAGACCTCTCCGGTCGGCAGGTCGATCACCTGCGCGCCGAGATAGTTTGTGAAAAAGGCGTTGTAGACGGCGTTGCCGCGCAGCTTGAGACCATCGACTTCAAGATTGCCGTCGGCATCGAAGCTCGGCGCGTCCCGTGTCCAAAGGTTGTAGCAGACGCCGCTGTCGAACCAGCCGAGATATTTGAGGCCCATCTTCTCCTGATGGATCTCGTCGATCAAAGCGATTCCGCCATTTTCACGGGTCTCAATCGCCGTAAGGTTGGAGGCAACGAGGGCGTCCTTTTCGGGCAATGCCCCGCCGTAGAACGAGCCGGGCGTATAAACCATATCGACGATCCCGTCGCGCACGGCGTCGGGCTGCTGGAACATGCCGATCGCTTCTGGCCCGCCTCGAACCTCGATCTGGACAACGCCCTTGCCTGCTTCATTCACCTTGTCGACGAACGACAGGAAGCTTTGCGTGTAAATCAGTGTTTCGGGGAAGGCATGGACGGCCGTGATGACCTCTTCGGCTTTGGCCACGGCCCCGATCGTCATGGAACCGGCGATGATACCGGCGGCGATTTGCATTTTCATGGGTTAATTCCTCCTATCCCAAGTGCCAGTGCCCTGGCTTTCGCTTTTGCGGGCGATACGCCCGATCGTCATCCGGCGGTTTGTCCCGCCGGAAATGCCCATGGCTGCGCCTTGGCGCGCCGGTCCCGGTATCGTGCGATGGCCGGGTGATGTTGTTCGGTCAGGTCGATATCGTCCCAACCATTGATCAGTTTTTCGCGCCAGGCGGCGTCGAGCGTGAAGGCAAGCTTTCGTGATCCGATTTCGATTTCACCGTGCTCCAGTTTGACCGTGGCGTGGACCGCGCCGCCGGCGAGTTCGTCGATCAGGGCATCGATTTCGGCCTCGTCGGCCTGCGCCGGCAGAAGCCCGTTGTTCACGGCGTTCGACGCAAAAATGTCACCGAAGCTGGGCGCGATGACGGTGCGAATGCCGAAATCGACAAGCGCATAGACGGCGGCTTCCCGCGACGAGCCGCTGCCGAAATTGCGCCGGGCCACGAGAATGCTGGCGTCGGGGACGCGATTGAGCGGGAAGTCGGGAACCGGTTGTTCCTCGCTGTCGAATCGCAGGTCGTACAGCAGAAACCGGCCATAGCCCTCGGCGCGCGGCGTTGACATGAAACGGGCCGTGATTAGCTGATCGGTATCGACACTCTCAAGATCGAGCGCGACTGCCTTGCCGGTGTGTCGGGTCCAGCCGCTCATGCCGCGGCCTCGCTGCCAAGCATCGGGCGCACGTCGGTCAGGCGGCCAGTGATGGCGGCGGCTGCAACCATGGCCGGAGACATGAGATGGGTGCGGGCGCCGCGGCCCTGCCGGCCACGGAAGTTGCGGTTGGTCGTCGAGGCGCAACGTTTGCCCGGTTCGACGCGATCGCCGTTCATGGCCACGCACATCGAGCAGCCCGGCCCGACCCAGTCGAGACCGGCCTCGGTAAAGATTTTGTCGAGACCTTCGGCCTCGGCCTGCGCCTGGACGAGACGCGAGCCGGGCGAGACGAGGCCGGGCACCTTCGCCCGGCGCCCTGACAGGACGGCAGCCGCTGCGCGCAAATCCTCGATCCGGGCGTTGGTGCACGAGCCGATGAAAACCTGATCGATTTCGACGTCAGCCAGCGCGCGGCCCGGCATCAATCCCATATAGTCAAGTGCTGCGCGGACCCGGCCCGCATCGGCACCGGAAAGGCGCGAGGGGTCCGGAACGGTGCCGGTGACGGGTAATGCGTCCTGCGGTGACGTACCCCAGGTCACGATCGGCGCGATATCGGACGCCTCAAGCGCAACCTCCTTGTCGAAGGCCGCATTGGCATCCGAGGAAAGCGTCTGCCAAAAGCCGATGGCGCGGTCGAGGTCTTCGCCACCGGGCGCGAAGGGTCGGCCGCTGACATAGTCAAAGGTCGTCTGATCCGGTGCGACCATACCGAAGCGCCCGCCGCCTTCGATCGACAGGTTGCAGAGCGTCATCCGCTCTTCCATCGTCAGGCCGCGCACGGTGTCGCCGGCATATTCGATGGCATGTCCTTGTGCGCCGTCCGCCCCGAGCATTGCGATCCAGGCCAGTGCGAGATCCTTGGCGCCGACGCCCGATGCAAGACGGCCGGTTACGGTGATCCGCATGCTCTTGGGCTTCTTCTGCCAGACCGTTTGGGTAGCCAGGACATGGGCAACCTCCGTGGCGCCGATCCCGAATGCCAGCGCCCCGAAGGCGCCATGGGTCGAGGTATGGCTGTCGCCGCAATTGATGAGCAAACCCGGCAAGGTCAATCCCTGCTCGGGCCCGATGACGTGCACGATACCCTGCCGCGGGTCGTTCAATCCGAAGCAGATGATGCCGTGGTCACGCGTGTTGTTTTCGAGCGTCTCGATCATCCGGGCGATTTCCGGGCTTGCGGCCGGCCCGCGCGTTGGCGCGTAATGGTCGACGACGCCGAAAGTAAGCCCCGGCTCGGCCACGGTGCCCCCACGCCCGGCAAGCTTGGCGAAAGCGTGATGCGAGCCTTCGTGCACAAAATGGCGATCGACCCACATCAGTGAAGCGCCGTCGTCGCGGCGATGGATCTCATGGGCGTCCCAGAGCTTGTCGAGCAGGGTTTTCATTCGTCCTGCGCCCCGATCACCGGTTCCCAGTGACGGGCCTCTCCGGCGCCAACCCGGTTCAGCGTCATCTCCAGACGGAACAGGTCCGGCCGGTATAGCGCCGACAGGTGCTCGACGCCCCGACCATCGGAATCGCGCACAACCCGGCGCAAGGCCAGGAGCGCCGATCCGACCGAAATGCCGAGCGCGTCAGCCACATCGGGCGTGGCAAGCGTTGCCGTTACGGATTGGTGTGCACCCTCGACCTTCACGCCGCTGCGTTCAAGCAGGCGAAAGAGCGGTTGCGTCGCCAGGTCCGCCTCATCGTAACTGCGCGCGATGTCTTCCGGGACATGGGTGGTCAGGTGGGAGAACGCCTGCCCGTCCGACAGGCGCACGCGAACGGCTGTCTGGACCTTGCCGTCCTCTGGCAGCCCCAGCGATCTGGCAACCGCGGAAGGTGCACGCTCGTATGAGAAAGACAAAAGCCGCGCGGTTGTTCGCTTGTCAAACTCGACCAACTGCGGGATCAGCGTGGCGAAGTTGGCGGCAATCTTGGAATCTGATCCGCTGCGTGGAACAACCACCGAGCCGGCACCGGTTCGTTTTTCGATCCAGCCGTCGGCGGCCAGTGCATCGAGCGCGCGCCGGATAGTGACGCGGCTCACGCCATAGCTGTCAGCGAGGCGGTTCTCGCCGGGCAGAAGCGAGCCCTCCGCGAACCGGTCATTGGCAATATCATCCCGCAACAACAGGTAAACGCGGCGGGCCTTGCCGCCTTCGGGTAGCGCCGTCTGCGTGTGAATGGTCACAGCCCTGCGTCTCCTGTTTTATGCCCCAACATGAAATTGACACCAGTCGGCCCAAGCCGACCTGACATCTCTTCCTTTGTTATTTTGATCTTTCCATATCCCAAAACCTGTTATATGAAAAGCACAGATTTTAGGAGAATGAGAATGCCGATCGTCGAGGCGCATATACTCGAGGGCTATGCGTCGGAGGAAAAATCCCGACTGACTGCGGCCCTGACAGACGCCGTACGGTTTGTCGTTCCCGCCCCCGATGAGGCGATCACCGTCATGCTCCATGAGTACCCGAAGGAGGCCTATGCCCGCGGTGGCGTGCATCGGGCGCCAGCGCCGGCACTGCCGAAACCGGACCGTCTGGTTCTCGATTATCTGGCAGCGATGGAAGCGCGAGAACTTGAACGCGCCGAGGCCATGCTGGGCGACAGCTTTGTGATGGCATTCCCCGGAACTGCGCCCATGACCGCACTCGCGCAGCTCGTTGACTGGTCGAAATCCCGGTACCGCTTTGTGAAGAAGAGCTACGAAGCAGTCGAAGCTTTTAACAGTGGCGGCGCCGCAATCGTCTATGCCCGCGGCACCCTTTCAGGTGAGTGGTTGGACGGGGCGGCCTTCGAGGGAATCCGGTTCATCGACAGGTTCGAAGTGGTCGGCGGCAAGATCGTCCGGCAAGACGTCTGGAACGATATTGCCGAGGTGCGCGCGCAATGAGTGAAGCGATCGACCCGATTACCCTCGCCGTCCTGGCGGGCCGAATGGAGCAAATCGCCGATGAAATGGATGCGACCCTGTTTCGCGCCGCATTCAACCCGATTATCGCCGAGGCGCATGACGCCTCGCACGGGCTCTACCACTCCGCAACAGGCGACACGCTGGTTCAGGGCAAGTCTGGCCTTCCGATTTTTGTTGGCGTGATGTCATTTGCCGTCAAGGCGGTGATCGACAAGGCGGCCGAAGCTGGCGACCTTGCCGACGGCGATATCTACATCTTCAATGACGCGCATCTTGGAGGGACGCATCTGTCCGACATGCGGCTGGTGCGACCGTATTTTCGCGACGGCGAGCTGTTCTGTTACCTCGCGAGCGTCGGCCACTGGCACGATGTCGGCGGCGCGGTGCCCGGCAACTACAATCCTTCAGCGACGGAAGCCTTTCAGGAGGCGTTCGTCTTGCCGCCCGTCAAACTGGCGCGCGGGGGCGTGGTCCAGCAGGACATCATCGACATCCTGATGCGCAACACCCGCCTGCCCCAATCGGCCATGGGCGATCTGAACGGCCAGCTCGGAGCTCTCGATCTGGGCGTCAAACGCCTCGATGAACTGCTTGACGAATATGGTTCTGGCACGGTCCGGGCCGCCCTGGATGCTCTCGGCGACCGGGCCGAAACGCTGATGCGGGCCGAGCTCGCCGGATTGCCCAATGGCCGCTGGGAGGCCGAGGACTATCTCGACAATGACGGGATTACCGACACGGCCCTGCCCATTCGGGTCGCGCTGGAAATCGACGGCGACCGGATGGTCCTGGACTTCGAGGGAACCGCACCGGTCACCGCCGGCCCTGTGAACATTGCGCTGCCGACCGCTGTCGCAACGGCCTATGTCGCGATCAAGCATATCTTTCCGGATCTTCCCGCCAATGCCGGCGTCATGCGGCCGATCGACGTTCGCGTTCCGGACGGCTCGCTCCTGTCGGCAGAGTTCCCGGCCCCCGTTGGCGGTTACACAGAGACGATTTTGCGGATGATCGACGTGATCTTCTCCGCTGCGGCGCAAGCGGCCCCGGACCGGGCCGTCGCCAACGCCTATGGGACCATCAATGCCTTGTCCATCGCGGGCAAACGCTCCAACGGCCAGCCCTGGGTGATGTTCAGCTTCTACGGTGGCGGCCATGGCGGCAGCATCGAAACCGACGGTTTGAACCATGGCAATGCTCCGATCTCGACGGCGACGATCCCGCCAATGGAAATTCTCGAGGCGGCCTATCCGGTGATGTTCCGTCAATGGGCACTCCGGCAGGATAGCGCCGGAGCGGGCCGGCATCGCGGCGGACTGGGCGCTGTCTATGAGATTGAATTGCTCGAAGAAAAGGCCGAGGCATTCTTGTTTGGAGAGCGTGGGCGGTTTCCCCCGCAAGGAGTCGCCGGTGGCGAGAGCGCCGCGATGAATGAATTCCGCTACGAGCAGACCGATGGCTGGCAGCAGCCGCCGCTTGCATCGAAGATGCTTGGCATCAAGCTGGTTCGTGGCCAGGCCGTCCGTCTGGAGACGCCGGGTGGCGGTGGTTATGGCCACATGGCTGACCGTTCGCCGAAGGCGATCGCGCGGGATGTGGCGCTCGGCTATCTGTCTCCAGAAGCCGCGACACAGACCTACGGCCCCGCCTGGAAAGAGGCGGCACAATGACGAAGATGATCGGCGTCGATGTCGGCGGGACGTTTACGGATGTTTTCGTGCTCGACGAAGCCGCGGGCACCGCGGAGGTGGCCAAGGTGCCCACCACGCGTCCGGATCAGTCCGGCGGATTTCTCGCCGGGATCTCGCGCCAGGTGGAGACGCTTTCAACGGTCGGCACCGTCATTCACGGCACAACGGCCGGCACCAACGCGCTCCTGGAGCGCAAGGGCGCCAAAATCGGGATCATCACAACACAAGGCCTGCGCGATGTGCTGGAAATGCGCCGTCGCGACCGGCCGCGCACGTGGGGACTGCGTGGGGATTTCCATCCTGTCGTCTCGCGCGATCTGCGGCTCGAAGTGCCCGAACGCACATTGGCGGACGGCTCGATCCGCACGCCGGTCGATCTGGATGCGGTGCGCGCCGCGACCACGCAGCTTCTGGACAAAGGCTGTCTGGCCGTCGCGATCCTCTTTGCAAACGCCTATACCAATCCGGAAAACGAGGAGAAGGCCGTTGCTCTCGTGCGCGAGCTCTGGCCCAATCCGCATGTCAGCGGATCGGCGGAGATCCTGCCCGAGATCCGCGAGTTCGAACGGTTCTCCACCACGGCGCTCAACGCCTATCTCCAGCCGGAACTGTCCGGCTACATCAAGCGGCTCGACGAGGCACTGAAGGATGCGGGCTTTGGCGGCGAGTTCATGATCGTTCAGTCGAACGGCGGCGTCATGGGAACTGACACCGCATGCCGTCTGCCGGTGCGCACTGCACTGTCGGGACCGGCGGCGGGTGTTATCGCGGCCGGGCGCATCGCACAAACAGCGGGCTTCGACAATGTGATCACCGGAGATATGGGCGGCACCAGTTTCGATGTCGCATTGATCGCCGATGGGGAGTCCATGTTGGCGCCACAGACCTCGATCGATTTCGGCATGGTTGTGCGCACACCAATGATCGAGATCACGACGATTGGTGCGGGCGGCGGATCGATCGCCTGGGTGGACAAGGGTGGCCTTTTGAACATTGGTCCGGAAAGCGCGGGCTCAACGCCGGGGCCTGTCGCCTATGGGCAAGGGAACACCCGGCCGACGGTCACCGACGCCAATGTCGTGCTCGGTCGGATTGACCCTGACAGCCCGATCGGCGGCACGCTTGATCGGCTCGACGTGGAGGCGGCTGCCAAGGCGATCGACGTCCATGTGGGCGAAAAACTGGGCCTGACGACAACCGAGGCAGCAGAAGCCATTCTGCGGGTCGCCAATTCGCGCATGGCCGGGGCCATCCGGCTGGTAAGCATCGAGCGCGGCTTCGACCCCAAGCGGTTCGCATTCATGCCGTTCGGTGGTGGTGGCGCGCTGCACACCGGCGCGATGCTAAAGGAGGTGGGCATCGGTCGTGCGATCGTGCCGAGATATCCGGGCGTGACCAGCGCGATGGGGTGTGTGATCGCCGACATGCGGCAGGATTTCGTGCAGACCATCAACGCGATGACCGGAGCACTCGACGTCGCAAGCCTGCGCGAGGTCATGCAGCATCATGTCGACGACGGGCTTGCCATGCTGGATGCGGCGCAGTCCCGCTTCGACGCCAGGGACACGGTGTTCGAGCTCGACATGGCCTATGTCGGCCAGACTCACACCGTGGCTGTGCCCTTCCCCGTGGCGGTTAAAGACGGCCGCGTTCAAGAAACCACGATATCGGAGATCGAGGCTGCCTTCGACGCCGCCTATGAGACGACCTACGGACGTCTGCTCAAAAATGGTACGCGACGTGTAATGAACTTGCGAACGGCTGTCATCGGCCGACGGCCGAAATTCGACCTGACCGCTCTGGCCCCTCAGGGCGGAAGTGTCGATGAGGCGCGACTGGGCACGCGCAGGGTCCACTTCGGAAATACCTGGCACGAAACGATAATCTATGACCGCCTCGCCCTGCCCGTCGGTGCGGAAATCCCCGGACCGGCCATATTGGTCCAGCCGGACACCACCGTTCTGATCGATCCCGGCCTGACAGGACGGGTCGATCGCTACGGTAACACGATTGTCGAGCCGGACGAGGACTGAGATGACCCAGACGATTGACCCGCGGCGCACCGCGCTGCTGACCATCGATCTCCAGAATGATTTTCTGCACCCTGAAGGTGCCTATGGACGGGCGGGCCACACCTCCGAAGCGATCTCTGCGCTCCCGGAGCGGATCCGGCCATTGGTGGACGCGCTACGCGCAAAGGGCGGCACCTATATCAGTGCCCAATTCACGCTCGTTCCCGGACCGGGCGACGAACCGCTGATCGCGCCGCATCTGAAAAAGCTGCGGCCTTTCCTTGGCAAGGGCGATTTCGCGCCGGGCGCCTTCGGACATGCGCTCGTCGAAGAACTGGCCCCAGCCGATTACACGGTCGAGAAGGTGGCCTATTCCGCTTTCTACCAGACGCGACTGGAGTACATTCTGCGTGCGATTGGCATCGACACGCTGATCGTAGGCGGTATTGTCACAAATGGCGGCGTCGCCAGTACGGTGCGCGACGCGCATCTTCGCGACATCCACACCGTGCTCCTGTCGGACGGATGCGCTGCGTTCAAATCACAAGTGCACGAAGCAACGCTGGTGTCGCTCGGTTCGATCACGTCAATCCGGTCAAGCGCTGACATGTTGGAAGAATTGACATGAGTCTGATGTCACGGCTGCGAGAGCCGAACATTCTGATCGCCCCCGGCGTCTACGATGGTTTAACCGCGGCGCTTGCTGCGGAGGCCGGTTTCGAAGCGCTCTATCTCTCTGGTGCTGCGGTTGCTTACACCCGCCTCGGGCGCCCGGATATCGGGCTGACGTCAGTCAGCGAGGTGGCCGAAACGATGGCGTTGATCCGCGACCGGGTGGATCTGCCGGTGATCATCGACGCCGACACCGGATTTGGAAATGCGCTGAATGCACAGCGTACGATGCGTCAGTTCGAGCGTGCCGGAGCGAACGCGCTGCAGCTTGAGGACCAGACCTTCCCGAAGCGATGCGGGCATCTTTCCGATAAGTCGCTTATCCCCGCAGGTGAAATGGCCGGCAAGATCGCGGCCATGGCCGATGCGCGCCAATCCGATGAAACACTGATCATCGCCCGGACCGACGCAATCGCCGTCGAGGGCATCGAGGCGGCGATGGACCGTGCCGAGGCCTATGTCGCTGCCGGTGCCGACATTCTGTTCGTCGAGGCCCCGCGGTCCGGCGACGAGTTGCGCCGGGTTGTCGACCGGTTTGGCGAGCGCGTGCCGTTGTTGGCCAATATGGTCGAAGGCGGCGCAACCCCCTTGCAAAGCGCTACGGACCTGGAGGCTCTGGGCTACGACATCGTCATCTTTCCCGGCGGGATCGTCCGGGCGCTGGCCCGGACCGCGGTCGATTACTACGCCAGTTTGCACACCCACGGGACGAACCGGCCTTTTGCTGATCGGATGTTCGACTTCGGCGGGTTGAACGACCGGATCGGAACGGACGAGATGCTCAAATCGGGCAAGCGCTACGAGTCCGGTTGACGCATGCGTGTACGCCCGACACCAGAGGCCCCTTTTGACCTGGAAGTACCCGTTCTGATTATCGGTGCAGGAGCCAGCGGAATGGTGGCGGCGCTGGCGGCCGCCGATTCCGGCTGCGAAGTCCTGGTCATCGAAGCCGATCCCATGCCTTCAGGCTCCACCGCACTTTCCGCGGGTCTGATCCCCGCCGCTGGCACACGCTTCCAGCGCGACGCCGGCATCGACGACGATGCTGAACTCTTTGCCGCCGATATTCAGGCCAAGGCCAAGGGCGAAAACGCGCAGGCCTTGGTTGACCTGCTCGCCCGGAACGCCGGGCCTGCGATCGAGTGGCTGGCCGACCGTTTCGACCTGCCATTTTCGGTCGTGACGGATTTCGACTATCCCGGCCACTCCCGGCGCCGGATGCACGGTCTGCCGAGCCGTTCCGGACGCGAACTCGTCGACCGCCTGCGGGCCAGTTGCGAGTCCCGGGGCATCGACATCATCTGCAATCGGCGGGCGGTAACATTGTTTCGGGATGAAGACCGTATCACCGGTGTCGAAGTGGAGAGCCCCGACGGAACGGAGAGCATCGGATGTGAGGCCCTCATTCTCGCCTGCAATGGTTTTGGCGGCAATCGCGACATGGTGGCCCGCTTCCTGCCCGAAATCGAAGGTGCCCTCTGGTTCGGTCACGACGGAAACAAGGGCGACGCGGTTATCTGGGGCGAGGCGCTGGGTGCCGACTGCCATCATCTTGGCGCCTACCAGGGGCACGGCAACGTCGCCACGCCGCATGGCATCTTGATCACCTGGGCCGTCATCACCGAGGGCGGAATTCAGGTCAACGTCAATGGTCGCCGGTTCTGGGACGAAAGCCAGGGCTATTCAGAGGCGGCACGGGCGGTTCTCGCACAGCCGGACGGCGTGGCCTGGACGATCTTCGATGCCCGCATCGCGGCCGTCGCGCGACAGTTTCAGGATTTCAAGGACGCGGAGGCAGCCGGCGCGATCCGCACATCGGACACGTTGGATGAACTATCGGCGATCTGCGGGCTGCCCGAAGGTGCTCTGACGCTGACGCTGGGTGCGATCCCGCACGCCGGAGCCGACAATTTTGGCCGCGTGTTTGGTCGCCCGCCGCTCGAACCGCGCTATTGTGCGGTGAAGGTCACCGGCGCGCTTTTTCACACCCAGGGCGGTCTGAGCATCGCTTCCGACGCACGTGTGGTCGGCAAGTCAGGTGACGTGTTTCCCAACCTCTTCGCCTCCGGAGGCGCAGCGGTGGGTGTCTCCGGAAGCGGTGACAGCGGATATCTTTCCGGCAACGGACTGCTCGCCGCGGTGGTCCTGGGGCTGATTGCGGGACGGAGCGCCGCGCAACAGACAACGAAAGAGCAAGCGGGCACCTGAAGAAACCACGGGCGTGCCGCCAACCGTCAATTGCGAATACGCATTGAGACGATAGACGTCGATGTTCGGATGCGCCGGCATCTTCAGCCCGAACTGACCGGCTGTTGCGCGCTCTTGTCGTCGGCGGTCCTCGCCCCTCGCCTGTTGTTGCCGAAATTGCCGTCCTGGGAAAGCAGGATGGAGATCGGCCGGGTCGGTTTGAATTCCGCCAGCACAATCACCACGACCGATGTCATCGGCACGGCAAGAATCGCGCCACCGATGCCCCATAGCGCATACCAGACGGTCAATGAAATCAGGACGACGAAGGGGCTGAGATTCATGGACCTGCCGAGCAGCCGGGGCTCAACGAAGCCGCCCATGAAGATCTGCGAGGCGCTCAAGCTGATCAGGACGATCAGGATTGCGTCGATCGAGCCGAACTGGGCCGCCGTCAGCAGCACGGGAAAAGCGACGCCGACCATCGAGCCCACATAGGGAATGTAATTCAACACGCCGATGAGAACGGCGAAGAAACCGGCGAAATCGACGCCAATGAGGCGCATGCAGACATAGCTGATCAGGCCGAGCAGAACATTGACCAGCGTCTTGACGGTCAGATAGTTGCCGATGCGTTCGTTGACGCTGCCGACGACTTCCATGATGCGCTTGGCGTCCTGCTGGGTTGAGGCGGCCTGTATGATCTTGCGGCTGAAATGCAGCCGCTCGGCCATCAGAAAGCTCGCGTAGAGAAAGACGACGAAGACCTGGCCGCCGAGAACCGAAACCGACGTCACGGTCGTGCTGATGATGCGCTGCAGATCGATCTGCCCCAGCACGAGATTACGGATCGTGCCCCATGAGGGTTCGTCATCGATGCCGAGCATCTTGGCGATGTCGCCGACGAAACCGAGAAGCGTCGCCTGGTACTGGGGCGCAAGCGCAATCACCTGCTGGATATTGTCGGCGAACAGCACGACCAGGAGAAATCCCAGGAAGATGAAAACGAGAAGCGCCGCAAAGTGGCGCAGCCAGAGCGGTGTCCATGAACCGATGATCGGCACCCGCCCCAGGCTGGTTGCCACCGTGCTCAGAACATAGACGGAGATGATGCCGGATATGATCGGAATGAAGATGGGTTTGCCGATCCGCAGGATGAAGCCCACCATGATCGCGAAAGCAAGGCCGTAGACGAGGTTACGAAAGCGGTTGTTCATACCGGTCTCCAATCTGCCACCGCCACCGGTGCGCGCCGAAGTGTTCTGCGAATAGGACTGTTTGGCAAGTCATATCCCGATTGTCGGCAATTGTCTTCGCTGCGTGATGCCGGCAGATGACGAAATGTCCGGTCTGCGGGACAGTACGCCGCCTTCACTGGTTTCTACTCCCAAAGTCGTACTTGCGGCCGCCACAATTGGTCACGACATGCGCGGCATGAAACCCGAAACATCAACAATCGAATCGAACCAACCATGATAAAACGGATACTTACGGGTCTTGTCGCTATCGTCGGCGCTTCCACGATTACGGGCGCCGCCCAGGCCGCAACATCCAGCTACACCACCGCCAATGTGAATTTGCGCGCGGGTCCGGGCACCAGCTATCCCGTCGTCGTCACCGTGCCGAACGGGACGCCGATCACGACCTATGGCTGCCTGGACGGTTACAACTGGTGCGACGTTTCCTGGGGCACGGAGCGCGGGTGGATGTCCGCGTCCTACATCCAGATCACCTATCAGGGACAGCCGCGCATCATAACCCCGGCCATTGCGCCGGCTGTCGGCCTCACTGTGGTTGTCTATAACCGTGCCTATTGGGACCGCTATTATTACGGCCGCCCCTGGTACAGGCATTGGGACCGCTACTACCGGCCGCCGCCCCACGCAGGGAAACCGCCGAGGGCCGTGCAACCCTTGCCGCCGCGGCCGCCAAAGGCCAATCCGCGCCCGCCGCAGGTCGTGCAGCCGATACAGCCGCGTCCGCCGCGTGCAACGCAGCCAAAGCCACGCCGTCCTCAGGCAGTGCAGCCCATACAGCCGCGCCCGCCAAAGGCCGCGCAGCCATCGCAGCCGCGCCGGCCACAGGCGGTCCAACCCGTCCAGCCGCGCCAACCGCGGGCAACGCAGCCCCGCATGGGCCAGAAAAGGGCCATCCAACCGCGACAGGGACAAGGTCAGCGCAGAAACCGGCGTGGTTAGAACGATCGCTTGAGCCTGGCCAATGGCGGTCCATGTTTCCGCCATTGGCTGCTCCGCGCGACCGCATCGCGGTGCGCCCAAGCTCATGTTTTGTCCGCAATATCTCCGGAATGCCGAGCCGCCGCCGATCAAATAACTGTGTGTATGCGCGGCTTTAAATCCACGGTGCCGAGGATCATATAAAATAGTACAAGCAGCGCCGATTCGCTTCGGCTACCAGTTGATATGGCACCGGTATCGCGTCGATATTCCGGGAGATTGTCGATGGAACTTACATCGAAGAACACACACGCACATGCCATGAATCCGTCCGGCTTCGATCATCCGGAATTCGACGGCCATGAGAAGGTCGTGTTTGGGCACGATGCCGGCGCGGGACTTTATACGGTCATCGCCATTCACGACACCCGACTCGGCCCGGCTCTTGGCGGATGCCGCATGTGGCCCTATCCGAACACCGACGAGGCACTCACGGATGCTCTGCGCCTGTCGCGCGGCATGACATACAAGAACGCACTCGCCGGGCTCGATTATGGCGGCGGCAAAGCGGTCATCATCGCCGATCCCAAAAAGGACAAGTCTGCCGATTTGATGCAGGCCTTCGGCAGAAAGGTCGATGCGCTTGGCGGTCTTTATATTACCGGCGAGGATGTCGGCCTGACCCCGGCGGATATGGAAGCGATCGGCAGCGCAACTGAACATGTGCGCGGCACCTCGAAAACGCACCGGGGCGACCCCTCGCCTTACACCGCGCTTGGCGTCTATTGCGGCATTCAGTCGGCGCTCGGACACCTTTACGGCTCACCCGATCTTCGCGGCCGCACTGTGTCGGTCCAGGGGCTTGGGAATGTTGGATTCACCCTGGCGCGCTTTCTTCACGATGCAGGCGCAAAGCTTGTCGTTTCGGACATTAATAGCAACGCGGTTGACCGCGCGGTCGCCGCGTTTTCTGCGAGGTCAGTCGATACGCGGGACGCCCACACGGTTGAGGCGGATGTGTTCGCGCCTTGCGCACTCGGTGCCGGTATCAACAGCACCACCATCCCACAACTCGGAGCTCCGATTATCGCCGGCTCGGCAAACAATCAGCTTGCCGAACCGTCCGACGGCAAGACCCTCGCCGAGCGCGGCATTCTTTATGCGCCGGATTATGTCATCAATGCCGGCGGCGTGATTGCGCTGGCCCGGCACGACGTGGAGGACGACGTGCTTGAGGCCGATGTCCGGGGCATCGGTGAAACACTCAAGCAAATCTTCGAACGGGCAAAAGTTAAAGGTGAAGCAACAGCGTCCGTGGCGGACCGGATCGCCGAGGAACGATTGTCTGCGGCCGACAACAAGAACGGGCGCACCTGACGCCCGTTCCTGATTTCAAATATCCTGCTGCATCTTGAAGCTCAAGATCCTCTCCTGAACCTTTCGGGCAGGTTCCGCAGCGCGATTCCGCGATCGGGAGCCGTTTATTTGCCGCGCTTATGGCCCAGCTTCATGTCCTTGGCGAGCTTGGATCGCTTTTCGGCATAGGCGGGTGCCACCATCGGGTAGCTCGCCGGCAGGTTCCATTTCGCCCGATAGGCCTCCGGCGTCAGGCCGTGATAGGTCATGAGGTGACGTTTCAGCGACTTGAATTTCAATCCGCATTCCAGGCAGGTGATCAGGTCGTCCTGCAGCGACTTCTTGATATTTACGGCAGGCTTCTGCTGCGTGTCGACCTTGACTTCTTCCGTCGCCGTTGTCGAGCCGAGTGCCGAATGTACTTCGGCAATCAAGTGCGGAAGATCGCTGGTTTGCACGACATTATTACTGACATAGGCCGCCACGACATCTGCGGTTAACTCAACAAGCCGGTCCTCGCGGCCTTGTTCCATGGTCTCATTCATTTTGCGCCTCAAAATTTTTGTTTGTTGTTTTCTGCAATCCACGGTTACCGCCACGAGATACCTGCATCGAAAAAGGTGAATTGCATCTCTCTGATTATAAGATAAGAAGTATCTGATCAATATAAGAATTGATTATGCGGCACCAATTACTTTTCAATATTTTCTATATTTAGTTTTTTGAATGCTTTGAGATATATCTCACACACAGACTTGAACACCCAATGTGTACATGAGGGCCTAAATGGCTTGATTTTCGAAGGAATGAGCCTTTTTGCATCCGATTGGCGATCCAAAAATATATGTCACACCAGTTTATCCGGCATTCCGACAAAAATTCGCATTCGCCTTTTTACCAAAATTCCACAGGTTTTATGGATAAAATCGATTTTTTAAATGCCGGGCTCAATATATTTTGGCAAATAGGCAAATAAGCTGAATCATGGCACCGCCACGTATTTCCCATCACTTTTGTATTTGGGGCTACGCTGGAAAGAAACCGGATTTGGTGACTGTTATTACTATTGCCTTAGTAATTTTGAAGCAGATTTTGTGCTGCTCGGAAGTTCGCCGTATTCTGCGGCGTAATACTGTGAGAACCGGCCGAAATGCGGCATTCCCCACTTGGCTGCGACCCGTGCGACCGTGGCGTCGCAATGGCCCGACGCAAGCTCCTGTCTGATTTGCATGAGCCGTTCTTTTCGAAGCGCCTGCATGGGGCTCATCGAAAGGCTTTTCATGAATTCATACTGCAATGCCCGCACCGAAACATCGGCCGCGGCGGCTATGTCGCTCAGCGCAATCGGGTGTCGGGCGTTTTCGGCGATAAAGCGCCGCGCCCGCGTGACATAGCCCGGCGCAAGGGACGCAGGGTCGTCGTGGAAAAACTGGCTTATGTTGCTCGGCTGCAAGCGCAGGAACATTGCCATCAGTTCCTCTTCGAGCAGCCGTTGCGCGTGGCCTGAATCGGCGGTGAACAAGCACCCTTCGTCGGCGGCGGAGTAGATCGCCATCACCCGCTTGCGCCAGTCCCGTGCAGCCTTTCGGGCAAAGGATATCTGCGGGTCGAAAACGAGCGGTGTTGTTATCGCTCGCCCGATCAGGCGTTCGGCAAACCCGGTCAGCGCCCGACGGTCGATGTAGATCAGCAGTTGCTCGCAACCGGAATACCAGACCATTCGCGTCGTTCGGTCCGGATTGAGAATTGTCCCGTTGCCGAGATCGGAATCGAATGCGATGCCGCCATTGGTAATCCGCGCGCCGCCGGCGATCGGGATCTGGATCAGGTAGAATTCCTGCAATTCACCGGGCTCGATCAACACCGTCGCCCCGTAGCGCATGTAGTTGATCGCCAGCATCGCACCGGGCGCGAAATGGTGGCACGCATCGAAAGCCGAGCGGTCGGCCAATGGCTCGAGCTTGTGCCCGCAGAACTTTCGCGCCACCATGTCACGTGCCTGTTCGGGATCGCCTGTTCGGAACAGCGCATATTGCGAAAGCGGTGTCATGGCATCGCATTCCGGTCGGTTTTTGCGCAAATCGGATAGACAGCGCGGCGGACCGGCTCCATCCTTCAAGCTTAAAATACATCTGGATACTGTCAATAGGGAGGAGACCATGACGCAAGATCTGGAAAAGGGCATCACCCGCACCGGAACGGGTTACGCCGACAAGACCTGGAACATTCTGGGCCAGACCTATTACCCGAAAGCCTGCTGCGACACGACGTTCGCCTTCGAGACCAATTCCGAGCCCGGCCAGTTCGTCCCGGTGCACGTCCACCCGACGCAGGATGAGTTCATTCTCGTCCAGGAAGGCGTTCTGGACCTGAAGCTGGACGGCCAGTGGGTCAAGGCCGAAGCCGGCGACCTGGTGCGCATGCCGCGCGGTATACCGCACGGATATTTCAACAAGTCCGACAAACCCGCGCGGGCCCTCTTCTGGGTCTCGCCGGCACGGCAGCTCGAGGAGCTGTTCAACAATCTGCACAATCTCGAAGATCCTGAAGAGGTGGTGAAGATCTCGGCCCGGCACGAGGTCGACTTCCTGCCGCCGGAAGCCAATGACTGACTAGGCGGACCGGCCGGACGCAAAGGCTCCGGCCCAATCAACAGCAACAATGACCGAGACCTGCCGGCGCCGCCGGCAGGCAATGAGGGAGATTTGCCATGGTCACGCGCAAGAAAGTGGCGATCATCGGGGCCGGCGTGAGCGGTCTTGCCGCCGCCAGGGTCTTCAAGGACAAGGGACACGACATCACCGTCATCGAGCGCAGCCACGATCTGGGCGGCGTCTGGGAGCCGTCGCGGTCCTATCCGGATGTGCAGACACAGAGCCCGAAGGATCTTTACCGCTTTACCGACAAGCCGATGCCGGACGCCTATCCGGAATGGCCCAAGGGGCCGCAGGTTCATGCCTATCTGGACGGCTATGCGGGCGATCACCGGCTGCGCGATCATATCCGGTTCAAGACGGCGGTCGTGTCCATGGCGCGGCGCGACGATGGTGCGCCGGGCTGGAAACTGGAAATTCTTCATGACGGCGAAACAAGCCATGAGGAATTCGACTTCGTCGCCGTCTGCACGGGACAATTCAGCGAGAAGAACATTCTGACGCATCCCGGCCAGGACGCTTTCGAGGAGGCCGGCGGATCGGTGATGCATTCCTCGGAATACACCGATCCCGAAACGGTCACGGGCAAGGACGTGGTGGTGCTCGGCTTTTCGAAATCGGCGACCGACATTGCCGTGCACGCCGCCAATAACGGCGCCAAATCGGTGACGATCGTCTATCTGGAATCGGTCTGGCGCATTCCCTATTTCATCGGCGGCCTCATCAACTTCAAACGCATCCTTTACATCCGCAAGCAGGAGAACATGTTCCAGGGCTGGGGCCTGTCGGCGATCGACCGGTTCAAATACGCCATTGCCGCGCCCTTCATCTGGGCCAATTGGCGGGCGCTCGAATCCCTGCTGACCATGCAGCTCAAGCTCAACAGGACCGGATTGCGGCCGAAGACCCGCATAGAGGACGGCGTCAACTGTTCGGTGCCGATCGTGACCCCCGGCTTCTTCGACCTGGTCGCTTCCGGGCGGATCAAGGCCATCCAGGGCACCTTCAAGGACTATGAGCCGGGGCATGTCAATCTGACCGGCGGAGAGACCGTGCCGGCGGATGTGGCGATCCTCGCCGTCGGATGGAAACTCGGCGTTCCGTTCCTTGCCGAAGAATATCGCAAGAAGCTGGTCGAGCCCGACGGCCAGTATCGCCTCTACCGCATCATCGCCAATCCGGATCTGCCGGATATGGGCTTTGTCGGTTTCAATTCATCCTTCTGCACCGTGTTGAGCGCGGAGATGGCCGCCAACTGGCTGGTGCGCTATGCCGACGGCATGCTGGAGAACCAGCCAAGCGATGAAGAGATGCGCGACAATATCGACATGATGCTGGACTGGCGGCGCAATGGCCGCCCGGCGGCGCAGGTCTATGGGGGCCTTTGCTCGGCGCCGTTCCACTTCATGCATTTCGACGAGCTGCTGGCCGATATGGGCGCCAAAACGCGCAAACGCAATCCGCTGGCCGAAAACCTCGCGCCGCCCAATGCGGATGCTTATGCCCGCTTCCTGGCGACGACCCCGGACTACACGGCCGCTTGAGCGTTTCGGCGGAGCGCCCTGCTCCGCCGGCCCGCCCGGCTGCGTGCAATGCGCGGCCCGTTGTCAGTTCATGAAGAGAAGGCCGCTTCCGGCGACGACGAGCGCAGCCCCGATCCACGCGCCGAGCGCCGGGCGCTCGCCGGTGGTGATCCACAGGACCGGCAGGATGAGCGCCGGCGATGTTGCCGAAAGGGTGGAGATAATTCCCACCTCCCCGCCCCTCAGCGCGAACAGAAGCAATGTCATGCCGAGCCCCATTCCGAGCATGCCGGAGACCGTAATCCAGCCGGCAAGGCCAAGGGTCAGCTTGCCGCGCTGGCGGAACCCGTGAAGCGGAAGCTGCATCAGCACGGTCAGGCAAATCGCCGCGACACCGACCCTGAGCGCCGAGGCCGCAACCGGGTCGACGCCGCTTTCCATGATCGGACGGGCGATGATCGAGCCGACGGACTGTGAAAGCGCGGCAATGAGGCCCAGCAGCACACCGGCCCAGACCGGCCCGGAGATGTTTTCCCAATGGTGGAGCTGCGAGCGCCGTTTTCCGAAGACGATGGAAAGGACGACCCCGGCGATCACCAGCGCGATACCGGCCAGGGCGCGCGCGGGCAGCGCCTCGTCGAGCAGCAGCCAGCCGAGAACGACGGACATGGGCGCGTTGGTGGCGAAGAGGATCGCCGTGCGCCGCGGGCCCATGCGGTTGAGCGTCAGGAACAGCGCCGTATCGCCCAGGAAGATCCCGATAAAGCCGGAAATCACGAGCAGCTCGATATGGTTGCCGCCGATGCTACTCCATCCGCCGGTCAGCAGCGCATAGGCGCTCAGAATGACGAAAACGATCGCCATGCGCGCCCGGTTGAAGGCAACGGCACCCAGTTGTCGCGACGGCGACGCGGATACAAGGCCTGCAACGGCCCAGCACAGCGCCGCGCCGAGGGCCGCCGCTTCATAAAGCATGACGGACGATCCGGCTGCGGTCGTGGTTTCGGCATGAAAAATGCGCGGCTGGTTTGTAGGCCATCCGCGCATTGTTAGAGCATCGGGCGACAATATTGAACCATTTGACCGGCTTGCCCGATGCGCCATATCGCGTCTCGCCGATTCGGCGAGCGCTGACTTGATGATCGCTACATGCCGGTCAGACGGACATTGTCCTCAAAATCCGCGAAGGCGCCGGCAAACGGCAGCATCGGCCATTTTCTGACGAGATTCTGGCCGTAGCGGTCCGTGAATTCGACATGCATGTGCAGCGCCTCGCCGGACTGATCCGAAAAGGCCCGCACGAGCGCATCGGCCGCCGGTCCGGAGAAACTGCATTCTCCGTTTTCGAGGCAGATGTCCTTGTCCAGCCGCCAGACCGGAAAATCCTCACGCGCGAGATAGAAGCCGCCGCTTTCGAACGCCAGGCCGTTCTCCATGTCAAAGGTGATGCGCAGCCCGTCGCCGTCCTGCCGGATGGTGGCGGCGATCGCGCCGAAGCGGTCATGGGCATCGGACCCCTCGGAGGGGCCGAAGCGGTCGATCAGGCGCAGATAGCAGCGCTCCGGGGCAGGTTCGCTTGTCCGGCCGGCACCCTGCCCTTTATTGGGCACACTGACCTCACAGATCGATTCCCACGGTCCGAACCGGCTATGTCGGGTGGTCGACCATTCGCCGCCTGCCACTTCGGTCAGCCCTTGTTCCGCATCGCCGGTGATCGCCGGGGTAAAGAAACCAAAAGCCAGCCCTGAGGCCACCAGCGCAGCGGCGGCCACGGTCATGTTTCGCATTGTTCTGCTCCGTTCATTCGCACGGAAAACCTTTTCGGGTCAGGCTGTTAGCCGTTTTTTCCCGCAGGTGTCTTATCCGGCGAAGTTACAAATTTCGATATGGTCATCTTTTCGTGACGAACAAGTCTTGATGAAATAAATGTGAGAGTTTTCCCACACTCGGCCGAATTTGCCGCAAATCAGCCCTTGATGCGTCGGGCCGACGGCACCGGTCCTGTCTGTGGCAGCGGCCGATGCGGCCTCGGCCGGGGGATGGGCGCGATGGCGGGCAGCGCCGGCCTTGCCGCCTGAACTGGCCTGACAAACCGGTTGGCGGCTTCCTGTCCGCGGCGCAGATAGCCCGGTTCAAAGCCGCTGCGCTGCAGCACATAATCCTCCGGCGACGGCAGGTTGCTGCGAAAAATCCAGTAGAAGGGCTGGCCCTCGTTCTTCGCAAAGGGCCTGCCGCCGCGCATATTGCCCTTCGCATCCGGAAACTGCACCGCCCGCCGGAAGACATCGCCGAGCGCCGCATCCGCGCCGTTGTTGAGAATGAACCGAAGGCCGGCGCGGGAGCGCCCCGCGCCGCCTTCAACCGGCTTGCCGGCGCGGTCCAGCAACTGCATGTTGACAAAACGGTCATAGACCTGATCGGCGGGCCTGCCGGTCGAGGCGCGGATCACCTCGCCCTTTTCATTGCGCAGCACCCCGTCCCTCAACAGCAGGTCCATGATCGGAACCTTGCGGAATCGCGGCTGCCGACTGCCCGAGGTCAGGCTGGCATCGTTGTCATCCGGGAAATAGCTGACATCGCCCACATCCGGGTCGCCATCGACCACGTCACCCGCCCGCATAGGCGTGCCGAAGAAGTCGATCTTCATCTCCGGGTCGTAATGCGGCGAGGCCGGCGCAAGGAAGTCCGGCGGTGCCGGCGCGGGCGCGGGAACGGCCCGGCGGCCATTGGCGGCTTCGCCCTTGCGCGGCGCCGGATAGACGCGCGGCACATAGGCATAGATCCTTCGGGATTTGAGAGAATAGAAGAATGTGCCGTCATCGATTTCGATGCGCTTGATGGCATGGCCGTCCTCGCGCACGACCGGGGCCGATTCGATCGCCGTGTGGTCCACGGCGATCTGCCATTCGCCGCCCAGACCGTCGCGGACATCGAAATAGTGCGAGTCGTCATCGACGAAATAGGACGGGTCCGCCGGGTCAACGGCAAAGCTGCGCAGGGTGATGATGCTCGGCCTGCCACGACGCAGCCGATCCGTCTTGTCTCCCGATTGCGCGGTTGCTCGCAGGCGACCGGTCTTTTGCGGGTTAAACACTTCATCGAAGCGGCCCGGTTCGACGCCACGCGCGGCGGTAAAGCGCCGGGCTTCCCGCTTCAGCAGGTCGAAGGTAAACGCTTCCTCGTCGTGGCGGCTGGCCATGTAACGGGCGAAATCCGCCGCCAGTTCCTCGGCCGGCTCGCCGACGGCGAGGCTGCCCGCAACACCGCCCACCAGCGCCGTCGCCAGCAACACCCAGGGGCCAACCGTGACGCCGGCCGTACCGGCAGCGATCGCGGCGGTCGCCGCCGCCGCCGCGCCGGCCGCGCTGCCGCCGGCGGTCTCGGCCGCAAAGCGGGCGATCGTCTTGAAGGCTTCATCCTCTCTGCCCGCATCCAGATGCCCCTTTACTTCCTTGTAAACGAGGCCGATTTCCAGCGCATTGGCCGGACCGCTCAATTGGCGCATGCCTTCCAGCAGGACACCGCCGCTGACCCCGCCAACGATTGCCGCATTGCGCATCTCCTTGGCGGTGAACACGTATTTGCCGTTTTCCTTGCGCGCCGCCTTGTGTGCGCGCTCGACATAATCCTCCAGCAGCTTCAGCTTGAGCTGCTCGACCCGCTGCGGTTTCTTGCGGGCGGTCTTCTTGTTCATCTCCGCCTGCAGCCGGTCCTTGATTTCGGACAGTCCGAGGCCGTATTCGTCAGGCAGATCATGCACCGACATGTGATCGAACAGGCCCGCGAGCTGCGCCGTGCTCATTCGGCCGTTAAGCACTTCCTCGACATAGATCGGCGCGAGACCCACATAGGAGTGGTGCCTGGAATTGACGAATTCGGGTTTGACCTTGGTTCGATAATCGGCCCAGTCGGCGTCCCGCCCGACCAGCGCATACTGCCGGCCGTCCCCGCGCTTCCGGTCAAGATAGACAAACATCGCGGTGTCGGATCCTTGTTTGGATTGCCGCCGCGCGCCTTTTTGGCTGACGAGATATTTCCGCTTGGCCGCCGCACGGGCGGCATCGTTCTCTATTTGTTCTTCTATGATTTCAACGCCATTGGTCTTCAGCCATGTTTCAATGGCCTCCTGTTTCCATGTGCCTCTCACCTCGTTAAGCGTATCCTGGAGGACGACGATAGCCGACCCTTTCGCCCTGAACGGCGCAAGGACATCGATACCGCCCGGCAGACCTTTGAGCTGGGAGAGCTTGTAGAGTTCCTCAAGCGGATTCTTGTCGAGAAGGTAGATCATTCGTCACCTCTCTGGATATATGGGTTTTTGTGCATATGGTCGATGGCCTGCTGTCCGAACAGAGCGTCAATTTTGCCTTGAGCGTACATCTCGATAACGGCACCTGGACTCGACAGTGCAGGTCTCGGTACATCAGGATGAAACTTGAACCGGTACCAATTTGTAAACCAGCGCCTGAGCATATGCCGGTTGTCATCCTCCTCCGAGGGCTCATAGCCTGCTGCCTCCTCTTCGTCGGTCGGAAGGTACATGTTCATGAACGCGTCCCAGACCTCGGGCATCGACTGGGCGGTGCGGATATAGCGGAAGCAGTCCTCGACCGTCAGCTTCTTGTCCGGGTCGGGCCTCAGATAGTATTTCTCGTCCTTGCCCTCGCGCAGGGCGCGTGCCTTGCGCTCCTCAACCATGCGGTCCAGCTCGTGTTCCCACGGATACAAAGTCCGCGGCGGGTCGTCTTCTTCGTCTTCACTCATCATGTGGTCCTCTGAAAGAAGTTCAGGTGCGGGAGGGCTGGTGGAGTTCCTCAAGCGGATTCTTGTCAAGGAGATAAATCACTTGTCGCCCCTCACAAACTCACTGTCTTCAAGCAAGTAGTCGATGGCCTGTTGACCGAACATGTCGTCAATCTTGCCTTGAGTGTACTTCTCGATAACAACGCGTGGAGCGAGGAACGCAAAAGCACCGACATCAGGATGAAACTTGAACCGGTACCAATTTGTAAACCAGTTCCTAAGCACATGCCGGTTGTCATCCTCCTCCGAGGGCTCATAGCCTGCCGCCTCTTCCTCGTCGGTCGGAAGGTACATGTTCATGAAGGCGTCCCAGACCTCCGGCATCGACTGGGCGGTGCGGATATAGCGGAAGCAGTCCTCGATCGTAAGCTTCTTGTCCGGGTCGGGCCTCAGATAGTATTTCTCGTCCTTGCCCTCGCGCAGGGCGCGCGCCTTGCGCTCCTCAACCATGCGGTCCAGCTCGTGTTCCCACGGATACAAAGTCCGCGGCGGGTCGTCTTCTTCATCTTCACTCATCGGTTGGATCCTTTAGGAAATCAGGTGCGGGAGGGCTGGTGGAGTTCCTCAAGCGGATTCTTGTCGAGGAGATAAATCACTTTTCGCCCCTTTGTATGTACTCGCTCTCAAGCAAATAGGCGATTGCCTCATCTCCGAATAAATCGTCAATCTTGCCCTCTGAAAACATCTCGATTACGGCGCCTGGAGCAAAGAGTGCCGATCCATTGACATCGGGATGAAACTTGAACCGGTACCAGTTGTCGAACCAGTTTGATAACACATGCCGGTTGTCGTCCTCCTCCGAGGGCTCATAGCCTGCCGCCTCTTCCTCGTCGGTCGGAAGGTACATATTCGTGAAGGCGTCCCAGACCTCCGGCATCGACTGGGCGGTGCGGATATAGCGGAAGCAGTCCTCGACCGTCAGCTTCTTGTCCGGGTCGGGCGTCAGGTAGTAATCCTCGTCCTTGCCCTCGCGCAGGGCACGCGCCTTGCGCTCCTCAACCATGCGGTCCAGCTCGTGTTCCCACGGATACAAAGTCCGCGGCGGGTCGTCTTCTTCATCTTCACTCATCGTGTTGTCCTCTCGGGGGGCCATCGGCCCGGCGCGGCTGAATTGCCCGCGCGAAAAAATTCAATCCTGAATTGCAGGCGCAATATGGAAGGTTCTCTTGTCACAAGCAAGAAAAAAGAACAAATATGGAACATTTTTCAAATCAAGCGCGTCAGTGTGCGCGACGGTGGCAGGGATGGATCGATTTCGGGCCGCGCGTCCGGTGTGCGCCAATGCGTGCTGTATTTCGGCGTGTCAGCGCGCTTTCCGGCTTCGACGCCGGAGCCCCTCGCCGGCTCAGCCGGACCGCCTTGCCACGGAACGTGCGCGTGGTTGAGTGAAGCGGCGATTGTGGTGCAGATGCGCGTGATTTCCCGCCGCAGCGTGCGCCCGCTCACGCCCTTGAGTTGTGCCAGCGACCGCAGCGAGCGGCCGCGGCCGCATTTGGCGCGCGCCCAGCCATACAGAAGCTGGCGCTCCGCCTCGTCCTCAAGGGCGTTGATCCAGGTCCAGCACGCTTCCATGCGGTCGATCGCGCCGGCGGACGGGCGGCGCCGGTAGCGCGGCGCATTGGACGCATAGGCGTCGATCTGGCGCCGCAACGGTTCCGGCATCGCATTGCCGAACGCCTTCGGGCCCAGGGCGCGGGGGCACAGCGCAAGTGTCTCCGCCGCTTCTATGATGCGATGTTCGACGGCTTTTGCCGTCCAGTCCTCAAATCGGGGATTGGCGCTCATGGTCTTCGATATTCCTGCTGATTGTGTGCAGGAACATATCACGAACACGACAGGCCGATAATCCCTAATTCGGCGCTCAGTTCAAATGGCGCAGGGATATCCCGGAATCATTGAACAGGTGCAGCTTGTCCGGGTCCGCATCGAGCGACAGTTGCTGACCACGCTGGATGTCCTTGTTGCCCGGCAGCTTGACGATCATCGGTTCGTCAGACCCGGTGCCGTCCATATATCCCAGCGTCACCTCACCCAGCGATTCCGTCATCGAGACCGTACCGTGCATCAGGCCGCCACCCTCATCCGCCAGGCGCAGATCCTCCGGGCGCACACCGAAATGAACGGAAGCCCCCTTCATGGCATCCGCCGAGGCGACGGGCACTTTGACCTGGTCGCCCGATTGCAGCGACACCACCGTCTGCGCGCCGGTCTGCTCGATCGTTGCCGGAAGGATGTTCATGGCGGGCGAGCCGATGAAGCGGGCGACGAACAGGTTATGCGGGTCCTCGTAGAGATCCATCGGCGCGCCCACCTGCTCTATGTAACCGCCGGAAAGCACGACGATCCGGTCCGCCAACGTCATCGCCTCGACCTGGTCGTGGGTGACGTAGATCATCGTTGCGTCGGGCATGCTTTCCTTCAGCTTGGCGATCTCGATACGGGTCGCGACGCGCAGGGCCGCATCGAGGTTCGACAACGGCTCGTCGAAAAGGAACACCTTGGGATCGCGCACAATGGCGCGGCCGATGGCGACGCGCTGCCGCTGACCGCCGGAGAGCGCCTTCGGCAGCCGTTCCAGATATTCGGTGAGCTGAAGCTTTTCGGCGGCCGCGCGCACCCGCTGGTCGATCTCGCCCTTCGAGGCCTTGGCGATCTTCATGCCGAAGGCCATGTTGTCGTAAACTGTCATGTGCGGATAGAGCGCATAGGACTGGAACACCATCGCGATGCCGCGCTTGGACGGCGGCATGTCGTTGACCACGGTTCCCTCGATTTCCATCGAGCCGGAGGTGATCTCCTCCAGACCCGCGATCATGCGCAGGAGCGTTGATTTGCCGCAGCCGGACGGTCCCACAAAGACGATGAATTCGCCCCTCTTGATGTCGAGATTGACATCGTGAAGCACTTCGACATCGCCATAGGCTTTCTTGGCATTGGCAATTTTGAGGCCCGTCATCGTATTCCTCCCTCCTCGGATCGTTCTAACCTACGAGGCCGAAATAGGCATCGATCGGCGGAATGGTGATCGTTTTTCCCGCTGACGTTCCGCTAAAGCCGCTGCCCCGCAGCGTGCTCACTTCCTCGTCAGCCAGGTCGATGGTCTGTGTTTCGTCAGACATGTTGAATGCGCAGATTATTGTCTCGTTGCCGTGCCGGCGGCGGAAACAGAACACCTTGTCGTTCTGATGGTCGAGCTCGACCGATCCCTTGACGAGCGGCAGGTGCTGCTTTCGGAAACGGATGAAATTGCGGTAGTGCGAAAGCACCGAGTCCGGATCGGCCTCCTGCCGGTCGACCGCCAGGGCAAGATGTTCACCCGGAACCGGCAGCCACGGTTTGCCGGACGAGAAGCCGCCGCTCTTGTCATCCGCGCTCCACACCATCGGCGTCCTGCAGCCATCGCGGCCCTTGAATGTCGGCCAGAACTGGATTCCATACGGATCGCGCAGATCCTCGAAACTCAGTTCGGCTTCCGGCAGCCCCAGCTCCTCGCCCTGGTAGATGCAGACCGAGCCGCGCAAGGTCAGCAGAACACCGGCAAGCAGTTTCAGGTGCCGGGGTGTATCGCCAAAGGTTTCCGACCAGCGTGTGGCGTGGCGGCGCACGTCGTGATTGGAGAAGGCCCAGCAGGCCCAGCCGTCGGTGACGGTGGTCTCGAAGTCGCTGACCACCTTGCCGAGATGCCCCACGGTCGGCGGCGTTGCCGACAGCAGGTCGAAGCTGTAGCACATATGCACCTTGTCGCCGCCGGACGTGTAGTCGGAAACGATCTGCAGGCCGCGCTGCGCGTCGCCCACCTCTCCAACCGCGGCCGATCCCGGATAAGTCTCGAGCAGCGCGCGCAGCCGCCTCAGAAATTCGAGGTTATCCGGCTGGTTCTTGTCGTAAAGATGATCCTGGAAATTGTAGGGATTGACGTCCGGCGCGATGCTGGCATTGCGCAGCTCCGGCACCAGCGGCGGATTGTCCCGCAGTTGCTGGTCGTGGAAATAGAAATTGATGGTATCCAGCCGGAAACCGTCGACGCCGAGGTCCAGCCAGAAGCGCACTGAGCTTAGCAGCGCGTCCTGCACTTCGGGATTGTGCAGGTTGAAGTCCGGCTGCGAGGCAAGGAAATTGTGCAGATAATACTGCCTGCGTCCCGTTTCCCACTGCCAGGCCGAGCCGCCGAAGATCGACAGCCAGTTGTTGGGTGGCGATCCGTCCGGCTTCGCGTCAGCCCATACATACCAGTCGGCCTTGTCGTTTGTTCGCGAGCTGCGGCTCTCGATGAACCACGGGTGCTCGCTCGACGAGTGGGACAGGACCTGGTCGATCATCACTTTCAGGCCGAGCGCATGTGCGTTGTCGACCATTTCCTTGAAGTCGCCGATCGTGCCGAACATCGGATCGACGTCTTCGTAGTCTGAAACGTCATAACCGAAATCGCGCATCGGCGACTTGAAGAACGGCGACACCCAGATCGCATCGACGCCAAGCGAGGCGATGTGCGGCAGCCTTTCGGTAATGCCCTTCAGATCGCCCGTGCCGTCGCCATCCGTGTCCTGGTAGGAACGCGGATAGATCTGGTAGATGACCGCGCCGCGCCACCAGTCGGTGTCGACCGGGGAGGAAGAATCACGCTCAGACATCAGTTTCCTGTCCACAATTGTCATTTAGCCACCCTTGACCGAACCGGCGAGAAGACCGCGCACCAGATAGCGCTGCAGCGCGAAGAAGACGATGAGCGGCACGATGATGCTGATGAAGGCGGACGCCGTCAGGATTTCCCAATTGCCTCCGCGCGATCCAAGCAATTCGCGCAGCCGGCCGGTCAGCACAAGCTGATCGTCGCCATTGCCCAGGAAGACCATCGCCACGAGCAGGTCGTTCCAGACCCACAGGAACTGGAAGATCGCGAAGGAAGCGAGCGCCGGAAAGGACAGCGGCAGGACGATCTTGATGAAGATGTCGAAGTCGCTGGCGCCGTCGACCTTGGCCGATTCCATGATCTCGCGCGGCAGGCCTGCGATGTAATTGCGCAGCAGATAGATGGCGAGCGGCAGACCGAAACCGGTATGCGCCAGCCATATGCCGACATAGGTCTTGGCCGGCACGCCGAGGATCAGGCCCGCCTCGTTGTAAAGGCGAAGCAGAGGAATAAGCGACATCTGCAGCGGAACGACAAGCAGCCCGACAACAGCGGCGATGAGCAGCGCCCTGCCCGGAAACTTCATCCAGGCCAGCGCGTAGGCGGCGAAGGCCGCGATCAGGATCGGAATGACCGTTGACGGGATTGTCACCGTCAGCGAGTTGATGAAGGACTGTGCCAGTCCGTTGGCCCGCAACACGTTGGCGTAGTTTTCCAGCGTGAAGCGCGGCGGCGCCGTCACCGTGTAGAAAATGCGCTTGCCGCGCGAGCCGGTCCAGGGTTCGTCCGAGACGAGCCGGTAATCGCCATTGGCTTCCACCGTCATCATCTCGCCCCTCGGCATTTCCGCCGTTGCGCCGGCATCGAATGCGGAGGGCTGCTGCGAGCGGACGCCGAATTTGGTTATTTCGCCGCTCTCGCCTTCAAGGACATTGCCCTCGAGCACATATTTGCCGTTCTCTTCGACCTGCGTATCGGGGGCGCCGGAGCGGCCGATCTTGCGCTGCTCCGATGGTGTCAGTGCCGTCCACCAGCCTGAAACGGCGAGCTGGTCCTTGTCGCGAATGGAGGACACGAACAGGCCGAAGGTCGGCAGTGTCCAGATGACCACCAGGAACAGAACGCCGGCATGGACGGCCCAGGTGAGCGGTGACTTGGCGGAAGCTGCGGCAGCCATATCAGCGACCCTCCATTTCGGCGTTGGCGCGGCGGATGTTCCAGACCATGATCGGGATCACCAGCACCATGATGACGATGGCGATGGTCGCGCCGCGGCCGAAATCGCCGCCGCCGCGGAACATCCAGTCGAACATGAGATTGGCGAGCACCTGCGTGTTCCACTGCCCGTTGGTCATCGCCAGCACGATGTCGAAGACCTTGAGCACGAGAATGGTGATGGTCGTCCAGACGACGGCAATCGTTCCCCAGATCTGCGGAACCATGATCTTGAAGAAGATCTGCAAACCGTTGGCGCCGTCGATCACCGCCGCCTCGATGGTTTCCTCAGGGATACCGCGCAGCGCCGCCGACAGGATGACCATGGCAAATCCGGTCTGGATCCACACCAGGATAATCATCAGGAAGAAATTGTTATAGAAGGGCACCGTGATCCAGGCCTGCGGCTCGCCGCCGAAGAAGACGACCAGCGCGTTGAGCAGGCCGATCTGTTCCGCCCCCTCCTCGCGGTAGTCGTAGATGAATTTCCAGATGACGGCGGCGCCGATAAAGGAAATCGCCATGGGCATGAAGATCAGGCTCTTGGCGATATTGCCCCACCACACCCGATCGGTCATCGCGGCGATGACCAGCCCGAAGAATGTCGCGGCAGCCGGAACAAAGACCAGCCACAGCATGTTGTTGAGCATGGATTCGTGAAACTCGCCGTCCCCGAGCATCCAGGTGTAGTTGGAAAGGCCGACGAACTCTTCTCCCGAGCGCCCGAAGAATGAGAGCTGCAGCGATGAGACGACGGGAAAGAACAGGTAGACACCGAGCGCCAGCAGCGCCGGCGCCAGAAACAGCCAGGGCCGGATCGTATTGGCGAGCCTCAGATTGCGGATCGCCCGCTCTCCGTCGCCCTCCTTGGACGGCAGGATGGCATCCAGTATCCAGTTGGAGGCCAGGAAATAGGCGGCACATCCGGCGACGCCGAGCACCATCGTTATCGTAGCAAAAACCAGCTGATTCATCGCTCTGCCCTTTCAAGCTTCCCCTCGCAGAGAAAGGCGATCGTAAAACGGTGTTGAGTAGACACCTCCCGTGCGCCCCGAACGAAAGGTTCGGGGATCCAAGGCCCGGACCGGGAGGACGAGCCCGGGCCTTACGCAGTCGCAGCAGGTGCTGGCGTTACTTGAGTGCGTCCCAGTTTTCCTGGATTTCCGCCGTAACGTCGGCAGCCGGCTTGCCGCCTGCGTAGTCCACCATTCCCGTCCAGAAGGCGCCTGCGCCGATCTTGCCGGGCATCAGGTCCGAACCGTCAAAGCGGAACGTGGTCGCATCGGTCAGGATCTGTCCCTGCTTCTTCAGGGTCTCGTTGGCGTAGGTGTCCGGATTGACGCCCTTATGCGGCGTCAGGAAACCGGAACGGGCCATCCAGACCTCGTGGGCGATCGGTGATTTCAGGTAGTCGATGAATGCCCGCGCGCCCTTGGAGTCTGCCGTAATCGCGAAGAGCGTTCCGGCACCCAGAACCGGTTTGCCGAGATCCTTGCCTGCATAGGCCGGGAAATAAAAGAAGTCGGCATCCTCGCCAAGCACAGTGCCTTCAGGGAAAAAAGACGGAATGAACGACGCCTGGCGGTGCATGTAGCACTTCGGCGGCGAGGCAAACAGACCTTTCGGGCTGTCACGGAAATCGGTGGTTGCCACCGCCTCTGCGCCGCCGTCGACATAGTCGTCATTGCGGGCAAATGCGCCGAACTCCTCGATTGCCGCGATCACGGCCGGATCGTTGAAGGGGATCTCGTTGCGGACCCATTTGTCGTAAACGTCCGGTGCCTGGGTGCGCAGCATGAATTCTTCGACCCAGTCGGTCGCCGGCCAGCCGGTCGCGCCGCCGGAACCAAGACCGATGCACCATGGCGTGCCGCCATCGGCAACGATCTGGTCGGTCAGTTCCTTGAGCTCTTCCATTGTCTGGGGAACATCGTATCCGGCGTCCTCGAAGTTCTCCGGCGAGTACCAGACCAGGGATTTCACATCGGCCTTGAACGGAAATGCAAAGTAGCCGGGATTGCCGTCCTTGTCGGTATAGGTTCCGAGATCCACCCAGGACTGGCCGGCCGCATAATTCTCGGCAACCCAGTCGCGGGTCTCATCACCAAGCGGCGTCAGAAGCCCTTTGGCCGCGAGGTCGGCTGCAAGGCCGGGCTGTGGAAAGACCGCAATATTGGCGGGGCTGCCGGCCTGCGTGTCAATGACGATCTGCTGCTCGAAGGAATCCGATCCGGTGTATTCCACGTCGGCGCCAGTGGCGGCTTCGAAATAGGCGATCATGCCATTCACCAACTCGAGGTCAGCGCCGGTCCACGGGCCGAACACGGTGATCTTTTCGCCTGAAAGGTCCATGCCCTTCAGGGCTTCGTAGCTTGCCCAATTGAAGCGCCCGTCCTCACCGGGCTTGAACACGAGTTCCTGCGCTTGGGCTACTCCAGAAAGCGCGGTGCCCAGACCGAGCGCGCATACAAACGCCGCAACAGCGGTGCCTTTTTTCATGACGATTCCTCCCGAATAGCGTTGTGCGGTTTGCCCGCACCGGTAATAAATTCAGTCTTCAATCCGAAAAATTCAAAGCGGTTTGAATTCCAATCAAAATGCCGCTATCGGCAGACCTTGTCAACGCGATTGTCGGCATTTTCTGATAACGCGGCAATCGAATTCAACTAGCTGTTGTTTTTGTTATATTTTTTTCAACAGGCTTTTTTAATCGATTTAATTTCATGCAGGCATTAACCCCATTACCCGATGGGCGTATTGCCAATATCCGTAAAATATGACTAGCTGTGCGCCTGTTTTCAAATCGCTTTGGATGTCCGATGAGCGTGAACCTCAAACAACTGGCCGAGGCACTCGGCATTTCGCAGACGACTGTAAGCCGCGCGTTGAACGGCTTTCCGGAAGTCAGCGAGAAGACCCGGCGCAAGGTTCTCGACATGGCGCAGCAGCTGAACTACTCGCCCAGCCCGCATGCGAAGAAACTGGCGACAGGGAAATCGAAGACAATCGGCCATGTGGTCCCGCAATCCGACCACATGATGATCAACCCCCTCTTCTCCGATTTCATCGCCGGCGTTGGAGAAGTATACTCCGGGGCGGGCTATGACATGCTGATGTCCATCGTTCCCCGCGCGCAGGAAGAGAACACGTATCACAAGCTGATCGCCAGCAAGCGCGTGGACGGCATGATGGTTCACGCACCGCTCGTCAACGATACGCGCATTGCCCTGCTGCAGAAACTGAAGATGCCGTTTGTCGTTCATGGCAGAAGCGCCGATGACGATGACAGCTACTCCTGGCTGGACATCAACAACCGCCGCTCCTTCGAACGCGCGACCCGATTTCTCGCCGATCTCGGACACCGGCGCATAGGACTTCTGAACGGTCTTGAATCCATGACCTTCGCGCAGCGCAGGCGCATGGGCTACATGGACGCTCTGAAGGAGGCGCAGATCGACGCCGACCCGCAGATCATGTTCTCCGAGGATATGATGGAACCCTACGGATACCGCTGCATGCATAAGATGCTGGCGCTTGCCAACCCTCCGACGGCCGTATTGTGCTCCAGCATCTTGCCGGCCCTGGGCGCCTTGCGCGCGATACAGGAGGCAGGAATGGAGCCGGGTCGGGACATTTCGATCGTCACCCACGACGATATGCTGTCTTTCCTGTCGAACAGCGGCGACATTCCAATGTTCACCGCCTTGCGGTCCTCAATCAAGGCAGCGGGCAAGCGGTGTGCCGAGATGCTGATCGACGCGATCGAAAATCCCGGCATGGAACCGTCGCATGAACTTTGGGAGACCGAGCTGGTCATCGGCGGTTCGACGGGACCAGCCCGGAGCTGAAGTAAGTCTTGCGGGCAGCCTGACGGGTTGCTGCATCTGCCACCCACACGATCATGATCTTTGTGCAACAGCAACAATCAAACACCCGGCGACAATACCTGCATATACTCTTCTCAATATCGCTATTCTTGATGTTTATTTTTAATTGTAATTTATATTTATCCGTTTCTCATTTTTTTAGCTATTGGTAAAATATTTATTCTTTTTATATTTCAGGCAATGGATTTGCTTGCGACGATTTGGCATTTTGATGTCCGGACGGCCAAATACGAAGCCTGGACTATACGAGCCCCTCCAACGGCGCTGCGCACTCCGTAACGAAACCTCAAAAACCCCCATAGTTCAACGCATACCGAGGGGTTCGCCACTGGCATCGCCTGCAGATTTGTAACGCGCAATTCCCGCTCGCTTTCTTTCCGGGTGGGATCGCGGCAGGTCGACAATTTTATGAGTTTGAAATGAAAGTTTTGTTTCGCCGGTTATATTGATAACAAACCGTCGGGATTGATTCTCAACTGGCGCTTTCCTCTGACTCACCGGCGGAGCCGGCATTCATCAATTAAATTTTATGGATTTTTTATTTGTCTAATATTGCTATAATGGCGCACAACCGAGAGAGGCAGGAAGGCGCAGAGTCACCTGCCTTTGCAGAGAACAATGGGAACCGTGCAGATCCGTCGAATGCGGCTTATGTCAAAGGACTGACAGGCGACGTCACTTTTGCACAAGGCGAGGAGTGAAATATTTCCAGCAAAGCTTGCATCGCCAATTGAATTGCGGTTAGTTAGCCGACGGTGTAATTCGGATTATGCATTTTGTATAGTTTTAGTTTTGACTGAATGAGAAATCTCGACTGATCTTGAGAAAAAGCGTATAAAATGCAATAATTTGTTGAGGAAGTGCGACTACAGGAACCGAAAGCCAGGATTGCATAATATGCATAGAGGACATGCTGGCTTTCTAGGCCCCGCAACGTCTTGTGATCCGCCCATCGCAACCGTTGCGGGGCTTTCTGTTTTCGCGTGAGAGACGCGCCCCTGGGCACGCTGAAATATAACCAGAATATTGGATGATCGGCGCTTGCCGACCACCCGACACTGCCGTAGGGATGCTCCAAACGGCACGACACGCTTGGCGACCATTGGAGCAAATCGGGCGATTCCGGCATGGACATTCAAAAACTGCAGCGCTTCAACAGCGCGTATGTGGGCGACTTTCCGTTTTTAAAGGATCTGGTATCCGAATGGGCGCAGACCAGGCCGCTTGAAGGGATACGAATCCTCCACAACATACCGCTTACGCGGGAAACGATGCTGAAGCTCGAACCGCTTTACCTCGGCGGGGCGGATGTGACCGTCACACATCTGGATTTACCCGGCCTCGAGCCCAAACCGGAATGCGTCAACCTGCTGGAAGAAGCAGGTGCAACGTTGGAACTGAATCATCGGCGGATCAGCGGCACTTTCGATATTGCATTGGATTGCTGCGCGCAGGTTCCAGCGATGGAAAACGTTCGAATTGAGCGCGGTTATGTGGAACTGACCCAGTCTGGAACGCCTGTCTACAGTAATCTCGAGACCGACCTGCCGATCTACAGCCTCGATCTTTCGAAGCTGAAATGTCTGGAGGGCATGTTCGGAACGGGAGAGGCCTGTGTGCGCGCGCTCAAGCAATTTGTCACCCCCGACCTCAAGGACAGGAAGATCGTGCTGTTCGGCTATGGCAAGGTGGGCCGCGGTATTGCCCGCTACCTGTCCGCCGAAGGCGCTAACCTTACTGTCGTGGATATCAGGGATGACTATCTGGAAAGCGCTGCGTCTGCCGGTTTTTCCGCTCTCAGAAGCACCAGAAGCCCTGAGCTGCTTGACGCGATCAATGGGTCCTATGCGGTTATTTTTGCCACGGGATTCAGTGGATTGTTGCAGTCGCTCTTTAGTCCGTCAGAGATCAATGATGATGTCCTTCTCGTCAATATGGGCGCGGACGACGAGTTTGGCGACGACTACCCGCCGGAACGAGTCGTGGCGAACAAGGCACCCCTGAATTTCCTTCTGGATTCTCCCACGACGATGTTTTTCATCGATCCCATATTCACCGCGCACAACCGGTGTTGCGAGAACATTCTGTCCGGCGGCACGCAAGGCTTTTCAGCCCTGCCCGCCGAACTGGATCTGCCTCTTGTCAACGCATGGAGCCAGCGCTACGGCATCGATGTCAGCGACATCTACTTCTGAGCACGATGCCGCGAGGCCGACAACCCAACGTCAGGATGACACCCTTGCGACCTCTTCGCCTTCGCGCAGCGCGATAACCGTGCCCTCCTCCAATGGTACCCACCCTTCCCCTGTAAGCGGTACGCTGGCAACGAGTATTCCGGCCGTCGCGGTCACAGGCCATTTGATTTCCATTCCTTTGACCAGATCGCGGGTATAGCCGAGGCACAGCCCCGGGGGCCTTGGTTCGCCGAATTCCCCGTCAACATCGAAGCGCCGCCGATCTGCATGGGCGAACAGGACGTCCCCGTCGGCATACAGGAAATTGGCGGCGCCCTGCCGACGTAAATCGGCAGCCGTTTGCACGACCACATTCAACCGGTCCGCAAGCGCCGGCGCTTCGGTTGCCGATGCTTGCCATAGGGGCGCCAGGCGCTGAAGCAGGATGCAAAACGCATATTCGGAATCGGTCTGCCCAACCGGTCGGAACTCGCTGGATTCAAAAGGTAATTTCTTCTCAATCGACGACAGGGTGCCATTGTGGGCAAATACGTGCATATGGCCGCCCAGTTCCCGACGGAACGGATGCGTATTGACGATCGACGGCGCGCCCACGCTCGCATAGCGCACGTGGCAGATTGTACAATTGCTGGTCAGGCCGTGACTTTCGAGAAAGCCGATCCAGGGGCTTTGAACGGCCGGAAGCGCCTCGCGTATGAGAAGGACATCATTGTCCTCGTAATAGGCCACGCCCCATCCGGACCGGTTAACGTGCGACCCACCGCCGTGCTTGGCGAACTCGTCCAGGCTGCAATACAACCGAACTGGTTCCGAGGTCGAGACACCGAACAGTTCGCACATCCGAAAGCTCCTTCCAGCATCGCTTTTGCCACAAGAGTAATACACCGGTCAGCATCGGAAACTATGCGGCTTCCGGCAAGGGTGATGCTAGTGGAAGCGGCATGACACCATGCGGAATTGGGCTGCTGCATACAGAGCGTCTTCATCGCCCTTGTATCCGCCGGAAAAGCACTTGCTTGGCCGCGCATAAAGAACCAGGGGGTCATCGCCGGAAGGCAAATCATGCGGCAACCGACATGAACCGGAAAGCATCAGTGTCTTTTGCCGTCCCGCATGCCGGCAGACGAAGCGGGCTATGTGCCTTTGACCCGAATTCAGCTCGAACACATATCTTCGACGCATCGGCCCTGTTCGCACAGCGATGGTGAATGACACCGAGTTTGGCCGACCATCCGGCAATGGGAATGCAAATGTGTGCTCCGGCTGAACGTCACCAGCAATGGGCCGCTCCTTGCGCGTCCGCCGCAATCGGATATCGGAAAGATAGGGCGATGCCCTGCGGTCCTCTGAACGGGTGCGGTAGAGCCGCCATTGCTTGGAAATTGTCCGCCCAACCAACCCGAACGCATTGTGCTGCCGTTTTGGATGCGATTGAAAAAGTGCACTGAACAAGGCGGGTTTTGACGCCCTTCCCTCGGAAGCGACTGCCTCGATCACATCAGCCGGAATGGCCGACTGCAGGCGCTGTGCCAGGAACGTCAGGGCAATCGCCGCGTGCGGCATAATTCCATACTGTCGGCACTGGCTCAGAAAAAGATCCCAGTCGATTTGGTTTTCCGCGACAAGCATCGCGCTGTCGACGATCCAGTCGCTGTGATTGTGTCCGTCCAACCCGCCATGGGCAATGGCGATCACCAGAGCGTCCGTTGGATCGGAAATAAAGGCTTCTCCCCCCAGAAACGAGACCTTGCGCGCCCGGCTCCAGATCTCGGATTCCGCCGGGTCCAGAACCGTGTATTGGTGAAGCACGCGCTGGTGCAGATCGATGTCCCCATATCTGCCGCGAAAAAGGTTGATTCCACGGATGGATGGCGCAACGGCCTGGCAATAGACTGCTGAACATCCGTTGGAGGGTTGCCAGCCATCATTTGTCAGGAGTTTTAGCGCATTCGGGAAATGGTCTCCCTTCACCAGTATGTCGACATCATGCGCAACGCGGCCTTTCAGCTCATTCATGTTGACCGCGGCGCGTGCCGCGCCCTTGAAAACCAGGACATCGATCCCGGCTCCGCGTAGCTTGTCAAATGCCGGTTCGGCAGCCTTTATCGCCAGTCGGGACTTCGACCAGAGCATGCGTTGGATGCCTGTCAGGCGCGCCCTGTGCGGAACTTCAACGCGCTCCTGCGGAAACCGCGCGGCGATCGCCAGGAGCAGGCGCTGTTCGGCGTAGGTAACATCGTCGATGTCCGTTTCAGCCATCCATTGTCGAAATAGGTCCGCGGCGCCCCGTTCATCCGTCCAGGCGGCGGCACGGATCAATGTTTCTGTGCTTCCGCGCGGCCAGGCCCAGCTGTAGTTGGGGAAATGGCGACTTTCGGAAAACCGCTCAGGGGAAGCCATCGACTGTTAGCCCTGGCGTTTTGCCGCGGCGCGCCTGCGAAGAATCGCTTCGCGGGCGACAAATACGTAGCCCTTGTTGTCGATCCCGCGTCTTGAGAAGGTCATGCTTCCCGGGCGTATCCTGCGCTCCACGAGAACATCAGGCATGAGATCCAGTTGAACTCCATTCTCGCGCAGCCGCGCGATCCAGTCGACCATATCGCCAAGTCCGCCAGGCGGCTCGATAAGATCGCCATTTGCAATGGCATCGGCCGATTTGATCAACATTGCGGAGCGGCCCCAGATGTCCTGCGCGTTCTTGTATTCCCTCTTTCCGGCGATGTCCCTGAAGGTTATCCCCCGACAGAAGACGGCCCCGGTCTGCGGATTGTTGTAGAGATGCCGCAATTGCATCGCCATCTTGTCCGGCTTCCAGATGTCGTCAGCATCGAGCGCCGCCAGAAGCGGTGTGGCGACGGCTTTGAGCGCCGTATTTGTCGCGGCGGCCACGCCGCTGTTTTGCTGCTTTATCAGCTTCACCTTGCTACCGAAGACGCCAACCGCGCCGGCAGTGTTGTCGGTGGACCCGTCATCAACAATGATAATTTCTTGCGCCGGAACGGTTTGGGCAAGGATTGACTGCACGGCTTCGCCGATCGTGTCTTCTGCGTTGTAGGCGGGAATGATGACCGTGTAGTTGTCGCTCAAATCCAAGTTGCCGCCTCCTCGTCCTGCAATACATCGAATATGTCGTTCGGCAATCGGTAGTTGCCCAGCAACTTTCTGCGTTTGGTCGCCTTGAGCATTGCTCGGGCAAACTCGCGAGCCGCTATTTGTCTATTCCTGGTCATGCTTCCGGGATGCCTGCGATAGTAGTGTGCGATAGAGTCGCTGACGAGATATTTGGGTGATGTTTCCAGTATTCGCAATATGAAATCCGTGTCCTCGGCCTGTTCGAATTCCTCGTCGAACAGGCCAACGCCCTTAAGCAAAGAAAGCCTGAACATCCCCGAACTCAAGTGGATGGAACGGCTGACGAGCGTGCGACTGTCGGAGGATGGTACAAAGGCGCCGGGATCGGAGTGTTCGAAATAGCACAATTTCGAATAGATCATCGCGAGATCGGGATCCCGGGCAAACGCAGCGCAATCCCGTTCGATCCGGCCGTCGGCCATCAGGTCGTCGCCGTCCAGGAATGTCACCAGATCCGTGTCCGGCCGAAGAGCCTCGAGTCCGCGATTGCGCGCCCGCGTTACACCCCTGTTTTCCGTGTCGATCACGCGGATTTCGGGAAAGGCACGCGCCATGTCCTGCAAAACCGTTTCAGTACCGTCGTCGGATCCGTCATTGACGACGACAATGTCCAATTCAGTGCTTTCGCTTTGCCGAAGCACAGAATGAAGCGCGTCTTCAATGAAAGGCCTGTCGTTGTGTACGGCCATCAAAATGGCGACCTTCATGCCGACAGCCTTTCCATGAACTCAGAAATCGTTTCGGAGATTTCCCGCGGATTGCCGCCGAGTTCGACATGGTAGGCCGGCAGATGGCGGCAGATCTCGGCGGACATTTTCATGGTGTTCGTCCAGCCACCCTTGAGTTGGTAGAGACTGCTCGGAGCGAGCGCCAGCAGGGCCTCGCGGCCGTTGGCCGGGCGGAGCTCGGTCCTCGGAGCATGTGCTATGCACGGAATCAATATCGCCCGCAAATTCAGCGATACGGCCGCCGAACCGGGCACAAGGGCATCGTAATCAAAGACATATTTATTTTGCCAGTTTACGTCGCCAAAATCGCCCGAACCGGTATCGAGGCCGGCCCTGGCGAGACCATCGGCGTCTTGCTTCATCAACCGGACCACCGGGCGCGCGGTCCAGGTCTCGCCACTCCTGCCAACAACGACATAATCATCGCCGCAGGTTTGGAGCCTATTGAGGATGCCGGCGAGGACCGTACCGGACTTGCCGGCCCCGCCAGCGCCGGCCAGCAGGATTCCGGATCCATTCAACCCAAGCGTGCCCGCATGGGCCAGCAGCATGTCAGAGCGTTGATAGGCCCAGTGAACAAACTGTCTCAGCGGAAACGCGGCTTCCCAGGGCGGGTATGCATCCGCGGTCTGCATGAGCTGGATGCAGGCGCCGTCATCAGCACGCAGGAACTGCCAAAGCCTGTAGTCGAACTCGAAAACACCCTCGAAACCGTTGCTTTGCAGCGTATCCGCCATACGCCTGATTGAAAATTCCGGCTCGTCCCACAAGGCTGACGGAAGCGATTCTGACGACTTTCGATTGACGACGGAAACAGTTATCTTCCGCTCGTTGGCGCTTCTGGAAGCCGGCTGGTCAGCGAACGCCGTTTCGCAAAGATCAATGTATTTTCGGTCCGTCGACCGGACTTCGACATTCAGGTCCGGCAGCCCGAAACTGCGGTGTCGGTTCGGATCAAGCTCTATACGGCTTGCTGTGTCGATGGCATCGCTGGCGAATTCATGGACATTGCCGATGTTAATCTGCCGCACCGTTTGGCACCGGCTTACGTACTGGCCAGCCCTCCGCCTCATCAACCTCATGGATCGGGTCGGCCATCATAAGTTCGGCCAAATCGTCAAACATCGTGGTCTCCGGCGGCAGTTGCTTCGATCGGATGGCCTGTGCCAGCGCCAGCGGCAGGGCGATATCGGAGCGGTCCGTTGTGGGCACAAGAAGACCGTAGGACTCCAGCTGGTCGCAAAAGCCGTAGATAGTCTCCGGAACAAAATGACCTGCATCTTCGCAGGCAGCGGCCAGGTGGTTTGGCGATGAACCTTCCGTCAGCGCCTTCCAAACAATGGCAGCCGAGCCATCCATCGAATAATATCGGCCGTTGTTCAGATCGAGGACAACGAACTCGCCATCGAACTCCTCCGACGCGACATCCTTATTCGCCAGTCGGTAGACACACTCGTACTTGTTCGACTCCAACATTGCCCCCATTGAGCTTGGCCGTTATGCAGCGGTATATATTACACAATCTGCTCATTTTGCTAGCGACTATCAAAGAATTGGTTATTTTTGGCCGGTGTGTTTTCAACTTGTGAATTGACCTGATGCTGACCATTGAACCGGAAGGCGGTATTGGCAACCGCTTGCACGCCATGCACAGCGGCATCGCGCTTGCACGCGATATCGGTCAGCCCGTCCGGCTGGTTTGGGTCAAGAACCGGGATCTGGGCTGCAATCTTCAGCAATTTCTGGAACGGCCACCGGAATTCCGGTCGGTTCTGACATTTTCGAAACTCGATTGGTCCAAGAGGGTCAAGATCAGATACAACTACGAGCGCTACTGCCGATTTGACTATCTCAGGCCGGATTATCGCGGCCGGGAAATCGAAGCACTGATGGAAGGCGATTTCGATTTCAGACGATTTGCCGAAAGAAGACGCACCCACATCAAATGCTGGCGGGCATTCTACCGTTCCGACGAACCGTTCTACAAATTTCGCCCAGCGGCGCATTTGCGGCCGAGGATCGACGCAATCACATCCCGGTTTGACAATACGGTTGGTGTTCATGTTCGCCGGACCGATCACCTGCCGTCACGGGACTACAGTCCGACACACATGTTTTTGGAGCGGATGGACGCCCTGGTGCGCTCCGATCCGACTGTCAATTTCTTTATGTCGAGTGATGATCCCGCTGAAGAAGAAGCCGTACGTGCTCGATTTGGAGACCGCATCCTGCCGTCGCCACGCAGGATCATTGGCCGATTGACGGACGAAGCGCTGGAGGCTGCAATCGTCGATCTCTTTTGCCTTGCGGCAACCCGAAAAATCATAGGCAGTTTCATGTCCAGCTTTTCAGGCAGCGCAGCAAGGATCGGAAACATCCCTTTTGAGGAGATATTGTGCGAAGATAATCCCGTCGTGCGATGGTGAGAAACCGGCCAGCCTTCAAACTTGTTCCAGCATCGTTTTCGTTCAACGCTCGCGGAATTCGGCTCGTTCGACATCATGGTCTTCAGTTTGAGAAGATGTCATTTTCAACAGTGAAAACAACGATTACGCTATGGAGTTTGTTGGTGGGAATGTCGTGCTGACGCGAATTGCAATCATGCGTCTCCCATCATGAGCAAGTGGATTTGACGTCTGAAAAAATCATGTTCCGAACGCGGGTTGTTTTCGAAAATCCTGCAATCGCCAGCAAATTTCCCTTACCGCTTGCAGCGTCACGGGCTTTGTATAAATATGCCCGCAATTGCCACTCGAAATCCGTAACTTCACCCTTCAGGCGGCATGCGCCGCTCAACCGTCAGAAGATAGATGATGATCCAGAACCGCAGCATATGCCTGAGGACAAGCACGCTATGCGCGGCCGTGATCTTGCCCCTCCTTCTATGGGGGCAACCGGCCGCCGCGCACACTGAAGATCCGGGATTTGTCGGCGGCTTCATGTCCGGCTTTTCGCATCCGTTTTACGGCTGGGATCACGTCCTGGCGATGGTGGCCGTGGGTCTCTGGGGCGCCTTCCTGGGAAGGCCCGCCATCTGGATACTGCCGATCGTCTTTCCACTCATAATGGCATTTGGCGGTGTCCTTGGAATCGCCGGCGTTCCGCTGCCGGCGGTGGAGGCCGGCATCGCTGCCTCCTCCGTCGTCCTCGGCGTGCTCATCGCCCTGGCCCTGCGATCGCCATTGTGGATCGCCATAATCGTGGTCGGATGTTTCGGCATCTTTCACGGACATGCGCATGGCACCGAACTGCCGTCCGCGAACAGCCCGATCACCTACTCTATCGGCTTTGTTCTGGCGACGGGTCTTCTGCACTTGTTCGGCATCGCCTTCGGCCTGCTCATTGGCGTTCCCGGCGGCCGCCTGGCAGTCCGCACCGCCGGGGCAGCCATCGCTGTGGGCGGCCTGTCGTTCCTGCTCGGCGTTTGGTAGGTTCGTGCGGGCTGTTCAGGTCATTGTCCTGGCCGTGCTCGTTCCTGAAATTGCCGTCGCACATGATTCGGTGACTGCGGCGGCCGGCTTCAATGCCGGACTGCTGCACCCTTGGTTACCCGCAGAACAGACCATGTCACTGCTCGCGGCGGCCCTGCTGGCCGGCCGATACTGCGGTGACCGACCTATGCGGGTGCTGGCCGCATTCTCCATCGCATTTGTCGCCGGGCTGGCAATTCCGCCTTCGACATTCACCCTGTCCACGATCGGCCTGTGCCTGATGGGTCTCGCCTTGGCTGCGAGCGCGCTCGTTGCGTTGAACGCTTCCCTGCCAGCAGTGGCGGTGGTTGCCTTTACTGCCGCCGCGGGTCTTTTGGACGGTATAGCCTCCGCCCCGGATCCGGATCATTGGGATGTCGTGGCCGCGTTTGTCGCCGGCAACGTATTGAGGGCTGCGCTCATCTTCAGCATACCTTTAGTGGTCGCCGACTGGTTCATCCGTGAAAAGAGATGGCAGTGGGCAAAGATCGGCATTCGAATGGTTGCCGCCTGGATAGCTGCTATCGCCCTGCTTATGCAGGCACTCATCCTGGCAACGCCCTGACCGTTCGTTGAACCCGAGTTTGCGACACAATTTCCCGCAAGTTCCACCGATGTGAAATCGGGGATGCTGTGTCCAAACATTCTCAAGAGCGTTTCAGAACGTTAGAATTTGTTAACTCCGATTCGTGCCGCGTCTTGCTATGAACCGACATCGGCCCTCATTTGGGCACACTGTTTTGGCAGTGAAAGAAGTGCATGAAGATAGACAAGAGCTACGAACTGCCGTTCCCGCCTGACCGGGTTTTTGCGGCATGGGTTTGCCCGGAAACGGTCATTCCTCCAGCCACCAGGATGGAGATCAATCCAACGGTTGGCGGACATTATCGCCTTTTCATGGAAAGCGAAGACCGCTGCAACCGCGCCGAGGGTCTGTTTTTTGCCGTCGAGCCGGATAGGCATGTTCGTTACACTTGGGAGTGGGACCGGGACGGCGAAATTACCGAAATCGATGTTCTGTTCGAGCCGGCCGACGACGGCACCGCGCTGCATATCCGGCATACCGGCTTTCGAAAAACGGAAAGCCGGGACATGCATGACAGCGGCTGGGACAGCTATGTCGAAAAACTGTCTGCATTGCTCGAAAAGGACGGGGAAACCGCCTCGAACTGACGTCAGACTGCTTCGAGCGCTGAATCGAGTTTGGTCACAAGTTCATCGATCTGATTGTCTTCAATGATGAAAGGCGGTGCCAGGAGCACGTGGTCGCCACGGGCGCCATCGATTGTTCCGCCCATCGGGTAGCAGATCAGGCCGGCTTTGAAAGCCGCCGCCTTGACCCGCTTATTGATATTTCGATCCGGGGAAAAGGGTGCTTTGGTCGCCCTGTCTTCCACCAGTTCAATACCGCGAAACAGCCCTCGCCCGCGAATGTCGCCAACATGCGGATGCTGCCCGAAGGCCGTGTGCAGCGCATCCGACAGACGATCGCCCTTCTCTTGCACCCGCGCGATCAGATCGCGATCCAGCATCGCACGCAGCACCGCCAGGCTCGCCGCGCAGGCGACCGGATGTCCGATATAGGTGTGGCCGTGCTGGAAAAAACCCGAACCATTTTCAATTGCTTCGTAAAGTTTCGCCGTACACAGCATCGCACCGACAGGCTGATACCCGGCTCCAAGCCCTTTGGCGATGGTGACAATATCGGGTGCGACATCCTCCTGCTCGCACGCGAACAACGTCCCCGTCCGCCCCATACCGCACATCACTTCGTCAAGGATCATCAGAACGCCGTATGTATCGCAGATCTCCCGGATGCGCCTGAAATAACCTTCGACCGCCGGCACGGCTCCGGCCGTCGCGCCAACCACCGGCTCCGCAATGAAAGCCATAACCGTCTCCGGTCCAAGGCGCAGGATTTCGTCTTCAAGCTCGCCGGCGGCGCGCTGTCCGTATTCAAAGGCCGTCTCGCCTTCCCTCCGGTTCCTGTATTCGTAGCAGGGCGCGATGTGGGATGTCTCGATCATGATCGGCGCGAATGGCCGGCGCCGCCATTCATTACCGCCTGCTGCCAGTGCGCCAAGCGTATTGCCGTGATAGCTTTGCCGGCGGGCGATCAGCCGATGACGCTGCGGTTCACCGGTTTCGATAAAATATTGCCGTGCAAGCTTGATCGCCGCCTCAACCGCTTCCGACCCCCCCGAAACGAAGAAGACGCGATCTATGTCCGCAGGCCCGTTCTCGGCAAGCAGGTCGGCCAGCATCTCCGCCGGTTCGGATGTAAAGAAACCCGTATGGGCAAACGCCACTTTCTCAAGTTGTGCTGAGATGGCCGCAGCGATTTCGGGATCCCCGTGGCCCAGGCAGGAGACAGCCGCACCGCCGGAACCGTCCAGATACTTCTTTCCGCTTTTGTCAAAGAGATAACAGCCTTCACCTGAGGCGATCACGGGCAAGTCCGACTTGGTATGTCGTGGGAAGACGTGTGACATCGTGTAATCCGGTCAAATCTGTCCGGGCGCGGAAAACAACGCGACACCTGCGACAATGTCGACCGCTGCAAGGACAATCGATCTTTGGAAACATATGTATCACAAATTTCCGCAAGTAAACGCATTTGTTTCAAATTCGGTCACGGATCACCCGATGAAAGCCGGCACCGACAGGTGCACGGCCAATCGTGAGGGCCGGCCTCCCGTTCCTAAGCGGTCTCAGGCGTATCCTCACTGGTGCCGATTTCAGCGAGCTGTTCGTGCAACGCGAGCCGGTCGATGCTGGAGAGTGGCAGGTTTGTGAAGATGGTTATGCGGTTTCGCAACATCCGGTAGGCATTGGCGAATTCCTGCCGAATCGATGCTTCGTTTCCGGTTGCCGCAGCCGGATCGGCCACGCCCCAATGCGCTGTCATCGGTTGCCCGGGCCACACCGGGCAGCTTTCCGCCGCCGCGTCGTCACAGACGGTGAAAACGAAGTCCATTTCCGGCGCTCCGGGCACCGCGAATTCGTCCCAGGATTTCGATCGCAGATCGCTGGTGTCGTATTTCAGGTTGGTCAGCAGATCCAGAACAAAGGGGTGCACCGCTCCCTTGGGATGCGAGCCGGCGGAATAAGCGTTGAAACGACCGGCGCCATTACGTGTCAGAATGGCCTCGGCCAGAATCGACCGCGCGGAATTTCCGGTGCAAAGAAACAGCACACTAAAGACGGTTTTCGTCATGTTGCTTCCCCTCAGCAAGCAAATGCGATTTCATCAAGCAGCGGCCCGCAACGCTCCGGCTGCCCGCCACAGCAATCTTCCAGAAGAAAGGCAAGCAACGAACGAATGCCCTCGAAATCGGCGAAATAGCGTACGCTGCGGCCCTGCCTTTCATTGCGGACAAGCCCGGCATTCAACAAAATCGCAAGGTTCGTCGACATGGTGTTCTGACGAACACCCAGAACTTCGCCGATCTCGCCCGACAACATTCCCTCATCGCCTGCCCTGACCAGCAACCGAAAGACTTCCATTCGTGTCTGCTGCGATAGTGCCGAGAGGGCGTTCAATGCAATTTTCATATCCATTATTCTTGATTACTCGACACATCTGTCACAAACAAGCCCCGGCAAGGAACCCCAGCGGCCTCGGAAAATGCAACCTCGGAGACAATGTGACTTGCACCTTGGGATGACTGACGCCAAGGATTGATTCAGCAAACTAGCGTCGGTCTCGCCGGCCGCGCCATGCAATCCGATCAAGGTGCCGATTTGTATACGCTCTACTACGCTCCGGACAATGCTTCACTGGTCATCCGTGTGGTGCTCGAGGAAATCGGCGCGGCGTACAATACCTGGCTGGTGGACCGGACCGCGCGAGAGCAGGAAAGCGAGGCTTACCGAAAGCTCAATCCGGCCGGACTCATTCCGGTATGCATCATCGATGGCGAGCCGGTGTTCGAAACGGCGGCCATTGCACTTACTCTTGCGGATCGTCACGGACAGCTTGCGCCCGCGCCCCAATCTTCCGATCGCCCGGCTTTCCTCAAATGGCTGTTTTTCCTGTCCAATACCTTGCATCCGGATTTGAGGCAGCTGTTCTACCCGCAAAAATTCATCGATCCCGATCCGGCAACCCTGTCGATGCACGCACGAAAAACCCGCAATCGGCTGGAGGCCCATTTCGGGATCCTCGAGGCGCTTTATTCCGGCTTCGATCATCCTTTCCTGCTTGGCGCCGAACCGACGATATTCGACATCTATGCGGGTCTCTGCCTTCGCTGGCCGCAGCTCTATCCGGCAGGCTCACCTCCAGCCTTTGTGCCCGCGGATTACCCGGTCCTGTCACGCATGCTTCAAGCACTTGAAGTGCGCCCCTCCTTCAAACGTGCCTTTGAGGCGGAGGGAATACCGGCACCGTTCCTGTCGGAAGCGCGGCCATGCGACGGATCGCTTGGATCACCGGTCTGACGACCCCGCACTACCGGACAAATACGCAATCGTCTTTGCATGGAACTCGCTGTCGCAAACGCAGGCAATTGCGCCTACCATGCGGACACGCAGGGCATAACGCGCCGGGAGGACCTGATGGACTCAAGAACATTTGCCGCTGAACGCGCGCGCCGCGTGTGGCTGAAGGTTGGTTCGGCCAGCTTCGATACATTTCGTGACCTGGTCAGCCAGACCACCGACGCCGCGCAATGGCCGTTCGCAAACACGGTTGAGAGCAATGTGTTGATCTATGCCGGTGACGACGTTCGCTCGCTTGCGCAATCCGACACCGGTCGCCTGGAATTGATGGCGGAATGGGCTGAAGCTTTTTTGAGCGGTCCCGGCGTGATCGTCATTCGCAACGCCATTCGCGACCACGCCGTGATCGATGAAGCCACGGCGATTTTTGAAGGCATAATCGAGGAGCAGAGGGCCACCAATGCGGGCGGTGGCGATCATTTCGCAAAACCCGGCGCCAATGACCGCATATGGAACGCTGTTCAGAAACATTGTATCGCCGCACCGGATAACTTTGCCCGATACTACGGCAACATCGCCATTGACCTTGCCAGCCGCGCCTGGCTGGGAGACGGCTATCAGGTCACCGCACAGGTCAATCGCGTCAACCCGGGCGGCGAAGCCCAGACCGCCCACCGTGATTATCACCTCGGCTTCATGATCCCCGCGCGGCTTGAAGCCTTTCCGTCACATGTGCACGGTTTGTCACCCGCCTTGACGTTGCAGGGCGCTATCGCGCATTGCGATATGCCGGTCGAAAGCGGGCCGACCCTGCTGCTCCCGTTCTCCCAGTCTTTCCACGAGGGCTATATCGCCTTTTCAGACCAGCGGTATCAGGACTGGTTTGACCGCCATCATGTGCAGTTGCCGCTGAGCAAGGGCGATGCGGTTTTCTTCAATCCGGCAATGATGCATGCCGCCGGATCGAACGTTTCGAATGACATCTATCGTATGGCCAATCTTTTGCGGGTGTCATCGGCATTCGGCCGGCCGATCGAAGCCGTTGACCGCACACGGCTTTGCGCCCTGCTTTACCCCGTGCTGCTTGCCGCGCGACAGAACGCGACGATGACCGATGTGGAGATATCCTGCGCACTGGCCGCCGCTGCCCAGGGATATGCGTTCCCGACAAATCTCGACACGGATCCGCCGGTCGGCGGCCTTGCGCCAAAATCGCAATCGGATCTGATGTCTGAGATGCTTCTTGCGAGTGTCGCTACCGAAGAAGCGCTGGCTGCATTGCGTGACCAGGACGAAAGAAAGCAGCCTTGATCGAATAAACGGCATTCAACAACAGCCGGGAGCCAGCATGCGGGACCGCAGCACATCCATGCCATTGCTCTTCGGTTTCCTGGCGGCGTTTTGCTGGGGAACCCACAGCGTTATCGTCCGCTATCTCACCGGCGATATGCAGGGCATCACAATTGCGACGCTCCGGCTCTATATCGCCGCCGCAGCCTTGTTTGTCCTTATGAAATTGCTGCGTTTTCCGGTGTCAGGCAGGCTGACCGACCGCAACCTGCAAATCGCCGTCGGCTCGACTGTGATCAACTATATCTGCTTCCACATCGGTCTTGAACACACAAGTGCCTCGAATGCGATGATGCTGGAGAATACGGCGCCGTTCTTCGTGCTGCTTATCCTGTTCCTGCTGGCCGGCGAAACCGTGAGGCGTCGGGATATCTTCGCCACGCTGGTTGCGCTGGCGGGCGTATTCCTGACTGTCATTCATGACATCGATATCGGAGGCGAAGGGCTACAAGGCGATATGCTTGAGATCGCCGCCGGCCTTAGCTGGGCCGGCTTCATCATCGGCAGCAGCCGGGCGCTGCGCGCCTCAGCCAGCACGGCCGAACGCGTCAATTTCCTGCTTAATGTGTTTATCTGTTCGGCGATCCTCCTGACCCCGCTCATGCTGATCTATCCGGGATCGGCGACGTCGAACGACATTATGCTGCTTGTGTTGCTGGGCCTCTTCCCGACGGCGCTCGCCTACTATCTGTGGTACGAAGCGGCCGCGCGCGTGTCGGCCGTTTCAGCCGCGCTGCTGTTCATCCTCTCGGTGATCTTCACCTTTATCAATGCCGTTCTGTTTCTTGGCGAAAACCTCTCGGCCAATATTCTCATTGGTGCTGTTCTCATCGTTGCCGGCGTCATCATCACCTCCACCGGTAGCGCGAAATCCTCATAACGGCCGGTGTTGATGACTGTAGACCTAGCGAGTGGAGGTCGCCTCCGACCGGAACAGTCCCCAGCGCAGACCGTGAATGCGCCGCATCTGGATCATCAGATAGACGGCCAGGGCCAACATCATGATTTCAGCCAACGGACCAGCGAGCCAGATTCCCTGTTCACCGAAAGCCAGCGGCAGAATGAAGGTCAGCGGCAGGCCGAACACATAGGTGCGCGACAGGCTCATGGCCGCCGAGCGCCGCGCATCCCCGGTTGCCTGGAAATAATAGGCCAGTATCATCGACGGTCCGAACAGGAAGAAGAGCGCCATCATGTAGGGCAGTATGCGGCCTGTTTCGCTGGCAATTGCCGCGTCATCAACAAAACCGTAGCCAATTACATCGGCATAGGTCAGGAATCCTGCCTGGACGATTACGCAGTAGAACAAGGCGGACAGCAGCGCGAGTTTGAGGCTGGCGTCGGTGCGTACCCAGATCCTTGCCCCGAAATTGTTTCCCAGCACCGTCTGAAAAGCCATGGCAAGGCCGAGCAGCGGCAGGAACGAGAATGTCATCAGCCTCGTCGTGATGCCATAGGCACCGACCGTTGCCTCATAGCCATCGCCGCTCCACAGCTGAAGGCAAAAGATTACCGCCGCAGACGACAGGGATACACCCAGATATCCGAGGCTGGGCGGCACGCCAAGCGCCAGATAATCCCGCCAGTAGCGTGTCATCCGGTCGTACGACAGGGCACTGAAGCTAAGAATGGACGGGCTGAAGAAGCGGTAGATGATGACGGCAAGCCCGGCGACGAACTGGGCAGCGATCGTACCGAATGCCGATCCGGCCACGCCCATATCCAGCTTCGCAATCAGAATGTAGTTGAAGACAACGTTCAGCAGGATCGTCGACAGCGAAGCCATGGTCATGAAAGACACCCTGCCCTCGCAGCGAAGCAGGTCGAACAGCAGCATCTCCACGAAGGTGATCGGCGACAGCAGCACCAGGATGGCGATATAAAGATATCCCTGCTGGGCGATTGCCGCAGAACCGCGAGCGACTAGACCGACAAGATCGCTACCGAAGAGGAAGAACAGCCCGATCAGCACCACACAGAAGATAAGCGACAACAGGATCGCGCCGGCAAACGCGTTGCCGAGCACGGTCTTCGGCTCGCGCGCGCCCAGCAGTCGGGCCATGACCGAGGCAAACCCGTTGGTCACGATCGTTGCCATCGCAATCAGCATCATGAAAAGCGGAAACATCAGGGTCACCGCTGTCAACGCCTCGGCACCGACGAAGACGCCGAGGAACCATGCATCGACGAGGTTGAACAGGCCATTGACGAGCATGATGAGGATGATCGGCGCGGCCGTGCGCGCGAACACGATCCAGAGCGATCCCTTGAGGAACACATTGTCCGGCAGGTCCGCGTTCCGGGAACCGGAGCTTTCCACCTGGTGACTTTCCATTTCGCGCATGTCCGGACTACCCCATCCCTGCGGCCGCCGCATCTGAGACAAGGGCAAGACGATCCCTCAGCGGCATTTCGGCCGCTTATCAGATTGCGCCACAAATGTACTCAGCAAGCAAAACCCTTGCAGATGCGAAAGTGATGCGTTACCATACTTGACACTGTCAATTGACGTTGTCAATCGTACGGAACTCGATCATTGAACAAACCGCTTACCGGCGACGAAATCACCGAAAAACGCACAATGCTCCTCGACTGCGCGATGTCCATTCTGGAGAATGAGGGCGCCGGGGCGTTGACTGTCCGGCGTCTCGCCGAGTCGGCCGGCGTAAGCCGGCAGACTCCCTATCTCTATTTCAAGGACAAGGCCGCGCTCGTGGACGCCATGCGCATTGCTGGCCTCAACCGTCTGACGGAAACCGCACAGGCCGCTGTCGCGGGCGCTGAACAGCGCGACCTTGTCGAACAGCTTCGCCTGATCGGAGAAGCTTATGTCCGCTTCGGTCTGGACAATCCGGCACTCTACAAGCTGGTCTTCACACCCATACGCCCCGACGAGCCCCCTACCCCGGAACATAAAGAAGCGATCGAAGCCAATCAGAACGTCGCCGAAGCGCGCATGAAATCGGCGTGGCAGGAAGGGTTGCTCGCGATGCCGCCCGACCGTCTCAACAACGTATTCTGGGCCGCCCTGCACGGCCTGATCTCACTGCGCAACGAGGGACTGATCGCCGATGGCGAGATCTTCGAGCAGATACGAGCGGATATGGACTACGTTCTTGCTTGCGGCTTCATCAACCGGGGAGAAAAATAATACCGTCCGCGGTAACGGCCGCTACGCGTTTATTTGTCCAGAAGATTGATCGCTTCGCGCAGCTTGTGGATGTGGTACGGCACCGCCCAGTTGTCGCCCGGTCCGGTCCTGACACGCATGTCCCAGTATTTGGTATGCGTGAAGAATGGAATCCTGCCCTTCGACTTGTCTTCCTGATCACGCTCGGGCAGCACCGGAATGTCCAGGATACCCTGGAGCCTTGCAACGGGGGTGGCCAGATCGAAGTGCCCCGCCAGCGGCCCGGAAATGATATCGCCCCACAATATGTTGCTTGATTTGGAGTAGATGTTGGTCCACCGCGTGAAGGCAAAATGCGCGGCATGGTGCGGGAGCCGGAAATATTCGCCATTGGCGGAATTGCTGCCGTGTTTATAGGTAAAATGCTGCTGCTTTGTCCGCGAATCCCATTCAAGGGCCGGCGGGCAAGTCGGAAGGATGCGTCCCTCCTGCTGGTCCCTTAAATCCTCCTCGTCATGGGCAAGCAGGAACTCGGCATGTGTCAGCGGTGAGCCAAGCGTGATGAAGTCGCTCACCAGCCATGGGCTGCCGTCGGACTTGAGTTCCTGCCAGGCCAGATTTTGCAGATCGCGGTAGCGCTTCACATCAAGCGTTCCGGATGTATCGATGGCATATTGAAGCATCTTTTCCAGTTCATGCCGGTGCGGCTGCTTCTTGCGGGCCTGCCCGCCCCTGTTCAGATAGCGGTTGATACGGGCAAAGCTCTCCTTGAGAATATCGTAGGCGATCACCGTGCCCAATGAATGGGACACGACAATAATCCGGTCGTATTCGGTGTCCCATTTCGGATAAGGCGCGCCCTTCTTGTGCTTGGAGGGATCGAAATCACGCACGCCCATGAGCGTCTCGAGCAATTCGACGCCCTTTTCGCGAATTTCCTGCCGCCGCGCGACGTTCAGCGGTGTCGCTTTGACGTAACGTGCGACATCGCCGAAATACTTCAGCAGATAAACATTGATGAACGCACCGGCGACGACCGAGAGCACTGCGCCGACCACCGGCCAGATCCAGCTCCAGCAAAGGCTTGAGGTGTTGCAGGCCGTGTCGTCGCATTCGCCGGCGAAACACTGGCGCAGGTCGCCCAAGGGAAGTGTCGAGGCCAACAGCACCACCGCCACGACGACCGTTACGGCCCAAAGCGCAATCCACGCGCTGAAAACATCCTGCGGCACCCGCTTTGGTGAACGCCACAGCAGATCCGCAAACCACGCCTTGAAGTGCTCCCAGGTCGTACCGTGCATAAGGTGCGCCCAATAGAACTCGTAGAAATCCGTGCGAACGCCGTTTTTTGCTTGTTCGGTCGTGATACGCCGCAGTTCAAAGCTGCGATTGCGTCGGTCCGGTTTGCTCCACACGGGATTCTCGACGCGTTGCTGCCCACTGTTGGGGTCGGGACGTGTTCTCGGAACCAGTCCCTCATCGGTCACCCAGGTGGTGTCAACGAAACCGCGCAGCGTGTCCATCGGCACCTGTTCCCCCATGCCGTGGATCACCAGTACCGCCTGCTTCCACTTTTCCCCCGTGGTCTTGTTGGAACGCTCTACATTCTTTTCCGTAGCCACAACGAAGCCTTGTTTACACCAATACAATGAGCAGATTTTGCAGCAATTTCAATTAAAAAGCAAAACTGTGACAACTGTTTAATCGAGACAATCGCGGGCAGGAAACCATATCCGGCCTTTCATTGTTTGCCGCCTAACGTTCGGCCCTGCTCTCGGCAAAGTGCGTTGATCGCAGTCGCAACACTCCATAGCATGCGGCAAAATCTTCGACGGGATACTGATTTGTCAAACACGCTCAGACTTGCCGTGCGTGCCGATATCGCCAAACGCTCATTCTTCGTTGCGCTGGTCGTCGGCACTGTCCTCAATCTCATCAACCAGGGTGATGCGATCATCGGCTCCGAAACATTCAGCATGACGAAGTGTATCATGACATATCTGGTGCCCTATTGCGTGGCTACCTACGGTGCTGTTGGCGCGCTTAACGCGAAGGATTCGGCCAGCACAGGCTGATGCCTTGCCAGCTGTCGGACGGAACTTCATTCCCAGAAGGAATGTTCTGGATAACCCGCTGAAACGAAGCAGCGCGCCTGTCATCAAACCGTCACAAACGGTATGATTTGAAAGGCGTTTGGTGTGGAGTTGCGTGTCATGCCGGAAGGGTTTCGCTGTGCCGCTTTCGTGTGGCACAAAGCCTTGGATTCTGAGCTATGCGTTGAAATTCCAACGCTCCTTCTCGACGCGCCCACTGCGGAAATTCACGCACCCGATTTCACAAAAAAAAGCGGGACAAGACCGCTGGATCATGCCGCGGACGCACTTGGTTTCGTCTGCGGCTACCGCGAGCCGGGACCGGATTGCAGAGTGAGCGGTTTTATTTTCGCTCACACCATAAATTTCGCAATTTTCCCCCTTACCGGATTCGCTATACTGCTTCTTGCGTTCGCGCGCCGACCTGCTGTGCAAATGACAATAGCGGCCAGATCGGCGACGGGCGCGCGGCAAACTTTACGCCCGGATACAAAAAATGGCGGCGACCACGGTCACTCTCGCTTGAGTGCTCGCGCGACCAGTTGCGCCAATCGTGTTGTGCATGCTTAGGGAGGTTCAATAAAACATGGTCGGCGTCCGACATTTCTTTTCTTCGCCATCCCTTCAACCAAACAAAATTGTAGCGGCGTGGTCGCGACGAGCAGCGGGAATTGGAGAGATGGCCAGGAGGAAAGTTACGTTGGTCGCTGTGTGCCTGCTTTCTTCAGGGACAGTGGCTGCGGCATTGCCATTGGGCGACGCACACGGCGTCACTGGCGCAGGGCAACAGAACTGCGCTGAATGTCCGCGTCGGAGCGGTCCCGGTCTCCTGATTGCCGCGAAATTTGAACGGGAAGCGGACAATCAATCCGGGGACGGCTTCCCGCTGGAGCCCGAAACCGCCTTTGATTTCAATGAACGGGGCAACTACTACCTCCAGCAGGAAGACTTCGACGCCGCGATACGCGAATACACACGCGCAATCGAGATTGACCGATTGTTCGGGTTTGCCTTTTTCAATCGCGGCACCGCCTATGGCAACAAGGCTGACTACGAGCGCGCAATCGCCGATCTCAATCGCGCTGCCGAGCTTCTCCCGCATGATTTCGAAACGTTTCGGCGGCGCGGCGAAATCTACTACGACTGGGGAAAAAACGAGCTTGCGCTGGACGATCTGAAAGAGGCAATCCGGCTTAATCCAAAGGATTATCTCGCCTTCAACATGCGAGGATTGGCCTATGGCAGGCTTGGACAGGACGAAAGAGCGGTGCCGGATTTCGCGCGCGCGGTCATGCTCGAACCTGACTATTATCCTGCCTTTGTAAACCGTGGGAACGCCTATCAAAGACTGGGGCATTTCGACCGGGCTTTCGCTGACTACGCCAAGGCAATCGAGATCGAAGGCGGCGATGCCCTCAACTACTATTTCAGGGCGGAAGCCTACCAGTCTGCCGGTGAGGCCGAAAAGGCCATTGCCGACATCAGCGAAGCCATCAGGCTGGACCCTTGGGATGCCGATTATTTCTTCCGGCGTGGTCTGTATCACCAGGAAATGCAGGAACTGCAAAAGGCGGCGGAAGACTACAAGGCTGCCCTGAACCTCAACCCCGTCTCGTCATCGGCCCTCAACAATCTTGGCAACACTCTCCACGCAATGGGCGAAACGTACCAGGCGCTGGTTTTTTACAATGAGTCCATCCGCCTCGATCCGGACGACAATATTGCGCACGAAAACCGCGGCCTGGCCTATCAGTCGCTCGGACAAGGTCTTCTCGCGCACGTCGATTTTTCAGCGGCGATCGAACTGGCGCCGGACGAAACCAGCGGTTACGTCAAGCGCGGCTACAATCTTCAGGAACTGGGGCGCTATGAAGAAGCGCTTGAGGATTACAACAAAGCCATCGCCTTCAATCCCTCAGATCCCGATGTTTATTTCTATCGCGGCCTGTTGCTCGAACTGATGCAAAAATTCGGCCGGGCGGCGAGAGATTTCAGCTTTGTCATTCGGCTCAACCCCGGTGATGGCCTTGCCTACTACAATCGCGGCACGATGTACCGACAGGCCAATCGTTATTCAGCCGCCATCGCCGATTTTCGCGAGGCAATCGCCCTGATGCCCGAAGATGCCGACAGCCATCTGAGTCTCGGTATCTGTCTGGAGAAGATCGGCCGCTGGGATGAAGCATCGGCCGCCTATAGCGCAGCGTTGAGCATCGAGCCCGACAATGCGGCCGCCTTGATCGGACGCGGCAACGTCAAACTGAATTCCGGACAGTACACAAAGGCCGTATCCGACTTTAATAGCGCGCTCTCACTCGACCAGCACAACGTCACCGCACTTTTCAATCGCGGCATCGCTTATGGACAGGTGGGAAACAACGACCTTGCGCTGGCAAGCTACCGGGAAGCCATAAGACACGATCCCGATCACAAGGATGCCCACCTGAATATCGGGCACATCCTGCATTCGCGTGGCGACCTGCAGCAGGCTGTCAGCCAGTTTCGCCTGGCGGCCCGCATCGACGGGGCCGATCCGGAACCGCATCTGTATCTCGGCCAGCTCTATCTGGAAATGAGGCGGTATGACGAAGCGTCTCTTCATTTCGACCGGGTGATCGACAGCGACTCCGGTTGGGCGGAGGCCTATTTCGGCCGTGCTCTCATCAAACGCAAAAGCGGTCTGCTGGTCGAAGCGGTCGAAGACTTTACCTCGGCAATCGAGCTGGAGGACGATTTTGTCGAAGCCATATTCGAGCGGGCAAACACGCTCTTCCGTCTTGGTCAGTACCGGCACGCCATCGAGGGCTATTCGCGGGCGATTTCAATCGCGCCCGACAACGCTGAATTCTATGCCAGCCGCGCCGATGCCTACGACAAATTGCATATGCGCCGCATGGCTGAGCAGGACCTGATAAAGGCAGCATCCTTCAAGAAATAGGGCTTGGCGCGGACTTGCGCGAATTGCACAACGCGACAAATCCTTTATGCATGTTGTTATGGTTGTACGCCGACAATCGCTGGTCACCGGTGACGGTGTCTCATTGAGTTATCTGACAGGCGGCTCGGGTCAGCCCCTGATCATGCTGCACGGATGGTCTCAGTCAGCCAATCTGTTCTCCGGCCAGTTCGAGGCTCTGTGCGCCAGCCGCTCCGTGTTCGCCCTGGACTGGCGTGGACATGGCGAGTCCGAAAAAACGCCTGACGGCTATCGCATTGCCCGCTTTGCCAAGGATCTCAATGATTTTCTGGACGCGCTTGGGATAGACCGGTTCGATGTGCTTGCCCATTCGCTGGGCGCATCCGTCTTCTGGGCCTATCTGATGTTGTTCGCCCGCCAGCGACAGCCGCAGAAGCTCATATTCGTTGACGAACCGTCGGCGCTACTGGCGCGGCCCGACTGGAGCGAAAGCACGCGTCTGAAGGCGGGCGCAATAATCAAGTCAATGCAGGACCTTTCTGCGTTCAGATCTGCCGTCAGCGGCGCCGACACTCCAGAAAAGCACGCGGACCTCATGCGGCCCATGTTCACCGACACTTTCGACGAACAGCGATTACGGAACATTGCAGCGGAAAACCTGAAACTGCCGCGCACCCATGCCGCCGCGTTGCTGGAGGACAATTGCCTGCAGGACTGGCGGTTTCTGATTCCGTCGATCCGCAATCCCGTGCTGGTCGTCGGCGGTGAAGCAAGCGTGCATCCGCTTGAATCACAACAGTGGATTGCGGAACAGATTCCCGGCGCCTCGCTGGACGTCGTGTCCGGGTCCGATGGCGGAAGCCATTTCATGTTCGTTGAAAATCCGGGGGTCTTCAACAAAACCGTGCTGCGTTTTCTCTCAAGCTAACAGCACGCCTTAAACAATCCCAAGTTGTGTGTCACAATTGGTTTTCGATTGAAGGTGATACCCGTCGGAGGAGTTGAGTCATGTTTGTCGCCGCAACACGGTTCAGACTGCACTGCGTTACCGCGCTCATCATTGCCACGGCAGCACCGGGCCTTGCCAGTGAACCTGTTCCCATCGCACCGTCCGGCGAAGAACTGTTCGCCGATTATGACGATGAGGCCAAGGCCTTTGAGAACGTCAGCGGCGCCACCTGCTTCGAGGATGGCACGTGTCTGCTGGTCGCCGACGAGATGATTGCCGTCCAGCGCATTGAACTCGATCCCGACGGCAGCGCACCGACATTCGAGGCAGGCCGCACTTACGGCCTCATCTTCGAGGATCATTGCGAAGACATCTCGAAAGAGGACGATTGCGAGGAAGTCGACCTGGAAGCCGTCGCACGCAACGGACGCGATATCCTGATCGCCGGTTCAATGGGCAACGCCAGCCGGAGTGGGAAGAAGAAAAAGGAGCGCTGGTACCTGGCGCAATTTACCGTCGGCAAGAAAGGAAAAGCCGAAAAGGGCGATGTCATCGTGCAATCCGACAAGGATGTGCTGAAGCAACTGTTCAGCGGCCATGGGGAACTCGATCCCTATCTGGAAGAACCGCTGCAATGCGGCGGTCTGAACATAGAAGGCATGGCGCTGTCGGGCGGGAACCTCTTCTTTGGACTGCGTAGTCCGGCAGACACCGAAACCGGCGAGGCATTTATAGTCCAATCGCCCTCCTCCGTGTTGACCGCCGACAAGAAATCCGATGTCGAAGCGACGGTTCTGCATCGCCTGTCATTCAAAACCGATGGCAGCGAGCCCATGCGGAACGTTGGTATCCGTGCGCTCGAACCGCTCGATGACAGGCTGCTGATCGCCACCGGTGACGCGGGCGTCGCTCCACCGGATGATGAAAGGCGCGAAAAGATGCTTGAGCGCTGCGAGGACGTTCCGGATGGCGACAAATTCTTGAATGTAGCGGGCTCCGAGCCGCAGGTACCCGCGATCTGGATTTGGGACCCGAACTCCAAAGAAGATCCACAATTGCTGACAGTGTTGAGCGGGCCTTATGCGAGCGAAAAACTGGAAGGCATGGCGGTCCTGCCAGCATCATCCGGTAACGGAAAAGTCGATCTTCTCCTGACAATCGACGGCCAGGACGAAGTCCTGGCCCTGGCGCTGCTTCGCGGCCTTAGCGTTCCGGACTAGGCTTTGGTGACGATCTAACTTATGCGCCGGCTACTGGGCATTGCAGTAGTTCTTGACCGCCCAGTCGATGTTCTTCTGCAAGGTTGAGATACGGTCATTGTAAAGACTGGTCAGGCAGGCCGTGTCCGATCCGCAGGCCGCGCGCGACTTCAGGAAGGCCTGCGCCTCGTCCTGCCGGTTGCCGCTTGCACCCATCAGTAGAGGCATTGCCTTATATCCGTACCAAAGTCCGGCCATTTCGGAATCGAGAGATGACAGGTTCGCATTGGAACATATTGCTTTCTCATCGGAGCTTGTTGCCTTTGCGCAGTCGAAACTCGCAGCATTTGCCGAGCTCACCGCGCCTAAACATGACAGGGCAATCAGGAGCGACAAGACACGCATAGTATTCCGGAACCGGTTTTTCATCGATTGATCCTCCAATTCGGCCGTTGCCTGGCGAGTGCGTTGGGAGCCATCCCCTTTTAGTCCGCCAACGATTGGCCGCAAACGGCACACACATGACGGTCTCGGGAGACGGTGTCTGCCGCGACACGGCAAAACGGCCTTCCGCGATTTGTATAACTGCAGTACACTTTGTCGCAATATTGCCCGCTGCCGTAACTCGTTGAAACAAGAGACTGACAGCATGGAAGATACTCAGGATATTTCCGACCGCAGCCGCCGTATTTTGGCAGTTCGAAGACATACGGAACAATCGATATTCAAAGAGAATTCACCGCAGAAAAACAAACTCATGTCGGCCATTCCTAATGCCGCTTCCGGTTTGTGCGCGTGCGTTGTCGCCGGATTGTTGGTCGCGGGATGCAGCAACGGCCAGCATCTGAAACTGTCCGATACGCCAATTCCGACGTCGCGGACGTTGGCGACTCAAGACGGCGCGGCGCAGCCTGATCTTTCCTCGAACGCTGCTTCAGCCGATATCGCTGAAAATTCGCAGGAGCAAGTTGCAGAAGCGCCACAGTCATCGGCGGATGGCGGCGGCAGCACCCCGGAATCGTCTGATCCGCAAGAGGTTGCGGACGTTACGGAAGCACCGGTTCCGGCGACTGCGCCCAGAACGGAAACACACGCCGTGGTCAAGACGATCACTGTTACGGAAAGGCCTGCGGGAACGACCGAAAGCGGGCAGATTATCGAAACGCCCACGCGGATCATCGAGCGTGAAGAGACCGTCGAAACAACACAGCGGGTCGTCGACCGGGTCGTGGTCGACGACGATGCCGGACGCGCCGTAGAACAGGTCGAAGTCATCGAACGCACGCAAAGAACCGTCGATACGGTCGAGATTGACAAGGCAACGGGTGCGGCGGTCGAGACAATCGTGCGCTCGGAGCCGGTCGAAAAAGAGATGGAAGCGGTCACCGTCGTCTTTGAGAAAAAAGCCAGCGAAGCAGCCAGGGATCCGTCACGCCTGTTTGTGGGGCCTGATTTGGCCAACGCCACGGATTTTCAAGGCTATGGCATTGTTGCGATACGCGCGGACACGCCCCCGTCGGAGCGTCAGCGTCTGAACCTTATCTGCGAGGCCTTCATTGCACCGCTGCCTGAGCGAAGCGACGGCGAAACGACCGGCATGGCGACCGTCTGGCCAGTTGTTTCGAGTGCGCGCGCCGACGAACTCAACACAGCGCCCCGAGATCGGATTTGCGGCGCGGCGGTCGAGCGTTACGGTCTGGCAGAAGGACGAAAGGCGATCATCGACACGGAACGAACAGGCTGGATTCTGGACAACCGGGGTCCGTATCTTTTGGCCTGGTCGCCCCCCGGTGCCAAGGGTACAGCCGGCGCGCTGGTCCTGCTCGTCGACCTTTCCGGCGTGACCACGGCGGAAGCGGCCCGGGCCATCATGCAGCGCTGGTCAAGCGACATCGAGCGTAACAATGCACTGCGGTCTGCCGATGGATGGAACGTGGATGTGCTGAGGCCGATCATAGCCAACTGGCGCGAGGCGTTCGGTGCACGCACACTGATGTTGCTCGGACCGGTCGGCGGCTGAACCGCAGTTCCGATATGGCGGCTGATGCCGCCGGGCCTATTCGCTCGCCGAACCCGGCATGCCGGCGAAGCAATCCACGCCTTTCGGCACAGACAGCCATTCCGGCTTCGAACGCATGAAGACAAAGCGCTCGGGCTCGTACCAGAATGTCGGCGGATCGAACGTGCCTCCGGCCATGCCCCGGTGGCCGGGAAGAAACTCCAGGGTCCATGTCAAGGCCGTACCGCAGTTCTCGCAGAACTGGCTTTCTATCCACCGGCCGGCATCGGAAGTCAGACGGTGTGATTTCAACTTTCCGCTCAGAAATTCGACATCTTGTTCAGCGAAGTACACGGAAACCCCGAGCGCGCTACCGGTCCGCTTGGTGCACCAGGTGCAGGAGCAAAGGCTGACACGTTTCGGCTTGCCGGTTGTCCTGTATCGAACCTGACCGCATACGCAGCCGCCCTCATGCAGGTCTTCCATCGTGTGTCGTTCCTCGCGGTCGGTCACGGTTCCGCACTTTCAAACTTGTCATCGCGTTCTTCAAGCGCAGCTTCGTCGGTGGAGCAGTCGACCACATATTCACGGCCGTCCCAGAGGATGTAGCACTCCGTCGCCTCGACGACTTCCTCGTCGGCGACGTCCTTGTTGCCGCAAGCCTTGGGAATGACAACGAGTATGACAAAGGCCAGCAAGGATGCCGTAAACGCATTCTGCCAGCCCTGATTGAGCATTGTACAGTCCCTTGCCGAGCAAACCGGCCTCTTGTGAGATCAGCGGCCAGTGTCGTGCACTGTGTCTGATATTGCAATAACAAGCTAAGTCCGATTGCCGGGCGGCGGCTCGGTCCGGTCCCAGGGCTGGGCTTCGCATTGACGTGTGGGGAACTTGCGCGATCTCCAAGGCGTATCATGAAGCCAGACCGAAGCTCACAAAATGAGTCCGGGCCTTGCGCTATGCTTCTGAATTGTAGGCACAAATATGTGCGCGGCTATCCGATCTCCAGCGTCATGAAGACACTGTTCGGGTCAAGAACATAATCCGCGAAAGGCGGGCAAAGCGAAAACCCGTACCGTGCGTAGAGCTTCCTTGCCGGCGCAAAGGCGTCCATGGATCCCGTTTCGAGGCTGACACGCCTGTAACCGCGCCGCTTTGCTTCGGCGAGCATCGTTTCCACGAGCATTGCGGCGACGCCCCTGCCCCGCGACGCTTCAGCCGTGTGCATCGATTTTATCTCACCGTGATCGCTGTCGATTTCCTTCATTCCGCCGCATCCGAGGAGTTCACCGGCATCCCAAACCGTCCAGAATGTGACATCCGGTGCCCGCAGCGATTCCAGATCCAGCGCATGGGCGCTTTCCGGCGGCGACAGACCCGCCATCGTGTCGAGATGTACCTGCAGAAGGGTCGCGATTTCCGGGCCGCGCAAATCGTCAATGCGTATGTCCATACAAAGCCTCGCCAACAACCTGCCTCGGCTCATGGCGTAGCAGAATTGCCTCATGCACAACAGCGTTGGGGATTGCCGGAGCCGGCTGGATCAGAACGCGGTCCGGTCTCCGCCCTTGAGATCGAGCATCTCGCGGGCCTCCTCGGGCGTTGCGACCTCGCAACCGAGTTCCTCGACAATATGGCGGATCTTGGTGACCTGTTCTGCGTTGGATTTTGCGAGCTTGCCGCGCGCGATCATCAGGCTGTCCTCAAGGCCGACACGGACATTGCCTCCGAGCTGGGTCGCGGTCGTCGCAAACGGCATTTGCACGCCACCCGCCCCGAGCACGGACCATTGGTAATTATCGCCGAACAGCCTGTCGGCCGTGCGTTTCATGAAAATCAGATTGTCGATATCGGGGCCGATGCCGCCGAGGATACCGAATATGAACTGGATGAAGACCGGCGGCTTGAACAGCCCGCTGTCCATGCAGAATTTCAGATTGTAGAGATGACCGACGTCATAACATTCGTGCTCGAACTTGACGCCGTGCCCCTCGCCGAGTTGTTCGGCCACATAGGCGATGTCGGCAAAGGTGTTGCGGAAGATATAGCTGTCCGAATTGCGCAGGTAATCCTCTTCCCAGTCGAATTTCCACTCCGTGTAGCGGTCCGCCAGCGGGTGCATGGAAAAGTTCATCGAGCCCATGTTGAGCGAGCACATTTCCGGCGAGGCCCATTTGGCCGGCGCAATGCGCTCTTCCATTGTGTTGAGCAGACTGCCGCCTGTCGAGACATTGATGACGGCATCGGTTGCCTGCTTGATCACCGGAAGGAAGCGCTTGAAGTGTTCCGGATCAATCGACACGGAACCGTTTTCCGGGTTGCGCGCGTGCAGATGAAGAATGGAAGCGCCGGCCTCGGCGGCCGCAACGGCCTGATCCGCGATATCCTCCGGGCGGTACGGCAAGGCGTCCGACATGGTCGGCGTGTGAATGGCGCCGGTGATCGCGCAGGTTATGATGGTCTTAAGTTGCCTGCGGCTCATGCCCGTTCTCCTTGTTTTTGTTATCCCGTCCAGCCGGCTCGGACCGCGCGACGACACGACGCGACAGGGCGAACAGGTCAAGGTCCGTGCGTTCGCGAATGAAGCCCCAGATGCCTTTCGGCGCGCGCAGCATGATGACGATGGCGACAAGACCGAGGATCATCAGATAGACGGCACCGAGGTCCGCCAGGGTCTCGCGCAGCAGGAAGAACACGATGGTGCCGATGATCGGCCCCTCGATGGTGCCGATCCCGCCGATAACGACAATGAAAATCACGAAGGCGGTCCAGTCGTTGACACTGAATGCGGCGTCCGGCGATATCCGCAGTTTCTGCAGGAAGATCAGCGCGCCGACCGCCGCCGTCAGCCCGGCGGTGATCACGTAGACGAAAAACTTGGTTCGCCAGATATCGATGCCCAGGCTCTGCGACGCCAGTTCATTGTCGCGGATGGCGGTCAGTGCGACACCGCGTCTTGAGCGCAGGAGGACGCACACCAGCGCGAGAACGAGAACCACCATGCCCACGCCATCCAGTAAGTGGTCGCTTCCCGCATGGCGCGGCTGTCCGCGATGGATTTGACGATTGCGACCGGAAGGCTGGTGCCGGAACCGCCTCCAAGCGCCGAAACCTGCGCGGAACCCAAGCGGAAGACTTCAGCAATCACCCAGGTACCGATTGCGAAATAGGCGCCGCGAAGGCGGAAAATCAGGATGGCAACCGGAACCGCGATCATCGCGCCGGCCAGACCGGCGACCGGAATGGCCGCCAACGGCGACAACCCCAGAAACATCGTGAAGGCAAAAAGACAGTAGCCGCCGAAGCCGACAAAGGCCTGCTGACCGACGGAGACGAGCCCGGCATAGCCGGCGAGCAAATTCCAAAGGCTGGCCAGCGCCATATAGAGGAAAATCTCGCTAAGCAGACGCATATCGGCGCGTCCCGCCCACCAGGGCGCAAGGGCCAGGGCGATGAGAACCAGGATTGCGACGGCGGCGGCGATGCGGCTTGCCGGCGAGAAACGGACGACAGTGTATTGAGCGGTGGCATTCATCCGTCGATCCTCGGAAAGAGCCCGCGCGGACGCACGGCCAGAATGACCAGGAAGGCGATATGGCCGGCAAGAAGCTGCCAGCCGGGGTTGATCTGCGCGCCGATATTCTGCGACACGCCAAGGATGATCCCGCCGGCAAGCGTGCCCCACAGATTGCCGAGACCGCCGATGATGACCGCCTCGAAGCCGAAGATCAGCCGACCGGGACCGGCGGACGGGTCGAAACTCGTGCGCACGCCGAGAAAAATTCCAGCCACGGCGACGACGACCAGCGACAGGGCCATCGCGAGGCCGAAGACATGGCTTTTGTTAAGGCCCATAAGCTGGGCAATGTCCTGGTTGTCTGATGTGGCGCGAAACGCCCTGCCCCAGGCGGAGCGGTAGAAAATCCACTGCAGCGCACCGATTATGAGAACAGCAGTCACGAACATCAGCAGCGGCAGAATGCCGAGATTGAGCCCGCCTGGCAGAGCGACGCTGGCCGTCTCGATGGCCCCGGCGCTCATCTTCTGCGGATCGGCGCTGTAAAGTTCAAGCAGCCCGTTCTGGATGATCACTGACAGTCCAAAGGTGACCAGCAGCGGCGGCAGGATGTCGTCCCCAAGTGTGCGGTTGAGCACTACCCTTTGCAGCACGTAGCCGATAAGGCCCATGACCGGCGCCACGATGGCGATGGACAGCAGCGGGTTTATGCCGAGTGCTGTCGTGACCGTCAGACCGAGAAAGGCGGCAAGCACGATAAGATCGCCATGGGCGATGTTGACCAGCCGCATAACACCGAAGATGAGAGACAGACCGGCCGCAAAGAGCGCGTAAAGCCCGCCAAGCAGAATGCCCTGAATTATGGCGTTTACCCAGTCCATGCGTCAGACCCCAAAATATGCCTTGCTGATTTCTTCGCGCGAGACCTCACCGGACTTGCCTTCGAGCGACACGCGTCCCTCCTGCAGGCAATAGACACGATCGGATATGTCCACCGCCCGCGTGATGTCCTGCTCCACGAGGACAGCGCTCATGCCGGTGCCGATCACATCCGGCAGCGCCTCGTAGATGGTCTTGATGATGATCGGCGCCAGTCCCAGGCTGATTTCGTCGAACAGCAACAGTTCGGGATTGGACATGAGCGCCCGCCCGATCGCCACCATCTGCTGCTGGCCGCCCGACAGCGACGTTGAAGCCTGATGGCGTCTTTCCTTGAGGACCGGAAAGAGCGAATAAACGGCATCGAGCGTCCATTCCCCCGGACGGCCCGCCTGCCCGCCGATGATGAGGTTCTCCTCCACCGACAGCGACGGAAAGAGCTGCCTGCCCTCCGGAACCATCGCAATGCCCATATGTGCGATCTGGTCGGCGCGCAGCGCCCCGATCTGCGCAGTTCCGAAGCGGACCATTTCGGGACGGTTGGTCAACAGCCCGGTGACGGACCGCATCAGCGTGCTCTTGCCGGCGCCATTGGCGCCGATCACCGCGACAACCTCGCCCCTTTCCACCCGCATGGAGACGCCGAACAGCGCCTGGAAATCGCCGTAGAAGCTGTCGAGACCATCGATTTCCAAGACAGCTTCAGGCACCGGCTTCGATCCCAAGATAGATTTCCTGGACTTCGCGGCTTGCCATGATTTCGTCCGGCTGCCCTTCCGCTATCTTCCTGCCGAAATCGATGACGATCAGCCGGTCGACGACGGCCAGCAGCGCATGGACCACGTGCTCGATCCAGATGATCGAAACGCCCGAGGCGCGAACATCGTTGATGGTGGCGATCAGTGACTGACATTCCTGCTCGGTCAGGCCGCCGGCGATCTCGTCAAGCAAGAGCAGAGACGGCCGCGCGCCTAGAGCACGAGCGAGCTCAAGCCGTTTGCGTTCCAGCAGCGTCAGACCGCCGGCCGGCGCATTGGCGCGGGCCATCAGTCCCGTCTGTTCCAGAATGTCGAGGCACAATTCATTGGCGGCATGACCGCTTTCACCGGCGCCCTGCGTGGCGGCGACGAGGACATTCTCGAACACACTCATCGCCCCGAATGGCTGCGGGATCTGAAAAGACCGCGCAATTCCGGCGCGGCAACGGGCGGCCGCCGACAGCTTGGTGATCGGCTGCCCCTTGAAATAGACGTCTCCCGATTGCGCCTGGACCGTGCCGGTGATCAGATTGAACATCGAGGTCTTTCCGGCGCCATTGGGACCGATGACGCCGAGTGCCTCGCCGTCTTCGAGCGAGTAACTCAAGGCGTCGGCGACAATGATCGCGCCGTAGGACTTCCTCAGATCTTTCAGTTCAAGAACAGCAGTCATGGTTCCGCGATCGTGGCAAAGCTATCGTGTCGGTCGGATGGTGCGTTTCCCGGACAGGCAAGTGCTCGCCCGTCCGGTTTTCAATCAGGGCGTTGCGCGCCCTCTTAGAGAAGCAGCAACTCGCCGCCGACCGGAATTTCCGTTGCAGTCGAATTGGATGTGATCACCAGTTCGAAATTGCCGGCGCCGCCCTGCCACTGTCCGCCGACCAGCGGTGTCTTGGTGACATTCTTGACCGGGCCGTTCGCCCAGTTCACCGAACCGACAATCGTGTTCAGATTGGTGGTCTTGATCGCCTCGACGATGGCCATGTTGTCGCTGAGATCCTCGGCGCGCCGGATTACATCGGCCGTAACCTCGAAGAGCGCGTGTTTGAAGCCGATCGGCTGCGTCCAGGGGCGGTTCGTCGCCTTGCTGTAACCCTCGGCGAGTCCGCGGGCGCTCTCGCTTGTCAGGCTGGAGTTGAACGGGTGGTTCGGCGACCACCAGACTTCCGATGTCAGCCCGTCGCCGCGTTCGCCGAGCGAATTGATGACGGACGGGAAAAGCAGCGCCTTGCCGATCGTGACGACTTTCGGGCTGAAGCCCTGCTGCGCGGCCTGCGACCAGAAATTGGCGAAATCCGGCGGGATCATATTGCCGGTGACGATCTCGCAGCCGGCTTCCTTGAAAGCCGAGATCTGCGCAGAGAAGTCTTCGGTCAGTGGCTGGTAGCGGCCCGGATCGACCAGCGTATAGCCGGCATCCTTCAGCGGCTTGGGGAAACCGAGCTCCGGATGGCCCCAGGCGTTGCCGTCGGCATCGTTCGGGAACAGACCGCCCACGGTCTTCTTGACGCCGCTCTTGCCCCAGAGATCGAGGAAGACGGCGATGACGTCCTCTAGCCCCCAGAAGAAGTGGTAGGTGTATTCAAACCCGGTCTCCGGATTGCCGTTTCGGCCGAAGAAATAAGGCTGCCAGGGACAGTCCGTCGTAATACACGGCACCTCGTTGACCTCCGCCTGGTCGGCGACGGGATTGGTTGTATCCGGTGTGGAAGCCGCGACGATAATGTCGACTTCGTCGCCGAGGATCAGGTCGGCAGCGACCTCGGCCGCACGGTTCGGGTTGGACTGCGAGTCCTTGGAGATGATCTCGACACTGTAGTCCTTGCCGTCGCCATTGTTGCGCAGGCCGCCGGCGAATGCCGCCTTGATGCCTTCGAGCACAAAATCGTCCGCCTCGGCGAAACCGGCCAGCGGGCCGGTGCGCGGGCTCACGTGGCCAACCTTTATGGTGGGGTTTTGCGCATAGGCCCGGGTGTGGCGCAGGACCGCCGGGGCGGCGATGAGGGCAGCTCCGCCCTTGATCATGGTGCGGCGTGTGATGCCTTTCGTCTTGATCTGCATGTCTTCCTCCCAATATTGCCGGCGCGAAGCCTCCGCCGGCGCGCTAACCCAGGATGGTCTCAAGCTTCCTGAGATGATCGGACACACGCTGTCGCAGAGCGTCTGCGTCTTCGGGTGTCCATTCGTAGAATCCCTCTCCCGATTTCATGCCCAGCCGCCCCCCAGCGACGAGCTTCTCGAGATAGGGTGACGGACGGCCGCTGGCCTCCAGGTCCGACAAGACGTTCTGATGGATCGCCAGCGTCAGATCGGTGCCCACCAGATCCGCATTCGCCAGCGGCCCCAGCACGGAAAGCCGCCGCCCGAAACTGGAATTGATGACAGTGTCGACGGCCGATGCATCGCAGATGCCGTTTTCGACGAGGCTGATGGCCTCGCGCCACAGCGCGTGCTGCAGGCGGTTGCCGATGAAACCCGGCACGTCCTTTTCGACGCGCACCGGCGTCTTGCCGATCGAGGTCAACAGGTCCATGACGCCGCCCATCGCATCTTCCGATGACCATTCGGTGCGAATGACCTCGACCAGCGGGATCAGATGCGGCGGGTTCCACCAGTGCGTTCCAAGCGCCCGCTCGCGGTGCTTCAGCCCGCTGACGATCGAGGTGATCGGAATGACGGAGGTATTGGATGCAAGAATGCAGTCCCGCTGCGCCGCTGCTTCAATGTCGGTAAATATCTGCCGCTTCAGCTCCAGATCTTCCGGTGCGGCCTCGATCACGATGTCGGCGCCGGCAACGCATTCCGCCAGATCGCCCTGCGCCTCGATAAGACCCAGCGCCGCATCCCTTTCAGGCGCGGTATGGCCAAGCTGTTCCAGGCTGGCCGCCGCGCGGGCCGGCAGTGCCTTCAGGCTGTCGGCAAAGGCGTCATAGACGCGAACCTTGTGCCCCGCACGGGCAAAGGCCACCGCGATGCCGTGCCCCATGAGGCCGGCGCCGATGACGGATATGTTTTTCAATCCGCTCACCCGCTAGCCCGCCGTATAGCCGCCGTCGGCATACAGGATGTGCCCGGTATAGAAGTCCGACGCCCTCGAAGCCAGGAACAGGAGCGGTCCTGCAAGATCCTCGGGCTCTCCGAGGCGACCCTTCGGAACGCGACTGAGGAATCCCGTGCGAACCGTCTTGGCGTGGTCAGTATCCTCGAACATCCAGGCGGTGAGCGGTGAGCGGAACACGGTCGGCGCTATGGCATTGACCGTGATGCCCGTTTCGCCCAACTCGCAGCCGAGGGCCTTGGTGATGCCGTCGACCGCGGCCTTGGAGGCACAGTAGGCGGTGTAGCCGTTCGGATGGCCCAGCAGGCCGCGCGCGGAAGAGACGAGCACGATCTTGCCGCCGTCGCCCTGTTTCTTCATCTGCTTCGTCGCGACCTTCGCCAGAATCCAGCTATGCGTCACGTTGGCATCCATGACGCTGGTGAAATCCTCCAGCGGCATTTCGTCGATCTTGGCGACCTTGTTCATTCCGGAGGCAACGACGAGTATGTCGAGCCGGCCATGGGCGGCCACCGCAGCATCGACCATGGCCTGGCACTTTTCCTCGTCGTCCGGCCGGCTGTTCACGACCGTGACACTTGCCGACAATTCACTGCACGCGTCCGCGATCTCCTTGAGGGATTCCGCGTTTCCTGCGGCGAGCACCAGATGACAGCCGGCGTCCGCCAGCGTGCGGGCGGCAACCTGCCCGAAAGCGCCCGTCGCTCCGGTGATCAGCGCGACCCTTCCTTCCACGTCAAAGAGTGAATGGGGATTTCCGAAAGAGCTCATGATTTGCCTCCCGGCGCTGCGCCCGGCGGATAGGGCATGACGACGATCATGGTCACCACGTCATTGCCCTCGTTGCGGATCTCGCGTTCCTCGCCGCCCGGAATGAACACCGTGTCCATCGGACCGGCCACTTCGATCTTGCCCTCGGCCTTCACGGTCAGCTGACCGGAAAGCACGACGTAGACTTTCTCAAGGGGCGAGGCATCGGGCCCCGCCCCTCCGCCAGGGAGAAAATGCGAGCAGCCGACCCAGTAATTCTCGGGGCCGACCTCGGAGAACCCCGCGAGGCGCAGCGATGTACAGGCCTGATGGTTCGGCGCTTCATAAGGCTCGGCTTCGTTAAAGCGCTTGATAAGCATCAGAACGACTCGCCGGGCTCGATCCGGTATTGCTGGCCGCGGTCGATCATGGCAACCAGCCGGATGATGCAGCCGTCGCCGCGATCCCAGTTCCACGGAAAGAACGCGAAGGTGCAGCGCTTGCCGGTCACCGCATCGAGATCGCCGCCGACATTCTCGATGCCCAGGATGCCGGCCTTGAAGATCTTGTTGTGAACCGGCTCCCACTCGGGAAACGCCTCGTCCCAGGCAATGCCGCCGGACCATTCCTTGTACTCATCCGCCAGATGGGGCAGCAGCGGGCCATTGCGGTGCGGGCCGATCGCGGTTGCCAGCGGATGGTCGTTCGCCTGCGTGTCATGGCCGACCACCTTGACGCCTTTTTCAATCATCCAGTCGGCTGCGGAAGGCACCAGTCCGGGGCAATATGGGAAGTAGTCGCCATCCTCATAGTGTTTGTGCCAGCCGGTATTGATGATCAGGACGTCGTTCTTGCGGATCGCGTGGCCGCACGCCTTCTCCAGATCATCGCCGGTGATCTGTTCCCACTTGTTCTTGGGGATGGAAACGACGAGGCCGGTGCCGAAGAAATGCGGCAACGGCACCTCGTCGATGAAGGGCGTGCCCTGCACCACGTGGGCCGGCGCATCAATGTGAGTGGTCACATGCATGGTCGTCGTCAGTGTCTGCGACAAGACGCCGGATTTGGCCATGTAGTGCATGCGCTCGATGCGCACGTCCCGGAAATACGGCCAGTTCGGGCACTGATAACCGTAACGGTGCGAAAGATTATAGAACTCGAGCCCCATATCGTTGTTCAGGTCTTCCTGAAAATCGATGCCGCGGATTGTCACCGTCATGGATAGCCTCCCAAAGCCATTCAGTTGTATTGTTATATGATACATATGCACCGTATTGCGGTCAATACGGATTCGTGCAACAATTCCCTCCAGATGGTAGAAAGATGTGAAAGGGCCGAATCGCCAATGCGGCAGCAGGCCGTTGGAAATCAGCCGGACATGAGAAATGAACGTTCAGACAGTTGAAAAACCGCAATCCAGTCAAGGTGTTCAGGTCATATCCCGCGCCGCGGACATTCTTCGCGCCTTGAAGGATCAACATAAGGGACTGAGCCTCGGCCAGATCGCCGAGCGGGTCAGCCTGCCCCGCTCTACGGTACAGCGCATCGTCAACGCGCTGCAGGCCGAACGGTTTGTCATGGCTTCGTCGGCGGAAGGCGGCTTCCGTCTCGGGCCGGAGCTCCAGTCGCTGGCGGAAGCCGGTCGCATCAATATGGCGGAGGTCATTCGCCCGGTGCTGACGGAGCTTGCCAAACAGACCGGAGAGACGGTTGATCTTGCGGTCTATCGACAGGACCACATGGTCTTTGTCGACCAGGTGGTTGGCACGCACAGGCTGCGGACGGTCTCGGCGGTCGGTGAGACCTTCCCGTTGTCGACCACCGCGAACGGCAAGGCGGCGATGGCACTCTTGAGCGACGATGTGGCGGCAGGCCTGATCGCACGCGAACTCGGCAGCCGGGACGACAAGAAGCGGGTTCTGTCGGACGTCATTCGCGAGGTCGAGGAAATCCGCGAAACCGGAATGGCGTTCGACATCAACGAGCATACGGACGGCATCTCTGCCGTCGGCGCCGCCTTCAGGGACGTCAACGGCCTTGTCTACGCCATCTCAATTCCCGTCCCGTCACACCGCTTCGACGGAAAAAGGGACAAGCTTTGCGCGGCCCTCTCCGATGCGATGGACAAGGTCCGCGCCAGTCTCTGAAAAACCGGCTTATCTCTATTTGTCTGAACGCAAAAGGCTGTCCGCCGACTGGTTGAAGAGCACGTTGTTGTTCTGGGCGTTGTGCTCGCCGCGGTTCTGGCTGGCCTTGTGCAGATCCACCGCCTTGCGCACGGCCGGCCGTTCTTTTATGCGGCCACGCCAGGCTGTCACGTTCGGAAACTTCTCAAGCGACGCGCCGAGCGGCTTGGCGATCAGTACCCATGGAAAGCTGATCATGTCGGCGATAGTGTAGTCACCAAGGATGTAGTCCCTGCCTTCAAGCCGGTTCTCAAGCACAGCGAGATTGCGGTCATACTCGCCGAGATAGCGTTTGAACCCGTAATCCTGTCCCTGCGGCGCGTAATTGCGGAAATGGCTGAGCTGGCCGGCCATCGGCCCCTGATTGCCGGTCTGCCAGAACAGCCATTCCAGCGTTTCCTTTTCGCCGAGCGGCCCGGACGGCATGAAGCGACCGGCCTTGCGCGCCAGGTAGAAAAGGATCGCACCGCTTTCGAACACGGAGACCGGTTCGCCCTCGACATCATTGTCAACGATTGCCGGCATCTTGGCATTGGGGCTGATCTTCAGGAAATCCGGTTCGAATTGCGAACCGCCCGCCAGATTCATGAGATGTGTCTCATAGGGCAGCCCGCACTCCTCCAGCATGATGGCGACCTTCCAGCCGTTGGGGGTCGGCGCATAGAAAAAATCAATCATGATGCGGCTTTATCCTGTTTTGCATTTCCGGGTCCGAACGTTGAAAAACCCGGACCGGCCATATCGGCAGATTACCATCAGATACAAGGGCCCTGTGCAAGTCACACCGCGTTTCGAATGTCCCTTGGGGTCAGCCCGAACTCGGCTGCAAAGGCCCGTGTCATGGCGCTGGGGTTCTCGTAACCACAGCGCAAGGCAATTTCGCTGACAGGCAACCGAGTCTCGTCGACCAGCTTACGGGCGGCCAGAAGGCGGATGCGGCGATAGACGGTTCGCGGCGCGGCACCGAGCTCGCTTCTGAATCGCTGTTCAAGCGCCCGCTGGGTCAGACCGACGCGGCGGGCGACCTTTTTCATCGGCAAAGGCTCTTCCACATGTTCCTGCATGGTGCGCATCGCTCGCTGGACGGCGGGGCTCCGCGCCGCGGCAATCGGTGCGTCACCGGCGGACGCGCTGCCCTGCATCAGAAGCCAGCTGACTTCCAGCCGCAGCGCTTCGCCATGATGCCGGCCGAGCAGTTCGCTCATCAGGTCATAGGTCGCCATGGCGCCGCTGCAGGTGATCCTGTCACCGTCGATGACGAAGCGCTCGCGCCGCGCTTCGACCTCTGGAAAGCTCTCGGAAAACCCTTCCAGCTCCTCCCAGTGGATCGTCGCCGGCCGGCCGTCCAGCAAGCCGGCGGCGGCCAGCAGCCAGCTACCCGTATCCAGGCCGGCAAGCGTTCCGTAACGCTGAGCCGCCGATCGCAGAGCAGCGAGACTCGCCGGCTTTGCCAATGTGCGAAAACCGTAGCTCGGGAGCAGGAACAGGATCTCGCCGCCGGCACCTTCGCGCAGCGACGCGTCAGGCGCGACCGACAGGCCGCTGGAGGCGTTCACCGCCTCCCCGTCAAGCGTCAGAAAGTGCCAGTCGTAAAGTTTGCGTCGCGCCACGTCATTGGCCGCCCGCAGCGGCTCGACGGTGTTTGCAAGGCAGTAATTGGAGAACTGCTCGAAAAGCAGAATTCCCACGCGGCAGGTTCCGGTCTGTGTTTTGAACCAATCTGGCATGATTATAGTCTAATTCTGCATGATGATGAAACGCAAGCGGCGTAGCCTCATGGGAGGAGGTACCACGCCATGCCGCTCGAAATGAATCGCGACGTCTTCATTACCTGCGCCGTCACCGGATCGGGCAGCACGCAGGACCGAAGCCCCAATGTTCCGCGCAGCCCCAAACAGATCGCTGACAGCGCGATCGCGGCCGCCAGGGCCGGGGCTGCAATCGTCCACTGTCACGTGCGCGATCCGGAAACCGGCGCTCCGGCGCGCGACCTTCATCTTTATCGCGAGGTGACCGAGCGGATCCGCGCTTCCGAGGTCGATGTCGTGCTCAATCTGACAGCCGGTATGGGCGGCGACCTGGTTTTCGGGCACCCCAACGCGCCGCTACCGCTGCAGGAAGGCACGGACATGGTTGGCGCGGAAGAGCGATTTGCCCATATTCTGGAGTGCTTTCCTGAGATATGCACGCTCGACTGCGGAACGATGAATTTCGCCGAAGCGGACTACGTCATGACGAACACGCCCGGCATGCTGCGCACGATGGCCGCGATGATGACCGGACTTGGCGTAAAGCCGGAGATCGAAGCATTTGACACCGGCCACCTCTGGTTCGCCAAACAGCTTGTCTCGGAAGACATCATCAAGAGCCCTGCCCTCGTCCAGCTCTGCATGGGCATTCCCTGGGGCGCGCCCGACGATCTCAACACCTTCATGGCGATGGTCAATAACGTGCCTGCAGACTGGCACTGGTCGGCCTTTTCCATCGGCCGCAACGAAATGCCCTATGTCGCGGCAGCCGTTCTTGCCGGCGGCAATGTGCGCGTCGGGCTTGAGGACAATCTCTGGCTCGACAAGGGCAAGCTCGCGACCAATGAAGCGTTGGTGGAACGCGCCGTGACGCTGATCGAGGCGATGGGCGCCAGGGTGATCGGCCCGCAGCAGGTGCGCGAGCGTCTCGGCCTGACCAAGCGGCTTCCCAAATGACCGATACGGCAGCGATCATCGGCGGCGGCGTCATCGGCGGCGGCTGGGCGGCGCGCTTCCTTCTCAATGGCTGGAACGTTCGCGTATTCGATCCGGACCCGCATGCGGAGCGCAAGATCGGCGAGGTGCTGGCCAATGCCCGCCTTGCCCTGCCGCAGCTCTACGACGTCGCAATGCCGGCCGAAGGCGCCTTGTCCTTTCATCCATCCATCGCCGAAGCGGTGGAAGGCGCGACCTGGGTCCAGGAATCCGTACCGGAACGCCTCGACATCAAGCACGGCACCTATCGGGAAATCCTGTCCCATGCCGAACGGGATGCGCTGGTCGGATCGTCCGCTTCCGGCTTCAAGCCGTCCGAGCTGCAGGAAAGCGTTGAACGGCCCGGCCCCATTATGGTCGCGCATCCGTTCAACCCGGTCTATCTGCTGCCGCTTGTGGAACTGGTGACGACCGACGCAAACAGCAAAGAGGACATTGAACGGGCCGAGGCGATCCTGCGCGGCATCGGCATGGCGCCGCTCCACCTGCTCAATGAGATCGACGCTCATATCGCCGACCGGCTCCTCGAGGCTGTATGGCGCGAGGCGCTGTGGCTGGTGCGCGACGACATTGCCACCACCGAGGAGATCGACGATGCGATCCGCTACGGTTTCGGTCTCCGCTGGGCGCAGATGGGCCTGTTCGAGACCTACCGCATCGCCGGCGGGGAAGCCGGCATGAAACATTTCATTGCCCAGTTCGGGCCGTGCCTTCACTGGCCATGGACAAAGCTGACGGATGTCCCGGAACTCACCGATGAACTGATCGAAAAAATCGCATCCCAGTCCGACAAACAGTCGGGCGCCCTTTCGATCCGTCAGTTGGAGCGGCTGCGCGACGAAAACCTCATAGGCATCATGCGTTCGCTGAAAGACCGTGACAGCGCCGCAGGGGCGCTGATCAACGCGCATGAACGACAGATCGCAAGGCCGCTTGCCGGCCACGACGGCGAAGTCGCCGCGCCATTATGCCTTTGGGAAGCGACGGTTCTGCCTTCTTGGATTGACTATAACGGCCACATGACCGAGTACCGCTATCTTCAGGTATTCGGCGACACCACGGACGCACTCCTGCGCATGATCGGCGTAAACCGGGACTACGTCGCCGGCGGTCACAGCTACTACACCGTCGAAAGTCACCTGATGCATCTGGGCGAAGCAAAACTCGGCGACCGACTGACCACCACAACGCAGATCCTGTCCTCGGACGAGAAGCGCATCCATCTGTTCCATACGATCCTTGCCGGCGAGCAATCCGTTGCAACGGCCGAGCAGATGCTGCTGCATGTCGACAACAAGGAAAGCCGTGCCTGCCCCGCCCTGCCCGATGTCAGCGCAGCCATCGCCAAGATCACGCAAAAACATGCCGGAATGCCCCGACCCGATACCGCCGGCCGGCACACCGGCCAAAGGAGGTCCGCATGAATTTCGGTTTGACCGACGAACAGGAGATGATCGTCTCCACGGTGCGCTCCTTCGTCGAAAAGGAAATCTATCCACACGAGGATACGGTCGAACGCTCAGGCGAAGTGCCCGAAGAGATTGCCCAATCGATCAAACAGAAGACGATCGATCTCGGCTTCTATGCCTGCAATTTTCCCGAAAGCGTCGGCGGCGCCGGTCTCTCGCATGTGGATTTCGCCATGGTCGAGCGTGAGCTCGGTCGCGGCTCCATGGCACTGACCCATTTCTTCGGCCGCCCGCAAAACATCCTCATGGCCTGCCGGGATGAGCAGATCGAACGCTATCTGCTGCCGGCGGTGCGCGGCGAAAAGATGGATGCGCTGGCGATGACGGAGCCGGATGCCGGATCGGACATCCGCGGCATGAAATGCACCGCGATCCGCGACGGCGACGATTGGCTCATCAACGGCACGAAGCATTTCATCTCCGGGGCAGAACACGCTGATTTCATCATCGTCTTTGTCGCGACCGGCGAGGATCAGACGCCGAGCGGCCCGAAGAGGCGCATCACCACCTTCCTCGTGGATCGCGGCACGCCGGGCTTCACGATCCGCGAGGGATATCAGTCGGTTTCGCATCGCGGCTACAAGAATATGGTGCTCGATTTCGACAATTGCCGATTGCCGCAAACACAGGTGCTCGGCGACGTGGACGGCGGCTTCGCGGTCATGAATGAATGGCTCTACGCCACTCGGCTTACGGTGGCTGCGATGGCCGTGGGGCGGGCGCGCCGTGCCTTCGATCTTGCGCTTGAGTATGCTGCGGAACGCAAACAGTTCGGCCAGCCGATCGGCAAATTCCAGGGCGTATCGTTCCAGCTCGCCGACATGATCACGGAGATAGACGCGGCCGATCTTCTGACGCTGAACGCAGCCTGGCGGCTCGACGCCGGTCTTCCGGCGAACCGGGAGATCGCCAGTGCCAAGGTCTATGCCACCGAGATGCTCGCACGGGTGACCGACGCGGCCATCCAGATCTTCGGCGGCATGGGGCTGATGAACGATCTGCCGCTGGAGCGGTTCTGGCGCGATGCCCGTGTCGAGCGGATCTGGGACGGCACGTCCGAAATCCAGCGCCACATCATCAGCCGCGATCTGCTGCGGCCGCTGGGAGCCTGAGGGGTGTCGCAGATCCAGCGTCTGTTGCGTCCGCGCTCAATCGCCGTAGTCGGCGGCGGTGCGTGGTGCGAGGCGGTGGTGACGCAAAACCGCAAGATGGGCTTTGCAGGAGACATCTGGCCCGTTCATCCGACGCGCGACACGGTGGGCGGCCTGCCCGCCTATGCGGCCATCGGCGCCCTGCCGGGTATTCCCGATGCGGCGTTTATCGGCGTCAACCGCCATGCGACGATCGAGACCGTTCGGGCGCTCAATGCAGCCGGTGCAGGCGGCGCCGTCTGCTTTGCCAGCGGCTTTCGCGAGACGGCGGACGGGGTCGATCTCCAGTTAGAACTTCTGGAAGCAGCCGGCGATGTAACCCTGCTTGGCCCGAACTGCTACGGCTTCGTCAACTATCTCGACGGCGCGCTGCTCTGGCCGGACCAGCATGGAGGCGCACGAGTATCGCGCGGTGCCGCGATCGTCACGCAGTCCTCCAATATCGCCATCAATCTGACCATGCAGAAACGCAGCTTGCCGCTTGCCTATGTGATTACCGCCGGCAACCAGGCACAGATCGGGCTGGCCGAAATCGGCAGGGCATTGCTGGAGGACAGCCGCGTCAGCGTCCTCGGCCTTCACATCGAAGGGATCGAGGATGTGCGGGCCTTCGAGGCGCTGGCTGCATCGGCGCGAAAACTCGGCAAGCCGGTTGTCGCACTCAAGGTCGGCGACTCCGAACACGCGCGCGCGGCTGCCCTCACCCACACGGCTTCACTTGCCGGTCATTCGGCGGGCGCAACCGCCTTTTTCCGTCGGCTCGGCATGGGTCAGGTCAACACGCTTTCCGAGTTTCTGGAAGCACTGAAACTGCTCCACGCAACCGGCCCGCTGGCGTCGAGACGTATCGCATCGATGAGCTGTTCGGGCGGCGAAGCGGCGCTGATCGCGGATGCTGCGCATCGCCACGGCCTCGAATTCCCGACTCTTTCCGCCCAGCAGGAAGCAAGGCTGCGCGACCTGCTTGGCCCGCTGGTGACGCCGGCGAACCCGCTCGATTATCATACGCAGATCTGGCGCGACGAGGCGGCGCTCACCGAGACATTCTGCACCATGGCGGAAGGCACGCACGCACTGACGCTCCTGGTGCTCGATTTTCCGCGCGGAGACCGGTGCGATCAATCGGACTGGGACCGGCTGGTTTCTGCCACTCTGGCGGCGCGCGACAGGGCCGGTCGCGATTTCGCGGTCGTTTCGAGCCTTCCCGAGAATATGCCGGAAGACATCGCAAATCGGCTTCTGAGCGGCGGCGTTGTACCGCTGAACGGTCTGGAAGAAGCCTGCGCGGCCATCCGCTGCGCGGCGGACGCCGAAACAAAACCCGAATACGCGCCCGTGCTGACCGCACCCGCCCCGTCTTCCCCGCGAACGCTGAGCGAGGCCGATGCAAAGGCCGAGCTTGCACGGTTCGGAATTGCCGTCCCGATGGCACAGTCGGCGAAAACGCCTGAAGAGGCCGCGATTGTGGCCGACGAATTGGGATTTCCCGTCGTTCTGAAAGGCGAAGGTTTCGCCCACAAATCCGAGCAAGGTGCCGTTGTTCTCGGCCTTTGGACCGCGGCCGCCGTCGAAGATGCCGCGAAAAATATGTCAGCCGAGCGATTTCTGGTCGAGCAACAGATTCTCGGAGGCGTGGCCGAACTGCTGATCGGCATCGTGCGGGACGATGCGCACGGCTTTTTGCTGACCATCGCCGCCGGGGGGACGCTCACGGAGCTGCTCAAGGACAGGCAATCGCTGCTTGTTCCGGCATCGCCGGAGATGATTGGGAACGCGCTTGATGCGCTAAGAATTGCGCCGCTGCTCAATGGATACAGGGGCGCGCCGGCGGCGTCCCGTTCGGCTATCGTCTCGGCGATCATGGCCGTTCAGGACTATGTTATCGCCAACGCCGACGGGCTTGCGGAAGTCGAAGTCAATCCGCTGCTTTGCGGCCCGGACTTCGCCATTGCCGCCGATGCGCTGATATCAAGGGAGGATGCCCATGTCTGATGCTCCAATCAGGACCCGCCGTGAGGGCGGCATATTGGAAGTGACGCTCGACCGGCCGAAGGCCAATGCCATCGATCTCGCCACCAGCCGCATCATGGGCGATGTGTTCGCGGAATTCCGCGACGACCCGGATATGCGCGTTGCCATAGTCACCGCCGCAGGTGAAAAATTCTTTTGCCCGGGCTGGGATCTGAAAGCGGCGGCTGGTGGCGACGCCGTTGACGGAGATTATGGTGTCGGCGGCTTTGGCGGCCTGCAGGAACTGCCCGGTCTCAACAAGCCGGTCATCGCGGCCATCAACGGAATTTGCTGCGGCGGCGGGCTGGAACTGGCGCTTTCCTGCGACATGATCCTCGCAGCCGAACACGCCACCTTTGCACTGCCGGAAATCCGCTCCGGAACCGTTGCCGACGCCGCATCGATCAAATTGCCGAAGCGCATCCCCTACCACATCGCCATGGAGATGCTCTTCACGGGACGCTGGCTCGATGCCGAAGAGGCGCATCGCTGGGGTTTCGTCAATCGCATCACCACAAAGGAAGCCCTGATGGACGAGGCATGGAAACTCGCGCGGCATCTGGAAGCGGGGCCTCCGCTGGTCTTTGCCGCCATCAAGGAGGTGGTCCGAGAGGCGGAAAACATGAAGTTTCAGGATGCGCTGGACAAGATCACCAGCCGGACTTTCGAAACGGTCGACACACTTTACGGTTCAGAGGATATGCTTGAGGGCTTCAATGCATTTTCAGAGAAGCGCGATCCCGTCTGGAAAGGCCGCTAGCGCAGAACGCTTGCCATGGCGGCAATCATCGCGCAGTTTGGCTTTTGCTCATTGAGGGGCCCGAGGGCTGCCGTTCGGAGCAGTACGGATTGGGACGATGGGCGGTAAGCTTTCACCGATTGATTATATGATGGGCGTTGCCGTTGCGCTTGTCTGGGGCATGGGCGTCGTCTTTGCCAAGGCCGCCATCGACCAATTCCCGCCCATTCTCCTGATGGCGTTCCGCTTCGCGGTCACCGCGCTGGTGCTTGTCTGGTTCGTCAAACCGCCGGTCGGTCAGTTTTTGAAGATCTTCTCGATCGCTCTCGTCTCGGCTGCCATCCAGTACAGCCTGACATTCACCGGCCTTGTCGGGATCGACGCATCGATCGCCGCTCTTGTGGTCCAACTCGAAGTGCCATTTCTGGTTCTGGTCGGCGCAGTCGCATTCCGGGAGAAAACCAGCCTGCGCAAATGGTTCGGCATAGCGATTGCCTTTTCAGGCGTCGGGCTCATTGCCGGTGAGCCGAAGCTTGGCGCTGCCTGGCTTTCGATCCTGCTGGTGGTTGGCGGCGCATTTTCCTGGGCGCTGGGTCAGGCCATGGTCCGGACGCTTCGCGACATGAACGGGATGGCGGTCACCGCCTGGGTGGCCGTTTTCGCAACGCCCCAGCTTCTGGTCATGTCACTCATATTCGAGGGCGGGCATTGGGAGGCCGTCCAATCGGCCGACTGGATTGTCTGGACGGCGGTGCTTTATCTCGGTGTGGTCATGACGGTCATCGGCTACAGTCTGTGGTATTCGCTGGTGCGCCGGCATCCGCTCAACCAGGTCGCTCCCTTCCTTCTGATGCTTCCGGTGTTCTCGATTGCCGGCGGCGCCCTGTTCCTGGGAGAGCGCCTGACATTTCAGGTCATGATCGGCGGGGCCGTCGTCATCGCCGGCGTCGCCTTCATCCTCACCGAACGATCGCGCCCGGAACCGGTGACTGTCGAACGCTGAAGGACGGGCGTTTCACCGGCCGCGCCGCGCCTCGGCGCGAAGCGCGCATTCAGGAAACCGGCGAGAGTTCCGTCATGAGAAGAACCCGCATGATATGCGCCGGCGGCAATCCGCATTCCATCGCGTGGGCATGGCGCCGCAATGCGGCGAGATCGATCTTGTCGAACGCCTCGAAAAGCTCTGATCCGCGCTCGATGAGTTCCGGATGATGTTCAAGAAGTGATGAGATCGCGGACAGCGTGTCGGCATAAAGCTCAAGCGCATTGCCGTCAGTTTCGACGATCAGCCGCAGGACGAGGGCCAGATGCGCCTCGCCCAGCGCCCGCCCGATACGCCTGAGCGTGCCGGGTGAGAAACACTCTCCCGGCCGCCGCCCCTTTTTGTAGATGCGTGCACCATTAAAAAGCCTGACGCCACACTGCCGCGCCACCTTGTAGATGTCGCACGGTTTACGCCGGGCGCAAGCAATTTTCGATCGCGGCGGCTGCCCGTCCTCGTTTAATGCCGTCATTTGGATTCGAGCAGTCCCAGTTTGCGGGCCGCCTGGATGCGGCTGAACCCGCGGACAAGGAGGTCGACATAGCGCTGCTCCAGGTGGCCGGGCACATGAAAACCACGCCACGCGAACTTGAACGCCGTCAGGTGACTGTTGTTGACCGACTTGCGTGCGGTTTTCGTCCGGGGTCGCGCAGGGACGGCAATGGCGCCCTTTCTGATGCCGTGGCGGCTGGCCAGTTTTCGGATGTAGGTTTCGTCGACGTCAAACCAATCCGCTAAAGCTGATGTCGGCTCCCCGCCCGCATAGCTTCTGAGCAATGCCTCCTTCTGCCGCATGTCCAGCTTGCCGCGCCGACCGCGCGGTTTCGCGTTGAGATCCAGTATGGTGGTGGGCAGCGTCTGCGGTTGCCGGTCATTGTGCATTTGGCGTCCCTGTCTTGGAGTTCTGATGAATGGTCATTGTGGGAAATCTCTTGCCGCCGGCTCACTCCTTCCGTGCTGGTCCATCCAAAATCGATACCCTCGGCACCGACACGCGTTTGCGGCCCCAGCCCTCTTCGCCAGTACCGGATGAGGGCTCGCCGAAATCGACAACTTCGCGCCACACCCTGTCGATCCCGAGCACAGGCGCCAATCGTTTGCGGGCTTCGCCGCACCATTTTGTTCTTGTTTTGTTCTCATTGTTATCGAAGTACGACATGCCGGCCGCCTCAGCCATACCATCGATCCGTTCCGGCAGTGCTGTATTGTCTTCCGGCTGGTCCGGAGCGTAAGGAAGGTGGGGGCGCGACATCAGTTAAACCTATATTTTTAATATATAATTTCGACCGGGTTGTAATTTATGTCATTTTGGTATAATCGTCAATCCTAAATACCGAAATGGTTTTTGTTGAGCAGACCAAAATGGAATATATCAGTAGATGCGGCACGGCATCGGACTTTGAAGAACGCATGAACAGTATCAGGCAGCGGCGGGAGGCGTTGGGGCTTACGCAGGCACAGCTCGCAGAGCGCGTGGCTACGTCCCAACCGCAAATCAGACGCCTCGAAGCGGGAGAGCGGCAGCTTACCAAGGAATGGGCGGAGCGGATTGCACCGCATCTGGGCTTGAGCCCGTCGGAACTGATGTTCGGAAGCGCATCCTACGACCCGCCATCACCGACCGGCCCACCGGCGGGCGCTGCGGAACACAACCGGAACAAATCTGCGCCTGACAAAGAGATACTGGTTGCAATGACGCAGCAAATACAATCAAATACGGCTGGAAGCGATGTGCCGATGCAGCCTCTGCCGGCCAACGCACGGCTGGGCGACGAACTGCCTGATCCGCATTTGAGAATTCCGGTATTTGGACAGGCAGTCGGCGGTGTTGATGGTGAGTTCGTGATGAATGGCAACAGGCTGGATGATGTGTTTTCGCCGCCAAGTCTTTCTTCTGTTGCCGGTGCATACGCCGTCTATGTTGCCGGTGAATCCATGGAACCGCGTTATTTCGATGGCGAAATCGTCTTCGTCAATCCGTCCAAACGGGCGCGTCGCGGAGACTTTGTCGTCGCCCAGATACAGGCCGAAGAACACGGACCTGCCCTTGCCTATGTCAAACGTTTCGTTCGCTGGAATGCCGAGGAACTTGTCCTGGCGCAATACAATCCGGAAAAGGAACTGCATTTCCCCGCCGGCCAGGTGATTTCCGTTCACCTCGTTGTCATGGGCGGCGCCGTCTGAACCCGGAAATCTGAAGAGCAGCGCCGCACCTTCATGATGTTCGCAACCTATCTGCAACGTTGGGATCTGGCCGCCGATGGCGATCCGATCGTCACCGCGTATAGTCGCTTGCTGCCCGTCCGGATGCGCGATAGCCAAGAGGCCATGCTGAAAATCGCATTGATGCCGGAAGAGCGGCATGGCGCATCTGTCCTGGCCTGGTGGGGCGGGAATGGTGCCGCGCGTGTCATTGCCCGTGAAGGCGACGCCCTGCTCCTCGAACGGGCCCAATCCGGTCCGTCGCTCGAACAGATGGTCAAAGACGGCCGCGACGACGAAGCAACCCGGATCATCTGCGCCGTTTCCGACACGCTGCACAGGAAAGCCGATAAACCGCCGGCAGGGCTTATCCCGCTCGAACGTCGTTTCGACAGCCTCTTCGCGGCCGCGGACACCCATGGCGGCATATTGCATCAGTCGGCGGACATGGCGAGGGAGTTGCTCGGATCGCGGACGGATAGCCATGTCCTGCATGGCGATCTGCATCACGGAAACATCCTTCACTTCGGGCCGCGCGGCTGGCTGGCCATTGATCCCAAGGGAATCATCGGCGAACGGTCGTTTGAGTATTGCTGTCTTTTCGGCAATCCGGATCCACAAAGTGCACTTCGGCCCGGACGGCTCGCACGGCAGGCGCGGATCGTGTCGAACGCGGCGAGCATCGATCAACGGCGTCTGTTGAAGTGGATTTTCGCCTGGGCCGGATTGTCCGCGAGCATGATGTTTGACGACAACGCGGCTGGCGTGAACAGCCGACTCGAATTGGCGCGTCTTGCGGCTGCCGGGCTGGCTGCTTGAGCGCGATGCCGGCCTAAACCCGGACGCGTTGACGCTGAACAAATTCAACCAAACGCTGCAAAAAGCGTAGCCCACACCAAACATTCATGTTAGTCACATTTGATAAGCAACGCGCCGGAGACCTTTCCCGACCATGCCAATCCTTGCCGCCTCCGCTGCCCTCGGCGCATCCTGTTGCTGGGCGGCGGGTGCCCTGCTCGCTCACAAGCCGGCAACCCTTCTTGGCCCTTTTGCACTAACCCGCATGCAGCTTGCCTGGTCGGCTGCGCTGCTGATTGTCGTCGTTTCCCTTATGGGTGGTTGGCAAAGCGTCGCATGGGATCAGTGGCCGGCCTTTGTCATAGCAAGTGTCCTTGGCGTGGTTGTGGCAAATATTTCCATGTTCGCCTGCATGCGGCGCGGCGGACCGCGCCGGTCGCAACTGCTTCTGTCGATGAACGGCCCGATGGCCGCCCTGCTCGGCTTCCTCATGCTGGGCGAAGTCATTAGCGGCCAGAAGCTGCTCGGCTGTGCGATCGCGCTGACGGGAACGGCATTGGCGATTCTGTATGGGGGCAACAAACAGGACGGGCTCGAGCATGTCCGCGGCTCCATGGCGATCATGGTCGGGCTGGGGTTGCTGGCCGCCCTGTCCAATGCGATCGGGCTGGTCTTTCTGAAGCCGGCCATGCTCGCTGGAACCGATCCCCTCGCGGCGAACGCGCTGCGCACGGCCGGCGGAACACTGGTGATCATGATCATAGCGCTTTGGAACGCCCCGATGTTCGCGGCGCCTGAAAAACCCGGGCTTGGCCTGACGATACACGCCATAATTCCGGGCGTCCTGGGTCACGTGGTTGCTGTCAGCCTGCTGCTTTATGCCGTGCGCTGGATCGACACGGGTGTGGCCGTCGTGCTCGGTTCTGCGGCTCCCGTCATCATGCTGCCGATGATCTGGGCCCTGACCGGTGTCCGCCCCAGGCTTCTCGCCTGGCTCGGCGCGCTGCTGGCAGTGTGCGGCACGGCGCTCATCCTGCTTTGAAGGCGATCCTTCTCACCCGCTGAGCGAGCGCGCATACCGGCCGGTGAAACGGACATAGCCGTCCTCGGTCTCGCGCAGATACGATTTCGTCAGACGGTGAAATTCGGGAAGCCGGTGAAACGGCACACCCGGAAACGCGTGATGTTCGGCATGGTATGGCATGTTCCAGGCAAGCCTGCGGACCAGAAGATTGGTGAATGTCGTGCGGCTGTTTTCAAACATGTTCGCGACGAAAGCGCAGCGGCCATGCTCTGCAAGAAGATAGAGCCGCAGGAATGGCTGGCCGAGGATCGCGGGAATGATCCACACAAAAAGCAATAGTGTTGATCCTGCGGCCGCCGAAATTGCCGCGAGAACTACATAGGCTGCCAGCATCCGCCGCGCCTCACGCGTGATCGCCGGACGCGCGGCCTGCGGTACGAAATCATCCCTGGTGCCGCGGACCGCGTGCCGGATCAGTGTCGCAATCTGGCTCTTCCAAACAGGCAGCCCGGAGACATGGATAATATACTGGACGACGGTTTCCGGCTTCGGGTGCGCAAGTTCCGGGTCGCGTTCGGGATCCTGCGTATGGCGGTGATGGGCGAAATGGAAGTAACGGAACCACTCGGCCGGAAGCAGGATCAGGAAACCGCATATGCGCGCTACAATGTCGTTGATCCAGGGTGTCGCAAAAGCCGTGCGGTGGATCGTCTCATGCAAAGTCGTGAAAAGAAAAACGATTGCAATGCCCTGCGGAACCATCAGCAGCGGCCAAAAGGGAACCTTAGCTGCGATCAGCACGGCGAGCGCAACAATCGTGCCTGTATGGAGCGCCAGGGCCACAATGCCCCTTGCATCCGATTTTTCGGTCAGCCGCTTCTTTTCCTGAGGCGAAAGCGAAGCAAGGAATTCCCAGTGGTTCGATACCGGCGATTGAACCTCTTTCGTCCGCTGCCCCGTCACTGCAGCAGTCCCAATGTCTCAAGCAGCCTGTACTTGTCCCAGTCAACCCAGCTTTCGATGATCTTTCCGCCGGCCATGCGATCGATCTCGACGCCCGTCCAGACCGCCGTCTTTCCCGTCGGCGGGTGTCCGACATAGTCGCCCGTGTGCCGGGCTGTGAATTCCCAGCGTGTCGCGACCAGATCGTCCTCGGCGATCTGCATGATGATCCGGACGCGGGACTCGCTAAACGCCGCATGATAGCCGGCGACCAGGGCCTTCCATCCATCGAGATCGAGGTCCTTCACATTGCCCTCGATGCTCGGCTCCTGATGATTGACGTAGCGTTCTGAAAACACCTGTGCGGTGTCGTCATTGTTGTCGCTCGACCAGAACTCCAGCGCCCGGCGGGCCAGTTCTTTGTTTTCGTCAGTCATCACGCATTTCCTCGCTGGGCGGCATTCCACCCGCTAGAAATCCGTCGGCACGCCGCCTTCCTGTTTGCGGCGCTCGACGAATTCACGCAGTTCTTCGGCGATCCCGGAATCCAGGGCGGGACGCTCATATTCGGCCAGACGCTGCTTCCATACCGCATTGGCCTTTTGCATCGCCGTCGGCTCGCCGGCCTCGTGCCAGGTCTCGAAATTGCGCCAGTCGCTGATAATGGGCGCGTAGAATGCATCCTTGTATCGCGCCTGCGTGTGCGGCGTTCCGAAGAAATGACCGCCGGGGCCCACATCGGCGATCGCATCGACGCCCAATTCGTCATCGTCGAAGTTCAGCGGCGTGCAGAACTCGGACACCATCTGAAGCAGGTCGATATCGAGAATAACCTTCTCGTATGAGCAGCACAGACCGCCCTCCATCCAACCGGCGCCGTGCTTGAGCATGTGGCCGCCGCTGTTGACGGCGCCCCAGAGCGAAAAGACGGACTCATAGGCCGCCTGCGCGTCAACCGTGTTGGCGGCGCAGACATTGGACGTCCTGTAAGGCACATTGTAGCGCCGCGCCAGTTGCCCGCCGACATATTGCGCCTTCATATATTCGGGCGTGCCGAATGCCGGCGCACCCGATTTCATGTCGACATTCGACGTGAAACCGCCATACATGGCCGGCGCGCCCGGATTCACCATCTGGCTGAAGGCAAGCCCGGCCAGCGCCTCGGCATTCTGCAATACCAGTGCTCCCGGAATCGTCACCGGCGCCATGGCGCCCGACAGCGTGAAGGGTGTGATCACCACCGGCTGCCCCATCGACGACATGTCGATGATTCCCTGCATCATCGGTATGTCGAGTTGCAGCGGCGAGTTGGTGTTGATGATCGTGAAGACTGATGGCTGGCGCCTCAGGTCATCCATACTGATGCCATGCGCTATGCGGGTCATTTCGATGGCGTCGGCAATGCGCTCCTTGCCGAGCGAGTAGACGTTGAATGCCTTGTCGGTCAGCGTGATGTAATCGGAAATGCAGTCGAGATGGCGGATCGAGGCATGGATATCGACCGGCTCCACGGGATAGCCGCCGAGCAGATGGATGATCGGGTGATGCTGTGCAAGTTTCAGGAAATTCCGATAGTCGTCCTGGTTGCCGCTGCGCCGGCCCCGATCCATGCACGAGGCGTTGGGTGCGCTGGCCATCAGGCAGAACGCCATCCTGTCGCCGCCGATCAGCACATTGTGATCCGGATTTCTTGCATGCAGAACGAATTGCCGCGGCACCTTCGCCACGTGCTCCAAGATCATATCGGGATCAAAGCGGACACGGGTATCGTCCGCAGTTACATCCGCTCCCGCCTTCTTCATGATCGCACGCGCACCGTCGTGCAGAACATTGATGCCGGTCTCCGAAAGCACCTGAAGCGACGCTGTGTGGATACGCTCAATGGCGTCTTCGGAGGCAAGATCGATCGGAGCATGCGGCCGTGTCGGCTGCACGAAAGGCCGCGCGACAACGCCGGCGGAGCCGCGTTTTCGCTCGCGTCCGCCGCGTCGGCGTTGTGGTGCGTCGCCTCCCGAAGATACGCTTGCCATGATTCGAATCTCCTCTTCGGTCAGGACGCTTCGTGCAGGTCGAGGATCACCTTGCTCGCCTGACCGTTTCGCAGCGCTTCAAAGCCCTTTTCAAAATCCTCAAATGCAAAGCGGTGTGTCAGAACCGGAGAGATGTCAAGACCGCTTTCAAGCATCGCCAGCGCTTTGTGCCAGGTATCGAACATCTCACGACCGTAGATGCCCTTGAACTGCAATCCCTTGAAGATGGCCTTGTTGAGATCGATCGTCACCTGACCGTGGAATATGCCGAGCAAGGCGATCTGGCCGCCATTGTTGAGGTTTTCGATCATGTCCTGCAGGGCGGCCGCGGAACCGGACATTTCAAGTCCGACATCGAAGCCCTCCTTCATGCCGAGTTCGGCCATGATATCGTCGAGGTCTTCCTTGCCCGCGACCACCGCTCGCGTCGCGCCCATTTTATTCGCAAGCTCCAGGCGCTTCGGATTGATATCGGTTATGACGACATGGCGCGCACCGACATGGCGGCACACGGCGGCCGCCATCAGACCGATGGGTCCCGCTCCCGTGATCAGGACGTCCTCACCGACAAGATCGAAGCTGAGCGCTGTGTGCACCGCATTGCCCAGCGGATCGAGGATCGACGCATACTCATCCGGAATATCGTCCGGAATGGGGTAAACATTGTGCTCGGGGATAACGAGATAGTCGGCGAAGGCACCCGTCCGATTGACGCCGATCCCCCTGGTGTCGCGACACAGATGTTCGCGCCCGGCACGGCAGTTTCGGCATTGGCCGCAGACGATATGGCCCTCTCCGGACACGCGCTGGCCCGGTTCGAAACCGCCGATGCCCGGACCCAGCTTGTCGATATGGCCGACAAATTCATGGCCGATGGTCATCGGCACTGGAATGGTCTTCGCCGCCCAGTCATCCCAGTTGTAGATATGAATGTCGGTGCCGCAGATCGAGGCGCTGTCGATCCTGATACGGATCTCGCCCGGTCCGGGCTCCGGAATCTCCACTTCCTTCATCGTCAGCCCGGGGGCGGCCTTTTCCTTTACCAGTGCACGCATCGGACACCCTCCCTAACTGATCAGGCCGTGTTCAAGCCCGGCCTGGGTAAACGCCGCCACCGCGCGCCCGACATGTTCCGGCGTGTGGGCCGCGGACATTTGCGTGCGGATGCGGGCCATGCCCTTGGGAACCACCGGATAGGAAAAGGCGATGACATAAACGCCGTGCTGGAGCATCGTGTCGGCAAGTTTTGCGGCCAGGGCGGCATCGCCGACCATGACCGGAATAATCGGATGATCGCCTTCGATCAGCGTGAAACCAGCCGCCGCCATGCCGGCCCGGAACCTGGCGGCATTGTCGTGCAACCGACGGCGTTCATCGACCGCAGCCTCGGCCATCTCGATCGCCTCAATGGCGGCGGCGCAAACCGCCGGAGCGACGGCGTTCGAAAAGAGGTACGGCCGCGCCCTCTGGCGCAGCAGGTCGACGATCGGTCCCGCTGACGCGACGTAACCGCCCGAAGCCCCGCCAAGCGCCTTTCCGTATGTGCCGGTCAGGATGTGCACCCGGCCCTCGACACCGCGCAGTTCCGGCGTACCGGCGCCACGCTGTCCGAGGAAACCGGTCGCATGGCAGTCATCCACCATCACCAGGGCGTCGTGCTGTTCCGCCAGATCGCAGATCGCGGGAAGGTCCGCGACGATGCCGTCCATTGAAAAAACACCATCCGTCACGATCAGGCGGTGCCGGCAGTCCTTTGCGGCAACAAGCTGTTTTTCGAGATCAGCCATATCGTTGTTGGCGTAGCGGAACCGCTGCGCCTTGCACAGCCTGATGCCATCGATGATCGAGGCGTGATTGAGGCTGTCCGAGATCACGGCATCGGCATCGGTCAGCAACGCCTCGAACACACCGCCATTGGCATCGAAACAGGACGGAAAGACGATTGCGTCTTCCATGCGCAGATAGGCAGCGGTCCGCTCCTCGAGCGTTCGGTGCAGGTCTTGTGTCCCGCAGATGAACCTCACCGAGGCCATACCGAAGCCATGGCTGTCCAGTGCCTGTTTCGCGGCATTGATGAGTCGGGGTTCATCGGCAAGCCCAAGGTAATTGTTCGCGCAAAAGTTCAGCACCTCGTTCTCCACGCCCTCGGAATCGCGAGTGCGGATTACGGGCGCTTGCGGCGAAGTGATGATGCGTTCCCGCTTCAGCGTCCCGGCCTCCTCGATTTCAGAAAGTGCGTTCCGCGCTGAGTCGATCAGAGTTCCGGACATGATTTTCCTGTATGTTGTACAGATTCCAGTATATTGGAATAATTGCGGATGATGTCAATCGAAAGGCAAAACGCCTGGCGATTGACATCACATCATAACAGATTTTGCCCGGTACTGATCGGGCTGCGCAACCAGCAGCAATGCCTGCGTTTCACCATCGGCCACATTGTCAATGCGATGCGGTGCATCGGCGCGGTAACGCAGCGTGTCGCCGGCCTGAGCGTATACGGTCTTGCCGCCGACAGACACGGAAAGCGAACCGGCGAGGCAAGTCAGGTGTTCGAAGGTTCCGGCGGCGTGGGCCTTCGATTCCAGGCACCCTCCCAGCTGCATCACGAGATGATGCCATTCAACCGGCAAAACAGTTCGCACCGGGCTCAGCATAAAGAGCTCGCACTTTCCGTCCGCGCTTCGCCTTAACGGCGTCGAATAGTGGTGCTGATGCTCGATCGGTTCATCCTGCCTGGCCGCACCTTCAAGTGTCGCCAGATCCAGACCGAGCGCCTGCGACAGTGCCCAGACGATCGAGAATGTCGGGTTGGCGGTGCCGCGTTCAATCGCGGACAGCATCGAGCGCGATACACCGCTGCGCTCCGCCAGCTGTTCCAGTGTCAGATCAAGCGCCTTGCGTTTCGACCGGACGAGCTTGCCGATATCGGGTGTCGGCGCGACATTCATGCACTGCTCCATGACGGTTCAAGACCGCGCCCCTTCTAGCGCAGATTCCAGTATATAGGAAATCGGCCCCGGCCCTGCATCATACGCCTGCGCCTTCCAGCAGCGCGGATTTGGCGCGCAACTCTCGCGTCACGAATTCATTGAAGGCCTTGACCCTGGCAGCCCCTCGGATGTCCGAGTGTGTCAAAACCCACAACGACGTATCCATTTCGCTTATCGGGCCCGTCAAGCGCACAAGGCCTCGGGATGTATCGCCCAGACAGCACGGCAACACGGCAATGCCGATTCCGGCGAGAGCACAATCTCGAACGGCAACGAATGTATCGGCTGTCATGGCGATCTGTCCAGGCGCCACATTGCGCGACATCCATTCGCCAACCGGCGATGCCGACAGGGCCTGGCCAATCCCCACCCAGCGTGAATTTCCGAGTACCTGGCCGCGATCATCTGAAGTTCCGTCGGCAAATACAGCTGGTGCATAGACAGCGAAGACAAGACCCGACACGCGTTGTCCAACCAGCGTATCGGGTGGCATCTTGGAAGCCCGGATCGCAATATCGGCATCCTGCTTCGGCAGGTTCAAGCGGCTGTTGGTCACCGAAACGTCCACCCGGATCCGGGGATGGTGTGCAGTGAAGACCTCGATCAGCGGCGCCAGAAGCGAGACAAGCAGAGAATCGGTCGTGGTGACGGCAAGCCGACCCTCAAGGCGCAGATCGCGTCCAAGCAGATCGCGGTTGATCGCCATCACGTTCTGTTCGATCTTGCGCGCTTCTTCGACAATCGTCGCGCATTCCGCCGTCGGCCGATAACCCGACTGACGTTTTTCAAAAAGCCGCACACCGTTGTCGGTTTCGAATTTCGCAATTTTGCGCAGCACCGTACTGGCATTGACGCCGAGGCGCTCCGCGGCGGCCACTGCCGACCCGCTGTCCACGACGGCGATGACATAGCGAAATATGTCCCAGTCCGGGTTCTGCATAATTGCAGATTGAATATGCAAAACTGGTCGTTGTCGAGCGTTTTCGCATTTCCTACAGTTTTCCGGTCATTGTACGCACCCTGGGACAAGGTTTTCCGCGCGGGAACGGAGTGACATATGCCTGGTTGCGGGCAGATGGCGGACGGCTTGAGGTCGTCACGACTGCAGTTTTCACAATGATCCTCACGGGAGTACGTTATGAATCGCACAATCGCACTGGCAGGAATTCTCTCAGCCGCCCTTATCGGCGGAAGCTACGCGGCTGACGATCCTTCAGCGGACCGGCAGAATCTGATGAAGAATGTCGGCGCGGCCACAGGGGCCGGTGCCAAGATTGCCAAGGGTGAAATGGAGTTTGATCCCGTAACCGCACAGTTGGTCTTCAACACGCTCAACGCTGCGGCAAACGGTTTCGGATACATGTTCCCGGACGGGTCAGAGACCGGAAACAACACGGAAGCCTCTCCGAAGATCTGGGAAGACCGGGCCGGGTTTAACGCAGCGGTCGCCAAGTTCATCACCGACACGAATGTCAAGATCGCTGACCTCGATGGATTCCGTGCGGCTTTTGGCGCGGCGACCAAGAACTGCGGCAGCTGCCACGAAGGCTACCGCGTCAAGAAAGAATAGGGTCAGCACCGGCAATCTGCACCGGCGCTTGACGCCGGTGCGGTCAAATCAGACCATCGCAAAACTTCAGTAAATTTCGACGAATTCCTGGCGGCAAAGTTTATGCGCGCCGGGGCTTGAGGCCGTTTTTTGATTACGTTATAGCATTACGAACCAGTGTTACAACATAACAGAAGCGGTCCTTTCATGCGCAAATCTCATTCCGTACTTCTCGCGTCCGCCGTATGGCTCGGCGTTTCGGCGGCCAGCTACGCGGCACCGGCCGTTGTGACGTCCATCAAACCCGTTCATTCCCTCGTCGCTGGCGTAATGGATGGTGTCGGCACACCGGAAATCATTGTCGATGGCGCAGCTTCGCCTCATACCTACAGCCTGCGGCCGTCCCAGGCTCAAAGTCTGGAGAAGGCGGATCTCGTGTTTTGGATTGGACCCGATATTGAGACTTTTCTCACCAATCCTCTTGAAACGATCGGCCAGAACGCGACCGTGGTCGAGCTTGGTGACGCGCATGGTTTGACGCGTCTGCCGTTGCGCGAAGGCGGTGCCTTTGAAGGCCATGACCATGATCATGGCGATCATGAAGAACACGCGGGCCATGACGACCACGATGACCACGATCACGAGAAGCATGCGGACCATGATGATCGCGACGATCACGATCATGAGAAACACGCTGATCATGACGATCATGATCACGACGATGAAAAACATGCGTCACATGATGATCACGACGATCATGATAAGCACGCTGATCATGATGATCACGCGGACCATGACGATCACGCCGGACACGATGCACATGGCGAATTCGACCCGCATGTGTGGCTGGACCCGCAAAACGCCAAGCTGCTTGTCCACGAGATAGAGGAAGCCCTGACGAAGGCGGACCCGGAAAACGCCGACAAATATGAAGCCAATGCGGAGAAACTGGAAGCTCGCCTCGATCAGTTGATCAGTGAAGTCTCCGCCGTCATCGAACCTGTCAGGGGCCGCCCGTTCATCGTCTTCCATGACGCGTATCCCTATTTCGAGAACCGCTTTGGCGTGACTGCCGCCGGATCAATTACAGTCAGCCCGGAAGTGGCCCCAGGCGCGGCGCGTGTCGCTGAAATCAGAGAAAAGGTGGAGTCACTCGAAGTGACCTGCGTCTTCTCCGAACCGCAGTTTGAACCGAAGATCGTCGAAGTCATCACAGAAAACACCAATGCCAAATCCGGTGTGCTCGATCCGTTAGGCGCGAACCTTGATAACGGTGGGGAGCTGTATTTCACGCTCATACGCACACTGGCCGACAACATGCGTGAATGTTTGTCGGAAAATAGCTGAGCCTAAACATCGCCCCAGGCCAGCTGCGCAAAGGACCGCATTCGCGGTCCTTTGTGTCTTGTGGGGTATGGGCTGCTTTCATAAGGTCCCTGTGAGGATTCAACTGCGATCCAGGGACAATTCATGGATTGGATCATAGGCTTAATTCTGTTAGGCGGACTCGCCATCGCACTTGGCTGGTTTATCGCCGGCTTCCGCGAAAAGCCCCTTACAAATGAAGAGCGCAGGGCGAATGCTCCGGGGCAAACGGTTTCTCTCGAGGCCGGTGATCTTTACTACACCAGACGTGGACCGAAAGACGGACCCGTTGTTGTCATGGTGCACGGATTTAGCACTCCGCAATTCGTCTACGAACAAAATGCGGCGGCTCTTGCCGAAGCCGGCTATCATGTGGTCCTTTTCGATCATTTCGGCCGTGGATGGTCGAGCCGTCCCAAGGCGCGCTACGACGCCGAATTCTTCGACAGGGAACTTGCAGGATTGCTTAACGCGCTCGGGCTGAACGAACCTATAGGTCTCGTTGGCTATTCAATGGGCGGCATCATTTCGGCAGAATTTGCCGCACGGCACCCCGAGCGGCTGTCGGCATTGGTCCTGCTTGCGCCCGCCGGACTTGCACTTGAGCCATTTCTGGGCCGAACGTTCGGGCGCCTGTTGCTTATTCCCTTGCTTGGAGACTGGCTGTGGAGAATTTGCGGCCGCGCTGTGCTGCTTGGCGACCCGCAGATAAAGGACCATCCGGCTGATGACTCACGCTGCATGCAGGGCGACGATACCGAACAAATGCGGTATCGGGGCTACTTTCCGGCGGTGCTGCAAACCTGGCGGCACCTGCCGATGAGAAACCGTGACGACGTTTTCGCTGCTGCTTCAAAGGTCGTGCCGATGATGGCCCTGTTCGGCGACTGCGATCAGGTCATTGGCCTGGAAAGCGCCGCTCGCCTCAAACGGGCGGCGCCGCATGCGCGCGTCGAAATCATGGAAGGCGGCACACACGGCCTGCTCTACGAGATGCACGATACCGTCAACCCGATACTGATCGACTTCCTGCGCCAAGAGGCCAGCTGAACCGACCTGCCCTGTGCCGGATTTACCGCTGGTCTTCGGCGATCGGAAACCTGACCTCATTGTAGAATTTCAGTGCGCCGGGATGAAGACGACCGGTGATGTTGACCATCAATTCGTCGTCGACCCCTTCCCACCACGCGGCAGACCGGGCCATCACCTTTTTCTGCGCCCAAAAGGTTTTCGTCAGGAGATAGGCGGTGTCATCGTCCATTTCGGTTGTCGTGTAGACCACCATCGGAACCGATGTCGTTGTGATGGCATCATCTTCGCCGGCATAGGTGCCGCCCGGTATGACCATGCGCGTGCGCTTGGTTTTCTTGACCTCTTCGCCGTCCATGGTCAGCAGATTGATTCCGGTTTCCTCGGACACTTCGACGACCATGGGCGCGGGCCAAGAGCCCGCCATGACGAAACCGTCGACCTTGCCGCTTTTGAGGGCCTCAAGCGCACCCGACAATTCGGTATCGACGACCGAGACTTTGCCCTCCAGGCCGAAGAGTTTGATATATTTGGCGCCTTCCCGTGCGGCGAACGTACCGTTGTCCATGAGAAGCGACTTGCCGTCGAGATCGGAAAAAGTCAGCGATCCCGCCTCTTGCGCCATCACGAAGTGCATGGTCAGCGAGGGGATCGGAAACAACGCCCGAATGCTGCCGAAATCGCTGTTGTCCTTGTCGGCAAACATGGCCTTGCCCTGCTGTGCAAGGCTGACGAGCACCGGCGGCGAGGTAAAGATGTAGTCATCTTCTTGGCTCTCGGCATCCAGGATGTTCTGGACAGAACCGGCGCTTTCTCCGAGCGTCACGATAATCTCGCCCTGCGAGCCGGCCTTGAGCGCTTGCGCGAGCTGTTCACCCATTTTGTAGTAGGAGGAGGACGGTTTTGCCGATTTCAGGGTAATCTGTACTTCCGCCCGAGCTGGCCCGGCAGCCAGCAACAAAGACGCAATACACATGCCCAGAAATTTCGTCGGCAAATTCATGTCACATTCCTCCGATGATGACACTCATGACTTCAGGCCAACCGGGCAACATCGGCCCCGCGCGCGTTTCCACGCAGCGGTATGGAGTCAGGAAAGCCGATTCCTCTGATTCTTTCCAGTTCCTGTTCTTTACGCCAGCTGCATAATTGAATTCGGAAATAGACGCAATGTTATGTTATGCAAATGTTTTTCGGCGATGGTTTACAACTCAAATTTCCGGCCTCGGCCACAATATCATCTGCGTGCACCGGAAATGCGCCATGGGTTTCCCCGAATTCTCCGAAATCACCTCGGCATCCCAAACCTGCGTTGTACGGCCCTTGTGCAGCGGTTTTGCCCTGCAGACCACATCGCCTTCTCGCGCCGTTCCCAGAAAATTCGATGTAAGATCGATGGTCGTGAAACCGCTGGCGCCGTCAGGCAGCGATCGCAACGTGCCGTATCCGCAAGAGGTATCGGCCAGCGAAACCACGGACCCGGCATGCAGGAAACCATTCCATGCCATGAGCGACGTCCGGACTGAAAATCGTGCAACGACCAGGTCCTCTTCGACCTGCTGGAATTCGATGCCCAACAGCCCCGGTAGATAGTCCTCGCCGCGTCTGTTCCACTCATCCACGCTCTGCGGAATGGTCATTTTCATCGGTGCCTTCCCCTGCTCATGGTCCCGTTTCAATAGCCCCTCGCCCGGTCCACGCTGCCGGGAATCCGATCGGTTTCGAAATAGGCTCCGATATTGGCAGCGACGATGGCAGACGCGGTTGTCCGGTTCGTCGGCCCCGATATGTGCGGCAGCACGGTTACGGATGGATGCGCCCACAGCGGACTGTCCTGCGGAAGCGGTTCGCGGTCAAACACATCGAGGACGGCATGGTCCAGGTGCCCGCGATCAAGCTGCTTCAGGAGCGCATCGGAATCGACAATGGGGCCGCGGGCGAAATTGATCAGGCTCGCGCCGGTTTTCATCGCCGACAGCCGGTCGGTGTTCAGAAGGCCGCTGGTTTCCGGCGTCAACGGCATAAGCACGACGACAATATCGGATTTTGCCAGCACATGGCCGAGCCCCCCGGGACCGCTGAACGTTTCGACACCATCCATCAGGGTGCCGGAACGGCTCCAGCCACATACGGCAAAATCCTGTTGGAGAAGCTTGCCGGCGGCAACACGGCCGAGATTGCCCAGACCCAAAATGCCGATGGTTCTCTGTGACGGCAGCGGCAGGTCGTGCATCTTCCAGATACGGGCGTCCTGCTGACGTCGGTAGCGCGGCATATCGCGGTGCAGGTAGAATGTCCAGGCAAGCACCGCTTCGGCCATGGTCTTTGCCATCTGCGGATCCTCGAGGCGGACGATCTTCGGCCCGTCGACCGGAAGCTCCGACACGATCCGTTCGACGCCGGCCCACAGGCTGTGAATCCATTCAAGATTTGGCAGAAGCGTCAGATCGGCGGGATCCGGATCGGCAACGATCGCGACACGTGCTGCACCACGCTCCTCTGCATTCAAATCGGAAAACGGCCTGATCCGATAGGCGGGCATTGCAGCACCAAGCGCCTCCAGCCATGCCCCGCGGTCGTCTTCATCCGTGCGTGCGACAAACGGAATCGTGGTGGTCATTCAGCCGGAACTCCTGATTTGCTCGGTGTCGAATGCTTCATTTCAAGGCGGTCCGCGTCGTGGTGCCATTACTTTCGTCCGACACGATAGACCCGCCCGTTGTCCAGCCCGAGAAAGAAATGCGGGCTATCCGTCACGCTCCCGTGCAGCACCGGCTCGGTAACCCTGGCCGGCAGTGCTATGGCGGCATGTTCTTCGATACCGCCCGAACCCAGCCCGACGATCCGCAACGCGCGCCGGTCGGCGGACGGCAAGGCGATTTCGACCAGCCCGTCACTATCGATGTCAGCGACCGCCGAAAGCCGCATTTCAGGCGATCCTATGGCGTGGTTCGAGAATCCGTCCAGTGCCGCGATGCGGTTCAGCCCGCCGTTCCGGTAGGTGTGAACGATCAGCGTCCCGCCGATATGCGGCGTGCGGACATGGGCGATCTCCAGACCGGGTTTTCCGTCGAGGTCGGCGATCGCGGCAATGTTCAGCCAGCGGTTGGTACGCCCGATAAAGTCCGTTGTGGCGCGCTGTCTAAGCTTGCCGGCTTCCAGTCCGTAAACTGTCACCGCCGCGCCCTCCGACAGAGCCGAGCGGATCGTAATGATCTCGGTGCGCCCATCACCGTCGAGGTCGGCAAGCCGCGGCGTCCGGTCCTCAAAGACCTGCGATTGCGGCAGCCTGAATGTGACAACATCGCCCTCGGCAGTTCTGACGTTAAGTGCACCCGCTTCGATCGCATCGCCAAGGATCGCATGGCCGTAACGGCGGGTGGGCTCGCTGTACCAGGCCTCCGAAACATCGCCATGCCGCGCGGTCGCGATCAGACCGTCGGGCAATCCACCCGGTGCCGGTCGACCGGTTTCGGAAAAGCCGCCGGGCGGCAACGCCGATTTCGACACCTGTTCGATGCGCCACGCATCCGCAGCCGCCACATCTTGTATCGCAAAGACCGACAGGATTATCAGTGCAAGCGCTGAACGCATCGTGGACCCCTCAGTTTTCATCGGCGATTTGTGCACGCTGGTTCGCGGGCAGTTCCAGGATCGCTTCGATTACCTCTTCATGCACCGCCAGGACAAGCCCGGAGGACTGCTCGGTCATGTCGCCAAGCACCGTGTCAATCGCCGCGCGATCCGGTTCGGATGCGGCAAGGAGGCCGCGCAGGCGGCTGTAATTTTCGCGGCGCGCCTGCAGGCTCTCTTCATATTGCGGGGTTACCGCGTCCAGCGCGCCAGCGATCTGAAGGCGGGCCGGCTCGTCGAGATTCTTCGTCAGCCGATGGCTGACACCGCGCAGGATACCGCCCTGCCGCTTGGTGTCCGGCTCATCCAGCATGCGTGTCGCGGCAAATCCGATGAAAAACGCGTTTGCCAGCAACGATACGACAAGTGTTCCAATCAATAGGCGCTGTCTGCTCATGATCTATCCGCTCCGTGGTCCGGCAGTGCTGTCACCAGAGCCGAGCAACAGTTCGTCAAAGGCGTCGTTTTGCGCAATATCCTGATCCGGGATGATCTGCCCGACCCCGATGCCGAGACCGCAGGCGACCACAATGCCGGCTGCCAGGCGGCTGAGGCTGCGCCACGAGAAAGCACGACGCCTCTGCGCCTGCGCATCGATCCGATCGAGGAGAGCTGCCTGCATCGCCGATGAACTGGTGCGCATGGCCGTGCTGTCATCCAGCGCGGAGGCGAGTGCCGAAAGGGATTTGTCCACGCGTCTGGCAGCATCCAGCCTGCGGCGGAACTGTGGATCGCTCATCGCCGCCTGGCGGGCCTCCTGGGCAAGCTCCCGGTCCGGCCAGGAATTCAGATCCGCACCGTGAAGGTCGATGAGTTGTTCTAATCTGTCATCCATGGTCATCATCACCTCCTTTTTCCATCTCCGCCCCTTCGAACTTTTGCCTGAGGGCACGCCGCGCTCTTGCCAGAAGCGATGAATAGGCATCCACACCCAGTTCCATTGTTTCGGCCGCTTCGGCGTGGCTGAGACCTTCGAAATGCGCCAGCACCAGCGCCGTTCGCTGGTTTTCCGGCAAGGCCGCCATCATCTCGGCCAGCCGCGCCAGATCCTCGCGTTTTTCGAGTTCGGCTTCGGGTCCCTGCCCCGGATCCAGCAACCGGTCGAATTCAAAGTCTTCGACCTGGCTTTGCCGCTTGCGCAGTAAATCGATGGATTTGCGTGTCGCAACCGTGCGCAGAAAGGCGCCGACCGTTGATTTTTCCTGCCATTGCGGCGCTGCATTCCAAAGCGCGAGCAGCGTTTCCTGTGCCACATCCTCGGCCTCGTCGAGGCGGCCGACAATGCCAAGCGCCAGTCTGGTCAGTCTCGGGGCTTGCACGTCCATGATCTGGCGCAGCGCACCGGTATCGCCCGCGGCGATGCGGCGCATCAGTTCGCCGTCCTTGCGAACCGAGCCGTCCGACTGGAATGGGGACATGTATGGCCTTCCGCCTCGTGCCAGATGAGCCGTCAGGCTATCAAGCCGTCCCCTTCGCAGTCAAACGTGTCGCGGGACTTTCCGTCAGGCTGCGCCGGTCTCCTTTCCGCTGGTTTCAAGTTCTTCGATCAGACGTTGCTCGTCTGCATTGCGCGACTTGCTCAGCCCGGCGAGAAGGTTGTAGGCGACCGGCGTCAGGAACAGTGTCGATACGGCCGCAAAGCCGAGGCCGCCGACGATGGTCCACCCCAGCGCCGTGCGCGCCTCCGCACCGGCGCCGAAGGCCAGGATGAGCGGCAAACCGCCGAGCACGGTCGAGATCATGGTCATCATGACCGGCCGCAGCCGGCGCATGCAGGCGCCCTCGATGGCCTCGCGCACGCTCAGCCCCTGTTCGCGCAGCTGGTTGGCGAATTCGACGATGAGGATGCCGTTCTTGGCCATGATCCCGACAAGGAGGATGATGCCGATCTGGCTGTAGACATTGATCGTTCCGCCGGTCAGGCCGATTGCCATGACCGCCGCCGCGACGCCCGAGGGGATTGTCAGCAGGATAATGATGGAACTGACAAAGCTCTCGAACTGCGCCGCGAGGACAAGGAACACGATGACGATGGCGAAGATGAAGACGAGCCCCATGCCGGTGGAGGTTTCCTCCAGCAAGGCGGCTTCCGACAGCAAGGTCACCTCGACACCGGTCGGCAAGACTTCCTCGGCGGTTTGCTTCATGTCGGCAATAGCGCTTTCCAGGTCGTAGTCCGCATCCAATGGCACGGAGATCGGCACAGCGCGCATACGCTCCTCGCGTGTCAATTGCGGTGCCACCGCCGTGTCTTCGATCTCGACGACAGTCGAGATCGGCACCATCGTCCCATCACGGGTACTAACGAAGAGGTTCTCCAGGTCGCTTGGATCGTAGATGGCGCGTTCGCCGAGCGAGAGCATCACCGGGATGGCATTATCGTCCTGGTGGATCTCGGCAATCTCGCGTCCATCCAGGGCGATGGAAACGAACGACGAAAGATCGTCGAGATCGATGCCGAGCTCGCGCGCCCGGTCGCGATCGACCCGAACCGACAGTTCCGCCTGGGTCGTGTCGTATCCGATATCGAAATTGCCCAGCCCCTCAAACCGGTCCGCCATGGCGCGCGTCAGATCGTCGGCCGCATCGGACAGAACATCGTAGTTCGAACCGGTCAGCGCAAAGCGCAGTCCGCTGCCGCCGCCACGAAGGCCCAGCGTGTTCGGCTGGCGCGCAAAAGCGGACACGCCCGGTATCTCGGCCAGTTGACGATTTATGTCGGCAACGATCTCGGACTGGCTGCGGTCGCGGGCATCCCAGTCGACCAGACGGAAGATGATGAAACCGCGGTTCGATGCCTGCATGCCGACAATGCTGAACAGTGAGTCGACCTCGCCCGCCGCCATCAGGTCTTCACCGATCGCCTCGATCTGCTTCATTTTCTCATTGGCGATCTCGAGGTCGGTTCCCTGCGGCAGTTGCACGACTATCGGGATGCTCGCACGGTCCTCACGCGGGGTGATTTCCTGCGGCAGGTTATTGAACAGATGGTACGAAAAGCCGGAAAAGATAATGCTTATGACCAGCACGATCATCGGGGCGGCCATGGCCGCGCGCAGCAGCATACGGTAGCCATTCGCAAATACCGAACCGACCCGCTCCAGCCAGGTGACACGATCATCGTCCGCTACATTCGCGGCAAGGCGGGAGGCAAGCATCGGCACCAGGGTCAGCGCCACGAAGGACGAGATGGCTACGGCAATGGCAAGCACGAAGCCGAATTCCGAAAAGAGCTGGCCGACGGTGCCCGGCAGGAAGGATATCGGGATGAAAACCGCCGCCAGGGTCGCCGTCGTCGCGAGCACGGCAAAGAAGACCTCGCGGGTGCCGCGAACGGCGGCCGCGCGCCCGCCATCGCCCTCACGCCGCCGGCGCACGATATTCTCAAGCACGACGATGGCGTCATCGACGACCATGCCGGTGGCAAGCAGCAGCGCCAGAAGCGTCAGTATGTTTAAGGAGAAACCGACGAGCCAGATGGTGGCAACCGTGCCGATCAGGGCAACCGGTATCGTCACCGCCGGAATAATCGTCGCGCCGGCCGTCCGTAGGAACAGGAAGATCACGGCGACAACGATGGCGGTCGAGATCAGCAGTGACTTGATGACCTCCTGTATGGCGGCGCCGATGAAAACCGCATCGTCCGACGTCACGCGCAGATCGACATCGTCCGGCAAAACCGGCTGCAGTTCCGCAACCGCCTGTTCCACGCCCTGAGAAATCTCGATCGTGTTGGACTGCGCCTGGCGGACGATATTGATGCCGATACCGGTCTTGCCATCGGCGCGCAGATAGAATGTGCGCTCGTCCGGTCCGTAGGAGACATCCGCAACATCGCCGACCCGCGTATGATCGTCGATACGCAATTCCTCGATATCGGCTACCGACCCGACGTTCAGATCGGTGCGCACGAGGATCTCCGTGCCTCCGGTGGAGAGCGAACCTGCGGGCGTATCGGCCGTTACGCGTTCGATTGCGGATCGGACATCAGCCGCCGAAAGGCCACGGCTTGCCAGCGCCATGAGATCCAGATCAATCTTGAAGACCGGCTGCCGGTCGCCAAAGACCGTGACGTCGCCGACACCGGGAACAGCCGAAAGCCGGTCGATGATCTGGTTGTCGACAATCTGAGTCAGTTCCTCGATCGGCAAACGATCGGTGGTCGCGGCCAGCCTGATGATCGGACTGTCATCATCATTGGCCTTGATGACCAGCGGCGTGTCGGCGGTGTCCGGCAACAGCCGTTCCGATCGCGCAATGGCATTGCGCAGGTCGTTGGCCGCGGTGTCGACATCGACGGATGGCGAGAATTCGACGGTTATGCGGCTGGAACCGAAGCTTGAACTTGAGGATATCGAGGCAACACCCGGCGTGCGCGCCGCGGCGCCTTCAAGGACGGAGGTCACCGTGGTGTCGACCGTCTCGGGCGTCGCGCCGGAATAGGTTGTTCGGATGGTGACCACCGGGCGGTCGGTGCTCGGCAGTTCGCGTATCTCCACAGCCGTGATGGCGGCGAGACCGGCTATAATGACGAGGAGATTGATGACGATTGCGAACACCGGACGGCGCACGCAGAATGCCGGAAGCCCCCTCAGCTCTTCTGTAATCCTGGACATGGCTATCACGCTCCCTCTGCCGACGCAGGTATGCGGAACGGTTGATCCGGGCGGACGGAATTGGTGCCTTCGGTGACGACATCGTCTCCGGCCGCAATGTCGCCTTCGACCAGAACCTGCCCGTCCTTGCGCGCGACGATGGATATGGCGGTGCGCTCCGCAGTGTTGCCGTTCGCCTTGAAAACATACGATCCGTCGCGGTCCCACTGGACGGCCAGGGCCGGAACGCTCGGATAGCTGTTTCCGGCAAAGGAAAGCGCTACCTCAAACGACATGCCCGGCCGGATCAGGTCATCGTCATTGACGACCGTTCCCTGCACCGTCAGCGTGCGCGACACCGTGTCGATGCGGCTGTCCATACCGCTGACGGTGCCTTCCAGGTCAATTCCCGGCAGAGCCGGCGTCGAGAGCGACATGGACTGACCGTGCTCGATCTGATTGGCAAAGCGCTCCGGCACGCGGAACTCGATCAGCAGTGTCCGGCGTTCGTCGAGCGTCGTAACAGGCGTCGTCGTCGTCACGAAATCGCCGATGCCCACATCAATCAGTCCGATCTCTCCGGAAAAGGGCGCGACGAGCGCACGCCTTGCCAGCGCGTCCTCGGCCTCCCGCAAGTCGAGCCGGGCGTTGGAAAGCGCAAGCACCGCTTCACTCAATTGAACATCCGAGACCGTATTGCGTGCGGCAAGCGCCTCGAAGCGCTCGACCTGTGCCTCGGCGTCATCGACCGCCAGGCGTGCCCGGTCAACCGCAAGGCGCTGAACCTGATCGTCGAGCTGGACGATGACGTCACCCTGTTCAACCCGCTGGCCGGCATCGGCATGGACCTGAGAAACCCGTCCGGAGACTTCCGGATAAAGCGTCGCCTGTTCGATCGCACGGGCCGTTCCGATTGACTTCACGGCGTCATCCATCGTGCCGGCTTCCACAGGGGACAGAACGACAAGCGGCGCAAGGCGCTCGCGTGTCTGTCCGCTGCCTGGAATGCCGGCAGTGGCGGTGTTTGATGAAAGGCCGGGGATCATGTTCGGCCCATACGAGAACAGGACAAAGCCGATGGCAAAAACCATCAGCAAAATCAGAGATATAACAGTCTGCTTCCAAAAGGCCATGTCGCCCGTCTCCAAGACAAATCTGTCCTTAAAACGGGCGGGCAGAGACTTCTGGTCGCGCGGAACGCATTAAACTTTTGTAATGAAGGCGAACGGGTTACCCCGCGATGATCTTCACATATTTGCCGAACACCCATCCGGTCGAGCCGGGTCCGTCATAGGGTCTGTTGCCGCGGATTGGCGAACAGGAGATGTTCGGAGAACCATAGGCGACGCCGAACCAGCCATTGTTCTCGTCGAAAATCCAAACCTCGTCGTCCGTATGGATCTTGTCGAGCATGCGGTGCCCGGTCCCGGGCCCTGCCCGCACCGCCAGGAAATTGTCGCCATTCGGATCAAGGCCGGTGACGGCGCCGAGGCTGCAGGTGTCGAGGTCCCCGTCCGACCACATCATGACGGGCACATCCAGTTCATCGCCGGCAACCGCAAATCCTGCGGCAAGTGCGCCAGTGGCAAGCAGCAAACCACAAAGCAATTTCTTCATCTGTCTGCCTCCTCAGAATTTTTCCTGTTTTATCACAATGGGGATCAGATGCCGCTTCCTGCCGAGCATACGAGGATCGGAATCTTGCGCCACGTGTCCCTAGGGCGACACCGGATTGCGGGCGTCGGCAAGGATGCGCCCGCCAATGGCGATGAAACACACGCCGGCGGCGCGCTCTATCCAGTGCCGGGCGTTCTGAAACCGCCGCATCACCGGCGCCGAAGACATGAAGAGGCTGACCAGCGCGTACCATAGCAACGCACTGAAAAAGACAAGCGCAATCATCGCCATCATCAGCCAGGCCGGCGTGGCAGCGGTAACGGCGGTTGCGAAGACGCTGGCAAACAAAACGATCGCCTTCGGATTGGTCAGCGTGACGAGGAAACCGAACAGGAACGGGCTACCCTTTTTCCTCTCCAGGCCTTCGGAAACATCGATGGTTTCGGGTTTCGCAAACAGCAATCTCAGGCCGAGCCAGGCAAGATAGCAGCCACCCAATATCCTGACGGTCCAGGCAAGCCACTGGTAATCCACGAGAATGGCTGAAAGCCCCATCAGGCTTAGCGTTGCGTAGAATGCGAGTCCTGTCGATACGCCCAATGTCGTCATCAGACCCGCGCCCGTTCCGTGCGTCATCGACGAACGCACCACGGCAATGAAATCCGGCCCCGGCAGCACCAGCGCCGGCAGGAAGATCGCGAAAACCGCCGCCAGAACCAGCCACTCACCCATCACTGCATTCTCCCATCGCCAGGCAATTTGCACCGCCTGTGAAGATAAGGCTATCCTCATTTTTCCAAAGCGGGCAAGGCCCCGACCAGAAACCGCGGAGTGTCGCATGAGCAGGAAATCGAAATCCGATCACGAGGTTGTCGACGCGGCGCTCAATCTTGACGGAAATCCGGAGACCATCCGGGACTTCTACGACACCTGGGCACACAAATATGACGATGATGTCGTCGACATCGCCTATGCGGGGCCGCGCATCGTCGCCGACCTTGTCGACAGGCACGCGGACCGCCTGCAGGCGGCGAGCCGCGATGCATTGCGGGTCCTTGACGCAGGTTGCGGCACGGGCCTTTCGGGAGAAGCCCTTTTCAAGAAGGGGTTTCAGGACATTCACGGCTTCGATCTGTCGCCGGAAATGGCGCAGCGTGCGGAAAAACGCGGCTGCTACAGAAGCGCCACAGGCGGCGTTGACATGATGACGGCAGACAAGCGCTATGAACGCAAATCGTTCGACGCGATCATATCCGTGGGCGTGTTCACGCTCGGCCATGTGCCGCCGGAAGCGCTCGAAATCCTGCTGAACCTCGTTAAGCCCGGCGGCCTGATCGCCCTGTCGACGCGTGTGCAGTATTTCGAGGAATCCAACTACCGCGACGTCGTTGGCAAGCTTATCGCCGCGGGCCGCATGCAGTTGCTCGAGCAGGTTGAAGACGCGCACTATACAAGCGACGGCGCTGGCCACTTCTGGGCCTATCAGGCGGCGCTTTAGGAATGCCGCTTCGAGCAAACGCCGGTAATCCGATCTGGCCTGTTGTTCGTAATGCAGAGGCGAACCGACCACGGGAGCCTTTGCCGCGATGTATGTCACACCTATTTTTGCCGGCGGCCTGACCCTGTTTTACGTGTATCTGGCCGTCCGCGTGATCACGACCCGCAGAACCGCGCGAGTGGGGCTTGGTGACGGCGGCGATACACAAATGCTGCGAGCCATCCGGGTCCATGCGAACTTCGCCGAATACGTGCCGCTCGGACTGCTGCTGATGGCCCTGGCGGAGCTGCAATCGGCACCGCCATGGATCGCCGCAATCATCGGCCTGATCCTCGCCGCCGGCCGGCTGATCCACGCCTATGGCGTGAGCCGGCAACCGGAGGTTCCGGGCTCGCGGACGCTCGGCATGGGCCTGACCTTCACCGCCCTGATCATTGCGGCCATGCTCAATCTGGTCCTCGGCCTCTATCAGTCCCTGTGAAGGGAACGGATCACCAAGCCGTCGCCATGATCCGGTATTCACCGGTGCATTGCGGGTTGTAGTGGCGAACGGCCGCGTAATGGGTGCCGGGCCGAAGTCGGGCAGCGATGCGTGAGTTCTGACCGGTTGTACGCGAGCAATCCCACGGATGCGCTTGCCGAACTGACCTGTTTCAAAGGCGCGCTGGTTTTTTGGGGGCGCTGCGCATAAATTGTGCAAGGCGGTGATTTTGCACAATCGCTGACCAGAGTGGCGGCTGAAAACCGCCCATTCCCTCGATATATCAGCTTTCTTTCATCTGGCACGCTGCTTGCTTTTCTAATTTCGTGCAGCGCGCCTAGGGTTCCGGTTTCGCATCGAAACGCTGGTCCGAGAGGCGCAAGCCGGCAAGAAGCCGGTGACACGGCGGGCCAAAATCCCGGGAGACAACTGCACAGGTTTGCGCACGCAAACCTCCTCCCGGTCGTGCGCAAATCCTTCATCAACCAACCGTTTCGCAAGAAGCGGTGGCCGCCACGCCGGCGGCTTGAAAAAGGAAAGGCGCAAAACCGATGTTAAAGAGACTGTTCCGTTGCCTGTGCGTGGCTTCTGTCGTGGCGCTGCCGCTTGCGCAGACCCCTGCCCTTGCCGAGGAGAAATCCGACTTCAAGGTCTGCTGGTCCATCTATGTCGGCTGGATGCCCTGGGGCTACCTGCAGGACAGCGGCATCATGAAGAAATGGGCGGACAAGTACGGCATCAATGTCGAAATCGTACAGATCAACGACTATGTCGAATCCATCAACCAGTATACCGCGGGCGCGTATGACGGCTGTTCCATGACCAATATGGACGCCCTGTCGATCCCGGCCGGCGGCGGCGTCGAAACGACCGCGCTGATTGTCGGCGACTACTCGAACGGCAATGACGGTATCGTCTTGAAAGACAAATCGGCACTTGCCGACATCAAGGGCCAGAACGTCAACCTCGTCGAACTGTCCGTATCCCACTATCTGCTTGCGCGCGCGCTCGACAGCGTCGGCCTTTCCGAAAAGGACGTGACCGTTGTCAACACGTCGGATGCCGACATGGTCGCCGCCTACGCGACAGCGGATGTCACATCCGTGGTGACCTGGAATCCGCTGCTTTCCGAGATCGCCGCACAGCCGAACGCCAATCCTGTGTTCGACAGTTCCGGCATTCCCGGCGAGATCATCGACATCATGATGGTGAATACCGAAACGCTCAAGGACAACCCGGCCTTCGGCAAGGCGCTTGTCGGCGCCTGGTACGAAGTGCTCGAACTGATGGCTTCAGGCACAGCCGAGGGCAAGAAGGCGCTTGAGGAAATGGCGGCAGCTTCAGGCACGGATCTGGCCGGATACGAGGCGCAGCTCGGCACGACCAGGATGTTCTACACACCGGCCGATGCGGTTGCGTTCACAAAGTCTGCGGACCTTCCGAAGACGATGAAGTTCGTTGCCGAGTTCCTGTTCGACAAGGGCATCCTCGGCGAAGGAGCGCCAAGTCCGGAATTCGTTGGCGTCGCATTCCCCGACGGCAGCACCTATGGCGACACCAACAATGTGAAGCTGCGTTTCGACACGAGCTACATGCAAATGGCCGCTGAAGGCGCGATGTAACGGTCAATCGCAGTTGCCCGCCGGTCCGGCCGGCGGGCAGCGCTCAACAAGGCGTGCCACCTATGCGCATCATCAATCGAAACCCCTCCCGGCTGACCAATTTCTACCTCGGCCTGCTTCCTTTCGCAGTGACCGCGGCGGCCTATATGATCGCCAGCCACTACCGGCGGCTGGACAATCCGTCGGACAAGTTGCTGCCCTCGATCGGTGATATGGGCGCTAGCTTCTATCGCATGGCATTCGTGCCGGACCGCCGCTCCGGCGACTTGCTTTTATGGATCGACACAGCCGACAGCCTCTGGCGTCTCGGGTTCGGCATGGCGCTTGCTACGCTGTTCGCGCTGAGCATCGGACTTATGATCGGCTTCATTCCGCACGCACGAAGCGCGCTCGCTCCCTATATTGCGACGTTTTCACTGATCCCGCCGGTCACGGTGCTGCCCATATTGTTCATAATTTTCGGACTCGGCGAGGCCGCCAAGATCGCCCTCATCGTTATCGGCACCGCTCCGGTGATGACCCGGGCGACCGCGCAGGCGGTGATGGATATTCCGCGCGAACTGATCATCAAGGCCGAAACGCTCGGCGCCAGCGTCCTGCAGATGCTGTTCCGTGTGGTACTGCCACAAACGCTGCCGCGCCTGATCACATCGCTTCGGCTGGCGCTGGCGCCGGCCTGGATCTTCCTGATATCGGCCGAAGCCATCGCTTCGACGACCGGGCTCGGCTATCGGATATTCCTCGTCCGCCGCTACCTGGCGATGGATATCATCCTGCCTTACGTCGTCTGGATCACATTGCTCGCTTTCATCATCGACCGGCTGCTGCGGTGGCTTTCCCGCCGCGCCTTCCCCTGGGATCACCTGGAAGGAGACAGCCTGTGAGCGATGTCCTGATCTCCGTCAGAAACGTGTCAAAGGCATATGGCGAAACGCTGGTTCTTGAGCGGGTCAATCTCGATGTCGAATCCGAAACGTTCTGCACCATCGTCGGGGCGTCGGGCTGCGGCAAGTCCACCTTCCTGCGCATGCTGCTGTCGCAGGAGCGGCCGACGGGTGGGACGATCAAGATCGCCAATGAGCCGATCGCCGATGAGCCGACACCGGACCGGGGCATCGTCTTTCAACGCTATTCCGTATTCTCCCATCTGACGGTGGAAGGGAATCTTCTTCTGGCTACGGAGTTCCAGCATGCCCCACTCACCGGGCGCCTTATGGGCAAGGCCCGTGCATCGGCTCTCGAAGCGATTGAAGACACGCTTGAAAAAATCGGCCTGTCGTCCGCGAGAAAGCGCTATCCCGCGCAACTTTCCGGCGGCATGCAGCAGCGCCTCGCGATCGCCCAGGCGCTTCTGAAAAAACCGAAGATCCTGCTTCTCGACGAGCCTTTCGGCGCGCTCGACCCGGGTATCCGTTCGGATATGCACGCGCTTCTCAGGCAGCTCTGGAAGGAGTTGGGCATGACCATATTCATGGTGACCCACGACATCCATGAAGCCTTCAAACTCGGAACGCGCATGCTCGTTTTCGACAAGGTGCGCCACGACCCGCATCAGCCGGACGCCTTCGGAGCAACAATCACCTACGACCTTTCCCTCAAGGACGACAACACCAACGCGCCGGAAGCCGATGAGCTGTTTCCGGCGCGGCCGGACCAAACCAAAGGACCCCTCACATGAAAGACCTGTTTGCATCCAGACCGGACCGCATCACCAAGCATGCCGGCATAAGCTCGAAAACGCCCATTCAACGCAATCACCATCCTGATTTCGACAAGCTGCAGTTGCGCGGCTGGAAATCCGCCGAGGCGGAAGCGAACCTTCCTTCGGCGGCATGGGAAAAGGAAAAGCAGTGGGCGCTGCGCATGGGCCTGACCGGCGCGGAATCGCTGACCGACAAATCCATTCCGACTTTTGCGCGCGGAGAACTGCCGCACTATGCCGGCATCAATACCTTCCTCAAGGCACCCTATATCGAGGATGTCACCAGGGTCGGCGCCTACGACGCGGCGGTCATCGGTATTCCCTTCGATGGCGGCACGACTTACAGGCCCGGCACGCGGTTCGGCCCGCAGGGCGTACGCAAGATCTCGGCGCTCTACACGCCCTACAATTACGAGATGGGTGTCGACCTCCGCGAACAGATGACCCTTTGCGATGTCGGCGATGTCTTCACAATCCCGGCCAATATCGAAAAGACATTCGACCAGATTACCCGCGCCGTCAGCCATGTGGCATCGTCCGGCGCCCTACCCGTCATGATCGGCGGCGACCATTCAATCGGATTTCCCTGCGTACGCGGCATTGCGCAATGCACGTCGAAACGCATCGGCATCGTCCATTTCGACCGGCACATCGATATCCAGGAAAAGGACCTCGACGAGCGCATGCACACGACCCCCTGGTTCCATGCGACCGACCTTGCCAATGTTCCGGCCGTCAATCTGGTCCAGATCGGGATCGGCGGCTGGCAGGTGCCGCGTGAAGGTGTTGAGGTCGCCCGCGAACGCAACACCAACATCTTCACGATGCGCGATGTCGAGGAACTGGGCCTTGCCGAAACGGCAGCGCGTGCTCTCGAGCTGGCATGGAAGGATGCCGATGCGGTCTATATCTCGTTTGACATCGACAGTGTCGATTGCGGCTTCGTGCCGGGCACGGGCTGGCCGGAACCGGGCGGCTTCCTGCCGCGTGAGGCGCTCGAACTCGTCTCGCTGGTTGCAGCCGAGGGGATTTGCGGTCTTGAGGTGGTCGAGGTATCGCCGCCCTATGACCAGTCCGAGATCACCGCGCTGCTTGCAACGCGTGTGATCGTGGACGTGCTGGGTACGCTCGTCTCACACGGCAAGATGGGCGCGCACCGGTCGATCATCGACAAGCCGGTCAGCATTCCGGCCGGCCCGGAGGTGGCATAATCCGATGACAAGGGAACACACACATCACCATCACGGGCCGGGGCACAATCACACCCACCACGATCATCTGCACTCCCATGTGCATGGCGGCGGCGACCAGGAAAGGCTGGAAGAGCTCAAGGTGCTGACAACCGCCTTTCTGGACGGCTTCCGGCGTGCCGAAGACAAGACAAGCTATCTGCGCATTTCCGGCATTCCGTTTCACCGCCGGGGAACCGACGGCCTGAAAATGCACCTTGTCGACGTAAACATCACCTCGAACTGGCAGATCGGCACAGGATCGCCGGCCTTCGGCTCACGGGAACTGGTGTACCTGCCTTATCCCGGCGAAATGGTGAGCGCACGCGAAACCATGACATTCACCTATGTGTCGCTCACGGAGCGCGCCGATATCGATCTCTCCACGATGCTCAAAGACAGAACGCACAAACAGGAAGGATAAATCATGCGTAATTTCTCAAAACATGCAGTGACCGTTTCGACGGTGCTGACCGCGCCGGTGACGGCCTTTGCCCATCCCGGTGGCCATACCGGCTTCGACGCTGCGGGTGCTTTCGCGCACATCGTCTCGTCGCCGTTTCATCTGGCTTTGCTGCTTGTTGCCGTGTCTGTTGCGGGCATCGGCTTCGCACGGTTTGTATTGCCGGCACTGATCCGGAACCGGCGGCGCTGACGCTCACACGCCGAGTTCAACTCCTCTCAACCGGGCGGGCCGGATTGCCGACAACGGTGGCACCGGCCGCGACGTTGCGGGTCACGACGCTGCCCGCCCCGATGATGGCGTTGTCGCCAACCGTGATGCCAGGGAGGACGATCGCGCCGCCACCGATCCAGACATTCTCGCCGATCGTGACCGGCTTCGCGACTTCCAGTCCCGCGGCACGCTCGGCGGCATCCTTGCTGTGTTCGGCGCAGTAAATATGAACGCCCGGCCCCAGCATGGTTCCGGATCCGATGCGTACCGGGGCGGTATCGAGGATGACGCATCCGACGTTCATGTAGACTCCAGTCCCCAGGAAAAGGTTGATTGCGTAAGCACAGTGAAACGGCGCTTCCAGGCGAATGCCCTCGCCCGCCTTGCCGAGCAGCGATTTCAGTTCGGGCGCAATGTCACCGCGTTCCTGCGGGCTCATCATATTGTGATTGTGAACGGCGGCATAGGCACGCTGGCGAAGGCCTTCGAGCTCGTCGTCCACGCAGCAGTACATTTGACCTGCCTGCATTTTTTCCCGTTCCGTCGCCATGAAGCCTCCCGGTTCCCTTCATCACAAATTTCGTCAAGCTTTGCTCTGGGTCAAGAACGCGCCGGCCTTTGTCCTGTAGGAATTTCATCCGAAACCCGAGAAGGCGAATGGACATGGCGAAGATCGCAATCATTCAGGGGCACCCCGATCCGGCGGAAAACCGGCTGTGTCATGCCCTTGGGGAAGCCTATGCGGACGGTGCCCGCGATGCCGGACACGCGGTCACGACCATCGCGGTCGGTCAACTGCAGTTTCCGCTGCTGCGCAGCCAGGCGGAATGGGATACCGGCGCCGACGGCACGCCGGAGGGTCTCCGGGATGCGCAAGGAAACTGCCTCGAAGCGGACCATTTGGTGATCATCTATCCGCTCTGGCTCGGCACCATGCCTGCGCTTCTCAAAGGCTTTCTCGAGCAGGTCCTCCGACCGGGCGTCGTCATGAGCCAGGGCGAGGGTTTTCCAAAGGCACAGCTGAAAGGCAAATCAGCGCGGATCGTCGTCACCATGGGTATGCCCGCGCTGGCCTATCGCTACTATTTCATGGCGCACAGCCTGAAGAGCCTGCAGCGCAATATCCTTGGTTTTGTCGGCATCAAGCCGATCCGCAGCACCCTTTTCGGCATGGTCGAGCAGGCAAGCGACGCCAAGCGGCAAGCCTGGTTCGACAAGATGCGGAAGCTCGGCCGCGCGGCACAATAGATCTCCGGGCGCCGGCTAACCGGCAAGTACGGCGCTCGCTACAGAAAATACGAGCAACAGCGCGAATGTCACGTTGATGGCGCGGCCGGCCCTCGGGTTCTTCAAGGCGGCAGAAAAGGCGGAGCCAAGGGCCAGCCAGGTCGTATTCACCAGAACGATCACAAGGGTGAGTGCGACCAACTTGGCGATCGCGTCGAGAACCGGTTCCGCCGGCACCAGCCCGTAGCCTGAGTAAACCGCGCCGATTGCGGCAAAGGCCTTTGGGTTCGCCACGGCAAGCGCAAGTCCGCCGCGAAATCCGGGCGGCTTGCCCGTCATCCCTTGCTCGGAAATGACCGGGGCGGTGGCGATCCGATAGGCAAGGTACAGAATATAGATTGCGGCAGCGGCTGTTATCAGGTGAACCAGAACCGGGCTGGCAAGCAACAGGCCGGTCACGCCGGTCGCGATCAAAAACAGGACCAATGTCGTTCCGGCGACGATGCCGTAAAGATAAGGCAGACCGCGCCGCGTGCCGAACGCAGCGCCGGTCGCAGCCAGGCTCAGCGTTGCGGGGCCTGGACTGCCCATCAAGGGAATCGCCGCCAGCAAAAGCAGGATCAGTTCGCGCACCGTTGCCTCCGTACGAAATCACGGCGAGAATAACGCCACCGCCACCATGGCGTCTTGAACGATCGTGCAGATGAGCGCAGGACAAAAGCAGAGTGTTTTCAACTTGTTCGCCGGCTCGCCGGGCATCGAGCACGCGCGCGCCTTTTTCCGTGACATCGCGTTTTCGCCCCACCGTCACGACACCTATGCCATTGGCTACACGACGCACGGGGTCCAGACATTCCGGTACCGTGGTACCGGCCACCACGCACGGCCGGGGGACGTGTTCGTTCTTCATCCGGACGAACTGCATGACGGGCGACAGGGAGACAGCGGCGGTTACGGTTATCGCATCGCCTATATCGACCCGCAACGGATCTCCGATGCGCTGGGCGGTGGCGCGCTGCCCTTTGTCTGCGGCGCGGTTTCGGCGGACGGAAAGCTGGAGCGCGCGATCAAGGACTTTTTTCCCGATACGGCCGAAAGCGGAGATCCTCTGTTCGAGGCGGAGGCTCTCACGCATCTCGCCGATGTATTGCGGGAATGTTCGGATTGTGCCCGTCCGTCCTCCGACAAAACCGACAGGCGGCTTATGCGGCAGGTCCGGGATCATCTGCTCGAGATATCGCCGCACACCGTTTCCATGGCCGAACTTGAAAAGGTTCACGGCATCGGCCGGTTCGAACTGGCCAGGCAATTCCGGCGGGCATTCGGTATTTCGCCACACCGGTTTGTGACGCTGCGGCGGCTCGACGTCGCGAAGAGCCATATCAGCGCAGGCAAGCCGCTGGCCGACGCGGCACTTCTGTCCGGTTTTGCGGATCAGAGCCACATGACACGTCAGTTCCGCGGCGCTTTCGGCCTGTCGCCCGGTTTGTGGAGGGCCTTGCAGGCCTAAGCAAGACCAGCCGCTCGGTCACAGCCAGTTGCGCATGTCCTCCGGGCCGAGATATCGGATTTCGGAGCCGTCGCGCCAGCCAAAAGCTGCAAATCCCGGCTCCTTGCCATCGACCGCAGGCGCTCTGACATTGCCGGCGAAGACATGCTGCAATTCCAGCAGCGTGTAGGGCCTTGCCCAGAGCCATTCGCGGTTGGCGACGGCTTCCAGGTCCGGTTCCGGCAGCGGCTCTCCGCTCCAGCAAAAGAAGTAAAGGCAGAAGCCATATTCGGTGACCGGCTGAACCGAGATCAGCCGCATGCCCAGGCGGCCTTCCAGGTCGGCCCGGGCCGCGGCGATGTCATTGATCCGCAGCGTAATGTGCGCCAGCGTCGCCTGCCCGCCAACGGCGTGGCCGGTGCCCACCGCTTTCGCCCTGCCCTCAAAGCCCTGCTGCAGCAGCTCGATGACGAAGCCGGCCGGGTCCGTCATATGGCTCATGTAACCGATGTCGGCGAACTGCCTCGGTTCCGTCACTGCTACGCCCTGCCGCTTCAGGTAAGTCACGGCATGATCGAGATCGCGCAGTGTGATGCCGATCTTCCAGTAAAGATCGTCCGCGCGCGCCGTGTACGTGCCCGGCGTACCGCCCTCGAACTCCAGCAGGCACTGTTTTCGGTCATAGCCGAGCAGCGGCTTTTCGGCGGAACCGAAATCCCGCATGCCCAGAATATCCCTGTAGAAATCGACCAGTTCCTCGGCATTTGCGACCCGGAGACGGTGCCGGGCAAAAGTGCGCAACGAGGGATCAGACATGGCTCAACACCAGGCCGCCGATTGCCGCTATGGCCAGCACCCGCAATATGTCCCAGCGCAGCCGAAGCAGAAGCACGCCCGACAAAAGCGCCAGGACAATGACGCGCCAGTCAAGGGACAACAGTTCCGGCTGCCAAAGGGTCACGGGCCCGTAGCGTTCCGCAGTCACCTGCCTAAAGGCCACATGCAGCGCGAACCAGATCGAAAGGTTGAGAATAACGCCGACGACGGCAGCTGTAATTCCTTCAAGCGCGCCGCGCAGGCGCGGCTGTGCGCCGATCCAGTCGATATAGGGTGCGCCGGCGAATATCCACAGGAAGCACGGCGCGAAGGTCGCCCACAGCGTTACCACCGCGCCGGCAATCCCGAGCGCCAAACCGCCCTGCCCGTACGCGGAAAGGAAACCGACAAATTCGGTGACCAGGATAAGCGGACCCGGCGTTGTTTCAGCAAGGCCGAGCCCGTCCATCATGGCGCCGGCGGAAAGCCAGCCATACTGGTCGACGACATCCTGTGCCATGTAAGCCAGAACCGCGTAGGCGCCGCCGAAGGTCACCACCGCCAGCTTGGAAAAGAAGCGGCCGAGTTCGGCGAGGATCGGTTCACCGGAAAGCGCGCCGACGGCAAGCAGCGGCAACCACCAGATGGCAAGCCACAGAACAATGGTTCGCAAGGTGCCCATGGTCGGCACCCGTCCGCTCATCGCTTCTGTGTCATCGGCCTCGTGTGAACCCGCGATGAAACCGTAGAGGGCGGCCGCCAGAATGATCAAGGGAAACGGCAGGCCGAGAAAGAAAATGCCGATGAAGGCAAGCGCCGCGATCACCCAGTGGCGTGGCAGGTGAAGCGCCTTCTTCGCAACGCGCAGCAGCGCCTCCACAACGATCACCAGGACAGCCGCCTTGATGCCGAGAAACAGCGCGCTGACCAGCGGTACGTCGCCGACGAGCGCATAGATCACGGCAAGCGCCAGCATGATGGCCGCGCCCGGAAGGACAAACAGCAGGCCGGCAATCAGGCCGCCGGCAACCCCATGCAGACGCCAGCCGGCATAGGTGGCAAGCTGCATGGCCTCGGGACCGGGCAGCAGCATGCAGAAGCTCAGTGCATTGAGATATTGCCGCTCCGTCAGCCAGTCCTTCTCTTCCACCAGCACCCGATGCATGAGCGCGATCTGCGCCGCCGGTCCGCCGAAGGACAGGATGCCGATACGGGCAAAGGCGGCCGTTACGTCGGCAAGCGACGCGCCGGCCTTGGCAGCACTCCCGGGCATTTCGGACGCCGTCATGAATTCGCTTCCCAGCCAAAGTTGCATCGAGGCTCCGCTCCGTCGGCGTCGGTATCGACGGGCGGCAAAAGATTTCCGCAGGCATCTCTTGCCAGCATTCGCTGGCTATGGCAACATTGGAACATAATGTGAACATTTATACGGTGACCTGCCCATGGAACAGTTTTCGGATTACCTGCCCGGCATTCTGCTGGCCTATTCCGCCTTTCTGCTGGGCATCGCCAGTCCCGGGCCGAATGTACTGGCCATAATCGGCACATCCATGGGTGTCGGTCGCCAGTCCGGCATAGCCCTCGCCTATGGCGTTTCGCTCGGATCGCTTTGCTGGGCGCTGCTGACGGCCTTCGGTCTTTCAGCCATTCTGGCGACCTATGCGTCAGCGCTGTTGGTGATCAAGATCGTCGGCGGGCTTTATCTGCTGTGGCTCGCATACAAATCGTTCCGTGCGGCCGCATCGCACCAGGATATGTCTGCAAGGGCGCTCAATGGCGGCAGCCGCTCGCCGGCAGGCTATTTCGTGCGCGGGTTCACCATCCAGATGACAAATCCGAAAGCGGCACTTGCCTGGATCGCGATCATCTCGCTTGGCCTCGGGCCGGAGGCCCCGCTTTGGGTGGCGTTTGCGATCGTTGCCGGGACAGCCGTTCTTTCGCTGACCTTTCATTTCCTTTACGCGGTTGCCTTTTCAACCCCCTTCATGGTGGCCGTTTACGCACGTGCAAGACGCTGGATACAGGGTGTGCTCGGGACATTCTTCGCCTTTGCCGGATTCAAGCTCCTGCTTGGCCGCAGTTAACCTGACAGGACGATGACGTGCCTGGCGGTCAATACAAGTTCCGGCCGGTTTCCAAGTCGGACTTTCCGATGCTGCGGCGCTGGCTGCAAACACCGGACGTCGCGCAATGGTGGGGCGACCCGGACCATGAACTCGGGCTGATCCGACAGGATCTCGAAGACAGGAGTGTGGTCGGTCTTATCGTTTCATTCGCCGATACTCCGTTCGCCTACGCGCAGCATTACGACGTGCATGACTGGCCGCAGGCGCATATGCGGCACCTGGCGCCTGGAACGCGCGCGGTCGACACCTTTGTGGGCGTGCCCGCCATGCTGGGCGCCGGTCACGGCGCAGCCTACCTGCGAGCGCTTGCGATCAACCTGCTTGAAGACGGTGCCACCGGTGTCGTGATTGACCCTGACGTCAAAAACGCGCGCGCAAGACGCGCGTTTGAGAAAGCGGGTTTCTCGAAGATCGAAGAGCATCAGTCAAAGGATGGAGCGGCCATCGTGATGCACTTCGTTCCGGCTGATGATAACGCCCATTAAGATCTCTTCAGCACACAAGCCTGAAATGCGCGATTCGTCGGCGCCATGAATGGCTTGTTGCGTTGCCATGAATTTCTCGTTTGCAAAATTGCGCCGGCACGGCAAATCTGTTGCCGATCGCATCAGCAAAGATCTATTGGGAGGATGACATGGCCGTGCACAGCCTACATGCCGCAGACGAACATGAGTGGCAGCTTCGCGTGGACCTGGCGGCCGCTTTCCGCCTGGCCGTGCATTTCGACTGGCACGAATCCGTGGGCAATCATTTTTCTGCGGCGGTCAGTGAAGACGGAAAGACATTCCTTTTGAATCCGCGCTGGCAGCATTTCTCGGCAATCCGGGCAAGCGATCTTCTGTTGTTACACGCGGAAGACAAGGAAACGATGGAACGGGAGAATGCGCCCGATCCATCCGCCTGGTGCATTCACGGCTCGGTCCACGCGGCGGTCCCGCATGCACGGGTGCTGTTGCACTGTCACCCGCCTTACGCGACCGCGTTGTGCGGCCTGAAGGATCCGTCGCTCAAGCCGATCGACCAGAACACGGCGCGGTTCTTCAACCGTTGCGCTATCGACCTCGACTTCGGCGGCATGGCCGACGAGGCCGAAGAAGGGCGGCGCATTGCTCGCGCCTTCGGAAACCACAGCATCATGATGATGGGCAATCACGGCGTTTCGGTTGCCGGCGAGACCGTGGCGAAGGCCTTCGAGGATCTTTATTTCCTCGAACGTGCCGCAAAGACGATGGTGCTTGCCTATTCAACGGGTCAGCCGCTCAACGTGATGGATGATACCCTCGCGGAAAAGACCGCCGCGGCATGGGACGATTATGCCGGCGCGGCCGACGCCCATTTCGAGCAGCTCAAACAAATGCTCGACCGCACCGATCCTACTTACAGGGACTGAGTGCACTGGCGCTGCTCTGCAACCGATCCAACCAAATCTTCATCGGCAAATGGCCGACGGCTGTTTCGATGCGCCGGTCCGCGACGCATTTGCCATCGGCACGCGATGACCGCAGGATTCGTCCGCTGAGGATTTGAGGCGGGACGATTGCTCCTCCGGCTGATAACGGGTCGGAGCTGTCGCATCAGGAAATACGCACCGCTTTATTATTGACAATGATTATCGTGGATATAATTTATCCACGATATGGAGATTTGCGATGAAGATGAGTGACGGGGTTGAATGGGCCATACACTGCGTCATGCTGTTGGGAGCCTTACCACCATCGGCAACGCTCTCAGGAAAAGCGCTCGCGGAGTTTCACGGCATTCCGGAAAGTTACCTGCTCAAGCATCTCAAGATGCTGGTTACCAACGGGATACTGGAATCCGTACCGGGCCCGCGCGGCGGCTACCGGTTGGCGCGGCAGACCAAGGACATCACCCTGCTCGACATCGTCCAGGCGGTGGACGGCAAGCGCCCGGCCTTCCGCTGCACTGAAATCAGGCGACGTGGGCCGTGCGCCCTCGGCGATGGCGCCTATCCGCGCTGCTGCGGCGTCAACCGTGCGATGATGCGGGCGGAACAGGCCTATCGCGATGCGCTGGCCGAGGCGACGATGAAGGACATCACAGACGAGTTCATGGCCAATGCCGACCCCAGAATCGTTCCGCTCGGCGAAAACTGGCTTGAAGAAAATACAAGGACACCGAAATCATGATCGTCTTTGTCACCGGAGCCACGGGGGTTCTCGGCCGGCCCGTCATTCATCGGCTGGTCCAGAACGGCCACCAGGTGCGCGCGCTCTGCAGATCGCAATCGAACCTTTCGGTGCTGCAAAGCGCAGGTGCCATCCCCCTGGATGCGGACCTTTTCGACCCGGTCTCGCTGGGCTCTGCCGTCCAGGATTGTGACACCATTCTTCATCTTGCCACGCGCATACCAACTGCTTCGGAACTAAAAAATCAGGCTTTGTGGGCCGAGAACGACCGAATCCGAAGCGACGGGATGAAAAATCTGATCGCGGCCGCCGAAAACACCGGAAGCGTCAAGGCAATCGTCTATCCCAGCATTTCGTTCTTCTACGGCGACGCCGGAGCCGACTGGATTTCGGCGGACAGTGCCGACTGCGCTCCCTGCGGCGTTCTTCAATCGACACTCGATGCGGAGGCACAGGTCAAGTCATTTGCGGATGACCGCACCGACAGACGCGGTATCGTGCTGCGTTTCGGCGCGTTCTACGGGCCCTCTTCACCCGACAGCGTTCAAGTAATCGAGATGGCACGCAAAGGCCTTGCCATGTCGATTGCCGCGGCGCCGAGCTACAAGTCCATGATCTGGATCGATGACGCTGCGGCCGCCGTGGTGGAAGCAGCCGAGAACGCGCCGAGCGGCACCTATGATGTTGTGGAAGATGATCCAAGCACACAACACGAAGCCATCGACGCGCTTGCTGCCGCGGTCGGAAGAAAACGGCTGGTTCGCCTCCCGCGTTTCCTGCTGCGGCTTGCCGTACCGCCGGAACTGCGCGGAATACTCTCCCGCAGCCAACGGATTTCCAATGCGCGGTTCCGGGAGGTTACGGGCTGGCGACCGGAGGTTCCGTCACAGCGCGAGGGCTGGCGACGCATGGTGATGGCCGCTGAAACGACGAAATAGGCGGGTGCGGATAAAGGCAATTGCCAGCGCTCAATATAGTTGTATTATACAACTAACATGACAGCACCAAACACACAATCGGGAAGTGAAATAGAAGTGATCCGCTCGGCGTCACGTACGCTGGTGCGCGAACTCGGCTTCATGAACCGGAACCTTGCCGAAAGCGATCTCTCCGCGTCCGGCGTTCACGCGCTGCTCGAGATCGAACAAGGCCGTTGCGTCACCGCAAAACAGCTCTGCGAGAGCTTGCTGCTGGAGAAGTCGACGGTGAGCCGCCTTGTACGAAAACTCGTCGGCCGCGGTGAAATCTCCGAGGTTGAGGCGCCGTACGATGGCCGGGCAAAGGTGCTCCAGTTGACCGATAGAGGCCGAAAAACCCTGATCGACATCCATCGCCACGCAACGAACCGGGTAATCGGAGCGCTCGACCCGCTTGAAACACGCGGCCGCAGAACGATCATCGACGGCCTGACTGCATATGCCGATGCGCTGCAACGGGCACGATTGGACGGGAAAAACAGAGACGCGGACTGGGCGTGCGATATCATCGCGGGATACCAGCCGGGCTTAGTCGGCCACATCTCAAAAATGCACAGCCTCGCCTATCACGAGCTGGAAGGCTTCGGTGCGTCATTCGAGGCGAAGGTCGCCGCAGGCCTTGCAGAATTCACAACACGTCTTGCCAACCCGAAGAACCAGGTCTGGACGGCGCAATCGGCAGGGCACGTGCTTGGATCGATCGCCATTGACGGGGAGAGTCTCGGCGAAAACACCGCGCATTTGCGCTGGTTCCTGGTCGACAGAGCCGGCCGTGGAAGCGGCATCGGCAAACGCCTTCTCGATGCGGCCCTGGAGCATTGCGACCTGCACGATTTCGATGCAATCAGATTGTGGACCTTCAAGGGCCTCGATGCGGCCCGTCATCTCTACGAACGGAACGGTTTCATTCTCGAGCAGGAATATTCCGGCAATCAGTGGGGAACACAGGTGACCGAGCAGATCTTTGTGCAACGGCGGTAACGCGCGCCAGCCGAACACTCTTCCACCTTGGCGGTTTACGCTCACCGCTCCATAATGAAGTCTTTGAATACCGCAAAATTGCGATAACGGGGGCGATATGAAGCGACACATCAAAGGTCTTCATCACATCACATCGCTGGCGAGCGATGCCCTGCAGAACAACGGTTTCTTCACGCAGGTTCTCGGCCTTCGCCGTATCAAGAAGACGGTGAATTTCGACAGGCCCGAAGTTTATCATCTCTACTATGGCGATGCGGTGGGAACGCCCGGCGCGGTGATGACCTATTTCCCGATTCCGGACATCAAACGCGCGCATGCCGGAACGGGGGAAGTCGGAACCACCGTCTTTGCGGTGCCGGAGGGCTCGCTGCCCTATTGGCAGGACCGGCTGGAGGGTCTGGGCCTGGATGGTCTGACCGAGGCGGTCCGTTTCGGCGAAAGGCGACTCGGTTTTCGCGGCCCGGATGGCGACGGTTTTGCGCTGGTTGAACAGCCGGGCGACAACCGCATCCCGTGGGAAGGCTCCGATGTGTCAGCGGACGACGCGATCCGGGGTTTCCATTCCGCCACGTTGCGGCTGGCCGAGCCCGGTCCGATGGCCGAGTTGTTGACGCTCATGGGCTACGCGCCAGCTGAGAGTGAAGGCAACAACCAGCGCTTCAGACTGGCCGATGGCAACGGAGCGGATATCATTGACATTTCGGCAATGCCCGGTGCGGAGCCCGCTGTCGAAGGGGCCGGCTCGGTGCACCACATCGCCTTTGCGGTTGATAACCGCGAACAGCAACTGGAGGTGCGTGAGGCTTTTGTCGATGCGGGCTACTCGGTGACGCCGGTGATCGACCGGGACTATTTCTGGGCCATCTATTTCCGCACTCCCGGCGGCGTTCTGTTCGAAATCGCCACTGCTGAACCGGGCTTTGACAGGGATGAGGAACGTGACCATCTCGGCGAAGCGCTCAAACTGCCCCAACAACATGCGCATCTTCGCGAAACGCTTGAACGCGACCTGCCGCCCATTATCGATTAGCATGTTGTTTGCAAAGAATATTATTTTTTACCGCAGCCATCGTAAAACTGCGTTACAAGTGCAGAAACGATGGGAGGCGATTGAGAAGCATGATGCATCGATTGCAGGTGTGCATACTGCTACTGGCGACATGGGCTCTGTGCGCGCCGGCGCTGTCTGACTCGGCAACGCTGTATGAGGGTCCCCTGCCCGTCAAGATCAAAGACAAATCCCTGGAACTTCCGGTCGTTCTGAGCGGCCAGACGGCAGCGGGTGATGATGACATGCTGTTGCTGCAAGTCGCGGCAAGAACGCAGGACCTTGCGCCGATCCTGAAGGAACAGCTTCAGTCGCTCGCCGACGATAATATCAGCGCCTGCGAGTTGCGCATCAAAGTGCCGGAGGCGGCTGTCGGCGCGAACGGCCAGCTTCTCGTTCTGGCGGCGACCGTCAGCGCCGAAGCCTGGGTCTGCACCTCATTTTTGAAAACGCGTCTCGGGTCCGAAACGGCCACGATCACTGCTGGTGTTACGCCCGAGATTCGGGACGGTCGCCTTTACCTGGAGCCCGACACGCTGACGATTGACGGCATCGGCGACCTGATCGCGTCGATCGGCGGCGACCGCGTGATGCAGAACCTCTATTTTCAGGCGGTGGACCGTTTCAACAAGGACCCGAAGCTGACGGCATTGCCCGAGAAGCTGTCAACGGCCGGTTTTGCCTACCAGTCGGTGGGGGTCGAAGCCGCCAGTCCCCAGCGGCTGACCGTTACGATCGCCGGCCCCAACGATCTCGCCAATCTGGCGAAAATTATAGCGGGCATCCAGTGATGGAGCGAACCGGAGCGTGGATGCCATAGCCACCCGTTTCCGCATCACATTACCCGCACGACAATCTGACGGCGATGTCATTTGACATCTGCGACGCTTTGGTGTCGCCTTGGATTCGAAATTTACGAGGGTGGACAAGAGTTTCGGGCACGCGCTGCTGGCGGCAGCATGCTCCGGGCCACAGGGAGAAGAGACCGTGAAGAACACGATCCTTTCCGCTTTTCTTGGCGCGTCGGTCGCCGTCTTTGCGGCGGTGTCGGTTCAGGCGCAGAATTCAGAGGCACAATCCGAGGATGAATCGACCACTGTCGAGCAAGTCATCCGCAAGACCGGCATTAATGAGCGAAGCGGCTCGCCGGAGTGGTATCTGGCGATGCAAACGCGGCTATATGTGCCGGAGACAGGCACGGGCGCGGACGCAAGGCGCCTTGAGCAGATCGCGCTGTGGTACGAAGAACGTGACTATGAGCCATTGTGGATCCGCAACGGCAAGGCGACCAATGACGCGAAGGAAGTGGTTTTTGCGCTGCTGAATGCCCATGAAGACGGGCTGATTCCGTCGCGATACGCGGCCGACCGGATCTTTCCCAAGCTGCAGCAGGATGCGGAAACCGGCCTCGCCGATTTCGAGGTTTCGCTTTCCAATGCCGTGACACAATACGGTCAGCATTTGCGCAGCGGCCGTGTCAGCCCAAACGACGTCAACCGTGAACTTATTCTGTACCCGAAAGAGATTTCCGCGGATGTGCTGCTTCAGCGCGTGGCCGACGCTGCCGACCCGATGGATGCGCTACGCGGTTTTGCGCCCGGAACCGACCGCTATGACCGGATGAAGGATCATCTGATGCATCTGATCGTCGTGCGCGCGACGGGCGGGTGGACAAGCGTTCCGGAGGGCCAGACATTGAAGCCCGGCATGAGCGATCCGCGCGTGGCGGACCTGCGCCAGCGGCTGATGGAATCCAAGGACCTCGAAGAAAGCGCGCATACGGGCGACGTCTATGACGGGGCGCTTGTCGAAGCTCTGGAGCGCTTCCAGTTCCGTATGGGACTTGAGACCGACGGTGTCGTGGGTCCGGCGACGCTTGAGCAACTCAACACGACGGTCGATCAGCGTATCCGGCAAGTGGAACTCAATCTCGAACGCCGGCGCTGGATGCAGGCCGACTTCGGCGAGACCTATATCTTCGTCAACCTGGCCGATCAGGTGGTCAAATATGTCCAGGACGAGAAAACCGTCCATGCGGCGGTGACGCAGGTCGGCAAACCCTATCACCGAACGCCCGTCTTTACCGACGAGATGGAATATCTGGAATTCAATCCTTACTGGAACGTACCCTATTCCATCGCCACGAAGGAATATCTGCCGAAACTCAAGGCCAATCCCTACGCGCTCGCGTCACAGAACATCCATGTCCTGGCCAACGGCAAACGCATCGATCCCGGAGGCGTCGCCTGGAGCCGCTATTCGCGGTCCAGTTTTCCGTTCCGTCTGCGCCAGGAACCGGGGCCGAAAAATGCGCTCGGCCGCGTCAAATTCATGTTCCCCAACCAGTTCAACATCTACATCCACGACACGCCCTCGAAATCGAACTTCGATCGGGCTTCGCGTTACTTCAGCCATGGCTGTATCCGCGTCGAGGATCCGATGAAGCTGGCGGAAGTCATTCTCCAGGCGCAGGGCATGTCGCGCCCGGAAATCGATGCCATCGTCAATTCCGGCAAGCGGCGGGTCGTGCGGCTTGAGACCCCGCTTCCGGTCCACGTCGTCTATCTGACGGCCTGGGTCAACAAGGACGGATCGGTGCACTATCGCCGCGATGTCTACGGGCGCGACGAAATCCTGTCTGCAGCGCTCGGCGTTGAACCGGTGATACGGTGATCGTGTAAACGGGATCGAGTACGTCACTGTTGTCTGAAACCGGCCACGTGATCGCGCGGCAGAGTTCAACTTTCGGTTTTATTTATTCCTGAATTTGCGTACACTTCAACCGCTCATTTGATGGGAAAGAGGTTGGTCATGCGCATCTGTGTTTTGCTCATTGTGGCATTTCTCTGGACGTTCGGTGCATTCGCAGATGAGATACCGGGCACCCAGTTTTCCCACGGCGCCTGGCGCGGCGCGGGATATGTCAGCGCATCCAGCGGACGATTCACACATTGCGCGATCGCTGCCGAATATGTAACCGGCGACACACTTTTTATGTCGGTAAACTCCGACGCCACGATCTCCATTGCCGTTGCGAATTCCGCGTTTCAATTCAAGGAGGGCGAGACGTTTCCTCTAACCCTGACAGTAGACCGGCGGAAGAGTTTTGCCGGTCGCGCGGTCGCCGAGGATACGGACATGTTTGTCATTCATCTGGGTGATTTTGAAGAACTCTTCACTGCGCTGAAACGCGGCAATCGATTGTATGTCACCGGCGATACCGTCCAGGGACGGTACAGCCTGCGTGGAACAAGCAGAGCCCTGGACAAGACCTTGAACTGTGCCTCCGAAAATCTGCAGCACGCAAGCAAGCCACCGAGCGTCGCAAGCCAGTACGACCGATCGTTGCTCTATCAGATAGCAACCGGAATGATAGCAGAGACAGGCGTGACTGATTTCGTCTTTCTGTCGGAAAAGGAAGTCGACGGATTGGGCGCTGAAAATGCGGTCGTCTGGAAATCTTCATCAGCCGGCCTCATCGGCAGTGTATTTCTGAGTTCCACAGTTGAAGGACAGGCCCTCAGGGATAATGATTCCATCGATATTGAGGAACTGACCCGGCAATGCTCCGGCGATGTCATATCCGGCACGCGTGCGATTGAGAGCGCCGAGCTTCCAACACGGGAATTAAGGGTTATCTGCGCCGAAAAGGATGTATCGATCGAAACAATCGCATCCAAAACAATGCTTGATGGCGTGATCCTGTATACGACACTGGCCTTCATCGACACAGAACGGCGGGAAGCGATGGAGGGCCAGAACCGCCGTGAAATCAGCGATGATATCCGTCTGCGTGCAGCGTCGTTCATATTACCGGACGCACAATAGAAGCGGCGACCCCGAAATCCCGCATTTTTGCACCCAAAATAATGGTTGCCCCCGCAATCAGTCAGCGTGGCGTCTGTTGCAAAACTATTTTTGACATGATTGACCGGCAATAGGCGTACGACATCCCTACTTCGGAAACACGCGATGAACCGAATGTACTTCTTCTTGTTATTCCTCCTGGCGATCGTTCCACCGGCATTCGGCGACGACGCCTATCCGGTTGTCGATCATCCCGATTTGGAGGCCCTGTTCGCCGAACAGAATGTTGCGGGTGCGTTCGTGCTTCTCGATCCTGTCACCGGCGCGGTGCATGCCGTCAATCCGTCAAGGATCGAAGAGCGCCGCATTCCCGCATCGACGTTCAAGATCGCCAACAGCCTGATCGCTCTGGAAACCGGCGCCGTCCGCGACGAGGATGAGGTCATCCCCTATGGCGGCGAGCCGCAGCCGATCAAGGCCTGGGAGCGGGACATGGACATGCGGGAAGCCATCAGGGTTTCGAACGTTCCCGTGTTTCAGGAACTTGCCAATCGCATCGGCGGCGAGGCCTATGCGGAATGGCTCAAGCGGTTCGACTACGGAAACCGCGCGACTGCCGACAATGCCAAAGCCTTCTGGCTTCGCGGCCCGCTTGCCATCAGCCCGCAAGAACAGATTGCGTTCGTCGCCCGCCTGGCCGCCGGAACGCTGCCGGCCTCGCAAGAGAACCAGGATACGGTCCGGGACATGCTTCTGATCGAACGGCGCGGACCGGCCTCGCTTTACGGAAAGTCCGGCTGGAGCGTATCGGCGGAACCGCAAATCGGATGGTGGGTCGGATGGGTCGAGAAGGATGGTGCGGCCTTCGTCTTCGCGCTGACGATCGACATGGAAGGCCGCAAGGACGCCGACAAGCGGGAAATCCTCATGCGCGCGCTGCTGAAGGAACTGGGTGTCTATGGCTGATCAGCGCATGCGAGGTTGCATACCGGATGGCATTTGAAGCGAAACCGCCGCCCCCGCGGCCTTGACCGGTTTCGCCCCGACACGCTATGGCCGCAGCATATCTCGCTTGCAGCACCGATTCGTCGACAAACGACCCCTTTGCCTGGAGACCTTGAGCCGTGCGCATGGCAGTCCGGCCTGACCGGCAATCATTGCTGATCCTGATGCTTGTCTTCATGGGCGGGCTGAGCGCATCCTCGCTGGTGCCCATGATGAGCCTGTTCATCGTCGAGGGGCTGGGCAGAGAACCCTGGCATGTAAGCATCTATTCCGGCATCGTCATCGCACTGACGATGACCGTCAACCGGTTGTTCGGCGAGCGCATCGATCGCGGAACCAATGTGCGGCAGCTTCTGCTTGTCTCAATCGTCTGCTTTCTGGCCGGAACGACAAGCCTCGCCTTCGTCCAGTCCTATGTCCTGCTGGTGACCGGCGGAGCGCTCTTTCTCGGCCTGTCCAATGCAGCGCTGTCGACGACCTTCACCTATGGGCGGCTGCACGCGGAACAGTCGGGGCTGGACACGACGATCTTCAATTCCTGGCTGCGGATCGCCGCCTCCCTTGCCTGGATGATCGGTCCGGCGCTCTCCTTCACGATCATAGGGATCTGGGGTTTCCAGACCACGTTCATTGTCTCTGCCATCCTGGGACTTGTCTGGCTCGCGGTCTGGAATTTCGCGGTGCCGAAGGATTTCCGCTCGCCGCCGCGCCAGGCAAAAACCGAAAAAGGCGGCCTCGGTTCGGATCGTTTGCTGCTGATCGCGGCGGCGGCGTGCCTGTTCTTCTCGCTGACCAATTCTCTTTACATCATGGCGATGCCGTTGTTTTTCGTACAGGAAGTCGGCCTGCCCTACTACGCGCCCGGCCTTTCCTTCTCGACCAAGTGCTTTGTCGAAGTGCCGGCGATCTTCGCGGCCGGCCTGCTTGCAAAGCGCATCGGCGAACGCAACGTCCTGTACATCGCTGCCATCATAGCCGTGGCGACATTCATGGCGATTTCGGAAATCAGAACAGTGCCGCAAATGATTGCGATCGCCGCCTTCGAGGGCCTGTATTACGGCCTGTTTGCCGGTGTCGGCATCACATTCGTCCAGAGTTTTTCCGGCGGGCGGACAGGCAGGGCGACTTCGATGTATGTCAACAGCCTGTTTCTCGGCGGTGCCATTGGCGGCATCTCGATGGGTTTCGTGGCGACCGGCTTCGACTACCGGGCCGTTGTCTTCGTCAGCGCCGGCTTTGCGTTTTGCGCACTCCTAACCCTTTTTGCCACACGCGGAGCGGATTCCCGCCGCGATGCCACCGTCACCGGCACGCGTTGACTGAGATGGTCGCGCATCCGATGCGGGGCGCCTGCCACATTTGACCTGCGTTCCCTATCCGCTAATTGTTTGGTTCCGATGATGGCATCATGACGGGGAGAAGCGCATGCGCATTCGTGACGATTTTGCAAGCCGGGCGGTGGTGCTGCCGGAAGACTACGAATGGGTGCATTCGCCTGCAAACGGCGTCGATCGGATGATGCTCGACCGCATTGGCGATGAGGTGGCCCGGGCAACAACCATTGTGCGTTTTGCCCCCAGCTCCTATTTCGACGCGCACACCCATGGCGGCGGCGAGGAATATCTGGTTCTGGACGGCGTGTTTTCCGACGAGAGCGGCGACTACGGAGCCGGGAGCTATGTGCGCAATCCGATCGGCACCAGCCACAAGCCGCATACCGAAAATGGCTGCACCATATTCGTCAAGCTGCACCAGTTCGATGAAGCGGACCAAGAGCAAAAACTCGTGGACACGGGCAGTGCCGACTTCCAGCCCGGCCCTGCAGAAGGCATCTCCGTTCTTCCGCTGCACCAGGTGCCCGGCGAGACCGTCGCGCTGTGGCGTTTCGAGCCCGGTTCAAGCGCCGGTCTGCACCAGCATCCGGGCGGCGAGGAAATCCTCGTGCTGGAAGGCACACTGCAGGACGAACACGGCAGCTATCCGGCCGGAAGCTGGATCAGGAACCCGCATCTGTCCGAGCATACGCCGTTTTCCGACGAAGGCTGCCTGATTTACATGAAAAGCGGACATCTGGCTCCCTCCTGACCGGAAGGAGCCAGACATGCGATCTCAGGCGAGACCGGCGAGCATGTTTGCAAGTTCCGCCGGCTTGGCGAACATGACCTCGTGGGACGACTCGATATCGATCAGGTTTGTTTCCTGCGACGGCCAGGCCGCGTTCATGTCCGCGACAATGGCGGCGCCGGTGGACGGCACCACGGTCTGGTCCTGCGTGCAGCGAATATAAGTCCGCTTGATATCGGCAAAGCCATCGGAGAACTCGGCTGCCTCGCCATAAATCGATACGGGCGCATCGGGTGTCAGCAGATGCATCACGGTGGCAAGCAGGCCGTCGTCCACATCGGCGGCCAACGCTTCCTTCAGCAGTGCAAGGTATTTGGGATCGGTGGATCGCGTATCGATGCGCAATGCACCGATGACCGCCGGATCCGCCACGAGCGCCGGGCCCAGCTTGCTGTTCTTCGCCTGATCTTCAAGTTGAAGATAGGCGCCGGCCGGCTTGCCGGGCACCGGGGCGAGCGCGGCAACATAGACCAGCCCGTCGAAGAGCTGCGGAGAACCGGCGGCGGCAAAGGTAATCGGAACGCCGCCCATGGAATGACCGACCGCGATCACCTTTTCGGCACCGGCGGCCCTTGCCCGTTCGGCGCCGACAACCACTGCCGCTGCATAATCGGCAATGCCGATGCCGGCCAATGGTGACGGATCGGTCGCAAAGGCAGCCGCATCGAGCGGCCGGGCACCAAACGTTCCAGGCAGCCGGGCGTTCAAGCCATGTCCCGGCAGATCGATCGCCACCGTCATGTGACCGGCGTCGTTCAGGATCGGCTCAACCTGCCCCCAGCACCAGCCGCCGTGCCATGAACCGTGCACGAAAACGAAGGCTGTCTTTGATCCAGCCTGTGCCTTCGCTGCTACCATGCCTGATGCGGCAGCCATTGCCGAGCCGGCCGCTGCAACCTTCAGAAATCTGCGCCTGTCCATCTTCTCCTCCATATTGTGTCCTTGGCGTAGGCATCATTATACTCGCGAAAGGCCCGCACCGTTATCCGCGCAGCGGCGGCAGCAGGTTCGGATGACGACTTAAAAAGGACTTTCTTTCAGTGAGTTACGCGCCGGATTGCCCTGAAAACGAACATCAGCTTATGGTGAGTGACCAGCGGTTCGACGATTTCGATGCGCAGTCCGAACAACTCAGCGGGCACGATCAGGAATATTGTCAGCTCTCATTTGGCGCCTTCCGGGGCCGATTTGTTTCCGCTTTCCTGGACAATGGCATCTCGCTGCATCTTGAAACGGCCAACCAGGCACTCGAGCAGCGCATCGGCTGCCCGAAGGATGCCGTCAGCATTGGGCTTGTCATCAATGGCGACCGGCCGTTCATGGTCAATGGCCAGGAACTTGACCAGTCGGGCCTGTTTCTCACGCCGCCGGGCGCAGAGCTCAGCATGTTCAGCCCGGCCGGCGCGACTATTCTGGCAATTTGCCTCGAGCATAAGCATGTTGCCCAATGGAGCGAGGGAGAAAACCTGCCGAGCCCGATTGAAACGACTGAAGGCCTGTGTGTCCAAACCGCGCCATCGCTGGCGGACAGTTTGCGCACCAGCGCCATGCGCATACTTCGCAGCGGGCTGACAGCCGATCGGGACGGCGCTGAAGACCTCGGAGGCATTCCGGTCGGCCGGCATTTCATATCGGCTGTACTGTCGCAGCTTTCGCTGCATCAGGCGCTTGCCGCCTGGAGCCGACCCGAAGCGGCAGATGGTTCAGCGCTGTTCGAACAGGCCCGGACGCTGCTGCTCGAACAACCCGATGGAGAGATCGACTACGCATCGCTCCGCGCCCGATTGGGTTGTAGCGAGCGGACGATCCAGAAGGCTTTTTCGAGGCACACCGACATGAGCCCGACACGCTATCTGCGGACGGTAAGGCTCAATCGTGTACGCAGGATGCTGCTTTCCCGGACTCATATAGACAGTTCCATCGGAGATCTGGCGGCGCGCAGCGGCTTCTGGAACTGGAGCCGCTTCTCCGGATTCTACAAGCAGCAATTCGATGAACTGCCATCGGAAACGCGCCTGAGGCTGCAATAAAGCCAGGCGCTCCAGTCCGTATTGCCCAATTGGCATTGCCTGAATATACCAAATCGGTATAAATCGATCAGCATCCATCTACATCAACCGTTCCACGGTGCCGCGACTTGTCGCGGTGAAGATGTAATTGTCCTCTCTGCAAACCGACAGGTCGTTTGATGATCGATACCGAGTTTTCATTTGAAGAATTGCCGCTCGCTCTTGGTGATACGGAGGTCGCGCTATGCAACGGTACGGCGCTGCTGGTGGGCGAAACGGGCATTCATGATTATGGCTTCGAGGTTACAGGCATCGTACTTGAGGGCAATCTTGTGGGAAGCTACCGCGACAAGCGCGCCGTTCACCTTTCCGGCGACAGCAGCGATCCGTTCTGTGCCCTGCTCTTCCGTCGTCTTGCCGACCGCATTGAATCCGACAGCGCAGCAGCCGATCACTTCTATCTTGCCAGACGGGACCGGCTGGAACCGGCCTTTTGAAACAGTTGACCGCATCCAATCGGGCATGATCGTTTTTTGCCGCGTGCGCCAAAGTCACGCCGCAAAGGGCTGAAACTATCGCGCGTATTAGCTGTGATAGCGCCAGCCGCACAAGGGAGAGGACCAAATGCGCAAGATATTGTTGTCGACGATTACACTGGCATGCTCCGTAGCGGCGGTGTCCGCTTTGGCCCAGGCGCCGACACCGGCGCAGCAGCAGGCTATAAGATCAAGCTGTGTTTCCGACTACAGGGCCAATTGCTCCAGCGTGCCGACGGGCGGAATGGATGCGCTGATCTGTCTTGAACAGCATGAGGCGAAACTCTCACCGGCTTGCAAGTCCGCCGTAGAGGCCGTCGATCACGGCTCGGGCTCCAGCGCATCGGCTTCGTCATCGGCCGGCACACCAGCCGCTGGCGGCACCGAGAAGGCAACCGAGAACGCTGCGAAGACAACTGAAGCGCCGAAAACCGAAGCCGCAGCGCCTGCCGCAACGGCCAGCCGGACGCCGGCGTCAGGCAAGCCCGCCATGTCGCTTCGGCAGGAAATGCGCCTCGCGGCACGCGCCTGCCAGCACGACTACCGTGTCCTTTGCCCGAACCTTCCGGTCGGTCAGGGCAACATCCTGTTTTGCCTGAAGGTCCACGAGCAACGGCTTTCGCCGCCTTGCCGCACCGCGCTTATCGAAGCGGGCGAGGTTCTGCAGTAGCAGCCAGCCGAAGAAACAGTCACGCGTCGTTTGCGCGCGTTTCCAGGAAAGCGATCAGCGTGCGCTTGGCTCCCTGAATATGTTGACGCGTGCATTCGGCAGCGCGTGAGGCATCGCCAGCTTCACAGGCCTCCAGTATTTCAAGATGTTCCCGGTTCGCCCGATCCAGACCGTCGGTCATGAGGAGCTGCGCGCGCAGGTAACGCTCAACCCGGTCGAGCGCATTGTCAATGACCTTCAGATGATAGGTGAGCCCGCTGTCGCGATAGAGTGCATAGTGAAAGCGCCGGTTCAGTTCGCCCCATTCGAGCGGATCGTCGCTGTCCATGAAGTCCTGGAAGTGCCGCCGTGCCTCCAGCAATGATGCCGGCGTCATCCTCGAGACGGAGGCGGCGATAACTTCTCCTTCGAGCAGACTTCGGAAATCGAAGATTTCAGCAGCTTCGTCGACCGATATGCCCGCGACCACGGCGCCGCGATAACGCCGGTTTTCAACCAGCCCATGCTGCTCCAGCCGTGTCAGCGCCTCGCGGACCGGAATGCGGCTGGTGTTGAACAGCGCTGCGATTTCATCCTGGCGCAGCGGGTCGCCATCATCCAATTCGCCTTCGATAATTGCCTGACGCAATGAATCGAAAACGATGGAGGCGGCCGACGTGGTCTTGCCGATATCAACAGACCGCAGCTTCAACAGTTTTCTCCGGTTTCTTCGGCTAATATCTACTTTTGCGCCTTTTTTCCAAGCTGAACCAAGCCGGGATCGCGATGGGCGTTGATGTATTCGTAGCATACTTTGCCACAATAGGATATTGAATATTGGATCCAATCTTGATATTCCGTTGATCTCAAGGGTTGTTTTCCTCTCAGTGTGCGCTGCTGATCGCGAAACGCGATCCCTTGTGACTTTGCGGAATGGCCGCGCTCCCCGTGAAGAGCCGGCACGGTTCCAGTCAGCCAGGAAAGGGTTCGATATGTGGCAGGGTGTCATTCCGGCGGTTACGACCAAATTCAAGCAGGACGGCGGCCTCGACCACGCCGAGATGGAACGCTGCTTCGCCTATCAGATGGATGCCGGATGTCATGGTCTCGTGGCCTGCGGCAGCCTCGGTGAAGGCAACATGCTGTCGCATGAAGAACGCCTCGAAGTTCTGAAACTCTGCAAACAGGCGACCGCGGACAAACCGGCTCTCTTGACCATTTCGGAGCCCGGCACACGCGAGGCCTGCGAATTGGCCAAACGGGCCGCAGGCGCAGGCGCGGACGGAATCATGATCGTCCCCTCGCCGATCTACCATACGAGCCGGTCGGAGACGATCGCCAATCTGAGGACCATCACGCAGGCCGCCGATCTGCCCGTCATGATCTATTCCAACCGGGTGGGTTACCGCGTCGATGTCACGCCGGACATGATGGAGGAACTTGCCGACGATCCGCGTTTCGTGGCGATCAAGGAAAGCTCCGACGACATCCGCCGAACGACCGAGATCTTCAACCGGCTTGGCGACCGCTATGCGGTCTTCACCGGCGTCGACAATCTCGCCTATGAAGCGCTGACTGCCGGTGCCGTGGGCTGGATTGCAGGCCTTGTCGTCGCGTTCCCGAAAGAAACCGTTGCCATATACGAGTTGATCCGCCGGCAACGATACGAAGAGGCCTTGGCGATCTACCGTTGGTTCCGGCCGCTTCTCGACCTCGATGTGTCGACCTTCCTGGTTCAGCAGATCAAACTCGCCGAGGTCATCGAGATCGGCTCCAACGATCGCGTGCGCATGCCGCGCCAGCCCCTGTCCGGCGAACACAGGAAAAATGTGGAGCACACAATAAAAGTTGCAGTTGAAAGCCGCCCGTCTTTGCCGCAATTTTGACGCGGGGCAGGAGAATAGTGCGCCGGTTTCCGCGACGGAGCGCGGAAAGCGGGGATAACTGGGCGAATTATGAACACTGCAGGCGACGGCCGGCCGGATATCATTGTCATTGGGGCCGGCATTGTGGGGCTTTCATCGGCTTTCTCTCTACAGCAAAAGGGTAACTCCGTCCTGATCCTGGACCGCAAGGGACCAGCGGCCGAAGCCTCCCGCGGCAATGCGGGTGCATTTGCATTTTCCGAGATCATCCCGCTGGCGACACCCGGCATCATGCGCAAGGCGCCCCGCTGGTTGCTCGATCCGCTCGGCCCGCTATCGATACCGCCGCGATACGCCTTCAAATTGCTGCCCTGGATGGTGCGCTTCTGGCGCGCCTGCCGGCCCGAACGGGTCGAGAGCGGCATATATGCGCAGTCGGACCTGATGAACCTTTCAAAGCACGCGCTGCTGCCGTTTCTGAGAAAGACCGGCACCGGCAGCATGCTTCGGCGCGACGGAAATCTGCAACTCTATGAGAGCCGCTCCGAATTCGAGGAATCCCTGCCCTATTGGAACGCCAGGGAACGCTGCGACATTCCTTTCGAGCATATCCACGGATCCTACGCCATTTCGCAATATCAGCCCGGCCTCGACAAACGCTTTGTCTCCGCCACGTTCTCACCCGAGTGGTATTCGATTTCGGACCCTCTGGAATACGCGCTGACCATAGCCGACATTATCGACAATCGTGGCGGCCGTATCGAAACGGCAGAAGCCGTCGCTATCGAGCCGCAGAGTAACGGTGCCAGTGTCAAATGTGCGGACGGCAGACAATTCAGCGCCGACAAGGTCATCGTGTGCGCCGGCGCATGGTCGCACAAGCTCGCCGAGACGTTGGGGGAGCGGATTCCACTTGAGACCGAGCGCGGCTACAACACGACCTTGCCTGACAGCCGATTCGAGTTACGGACGCAACTGACCTTCGGTGCCCACGGCTTCGTTATCTCGAAACTGAATTCAGGCATACGCGTGGGCGGTGCCGTCGAACTCGGCGGCCTTACCGCGCCGCCGAATTTCAAACGCGCCGAGGCTTTGCTCGCAAAGGCCAAGTCCTTCCTGCCTGATCTGCAAACGGAAGGCGGCACCCAGTGGATGGGCTTCAGGCCTTCCCTACCCGACACCCTGCCGGTGATCGGCCCCTCCACGAAAAGCGACAATGTCATCTACGCTTTCGGACACGGTCATCTGGGCCTGACACAATCTGCCGGCACGGCAATGCTGGTTTCGCAATTGGTGGATAACGAGGATGCGTCAATCGATCTGCGGCCGTTCAGGGCGGATCGATTTTAGGATGGAAATGGGCAATCGGCCGCAGGTTTGCTGTCCCCAAAAAGAGGAAAGACGCTGGCCTCGGCCAGCGCCCCCCTGTTCAAACGTGGTCGCCAATCAGATTTTCCGCGTCGACCGTTAGGCCTCTCGCGAACACTGCTTAACGCCCGCGTCCGCTTGGCCGTTGCCCCGTTAGACGGCGCTTCCGGCCTGTGCGGCTCTACAGACCGGAAGGTCCGCTAACCGCTTGCTGTTGTCGCACATGCATCCGCTTTTACAGCGCCCTGCGTGCCTCACGGTTTTCCGGTCGGGGCGTCAGAGACGTTCCTGGCCGGGCCGCTCACAGGATGTTGGGCTGTCCGATCAATTGTCTCCCAATTGGCGGTCGGGAATTGTCCGGACCCAACGCGTACATATTGGGCCGGATGGGCCGGATGTGTCGAGTCGAAGTATTCCACAGTGGATAACTCAGGGGATAATTCCACGCCCGATTTCCTATGCTATTGATAGGATTGAAAATAAGATTTTCCCTCGGTGTACGGAACCGCACCAATGCGTCTTCGCGTACCCATCCAACGCATATCCGGGCGACGGATTTATTACGTTTCCTTGACATTGCCGCGAAGGAATTCGGCGACGCCAGCCGGAAGTTGACTTGGATCGCCGGGCATGTTCCCACATGCCGTCCAGCAAAAGGGATTCCTGCAATGAAAATCGGCAACAGGATGCGGCTCCAGGGCACGGAGACGCTTCACCAAGGATGGTCGCGTCTGACTCGTGGAACATTCGACTATCAGCGCAGCGACGGAAGCTGGCAAGTCGTGTCACGCGACGTTTTCGATTGCGGTCACGGCGCGACCGCCCTGCCTTATGATGCGAAGAGGCGAAAGGTCATCCTCGTTCGCCAGTTCCGCTACGCCGCCTATACCGCCGGATACGACCAGTCCCTAATCGAGACGCCTGCCGGCCTGCTGGACGATGCTTCGCCCGAACAACGCATTCGCACCGAGACGGAAGAAGAGACCGGGTACCGCATTTCATCCGTCGAGAAAGTGTTCGAGGCTTTCATGAGTCCGGGCGCGGTCAGCCAGAAGATCCACTGCTATGTCGCGGCCTACACGCCGCAGGACCGGGTATCCGACGGCGGCGGGCTTGCCGAAGAGGGCGAGGACATCGAGGTGCTCGAACTCGATTTTGACGAGGCCTATGCGATGATCGGCGACGGGCGGATCCAGGACGGCAAGACCATCATGCTGCTGCAATATGCGGCCATCAACCTGTTTTCAGGTCCCGCACGAGCAAATCAGGTGGTCTGATCGGCGAACCGGTCGGTCGCAAGGATCGTCTGGTGAAGAATGCCCGGCTCATTATAGGCGTGCCCTGCCCCATCCACGATCTGCAGATCCGCCTCCGGCCACGCCCGGTGCAGGTCCCAGGCGGTCCGCGCCGGTGTGACGACATCGTAGCGCCCCTGAATGATCACCCCCGGAATATCCTTGATCCTGTGTGAATCACGCAGGATCTGCGCGTCCTTGAAAAACCCCTTGTTGATGAAATAGTGGTTTTCGATCCGGGCTATGGCCAGCGCAAACTCGTCGGAGCCGTGCAATTCGCTCAGTTTCTTGTCCGGCATCAAGCGGACCGTCTCACCCTCCCAGAGGCTCCAGGCGCGGGCGGCTTCGAGGCGTGCCGCCTCGTCGGTACCTGTCAGACGCTTGTGGTAGGCGGCAATCAGGTCGCCGCGTTCTTCTTCCGGAATGGGCTCGATGAAACGCTGCCATTTGTCCGGGAACAGCCAGGACGCACCGTCCTGGTAGAGCCACAAAAGCTCCGACCGCCGGGCGGTGAAGATGCCACGCAGAACGAGTTCCGAAACCCGGTCCGGATAGGTCTCCGCATAAGCAAGCGCGAGCGCGCTCCCCCAGGATCCGCCGAGCACCAGCCAGCGGTCGACCTCGAATTTCATGCGCAACGATTCTATGTCGTCGACCACATGCCAGGTGGTGTTGGAATCGAGGCTCGCATGGGGCGTCGACCGACCGCAGCCGCGCTGATCGAACAACAGGACCCGGTATCGATCGGGATCGAACAGCCGCCGATGATCTTCCGTGCAGCCGGCGCCCGGCCCTCCATGCAGAAAGATTGCCGGCTTACCTGCCGGATTGCCGCACAATTCCCAATAAATCTCATGTCCGTTGCCGACATCGAGCATTCCCGAATTATACGGCTCGATCGGCGGATAGGCCTTGCGCAATTTCCTCACCCCCTGCTGCGTCCGGCTTAAGCCGGTGCGTTGCAAATCCCGTCTTACACAGGATTCTACAATTCGCATATTGCAACATACTTAAAGCGTCGCCGTCGCGCAAAACGGCGGGGATGAAGGCGCTAAAGAGCTCTGGATATCAGCGCATTATCTCAAGAAACGCAAAACCGCCCGCGGTCAGCGCCGCATAGGAGCCGAAGATGGCCGCAACTGAAGCGATCATGCAAAAGCGTCCCCATTGAGACAGAAATCGGGATTTCGCGCTGTCGTGGATGAACGGCTCTTCGAAATCGACCGTCTGCTCGTAAAGGGCATGCGCATGCAGATATTGTCTCAGCCAGGACAGGCCGGGAACCATCACGCACAGCAAGACGGCGGCAAAAAACCAGGCGAGGACAATGGCCAGGTCACCCAGCGTGGCACCGGCCTGCGCGTGATTTGCCGTGTAGAACACCACCGCACATGCGGAGCCCACTGCCGCTGCAAGCGCGGGTGCCGCAACCGCCGACATTTCCAACAGGCCGATACGTTCCAACTGCTCGCGCAAATTGTCGGTGTGCCTGATCTGGGCGTCCTTGCCGCCCTCGAGTATTAAAGCCAGTTCGCTACCATTGGCCACAGTCTTACTCCCAACACTACGTTCCCACTGCATGTCCCCACGCATGGAGGGTGGCCGGCAATAAGGGCGTGGATGTGGTTCCCTTGCCCGCGGCGGATCAAACTTGCTTACAGTGTTAAATATTTCGGGCGCGAACGCTGGGCGCTTCAACCGCCTGCTGGCGGTATGGCCGAGGCGCACGGTTTTCGACCCGCTTTCGCCGATTTCAAACTATTGGCGCCAATTCGAGCACTCTGCGCTACTATTGCCGGCAAAGAATTGAGGGATCCCCATGTCGCCTATCGCTAAGTTTGCCCTCCTCGCCGTCGTTTTCGTCGATCTGATCGGCCAGGGGCTGGTCTTTCCGATCATCAATGAACTCGTCATGGATCCGAAACTGACGTTTCTGCCGGTCTCGTCTTCGGACGCCACACGCCATTTCGACTACGGCCTTGTCATCGGCATATTTTTCCTCTGCTGGTTCTTCGGTGGCGTTTACGTCGCGAAAATTTCCGACACAATCGGCCGCAAGCGTGCCATCATGATCTGCCTTTTCGGCGCGCTGGCCGGTTATGCCATCACCATTCTCGCCCTGTTCGCCGATAGCCTGTGGCTGTTGATCCTCGGCCGCGGAATAACCGGCTTCACGGCTGGAAACCAGCCGATCGCCCAGGCGGCGATGATCGACGCCAGCCGCACCGACGAGGAAAAGGCGCGCAACATGGGCTACATCGTGACCGGCATCAGCGCCGGGCTGGTCGGCGGACCGATCATCGGCGGCCTTTTATCCGACCCGGCGATACTCGGAAGCTTCGCCAGCATCAAAATGCCGTTCTACGGCGCTTTCGTTCTTGTGCTCGTCACGATCCTGCTGGTGCAGTTCACCTATCGGGATGTGAAGACGACCCGGGAGAAACTTGAAATCAGGCCCATGGAGGTTTTCACCCAGCTGGTCCGCATCCGCGAGAAGCCGGTCGTCATGCGGCTATACACCGTGTTTCTGAGCTTCATGGCCGCCAATGTGACCTTCTATGTCTTCATGGACAATTATCTGAGCAGCGAATTCCAGATCGGCCTTTTCGGAACGAACATGGCGATGATGGTTCTTGGCGCGGCGCTCGCCACATCGAGCACATTCCTGGTCACGCCCATCCTCAGTCGCTTCGGCAAATTGCCGGTGATCGTGACGGTGACCGTAACCATGGCATTGAGCGGAATCCTGTTCGTACTGACCCCGATACCGGCCCTTTGTTACGTCTTCATCGCCACATTCTATTTCGGCTTCGGCATCGCCTACCCGGCCCTGCTCGGTCTTTTCTCTGCAAGCGTGTCGGATGAGGAACAGGGTTGGGTCATGGGCATCTGCACGGCCGCCTTCACGCTTGCGGCCGGCGTTTTTTCGCTGGTCGGCGGCCTGATGATGGCGGTCGATCTGCGTCTGCCATTTTACATTTGCGTGGCCGCCGCACTGCTTGCGCTTGTGCTCATCCGCACCACTTGGCGACATCCGGATATCGATGCGATTGTCAGGTAAATCCGTTATCCGCGCTCGAAGAGCCGCTCGGCCATGACGCCAACGCGCTGCTCGACAGCTTCGCAGGCATCCAGGATGAGGTCTTCCCGGAAGCGCCGCCCCACGATCTGGATGCCGACGGGCAGCCCGTCATTGTAGTTTGCCGGCACATTGCCGGCGGGAAGTCCGACGAAATTCATGGAATAGCCGTAGACGGACGAACCAAGCGCGTCGACAACGCCGTCAACGCCCTTGGTATCGCAGTCCCAGGAATAGGTCGGGTGCGGCAGGAAGGGTGTCAGGACCAGCGGATACTCCTCAAGGAACAGCGACCACTCGCGCGCGTAGTGCGAACGCCTGGCGAGGCCGCGCAGGAGATCGTCTCCCTCATAGGCACCGAAATATTCGAAATAGTCCTTGAAGATCGCATTGATCGTATCGCTGCCATAGGCGTCGATATCCTTGGCCATCAGGGCCTTGACCTCGCCGAACAGACACTTGCCTGCTTCATGGGCAATCTCGCGCACCAGCGGCGGCTCGACTTCGAAGACCTCGTATCCGGCGTCAACAAGTGCGTCGCGCGCCGTATCAAGCGCCTTTTCAACAGCCGGATCGAGATCGAACTCAAACGTGTTCTTGGTGAACGCCACCCTGACCGGGCCTTCCAGCGGCGCAGCGTCAAGCGGCAGCGGCACCATCCAGGGATCGCGCGGATCGGGCCTCACAAGCTCGCGCATGGCAAGGCGGACATCGCGCACCTCGCGGGCAATCACGCCCTGCACCGACATGAGCTGTGCCAGCAATCCGCGCTCGGCGGGGGCAGACGGATTATAGGCCGGCACACGCCCGAGGCTCGGCTTTACCGACGTCGCACCCGTTGCCGCCGGTGGAAAGCGCAATGAGCCGGCGATGTCGTTGCCATGGGCTAGCGCGCCCATGCCGGACATGACCGCCGCGGCCGCGCCGCCGGACGAGCCTCCGGCCGTCGCCCAATCGTTCCACGGATTGAATGTGCGACCGTGCAGCTCATTGACCGTGGTCACACGGAATGAGAACTCCGGCGTGTTCGTGCGTCCGATCACAATCGCACCGGCTTTCTTGAAATTTGCCGCGACCGGAGAATCGGCAGGTGCTATGACGTCCTTGAACGCGGTGACGCCGTTGGGGGTCGCTTTGCCTGCCTGGTCGACATTTTCCTTGATCGTCACCGGCACGCCGTGCAACGGACCAACTGGTCCGGATTGACGCAATTGCATGTCCATCGCCTCGGCTTCGACAATCGCCTCGTCGCCGAAATCGTCGACAACGGCGTTGATCCCACCGTTGCGCTCACGCATGCGATCAACGGCGGCGGTTACCGCCTCCTTCGACGATATCGTGCCCGCCGCGATCGCATCTGCAAGATCGCAGGCGCTCATCTGCCACAGTGGACGTTCGGTCATTGATGGCCTCCCAACAAGCGTTCCGGTGAATTCAGGAGCTTTTGCGTATCATTCCTGGGGCGCCGGGTGAATTCCCCGCCAACTGAATCAGAGGAATGTGAACTTCCAGAAGACAAAGGACCAGGATCGATCCAAACAATCGGGTGCCGGGGCAAAACATCTTGCGCTTCGCCGCCTTGTCCGATCATATGATAGCACCATGGACGAAAAATTAGATCAGATTGACAAAGACATCATTGCGGCCATGCAGTCCGACGCGGCGCTTTCGCAGCGGCGGCTCGCTGAAAAGATCGGCCTGTCGCAAAACGCCTGCTGGCGGCGGTTGCGGCGTCTTTATGCGGACGGCGTGATCACCGGATCGACAATCCGGCTGGACCGGCAGAAGCTCGGGCTCGGGCTGGTCGTTTTCATGATGGTGCGGACGCGGCATCATTCCTCGGACTGGCTGAATGAATTCCGCCGGATCGTCCTCAACCTGCCGGAGGTGGTGGACTTCTTCCGGATCGGCGGCGAATACGACTATATGATCAAGATCGTGACGGAGAACATGGACAGCTACGACAAGGTCTATCAGCGATTGATAGAACAGATTGAACTCGACTCGGTCACCTCGCATTTCTCGATGGAGTCGATTGCCGAACAGCGACCGTTACACGTTTAAATGATCGCTTCTTTGAGCTTTTCTGGGTCATTTGATCGAAATTTTCCGCAAACGTGTGACGATTCGGATCAATCTCGCGCCATCTCCGTGTTATTTTCGTGTCCGGGAGGAACCGCAATGGCGCTGGACGCGTTTCGCAAATCTCTACAGTCCAACAACAACATTCTGGCCGCAATCCGCGATGGCGTGATCGGCGACGGCGCCCGGATACCCGGCCTGTTCGGCGATGTCGCACTGGTCTATGCCGATTATGTCGCATCGGGCCGCGCGCTCACCCAGGTCGAGGACTATATACGCGACGCGGTTCTGCCTTACTACGCCAACAGCCACACCGAGGCGTCCTATTGCGGCGCCTACATGACCCGGATGCGCGGTGCGGCGCGGGCCGAGATCGCGCGGCTGACCCGGGCCAGAGGATGTTCGGTAATATTTGCGGGTTCCGGCGCAACGGCGGGTGTGAACCGCCTTGTGCATCTGTTCGGTGTGAACACGGCCCGCAAGGCGGTTGTTTTTGTCGGGCCTTATGAGCACCATTCCAACCTTCTGCCGTGGCGCGAGAGCCGGGCGCGGGTCATCGAGATACCGGAAGGCGAAAGCGGCGGACCTGATCTGGCAGCATTGGAAGATGAACTGCGCGCAAATGCCGACGCCGACCTAAAGATCGGCGCGTTCTCGGCCGCCTCGAACGTTACCGGGATAATCACCGACACAGAAGCCACGACGCGGTTGCTGAAGCGGCACGAAGCGCTAGCGGTCTGGGATTATGCCGGTGGCGGCCCCTATCTTCCCATCGATATGGCCCCCACGCCCGAAACCATGAAGGACGCGGTTGTCGTCTCGCCCCACAAGTTTCCGGGCGGACCGGGCGCAAGCGGCGTGCTGATCGTTCGCGACCGCGCCGTTGTCCCGGGGCGGCCCTCCTGGCCCGGCGGCGGAACGGTGACGTTCGTATCGCCCTGGGAGCAGGTCTACAGCGCCAGCCCGGTGGCGCGGGAAGAAGCGGGAACGCCCAACGTGGTCGGCGATATCCGCGCCGCTCTGGCCTTCATCGTCAAGGACGCGATCGGAACGGAGGCAATTGCCGAGCGCGAAGCCGCGCTCAACGCCATGGCTGTCGCGGGATGGGCGTCTAACAGGCAGCTTCGTCTTCTCGGCGCTGAGCACGCCAACCGTCTGCCGATCTTCTCGTTCCTGGTGTGTCGGGCTGACGGGCGGCCCTTCCATCACCAGCTCTTCACACGCATGCTGTCCGATGTCTGCGGCATCCAGGCACGCGGGGGCTGCGCCTGTGCGGGCCCCTATGCACATCGCCTTCTGGGCATTGACGAGACCGCGTCCAGAGCGCTCCTGGCTGATCTGCACGCCGGCAGGGAGTTGCGCAAGCCCGGTTGGGTGCGCCTGAATTTCAGCTATCTCCTCAACGATACGACCGCGCGCTACATTATCGACAGTGTCAACGCATTGTCGACAAGGCTTGACGCGCTGGAGGTTTATTACGATACCGACCCGACGACGGCACGCTTCTCGCCGGTGGCCACCCTGCCCGAGGCCGGGATGGCGGCCGCATCGCCTATGTGAGGCACAGTCGATTGGAGAATGTTCGTGCGCAGTGCCGATAACCGATAAACAAGGAGGAACATGAATGCGTAACATCACTTTTGCCCTGACGATGGGCCTTGCTGTTGCTGCCGCGCCGGCGGCGGCCGAGGAATGGCGGCTCAACAACTTCCTGCCGGAAACCCGTCCGGAATCGGCCGAACTGGAAAAATTCGTGGCCGATGTGAACGACAAGACCGGCGGCGAGCACACATTGAAGCTGTTCAGCGGCGGTTCGCTTGGTCTGCCGAACACCGACACCTTGCGGTTCCTGCCGCGCGGCGCGGTGGAAATGAGCCTGATGTGGGCCAACTATCTGGGCCGTGACGCCCCGGCTCTGAGCTCGGTCGTGGTGCAGGGCACCATCGGGTCGATCGAGGAATTCGAGAAAGCCATCCCGGTGGTCCGCGAGATTTACGAGGAGGAATTCGCCGATTGGGGAGTCTCCTCGGTGGGTTATGTACCGATCCCGATGCTCTCTGTCTCGGTCTTCTGCCGGGACGAACCGGTCAACACGATTGCCGATCTGAAAGAAAAGAAACTGCGCGTCTGGGCGCGCGATCAGGTCGAAACATTCACGCGCCTCGGCGTTGCCGCGCAGATCATCCCGCAAGAGGAAATGTATGTCGCGATGCGCACCGGGGTCGTCGACTGTGCGCTCTATCCGGCGCTTTACGCCCACACCGTATCGCTCCAGGAAGTGTCCAAATACGCTTCCTTCCTCTATCCTATGGCGTCCGGTCCTTACGTGATCGGCGTGGCAACGGATAAGTGGGAAGCCGCCGATCCCGCGCTGAAGGAGGCGGTCGCTGCCGCCGCGGAAGACCTCTGGAACCGGACGAACCAGTACGAGAACGATTACGCCCGAGAGCTGGCGGCCCGCGAAAAGCTGGTTGAACAGGGTATCGTCTGGGGTGACGACTTTCCGGACGAAGACCGTGAGGCCTTCGTTGCCACCGTCACCGAGATCTGGGCCGATCTGGCTGAAGAGGCAGGTGGCAAGGCACCGGACTACCGTCAGCGCGTCCTCAACGCTCTTGGCCGCTGATCGGCGGTGGCGTTGAGACACAACATTGCGCAAGGGCTGCATGGTCTGGCCCTTGCCTGCGCCGCCGCGGCGGCCCTCTGCATGGTGGCAATCGTGGGGATCATCTCGGCCGGCGTCGTCATGCGCAGGCTTGGGACACCCCTGCACATCACCGAAGAGGTCGTCGGGCTGCTGCTGAGTGTCACGCTGCTTCTCGGCCTTCCGATGGTCACACTCAAATCCCGGCACGTGCGGGTTGCCATTGTGGCCGACAATGTGCGTGGCGCATGGGCCATCGGCCTTTCGGTCGCTGCACTTATCCTTGGCGTTGCATTCTTTGCCTGGCTGGCGATCGAAACAATACCCTGGTTCGAGTTCGCCTATGACCGTAACCTCAAAACCCTGACCACGCGTATTCTGCTTTATCCCTGGATGGCCGTCATGCCGCTGGCCCTGGTGCTGTCGGGTACAATCCTCATCGCCCGTCTCGCCGGGATCATTCCGCAGAAAGGCGAAGTCCCACCTGCATCCTCACAGACAGGCGGAACCGGCACGTGAGCTTCTGGGTGCTGCTGATCGGCGGGCTGGTCTCGACAGCCGGCACCGGCATGGCGCTTGGCGCCGCGCTCGGCCTGACCGGGCTTGTCATTCTTTATGTCTTCTCGAACGGCGCCTCGGCGCTGGCCGTCGATGCGATCTGGAACGTTTTCAACTCCTTCACGCTCAGTGCCGTTCCGATGTTCATTCTCCTGGGCGAAATCCTCCTGCGCAGCGGCATCAGCGAGCGGGCCTATACCGCCTTCTCTCCGGTTTTTCGCCGTGTACCGGGCGGGCTCCTGCACACCAATATCGCCGTATGCACGCTGTTCGGCGCGGTCAGCGGGTCCAGCCTTTCGACTGCCGCCGCGGTCGGGTCCGTGGCCTATCCGGAGATGTCGCGACGCGGCTACGACCGCGACATGGTGGTCGGCAGCCTCGCGGGCGGCGGAACGCTTGGTCTTCTGATCCCGCCAAGCCTGTCATTCCTGATCTACGGTGCGCTGACCGAAACCTCGATAGGCCGCCTTTTCGCAGCAGGCATCGTACCCGGCCTGCTCATTGGCGCGCTCTTCATGGTCTACATTCTGATCCGCGCAATGCAGACACCCGCGCTCGCACCGCGCGATCCGCAAGGCCTGCCCCTGCGCCAGATACTGGCCGGCTTCGGACAGGTCTGGCCCATCGTGCTGCTGATCCTGGCGGTCATCGGCAGCATCGTCGGCGGTTTCGCAACGCCCACGGAAGCAGCCGGTCTGGGGGTCGTCATCGCAGCGGTGGTCGCGACAATCTGGGGCGACCTGACGCCGCGCAAGCTGGTCAGCGCAATCTACGATTCCGTCCTGCTTTTCTCCTCGATCGGCTTTCTTGTGCTCGGCGCGACAGTGCTGGCGCTGTCGATCAGCATATTGGGTGTGCCGCAACAGATCCTTGAGGCGGTCGCCGACAGCGGTTTGGGAGCCCACGGCATCCTGCTCATCGTCGTTTTGATCTATCTCGTTCTTGGCTGTTTTTTCGACGGCCTGTCACTGATGATCATGACCCTGCCCGTCACGTTTCCACTGCTGACGGGACTCGGCTTCGATCCGATCTGGATTGGCGTTCTCATCACCATCGTGATCGAAATCGGCCAGGTCACGCCGCCGGTCGGGCTCAACCTTTCGGTCATCACGGCGCTGACCAACGGCGAAGTGAGTCTCGGGCGTGTCGCCATCGCCACCGTGCCCTATTGGGTGATCCACCTGTTCGCCATCGTCGTTCTCACGCTGTTTCCCGCACTGGCTCTGTTCCTGCCCGATCTTCTGTTCTGAACCGGCAATACGCTCACGCGAGATCCGGCGCCGTCTTGCGTCAGGGCATCCGCGACGGGTAGTTTGTCGACAGTGGCCGCAGACGCATGCACCACCGAAAAACCGCCTTGAACCTGCCGATCCGAAGGACACGGTGCAAAGAATTTGAGCAGCAAACACCGCATAGCCAATCTCGCAGGCTGGTCGATCGCAGTCGCCTGCGCCGTGCTTTTCCTGAAGATCCTCGCCTGGTGGATCACCGGTTCCGTCGCGCTGTTTTCGGATGCGCTGGAATCCGTCATCAACGTGGTGACAGCCGCCCTCGCCTGGCTTGCCATCCGCATCAGCCACGTCCCCGCCGACAAGAGACACCCTTTCGGCCACTACAAGGCTGAATATTTCTCAGCCGTTGTGGCAGGCGTCCTGATCGTTGTGGCCGCCCTTCTCATTTTCAGCGAGGCGATTTCCGCGCTGGCCGCGCCGCGCGATCTGAATGAACCGTTGTCCGGAATGGCTGTCAATGCCGTCGCCGCCATCATCAACGGCCTTTGGGCATGGCGCCTGATCCAGGAGGGCCGACGGTCGCGGTCTCCCGCGCTGGCGGCCGATGGCCGTCACATCATGGTCGATGTCGTTACCTCCGCCGGCGTCCTGGTCGGGCTCGGTCTTGTTCTCGCAACGGGCTGGCTGTTTCTCGACTCGCTGATTGCCATCGGCGTCGGCATCAACGTTCTGATCGAGGGCTGGAAAGTGATCCGGTCTTCCGTCGACGGATTGATGGACAGCGCCCTGGACGAAAACGAGACTGAAAGGATACGGCAGACGATCCTCGCCAGCGCAGCCGGCGCACTGGAGGTCCACGATATCAAGACACGCCGCGCCGGACACGTATCCTTCATCGAGTTTCACCTGGTGGTCGATGGCACAATGAGCGTCGCCGACTCCCATGCGATCTGCAATCGCGTGGAGGCCGCACTCGCCGAAGCCATTCCCGGATCGAACATCACGATCCATGTCGAACCGAACGAAGAGAGCAAACGGGACGGGCTGGCGATTAGCTAGCCAGTTGATTGCGGAGCGTTGCCCAAAAGTCCCTGCAGTAAGGCGCAGCCCGGATCGTTCGACCGGCAACTGGACACCAGCACATCAAGTTCGCGCTCAAGGGCTGACAGTTCTGATATTTTTTCCCGCACTGCTTCAAGATTCTTGCGCGCAATCGACTGCGCTCGGTCGCAAGGCGTCTGCTCGACCGTCAACATAAGCAACGCTTGCGTGTCACGGATTGGAAATCCCAAATCCCGGCACTGCCTGACAAAACGCATACGCACGATATCATCCTTGGTGTACACGCGCCGGCCATTTTGCTCTCTCTCCGCTCGCGGCAATATGCCTTCGCGTTCGTAATACCGGATCGTCTCGACATGAATACCACTCAGTTTCGAGGCTTGGCCGATCGTGTGCATATTGTTGGTCCTTGATCCTGTAGCCGCTACAGCATGTATAAATGCTCACTGAGCACAAATCACGGCCATGGGTATTAGATATTGCAAGGAAACGGACTCTCAAAGGCGGGACTGCTCGGTTCGATTCTCGCGCTGTTCACGGCCGCCTGTTGCGTATTGCCGCTTGCACTGATGTTGGTTGGCCTTGGGGGCAGTTGGGTCGCGGTCCTTGGCAGCATAGCCGCGGCCGGATACTACGTCGGCGCTGCATCGACCGCACTTATTGCGCTCGCGTGGTTCGTCGCAATACGGAGTCATGCCAAGCCAGGTGTTTACGGCAAACTGGCTGCCGGCACCGTTATCATGCTGGTCGCTTGGCTCGTCCTGATGAATGAAGGCCTGATAAACAACTATCTGATCGGGCTTATGTAGCACGATGTCTGAAGCCTGTCCCATCCTCGAATCGGAAATCACGTGTCCACGTTGCGGCCATGTCGCGCGAGAAACCATGCCGACGGATGCCTGCCAATGGTTCTACGACTGCAAGGGCTGCGGCGCGCTTCTAAAGCCGAAAGCAGGCGACTGCTGCGTCTTCTGTTCCTACGGAACCGTCCCCTGCCCGCCCGTTCAGGATGGTTCGGACTGCTGCAGCAATGCCTGAGTCACACTAACCGGCGGATCAGGAACGGCCTTCATCAACCGCGAAACACGCCGTTTCCGTCGTTCCGTGCAGCTTCAGTTCCGGCTTCTCGCTCTTGCAGCGTTCGTTGGCCAGCGCGCAACGCGGGTGAAAGGCGCAGCCGGTCGGCGGATCGATCGGGTTGGGAATCTCGCCCTCGACCGGCTTGCGGGCGCGCCCGGTCATCTCCAGGTCGGGAACGGCGTCCAGCAGCATCTTGGTGTAGGGATGCTGGGGATCCTTGAACAGCGTCTTGCCTTCCGCCACCTCGACAAGACGGCCGAGATATAGCACGCCGATGCGGGTCGCCATGTGCCGCACGACCGAAAGGTCATGGCTGATGAAGAGATAGGTCAGACCGTACTCGTCCTGCAGGTCGCGCATCAGATTGAGGATCTGCGCCTGCACGGAAACATCGAGCGCCGAGGTCGGCTCGTCGCAGACGATGAATTCCGGTTGCGCCGACAAAGCGCGCGCAATGGCGATGCGCTGACGCTGGCCTCCGGAGAATTCGTGCGGGTATTTTGCGCCGTCCCCGGAGGAAAGACCGACGGTTTCGAGCAACTCGTCGACGCGCTTCTGCCAGTTGACCGCTTCTCCCTCAAGGCCGAAGGTCCTGATCGGCTCGGCGATAATGTCCTTGACCCGCCAGCGCGGATTGAGGCTGGCGAACGGATCCTGGAAGATCATCTGGAAGCGGCTTCGAAGCTGCCGCATCGACGAACTGCCTTGTGTCGCGACATTCTTGCCGTCGAAGCTGATCTGCCCGCCGCTCGGGCGGATCAGGCCGACAATCAGTTTGGCGATGGTCGATTTGCCGGAGCCGGATTCGCCGACCAGCGCAAAGGTCTCGCCGCGCCTTATCTCGAACGTCACGTCGTTGACGGCGACAAGAAACTTTTTCTCATCCCGTTCGAGCACGCGGTTGAGCCACGGTTTGGAGACGTCAAAGACCCGGCTTAGATGTTCGACATTGACCAGTGCCTCGGTCATGGCCGCGCTCCTTCATCGTAAAGCAGGCAGGCGACTTCGCGGTCCTCATGTGCCTTGCAGGAAGGCTGCTCTGCGAAACAACGGTCAAATGCCTTTGGACAGCGCGGACTGAAGGCGCAGCCGGGCGGGATGTCCGTCAGGCGCGGCATGGAACCCGGGATCTGCGTCAGGCGGTCGGAGTCGTGCATCAGTGTCGGGATCGAACCCATCAGGCCTTTGGTGTAAGGGTGACGCGCATCCTGAATCACATCGCGCACCGGACCGATCTCCGCCAGGCGGCCGGCATACATCACGGCAACGCGGTCGGCCGCCTCGGCGATGACACCCATGTCGTGGGTGATCAGCATCACGGAACTTCCGTGTTCGGCGCACATGTTCTTCAGAACGTCGATGATCTGCGACTGGACCGAAACGTCAAGCGCCGTCGTCGGCTCGTCGGCGATCACCAGTTCCGGCTCGGCGCACAGCGCCAGCGCAATGACCACCCGCTGGCGCATGCCACCGGAGAACTGGTGCGGGTAATCGTCAATGCGCCGCGAGGCCGCCGGAATGCCGACCTCGTCAAGCAGGCCGATCGCCCGGGCGCGCGCATCGCGTTCGCTGAGTTTGAGATGGGTGCGGATCGTTTCGATGAGCTGTTCGGCGATCGTATAAAGCGGGTTCAGCGAGGTCAGCGGGTCCTGGAAGACCATGCCGATCCGCTTGCCCCGCACCTTGCGCATGGCCTCCAAGGGAAGGTTGTCGATCCGCTCGCCGGCCAGTTCGATCGAGCCGCCGGCGATATGCCCGGGCGGTTCGATGAGGCCGATGATGGCGGAGCCGGTCATGGACTTGCCGGCGCCGGACTCGCCGACAACGCCGAGGACCTCGCCGCGGCCGATCTCGAAACTGACCCGGTCGACAGCCGTCAATATGCCCTTGCGGGTCGGAAACTCGACCACCAGGTCGCGGACCGTCAAAAGTGCGTCACTCATGGGATCACCTCAGCCGCGGATTGAGCGCATCGCGCAGCCAGTCGCCAAGCAGATTGACGGCGAGCACGAGGATGGCCAGCGTGATGCCCGGGAATATGGTGATCCACCATTCGCCGGAGAACAGGAAGTCGTTGCCGATGCGGATCATCGTCCCGAGCGATGGCTGGGTCGGCGGTATGCCGACGCCAAGGAACGAAAGCGTCGCCTCGGTGATGATGGCAAGCGCCAGATTGATCGTCGCGATGACGAGCACAGGTCCCATCACGTTGGGCAGGACATGCCGGGCCATGATCTTGATCGGGTGCAGCCCGATCAGACGCGCGGCCTGGACATATTCCTTGTTCTTCTCCACCAGCGTCGACGAGCGGACCGTGCGCGCATACTGCACCCAGAAGGACAGGCCAATCGAGATCACCAGCACGTAGAAGGCCGATTGCTCCCGGTCGATGCCGCCGAGCACGCTGCGCACCGAACCGTCAATCAGCAATGCGATCAGGATGGCCGGAAAGGTCAGTTGCACGTCGGCGATGCGCATGATGATCGAATCCGTGCGCCCGCCCGCATAGCCGGCCAGAAGACCCAGCGAAATACCGAGGATCGCCGCGAAAACCACGGAGGCGAAGCCGACGGCCAGAGAAATGCGCGATCCGTACAGGATTGTCGAAAGGATACCGCGTCCCTGGTCGTCCGTGCCGAGCAGGAAGCGCGGATCACCACCCTCCTCCCAGGCCGGCGGCGTCAGCGAATCGAGCAGCGAGAGCGTTGCCAGATCGAACGGGTTATGCGGCGCGATCAAGGGCGCGAACAGCGCGCTCAGGAAAATGATCATCGTCACGATTGCCGCGACGATGGTTATCTTGGAGCGCTTGAAGGAATGCCAGATGTCGGATTCGAACGCGCGGGCCCAAAAGCCGGGGCGCGCAATTTCCTGCGTGTCGGTGCTCATGCCTCAGCCCCCCCAATGCGGATGCGCGGATCGACCACGACATAGAGCATGTCGACAATCAGATTGATGGCGACAAACAGGAAGGCGATCAGCAGCAGATAGGCGGACATGATCGGAATATCGACGTTCTGCACCGCCTGCAGGAACAGCAGACCCATGCCCGGCCACTGGAAGACCGTTTCCGTAATGATGGCAAAGGCTATGATGGAGCCAAGCTGCAGACCGGTGATGGTGATCACCGGGACAAGCGTGTTCTTCAGCGCGTGGCCGAAATGGATCGCCCTGTCTTTCAGCCCGCGCGCCCGCGCGAATTTGATGTAGTCGGTGCGCAGCACTTCAAGCATCTCGGAGCGCACCAGGCGCATGATCAGCGTCATCTGGAAGAGACCGAGCGTGATCGATGGCAGGATCAGCGCCTTGAGGCCCGAAGCCGTCAGGAAGCCGGTCGTCCACCAGCCGAGATCGACCACCTGGCCGCGCCCGAAGCTCGGGAGCCATTGCAGGTTCACCGAGAAAATGAAGATAAGCAGGATGCCGATAAGGAATGTCGGCAGTGAAATGCCGATCAGTGAAACGGTCAGAAACAGTTTCGACAGGATGCTCTCCCGTCGCAAGGCGGTATAGACACCCATCGGAATGCCCGCCAGCAACGCGAATAGCGCGGACACAAAAGACAGCTCCAACGTCGCGGGCAAGCGTTCACCAAGCAATACGGAGACCGGACGCTTGAACTGGTAGGAAACCCCCAGATCGCCCTGCGCGGCCTTTGAGACGAAATTCCAGAACTGCACCGGCAGCGGATCGTTGAGGCCGAGCTGTTCGCGCAGCTTGGCGCGCTCTTCGAGGGCGGTTTCAAGACCGACCATCTGGTCGACAGGATCGCCGACAAAACGGAACATGACAAAGGCAATGAGACTGACAACCAGCATCACCACCACCGACTGAACAAGACGTCGAATTACAAAAGCAAGCATTGGGAAATAGTCTTAGGCCCCGGCTTTCGCCGGGGCCCGAAGAAGGCTCTTATTTCGTGTTTACGTGATAGAGCATAAGCACGTTGTCAGCGCGCTGGACAACGTCGAAGCCGTCCGAAACACCCCAGGCGAGACCCTGCTGGTGAAGCGGAATATATGCCGTTTCACCGGTGGAGATCTGATAGGCCTGAGTGATCAGGTCGAGACGCTTGTCCGGATCGTTCTCGACCAGGATCTGTGCGGTCAGCGCATCGACATCCTCATTGCAATAGCCGCCGAGGTTGAACATGCCGCCATTGCCGGCCTCGTCACGGCAGCCATGCAGGTTGCTCAGCACGTTCCAGCTATCGAAGGAGCCAGGCGTCCAGCCAAGCAGGTAGAAGGAGGTATCAAAACCGCCCGAAGCCAGCACCTTGGCGAAATACTGCGCCTTCGGCTGTGCGTTCAGGTTCACCTTGATACCGACACGCGCCAGCATGGCCACAACGGCCTGGCAGATCGCCTCGTCATTGACGTAGCGGTCGTTCGGGCAGTCCATGCCGACCTCGAAACCATCCGCATAGCCGGCTTCCTTCAAGAGGTTCTTTGAAGCTTCCGGATCGTAGCCTAGACGGGTGATCTTCGACGCGTTGTCGAACATGAAGGGCGAGATCATGATTGCCGACGGGGTCGACAGGTTGCGCATCACCTTCGCCTTGATCGCCTCGATATCGATGGCGTGATAGAAGGCCTCGCGAACGCGCTGATCCTTGAACGGATTCTTGCCCTTGACGTTCGAATAGAGCAGTTCGTCACGCATCTGGTCCATTCCGAGGAAGATGGTGCGCAGCTCCGGACCGGTCAGCGCCGAGGTTGCGCCATTGTCGTTGACACGCTTGATGTCCTGAACCGGGATCGGGTAGACGAGATCCATTTCGCCTGAAAGCAGTGCGGCAACGCGCGTTGCATCCGATGCGATGGTCGCGAATTCAATCGTATCGACATTGTACTTCTTGTTGGCGTTGTCCCACCAGTCCGCATTGGCCGCGAAGGTCGTCTTCACGCCGGCATCATGGTTGGTGATCTTGAACGGCCCGGTGCCATTGGCCTGCAGCGAAATGGTCGTCGCCGCCTGATCGGAGGCCGATGTCACGCGAACGGAATCGTTTGCCTCGGACCATTCCTTGTCGACAATGCCCCAGGTGTCCCACTCATAATGCAGGATCGGGTTCGGCGAGGTAAGCACCACGTCAACCGTGTGATCATCGACGATCTCGAACTTGGCGTCAGCCGGGATGCGGGTCTTCAGGTCGGAACCTTCCGAACGCACGCGGTCGGCCGAGAAAACGACGTCTTCAGCGGTGAAATCGTTGCCGTTGTGAAACTTGACGCCCTTGCGCAGATTGAAGCGCCATCGGGTCGGCTCGATCACTTCCCAGCTCTCGGCAAGTGCCGGCAGGATCTGAAGATCCGGTCCGCGTCGCGTCAGCCCCTCATAGACGTTGTTGAGCGTTCCGAGTGTAAAGGTCTCATTGAGCGAATAAGGATCAAGAGACTTGAGCGTGCCCTGGAATGCAAATTTGAATGTGTTCTCTGCATAGGCCTGCGTAACGAGCAGGCCGGAAAGAAGCGTTGCCCCTAGTAAGCTTCTACGAAGTGACATGAAAAACTCCCGTTTTTTTTGGTGGCTCGCATTACCCAATCGCGAACCTTGGCGGGAGTATAGACACGAAGCCGGAATGAAATCCAGATTATTCGTCGGGCTCGGTTAAACCGTTCTACAGTCCGCAATTTTTGTAGAATTTGGTTGCTGCGCGGGACCGTTAATTGCTCAACCGACGCCCCGGCACTCATTTGATTGCGCTGACCGCAAAAAGGGGGCCTGGCGAGGGTCGCACCGGTCAGCGGCGCCGGATCCGGCTGCACACAATGTCTGCCGCCGGCACTTGTGAGGGGCCCGGACATTGTCTAACGATTCTTCAGCTCAGCCCGGAGAGATCCCATGATTTCCCTGAAGACACCCATATTGCCGCTTCGGATCATTCTGGCACTAGTCGGGATCGTGATTGTCGTTCTCGGTTTCGACGTTGCGTTCGGAGGCATACGCACCCTTGGCTGGCTCGGCCCGACGGATTTCATCGAAGTGGTCAACAGTTCCGATTTCAGGGTCCAGGACAGCCATTTCCGGTTCCTCGGCGGCGTATGGATCGGCATCGGATTCGTTTTCATCGCCGGCGCATTCGCCCTGCAACAGCTGCGTCTCGTACTGATCGTGCTGTGCGGGCTGGTGTTCATTGGCGGCCTTGCCCGTTTCACCGGGCCCAGCTTTGCGACGCTTTTCAATCTTTCCGTATTGCCGTCGCTGCTAGCCGAGCTGTTTGTCTTTCCGTTGCTCGGCTACTGGATTGCCAGATCAGGCAAGGACCACCCCTGATCAATCAAGCCAGTCACGTCGACAGCTTGAGGCCGACGATGCCCATCATGATCAAACCGATGCAACCCAAGCGAATTGCCGTGGCCGGTTCGCTGAACAGGAACATGCCGACAATAACGGTTCCCATCGTGCCGATGCCGGTCCAGATCGCGTAGGCGGAACCGAGCGGAAGCGTCCTCAGGGCCAGCCCGAGAAGCGCGATGCTGGCGATCATTGCCGTCACCGTGATGACCGTGGGAACCGGCAGCCGAAAGCCGTCGGTATATTTGAGCCCGACCGCCCATCCGATTTCCAGAAGACCGGCGAGAAAAAGGAAAATCCAGGACATACCTATCTCCTTACAGGCGATAAGGTCGTCCTCATCATGAATGTTGTTAAAAAGCGCGGCCGTCCGCAATCCCAAGGTGGGTATCTGCCGCTACCGATTCAAGGCCGGTCCGGTTAAAAAGCCATTCTCCCGTACAGCTCGTCAAACGGGATCATGACATTCTCGCGATATCCGTCGCGCTGCTGCAGCCGCTCATACCATGCTGATACGCTGGGAATTTCGGGCCGCTTGAAGTCCAGATTGAAATAGCGGTAGAGATGCACGCCCACGGTGATATCGGCCAGCGTCAGCGCTTCGCCGAGAAGATTGCCGCCGTCGGCGAGCATTTCATCCAGCAATTTGAAATGCGCACCGCACCGCTCGACGCTCTGGTGGATGGACCTCCAGTCCCGCTGCTCCTCCGGCGTCCGATAGAAACCCCAGAAGACGCCGCCAATGAAATCGGACTGCAATACGGTTTCCGACCATTCCATCCACTGATCGACTTGCGCCCTCTCGGCCGGCTCATCCTTCCAGAAGCCGGTGTCCGGATGCCTGGCTGCCAGGTAGCGAAGGATTGCATGGGACTCCCAGACCACATGATCGCCGTCTTTCAGAACGGGGACCTTGCCGTGGGGGTTCATCATCCGAAATTCCGGCGTATCGAGCCCGCCGAAGGCCCCGCCGAGTTCAATGTGGCGGTGCGGAACCTGGAGTTCGGCCAGAAGCCAGGCCACTTTCTGAACATTGATTGAACTGCGACGGCCAAGAACGGTCAGCATCGTGCGTCCTCCTTTGCGGACTGGCGGACTGTGCGGTCACTATAGCCCGGTTACGAAACCAATGGCTGCTGTTGCGTGGCGCAGTGAATGCCGCCGCCGATTTCACCGACCGGATCGACATCGAGCATGACGATCTCGCGCCCGGGATAAAACTGCCTGAGCAAGCGCTCGGCTTCACTGTCCGTTTCGCTGTCGCCGAATTGCGCGGCGATGACCGCACCGTTGCAGACATAGTAGTTGGCGTAGGAGGCGACGAATTCATCGTCCTCGACACGAATATCCACGGGCTCCGGAACGACCGTCAGTTCCAGAGACCGGCCCGCGCTGTCCGTTGCACCGCGCAAGATGTCGTATGTTTCGAAGGCCGCCGCTGACCAGGGGTCATCGGGATCAATGGTTTCAGGCAATTGAATCAGTACACTGCCAGGCGCGACAAAACGCGCAAGCGAATCAATGTGATAGTCGGTGATATCGGCGCCTGCGATCCCCGGTGCCCAGATCATCTTTTCAGCGCCGAACGCATCCAGCAGGCGGCGTTCGATTTCCTGTTTCGAAATACTGTTCCGGTTGGGATTGACCCAACTGCTTTCGTGGGCAAGGAGCGTTCCCTCGCCATCGGTTTCTATGCCGCCGCCCTCACCGACGACACCGGAATCGATCACCGACAGACCCAACCGTTCCGCAACCCTTTGTGCGACCAACCCGTCATTGTCGTGTACCTGCCTGTTGCCCCAGCCGTTGAAATTGAGTTGACAGACCGCGAGGCCTCCCTCTCCATCGGTCACGAACAGCGGCCCGCTATCGCGGCACCAAAGATCATCTGTCGGAACGGTCCAGATTTCGACGGCCGCGCCCAGCATCTTGCGGGCCGAGATTTCGTGTTCCGGCGGCATCATCATGACCACGGGTTCGAACTCGGCAATCGTGTTTGCAATGTCGGCGATCGTTTCCTGAAGCGCCCCGAGGAAGTGCCGGTCCGGATGAACCGTGCGGTTGACCGGCCACTGCATGAATGTACGCAGATGCGGCTGGCTTTCCTCAGGCACGAAAAAGTTACCTGTCCCATCGGGTTTGCCCGTGGCTCCCCCAGCCGCGAAAGCCGCGGGTGCGAATGTCACGGCCGCGGCCGAATCCAGAAACGTGCGCCTCATCATCACAAATTGTCTCCCACAAAAACTACAGTGTTCCGGCCCTTGCCTGAGCCCTTCGCAGCACTAACTGCCAGTTTGATGCTTCACCCGCCCGATGCAATAGCCTCAACTGAAAGGGAACACTATGTCTGAAGTCACGATTACCCGGCGTTCAGCCCTTCTCGGCGCAGCCGCATTGCCGGCGGCCGCCGGCCTGGCGGGAGCTGCTCCGGCGTTCGCCGCCGCCCCCATGCAGTCGGGCGGCGGTACACCGTTCGCACGTTTCAAGGTCGGCGGCTTTGAAGTCAATACATTGCTCGACAACTCGCTGACCCGGGAAGACCCGCAAAATATCTTCGGTAAGAATGTCTCTGCCGAAGAGTTCAATTCGGTATCTGCAGAAAATCTCATTCCTGCCGACAAGACGCGCTTTTTCTTCACACCGACCGTCATCAACACCGGAAGCGAACTTGTTCTCTTCGATACGGGTCTCGGTGCCGGCGGCGGCGGCAATATCGTTGGCGCATTGGCGAGCGCGGGCTACACGCCCGACCAGATCGATGTGGTTGTCATCACGCATATGCACCCCGATCACATCGGTGGCCTTATGGGTGAAAGCGGACCGACCTTCCCCAATGCCCGCTACGTGACCGGAGAAACGGAGTACAATTTCTGGACAACCGAGGGCGCGGAAGGCGGCGCGGGGCCTCTTGTCGCGAAGAATGTCGTTCCGCTGGCGGAAAAGATGACCTTCCTGAAGGATGGCGGAACGGTGGTCAGCGGCATCACGGCGATGGCGACCTTCGGGCACACGCCCGGGCACATGGCGTATATGATTGAAAGCGACGGCGGCCAGGTCCTGCTGACGGCAGACCTTGCCAACCACTACGTCTGGTCTGTCGCCTATCCGGACTGGGAAGTTCTGTTCGACATGGACAAGGAAAACGCCGCCGCGCAGCGCCGCAAGGTGCTCGGTATGCTGGCTTCGGACAAGATACCCTTCGTCGGCTACCATATGCCCTTCCCCGCACTTGGTTATGTGGAGACCCGTGCCGACGGTTTCCGTTACGTGCCGGCCTCCTACCAGCTGCAGCTTTAGACAGCCCCGCAAATCGGCGGAGGGCGTACCGGTGGTGGGCCCTCCACCAGATCCAACTCATACAGTCGCGGTACAGGATGAACACTGCGTCACTTGACGGCAATATTGAACCGCAACCGTTCGCGCATATGTCGTGCGAAAGGAGAAAATCATGAGCTGGAATCCCGCGCTTGAACCGAATTGCCCGGCGGCGGGCAATCTCGACAGTATCGAAACAGTAATCATCCCCCGTGCCCGCGATCTCGGCGGCTTCGAGGTGCGGCGCGCCCTGCCGGCACCGCGGCGGCAGATGGTCGGACCGTTCATCTTCTTCGACCAGATGGGACCGGCCGAATTCGTCACGGAACAGGGGATCGACGTGCGCCCGCACCCGCATATCGGACTGGGCACGGTGACCTATCTGTTTCGCGGCGAATTTCAGCACCGCGACTCGCTTGGAACAAACCAGATGATCTATCCGGGCGAGGTCAACTGGATGATCGCCGGCAACGGAATTACCCATTCGGAGCGTACGAGCGCCGAGACGCGACGGGCACCGAGCAGTCTTTTCGGAATCCAGACCTGGGTCGCGCTGCCCGAAACCGACGAGGAAACGGACGCAGCCTTCGAACATCACGGGAAGGATGCGTTGCCCATGCTGAAGGGGGAAGGCAAGGAAGTACGGCTCATCCTCGGCAATGGCTGGGGCGAGCGTGCACCCGTCACCACATTCACCAACATGTTCTACGCGGATGCGGTGATGGAGGCCGGATCGCTCCTGCCTTTGCCCGACGACCACGAAGATCGCGGCATCTATGTCCTGGATGGATCCGTCGAGATCGCCGGCGATACATTCGAAAGCGGTCGCATGATGGTGTTCCGGCCAGGCGATTCCATTACCGTCAAGGCAGGGCCGACCGGCGCGCGGATCATGCTTCTTGGCGGCGATACACTTTCCGGACCACGCTATATCTGGTGGAATTTCGTTGCCTCCTCGCGGGGCAAGATCGATGCGGCCAAGGAAGCGTGGGCGGCGGGCGACTGGGCACACGGACGCTTTCAGTTGCCGCCCGGCGACACGGACGAGTTCATTCCGCTTCCCTGACCGCCTGACTTCGCAAAGAAAAACCGGACGCCCAAAATGGCGTCCGGCTGCCCAAAATCAGGCGAGAGGCGCGCACTCGCATAATTGTCAGCGGGCAAAAAGAGTTGGCGAGGATCCCCGTGCACGTTTTCATCTTGCCAGAGCGAAACCGAATTCGCGCCCGAGGTCCCCCTTCATGGCACTCCATATCCACAGCATGGCGAGCGGCTCGAGCAGCCGCGCCTGCGTCAGCGGACCGGCGTTCTGGGCATCGAATCCCACATCCCTTACCAGAGCCAGCGCGACCGACTTCGCCTGTTCGGAATCGCCGGCCACGAACATGACCGGCTGAGGCGACAGCCTGCCGGCATCGGCCATGAATTCCGCACCGATCTGATTGAAAGTCTTGACCACATCGGCCTGCGGCAACAGCGCCTGGACACGCTCGCCGCCGGACGTATCGAAACCCAGCGTCAGCCCAAGGCCATCCTTGCCCATGGCGACCGGGTTCGTGCAGTCGATGATGATCTTGCCTGCCGCCGGACCGATGGAGCCGGCGACATCCTCCACCGCCGACCAGCCGACAGCAAGGATCGCGACCTCGCAGGCAGTTACGGCATCGGAGGGTCCGGCTATCCTGTAGTCACGCGCCAGATCCGCATATTTTTCGGCGTCCGGCTCGCGCACTCCAAAGCAAATATTGTGGCCGGCACGTTTCAATGCGCCGGCCAAGGCTTTGCCCACGCTTCCGGCGCCAACGATTGCAATATCCATTGTGGCTGAATTTCCTATTCCCCATCCGGTTACCATGATAAAGCACGAATGAATGCGAAAAAATCAAATTCGCCTCATGAGTGATATTGATCAAAATAAACTCCGTAAGATCGACCTGACGCTATTGCTGGTATTTCTCGGCCTGATGCGCCATCGAAAGGCGGTTTTGGTGGCCGCAGAGCTGGGCCTGACCCAGTCCTCCATCAGCCATTCGCTCAGGCGACTGAGGGAAATCTTCGAAGACCCGCTGTTCCTGCGCCGGGCGCATGGGCTCGAACCGACGGCCGTCGCGGGCGCGCTTGAGCCGAAAATCCGGCAGATCGTCGAAACGCTCAACCAGACCCTTTCCGCTCCGGGTAAGTTCGAACCGGAAAAGAGCGAGCGCATAATCCGTATCGCCGGACGGGATAATGTCCTGTCGCGGCTGGTTCCGCCGCTCATCTCCCGCCTCGATATCGCGGCGCCTCAGATGCGCCTTTCCAGCCTCGAACTCGGACGCGATGCGGCCATGCGCGCGGTTTCCGACGGCGATATCGACTTTGCCATCGGGTACTATTGGGAGTACGGCAAGGAGCTGATGTCCGACATTCTTTACACGGAAGAATACCGGGTCATTGCGCGTAAGGGGCATCCACTGTTCCGGGAAGAACTGACCGTCGAATCCTATATCGACGCGCGGCACATCCTCGTTTCGGAGGTCGGCGACATGAGCGGCATTGTCGACATGACCCTGGAAAAGACCGGTCTGTCGCGGCGCGTCGTCGCGTCAGTGCCGCTGTTCTTTCCGGCGCTGGCCACGGTTGCCCAGAGCGATCTGATCGGGACGCTGCCAAAGAGCCTTGTTGAAAAATTCGCTCCGGTATTCGACCTGGAATGGCGCACGCCGCCGATCGAGATCCGGACATTCACCATCCAGGCGCTTCGACATCGCCGGGATGAGAAGAACCCGTTTCATACCTGGCTGCTCGATATTCTCAAGCAATGCGCGGAAATCGACCGGACGCCCCCCGCGGAGCGCCCGGCCTCCCACCAGCGAGATCAGGTGTAACGCGCAAGACCTAATGGCATAGAGCGGGATTAGGAGGGAATTGCTGGGAAGACGTTGTGATCCGACGATTTGACCTATTTAGTCTGATTTTAAGTCAGGGATCAGGTCAGAATTGTGGAGAGGTTTCGCATTGCGCCGAGGTGATTGTCGTTTCCAAGAGCATTGATGTTTGAATGTTTTAGAACAGGTTTGAGCGACCGATCATTCGCTTGAACGAAGTTGTCGAAAAACAGAATCAATCGCCATCCAATGGATCCGTGCATTGCTGAAGCTGTCCATATAAGCGGACGAAACGACCAGTTCGAAACCGGCTCGATCAAGTTTTTCAACAGAAGTTCTATAGGTTGTTGTCGTTGATCGGTGATAGGCTTCGATTGATGTAACTGATAAAAAAACCTGCGGTTGCGTTTTGAAATTGCTTTCAAAAGCCACCTTTTCGCGAAAGACTTCCTGCCATTGGTCGCCAGTTTGTCGCCTTTTGTGAGGGATATCCACTTTGCCGGTTTCGATGTTACCAAGCCCCGCTAGTATTTCTTCGTAGTTGGGTCCGATTAGCCGTTCAAAATCGGTACGTATCGTGCTGTTGATCGCAGCTCCAACTTGGCCGTTGATTTCAGCTTCGATGCGGTTGGGAATGTGCCTAAAATCAAAGTATCCAATTGAAGCCAAAATCACAGCACCGGCCAAGATGAAAGCAAATGCCGAAGTAGCGAAACGCGAGCTGCTTAGCTTGGATTCAAGTTTGAATTCAAGGGCATGAATCCGCTTGTCCAGATCATTGATTTTTTCTTCTGACATCGCTTGTTGAACTTTCTACAAACATTAAATCCGATAAATGCAAATCAGATTTTTTACTAAATCAGTATGCCTATACTCTATTGCCAAACGCTAATGGCTGACTGAACTGCCGAAATCCTTCTCATAGGTTAGTTTACAACGGTGAGGACCAAGTTGTGGCCTGATCCGAACACCGTGTTTTTCAGCCTACTTCCATCCACCCAAACCATAAGCACGATGATCCCCGATCAGATTGGCATCAGGGAAAGTTAACCTATCTCTGGTAGAGTAAATGTGACATTTGCCACATGACCGGGTTACTTAAGCTGGAGCCAACCGCGCGGCCTGCTTCGCTTGCGCTACGCAATGGCTCCGCTCAGCAGGCCTTGACCTCAATCAGACTAACGGAAAGAAACAGGAACGGATTCCACGCCTGAACGGCCCGGATCACGGGGCTGGGTCAGCTGTTTTTCCGGCGCTGGCCACGGTTGCCCAGAGCGATCTGATCGGGACGCTGCCAAAGAGCCTTGTTGAAAAATTCGCTCCGGTATTCGACCTGGAATGGCGCACGCCGCCGATCGAGATCCGGACATTCACCATCCAGGCGCTTCGACATCGCCGGGATGAGAAGAACCCGTTTCATACCTGGCTGCTCGACATTCTCAAGCAATGCGCGGAAATCGACCGGACGCCCCTTGCGGAGCGCCCGGCCTCCCCACCAGCGTGATCAGGGCGATGATCACACCGGCTCTCCTGCACGGTGCATCCGGAAGACTTCACGCACCGTGAGCCCTGCTATCGGAACAAGAGATTTCAAATGATATTCGGGCAACAAATCCCCCTTGCTGAACGAGGAGATTGTTGTCACAGGCTTCATGAATAGCGCCTGAACGGTATTTGCGCCGGTTAGCTTTCCAGCTCCGCCAACTGTTTCAGGGACGCGATGAGGTCCTTGCGCTGTTCTGTGGTCAGCGACCTTGCAAAGCGGTCTTCGCAATCGGTGATTTTCGGCCGGAGGCCGGCAAACCAGCGTTCTCCCTCCGGCGATAGCCGGTAGCAGATGACGCGACGATCCTCCGGCGACGGCTCGCCGATGATCGTGCCCGCCGCGAGCAATGGCTTCAGTGTCGTGGTGACCACGGACGCGGCCGTTCCCATCGCCGCGCAGATGGCCGAATGGTTGACGCCGGGATTGCGCGCAACCAGTTCGAGGATCATGAACTGAAGCGGCGTGATATCGTCATCCGCAAAGACATCCGCGAAAACGGCCTGACCGCGATTGAACGCGTGGCGCAGCAAATGGCCGAGCAACTCATGCAACAGCCCGGTGTCCAGGCACGCCTGCGGCCGCCTTTCGTGCGCTTCGACTATCCCGTTATTGCCGTGTGGCATGACCGCCTCGTTCGTTTATGTCATAAACTGATATTGACAATTGTTTACCACATAAACTAACTTTGACGCAACATCGCGAGACTGAAACAGGGAACGGACACCGTCCGCAGACATCATGACCGTATTGATTGCCGGCGCTGGAATCGCTGGCCTGTCCCTGGCGCTGACCTGCCAGCAGATCGGCGTTGCTTTCAAGGTCTTCGAAGCGGTTCCAGCCCTCAGGCCGCTTGGCGTCGGCATCAATCTTCAGCCCAATGCCGTGCGCGAACTGTTCGATCTGGGTCTTGAGGCGGAACTGGCGGACATTGCCGTTGCAACTCAGGAATATGGCTTCTTCACCAAGCACGGCCTGCGGATCTGGACCGAACCGCGCGGCAAATGGGCGGGTTACAACTGGCCGCAATATTCGGTCCACCGCGGCGCTTTGCAGATGCTGCTCTATGAGACCCTGATACGACGGGCAGGACCGGGGTGCATCGAGGCCGGCTGGCGCGCGGCTGCCTATGAAAACACCTCCGAAGGCCCCCTCCTGCACCTTGTCAACTCGGCGGACGGCTCAAAAAGAACCGAAAAGGGAACGTTGATTGTCGGCGCCGACGGCATCCATTCCGCTCTGCGCGCGCAAATGGAGCCCGACGAAGGCGAACCCATCTGGGGCGGCGCCGTCCTGTGGCGGGCCACGTCGCAAGCAATGCCGTTTCGCACCGGCGCGTCCATGGCCCTGATCGGCCATGCAACGCAGCGTCTGGTCGCCTACCCCATCTCGGAACCCGACCCTGAAACAGGGCTCGTGACCATGAACTGGATCGCGGAACTTACTTATGATCCGGAAGCCGGCTGGAACAAGGAAGACTGGAACCGCGAAGCCGACATCAACGATTTTTATCCCGCATTCGAGGATTGGGCCTTCGACTGGATCGACATTCCGGCGCTGATCAAGAGCGCTGAAAAAGTGTTCGAATATCCGATGGTCGACCGCGACCCGATCGAACGCTGGAGCGATGGTGCGGTCACGCTCATCGGCGATGCGGCGCATGCCACCTATCCCGTCGGGTCGAACGGCGCCAGCCAGGCGATTGTCGACGCGCGCAAAATCGGCCGCGCGATGCTCGACCACGGCGTGACACCCAAAGCGCTTGAAGCCTATGAGGCCGAAATTCTACCCGCGACGCGCAATATCATCCTGGCCAATCGCGGCAGCGGCCCGGATGCCGTGCTGCAGATGATCGAAGACCGCTGCGGCGGTCGTTTCGACAGGATCGAGGACGTCGCCAGCCATGAAGAACTGGCGGCGCATGCCGAGAAATACAAGAAGATCGCCGGGTTCAGCATCGAGGCGCTGAATGCCCTGCCCCAAACGATCCCCGACGGCGCACGCGTCTGAACAGCCGGGCGTGCTTCTATCCGGCCAGCAGATCGCCGAAACGGTCACGCAGCACGTTCTTCTGCACCTTGCCCATCGTGTTGCGCGGCAGTTCATCGACAACCACAAGCTTCTTGGGCTGCTTGAAGCGGGCAATCTGCCCGCCGATTGCCGCCATCACGGCATCCGCGTCGGGTTCCCTTCCAGGCTCGGCCACGATGACACCGACAACGCCCTCGCCGAAATCCGGATGCAGCACACCGATCACGGCGGATTCGAGCACGCCGTCCTGTTCGTCGAGCAGCAGCTCGATCTCTTTGGGATAAATGTTGTAGCCGCCCGAGATGATCAGATCCTTCTGCCTGCCGACGATGTGGACATAGCCGTCTGCGTCGATCCTGCCGAGGTCGCCGGTAATGAAGAAGCCGTCGTCGCGGAACTCCTCCTTCGTCTTTTCCGGCATCTGCCAGTAGCCCTTGAAGACATTCGGGCCGCGCACCTCGATCACGCCGATCTCGCCGTCGGCGAGCCTTTCGCCGGACGACGGCTCGGCGACCCGCAGTTCGACGCCCGGCAGCGGAAAGCCTACCGTGCCGGCGCGCCGCTCGCCGTCATAGGGGTTCGACGTGTTCATGTTCGTCTCTGTCATGCCGTAGCGCTCGAGAATGCGGTGACCGGTCCGCTGCTCGAAAGACACATGGGTCTCGGCGAGAAGCGGCGCGCTGCCCGAAACGAAGAGGCGCATATGGCCGGTCAACGCGCCGGTGAAGCGCTGATCGTCCAGTAGCCGCGTGTAGAAGGTCGGCACACCCATCATCGTGGTCGCCTTCGGCATGTTGGCGATCAGGTCGTCGGTGTTGAAAGCCGGCAGGAAGATGACCGAACAGCCGGCAAGCAGGCTGACATTCATGGCAACGAACAGGCCATGGGTGTGGAAAATCGGCAAGGCGTGAAGCAGCACGTCGTCGGACGAGAAGCGCCAGTAATCCACCAGGGTTCTGGCGTTGGAAAGGAGATTGTCCTGTGTGAGCATGGCTCCCTTGGAGCGTCCCGTCGTCCCCGATGTGTAAAGGAATGCCGCAAGGTCGTCGCCGGCCCTCTCAGCAGTTTCGAAATCCGCCGGCTTGTCCCGCGCGGCGTCCGAAAAACTTCCCGAACCGTCGGCGTTGAGGGTCATGAGCGCGGCTTCGTTTTGCGCGGCCACCGGCGCCAGCGCATCGGCCGAGACCGCGTCGCACAGAAGCAGCCTGGCGCCCGAATTGCCGACGAAATAGTCGATCTCGGCCGGCGTGTAAGCCGTATTGAGCGGCAGGAAAATCACGCCGCTGCGCACACAGGCCGCATAAACGGCGAGCGCTTCCGGCGATTTCGCCACCTGTACGGCGAGCCGGTCGCCGGCCGCAAGCCCCGTATCCGTGATCACATGAGCATATTGGGCTGCCTTGCGCAGAAAGGCTTCATAGGTCACATGGCCGCCATCCTTCAGGTAAAGGAACGGGCCGGTATTGTCGGCGTGCGGCGCAAAGAGCGCATCGTAAAGCGGGTTAGCCATTGGCGGTTTTCCGTGTTTTTCTATCGGGGAAGCCGGCGCGCAGGACCGACTGGATCGTGCGCGACTGGGCGACCGTTTTGTTGGTTGCGAATTCTTCGTGGTTCTGCTCGACCTTCGACAGGTCGTAGAGATAGTTCACCATGACCCCGCTGGACTGTTGCAGCCCGTTCTGTGAGATGTCGGCAAGCGCGTGCACGTCGTGGATCAGGGCGCCATTGCCGAGGTGAAAGCGCGCCACCGGGTCGAGTGGCAGACCGTCCGAACGCTTCTGCTCGACCAGATACTGCGTCGCCAGGTAGCGCAGATCCGCCGCGTAATGATCGAGCGAAGCCGCATCGCCGCTCTTTTCCGTATGGTCCACGGCAGACAGAATTTCGGCTATGGCGCTGTCCGGCTGTCCGTCTTTCAGCCCCTGGAGCCAGCGATTGAGACCCGGTATCGGCGACAAGGTCACGAAGGTCTTGAGATGCGGCAGGTCACGGGAGAGATCCTCCACCACCTGTTTGATCAGCGAATTGCCGAAGGAGATGCCGCGCAGACCGCGCTGACAGTTGGAAATGGAATAGAAAACCGCTGTATCCGCCTGGGTTTCGGAGAGAATTTCGCGCTCTTCCGCAAGCACCTCCTGCACCGATCCCGGCACGCCTTTGGCCAGCGCCACCTCGACGAAGATCAGCGGTTCATCGGGCATGACCGGGTGGAAGAAGGCGAAGCAGTGCCGGTCCTCCGGCTCGATCCGGCGGCGCAGATCGTCCCAATCGTCGATGGCGTGAACCGCCTCATATTCGATGATCTTTTCGAGGATGTTTGCCGGCGTGTCCCAGTCAATCCGCCGCAGCACGAGAAACCCTCTGTTGAACCAGGACGTAAACAGATGGGTGAAGTCCAGATCGGTGCGGCCGAACCCGGGATTTTCCTTCAAGAACCCGAGCAGATCGAGCCGCATGGCCACAAGCTGCGCCGTTGCGCCCGGCACCTGGTTGATGCGGCGCAGAAGCTCCTGGCGCACCGGTTCCGCCGATGCGACCAACTCTTCCAGGTGACGGGGCGTGCGCTCCGATCCGTAGAGGCGGGCGCTCGCTTCGACCGCGTCGGTGTCGACATCAAGCTCCTCGGTCAGAAAGCGGAAGAATGCTCTTTTCTCATCCATGTCCATTGCGCCGTAGCGGGCGATGATCGTTCGCGCCAGCTTGAGGCCGGACACTTCGCCGGCGCCTGTCAGGAGCGCGCGGCAGAGCTCGTCAGTGGGCCGCTTGTCCTCGGCAGCCGAGGCGGAATAGCGGCGCTCGAATATGGTCGAGAGAATATCGGATAGAAATCGTGACCGGTTCATCAATCAACTCCAATAGCCGTGGCGGGCCGACAAAAGCTCTGACGCACAAAAATGGCCGGAGCGCAACAATCCAGTCAGATAGCGAAGCGGCCCCTGCCCGCAGCGTTGCCGACGCTAGTCATTTCGCATTCCATGTCAAGATTTTTGTATACAAGATTTGCAGTATTGAATTTTTAATCCGATGGCGCTTATTATTTGCAGATGGAACAGAGACGCGCAGACAATATCCGCCAGACCCTGGAACAACTCATCATCACCGGTGCGTTTGCCGATGGCGAGCGGCTCGACGAAATCCGCCTGTCGCAACGCTTCAGCGTATCACGGACACCGCTTCGCGAAGCCTTCCAGATGCTGGCGGCGTCCGGATTGGTTGAACTGGTGCCGCGACGCGGCGCCTATGTGCGCCACCCCGGAATTGTCGAGCTCGTCGAAATGTTCGAGGTCATGGCGGAGCTTGAGGGCATGTGCGGACGGCTGGCCGCACGGCGCCTGACCGATGACGCCCTAAACGAAATCAAGCAGGCGGCGTCGGACTGTGAAACCGCGCTCGAAAGCGGCGATTCAGATGCGTATTACGATGAGAATGAACGCCTCCACAATTTGCTCTACGCGGCAAGCGGCAACAGCTTCCTTGCCGCCGAGGCCCGCAAGCTTCAGCGCCGCCTGCAGCCCTTCCGTCGCATGCAGCTGCGCGTGCGCGGCCGCCTGATGCAGTCGATGGATGAACACAGGGCAATCGTCGCCGCACTTGAGAATGGCGATGCCGAGGCGGCGGAGCGCGAATTACGCAGCCACATCGCCGTGCAAGGCGAAAAGTTCAACGATCTGATGGCCCACTACAATCAGTCGAAGCTGAAGCGGGCCGTATAGGACGGCTCAGGCCGCGCTGACCGACCGTCCCTCGCCGTTGAACAGGTGGATGTCCGGCTCATTGAACTTCAGACCGACCGTTTCGCCGTGCCTGACGGTTTCAGCGCCCGTCCGTCGCACCACGATCGTATCCAGTCCCGCGCAATTTACGTACAAGTAAGTGTCGGCACCCAGATATTCGGCAACCTCCACGGTGCCCGTGCAATGCGCATCTTCGCCGCTTGCAAGGGCAATGTGCTCCGGCCTTATCCCGAGGCTCGCCGTCACGTTGGCCTCCTCGCCCAGCGTGTGGGTTCCGCTGCCGTGCCCGGAAACGGTGAACCGTTGGCCGTCGGCGCTTGCGGGCATGATGTTCATCTTGGGGCTTCCGATAAATTGCGCGACGAACAAACTGTTCGGATTCTCGTAAAGTTCGCGTGGCGTGCCGACCTGCATGATCAGCCCGTCCTTGAGCACAACGATGCGGTCCGCCAGCGTCATCGCCTCCACCTGATCGTGGGTCACGTAGATCATTGTCGTCGAAAGGTTCTGATGCAGCCTTGCGATTTCGAGGCGCATCTCGACACGCAGCGCTGCATCGAGATTGGAGAGCGGCTCGTCGAACAGGAACCCCTTCGGCTCGCGGACGATCGCCCGGCCGATGGCAACGCGCTGACGCTGTCCGCCCGATAGCGCCTTGGGCCTGCGGTCAAGCAGCGCATCGAGTTTGAGGACACGCGCCGCCTCATCCACCTTGCTGGCGATCTGCGCCTTGCCCTCGCCGGCCGTCTTCAGGCCGAAACCCATATTCTCGCCGACGGTCATGTGCGGATAGAGCGCATAAGACTGGAAGACCATGGAGAGCTTGCGCCCCGAAGGAGGCTCGGCCGTCACGTCGACATCGTCCAGAAGGATCCTGCCCCGGCTGGTCTCCTCAAGCCCCGAAATCATGCGCAGCAAGGTCGACTTGCCGCAGCCCGAAGGCCCCACGAAAATGACGAACTCTCCGTCAGCGATGTCGAGGTCGACCCCCTTGATGACCTGCACGTCGCCGAACCACTTCTCAACATTTTCAAGCCGTATGGATCCCATTTGTCCGATCCTCTCACGCCGCCCGGGAGTTGGTCGAACCGCTGCCCCAAACAAGGTGCACCGCTGCGGTCCAGGTAAAGTCTGAACCGCCGATGCCCTCGCCCGACTGCGGATCGAAATATTCGAAGAAGCCGGCCGTCTCGACCAGCCGCCGCGTATCGTCACGAATACGTTCCGCCAACTGCGTTTCGCCGGCCTCGTTCAGGCCATCGACAATAAGAAAGTTGATGATGGCCCAGACCGGACCGCGCCAATAGCGCTTCGCTTCAAAACGCGGATGCGCCGGATCGAAACTCGGAAAGCCGAACGCGACCTGATCCAATATGCGCGCTGCGTGAACGGCCATGGCCGCGCGCTGCTCGTCGGTGCCGGCACCGGCGTAAAATGCCAGCATCGAGGCGCTGGTGATGCCGTCCGAGAATTCGCCGGTGCGCAGGTCGCGCGCGCAGAACGCATTGACTTCGGGGTTCCAGAGCAGCTGGCATCCGGCGGACGCCCGTTCGAGCCAGCGGCCTATCTGCTCTTGCGCGGCGGTCTCGCCCAACAGCTCGGCCAACCGAAGCAAGTCCCGGTCGGCACGCATCAGGATGAACTGCACGCCCGGGTCACCCATGAAAAACGGACCGTTGCGCGCCATCTCCACATGATCCCAACCGCATTCGCGGCCGAACTTTATGATCGTAAGGTAGCGGTCGTATTGCGCGGTGCTTGGCCGTTCGGCCGGATCAATATGTTCAGTGTCACGACGCTGATAGGGGCCGAGGTCATCCGGCACCGCGATCCGGTCCATGCCGATATCCCAGTCGGGACAATTGTCCCGTCCGGATTCCCACGGATGGACGATGCCGACCAGACCCGTACCGTCCGGATCGCGCATTTCGTGGTACCAGCGATGGAAGGCCAGCATCTTTGCAAATAGCGGGCGGGCACGTTCGAGATCGGAAGCGTCGCCGCCCTGCACCATCCTCAATACGACACTTGCCGTGACCGGCGGCTGAGAGTGCCCCGACGATGGCGGCTCGGTATTCGATTGCCATATGGCAGGTCCGGGAAAATAGTCCGGGTCGTTCTGACGGAAAACGATGTGCGGGAGCATGCCGTCGGGCCACTGCGCTTCAAACAGCGTTTCGATCTCACGCCACGCGCGATCGCGATCGAACTCCGCGAAACCCAGCGCCGCAAATGCCGAATCCCAGTTCCACTGATAGGGGTAGAGCCGCGCCGTCGGTATGGTAAAGCCGCCGCGGTCGTTGGCCTTGAGTATTCGGATTGCCTCCTGGTCGAGACGAGATTCCATTTCCTATCCTTTGACGCTGCCGGCGGTGAGCCCGGAGACCAGGAACCGCTCGAACCACAGAAAGATGAAGAGCACGGGCACGGTGGCGACCACTGCCCCGGCCATGAGGTGCTGACGCGGCACCTCGGACGAATTCAGAGATACGACACCGCGCGACAGCGTGAAGATGTCGATATTGTCGAGGAACATGAAGGCGAACAGGAACTCGTTCCAGGCGATCATGAAAACATAAAGGGCGACCGACGCCAGCGCTGGCAACGACAATGGGAGTGTGATCTTCATGATGACACCGACACGGGTCAGCCCGTCCATCAGCCCGGCTTCCTCGAGTTCGGCGGGCAGACCGCGGAAATAGCCCTGCAGCATGTAGAGCGCCACGGGAATCGTCGTCGCGGGATAAACGATCATCAGGCCCGTCAGCGTGTTGCGCAGGCCGAGTTGCGAGAACACCGCATAGAGCGGAATCACCAGCACGATGGCCGGCACCATGTAGATCAACAGGATCGAGCGCGACAGGAAGGCCTGGCCCGGGAAGCGCAGCCGCGAGACCGCATAAGCGCCCGGTATGGAAAAGGCGAGCGTGATAATGACGGTGGCAACGGACACAATCGCCGAATTGATCAGGAAGGTTCCGAAACGGAACTGGGTGAACAGCTCGATATAGGAACGGAACAGCGACTCGGCGCCCTGGCTGAGATCGATGGAGAAATCGAGCGGGTTGGCAAGCAGCGATTGCTGGCTCTTAAGGCTGGTCATGACCATGACGTAAAAGGGCAGCGCGACGATCACGGTAAAGACGACGAAACCCAGGCCCTTCATCAGGCGAATGAACATGAGTTCGAGCTGGTAGCGCGGCAGATGCCCGCCGGAGAGGTCGCCAATGACCAGCTTGTTTGAAAGCCAGATCAAAGCGATCAGGATCGCGACGGCCGCAAGCTGATAAACCGGGACCTGAGAGAGCGGCAGGCCCAGCGGCGCGCCGAGCGTCAATCCGCCAAGCAGGATGATGATGGCGGCGATGCTTGCCATCTGGATGCCCGGCGTCCTTTGCGGCGGCGCCACGGCGGCAAGCACGGCGGCGCTCACCGCACCGGCAATCAGCGCCATGCCGACGGGCGGACGCGTAATGGCGCCCGACACCAGCATGAAGATGACGGAGATGACGATCATCCAGCAGGCGCCCCATAGGGCCCCGGAGACCACTGCCGCGATAAATCCTATGCCCGGCCGCGTCATGCCTCATCCTTCGGTGAAAAGGTGAAAAACAGCAGCGAAAAGGTCAGGAGGACAATGAAGACCACGACCGCCACCGCAGCACCGGCTCCAAGATTGGACACGGCGAAGGCCTGCTCATAGACATCGACCGTCAGCGTCCTGGTTCCGGCGGCACCGCCCGTAAGCAGAAAGATGTCGTCGAACTTGTTGAACGTCCAGATGAAACGCAGCAGGAAGAGAACCGCCAGAATTCCGGCAAGCTGCGGCAGCGACAGGTACCAGAATTGCTGTAACGGCGTTGCACCGTCGATTTCGGCGGCCTCGTACATTTCCGTCGATATCGACTGCATGCGCGCGAGGATGAACAGGAAGGACAGCGGGAAGTAGCGCCATGCCTCAAAGGCAATCACCGTGCTCAAGGCAACCGGAAAATCGAATTGAAGGCCGAACAGGTTGATGGTCACCGACCGCTCGCCGAAGAAATTGACCGGCGATTCGATGAAGCCGATCTGCTGGAGGATCGAGTTCAGCGTTCCCGAAAACGGATCCAGCAGCACGACCCAGGTGAAGGCGACCGCAATGACCGGCGCCACGTAGGGAAACAGGAACAGGCCGCGCAGGATCCCGCGTCCGGCAAAGGTCGTGTTCAACAACTGGGCGGCGAAGAGGCCCAGGACAAGCGCGCCGGCCGTGCCGAAAATCGTATAGTACATGGACACGCGAAACACGTGCCAGAACTCGGATGACGAAAAGACTCTGCGGAAGTTCTCGAGCGAAAACTCGAAATTGGTCAACACATTGTCCGCCGAGCCCGTTATCTGCGGCCTGCTGTCGCGCGGATTGAGCGCGTTTTCGAGATAGCCCGGCTCCACCGTAGCCTCGATACGGACGCGGTCGCGGAAACCGCCTTCGATATCGCCAATTTCGCAACTCAGAAACTGTCCCGTAAGCGCACAGCGTTCATCGAGCTCGGTCGGCGCGAGGCCATCGGGAATCATGTCGGTGAAACCGGCGCCGGTTATGACATCGTCGCGCGAGGAATTTCGGATTCGGTATTCGATGGTAACCGCGTCGCCCGCCTTTTCGGCATCGCCGCGCAGGCGTTCATTGGCGATCAGCGATGCCGGACGCAGGTCGCCGAGCTGGACCGGCTTGAACGAGATCCAGAAATTGGCGAGCAGCGGGCCCATCACAATCGCCAGGACGATTGCGAAGGTGGGAAGAAGCATCACGTAGGCGAGCTTCATCTCACGCTTCGCCATCGGGCCGATCCCCTTGGGAGGTGTGGATTCAGCAGTCATCTTGTTGCGCCGATCAATAGTGCCCGGCCGCGCCGCCCGTGGCGGCGCGGTCCATCGCCTCAGTTCACCTTCGCGAGCTCTTCATTGAGCTTCGCAACGGCCATCGGCGTATCGATTTCACCATCAATGTGCTCACGCACGATGCGGTTGATCGCCTGGCTGTTGATGATCTTCGAGGCAAGCGCAAGCTGGCCTTCCTTCACGCCCCAGCGGTTGCCGCTCTCCAGGCCGGCCACGATCCGGTCGATGGTCTCGGCCGGATAAAGATCGGACAGCGGCGCCTTGCGATCAACGCCCACCGGCAGTTTCGACCATGCCTCGACGAATTTGTTGGGCTCGTCCTTGGTGCCCTTGCGCACCGGGAACTTTCCTTCCGGCGCAATCGACAGGGTGCTGGTGTAGCCGTCATCCATCGAGAATTTGATGAAATCAGCTGCAATATCGGTATTCGCGTCGGCCGTCACGCCGAAATAGCGCACATCCGCCCAAGCGGCGCCGCCTGGGTTGGAGGGACCGGAAAAAGCCGTGACGACATCTGTCTTGCCCGCAAGTTCGCGTGATGTCGGATCGTCATTGATCGTCGGCGGCGCGGAATCGCGCAGACCGGCAAGCTCGTCAAGGATGAAGGGCGACCAGATGATCATCGCCGCATCGCCCGCGAAGTAGAGTTCGCGCGACTGCTTCCAGAACAGTTCGCCGGGCGGTGAGGCCTTGGCGATCGCCTTGTAGAAATCGAGCACCTCGCCGGTCGCCTTCGGGTCGAGCGGTTTGAAACCATCGGAATCGACCGGCGACACACCATTTGCCAGGAACACGTGCTCAAGCACCTGGCTCATGAAGTTCTCGTCGATCTTGGTGGCCGCCACGAAACCGTACATTTCCGGCGGGTTGTGCAGTTTGTCGAGGGCCGCCTGGATGGCACTGAACGAGGTCGGCGCGTCAAGCCCGGCTTCATCGAACAGGTCCTTGCGATAGACCACCATCTGCGTCCAGCCATCCACCGGAACGGCGGCGGTCAGTCCCTCGGACTGCGCCATTGCGACGGCACCGGGCGCGAATGTATCGACACCGAGTTCCTGAACGATTTCATCGTTGGTTTCGATATCGAGGATGCCGGCTTCCGCCCACGGCAGGACATATTGCAGCGTGTGGTAGATCACATCCGGAAGATCGTTCGCCGCGAAGGCTGCAGTCGCGCGTGTGCCGAGTTCGGACTCCGAAACCGGAATGACCTCCACCTCGTGACCCGTCTTTGCCTTGAACTCGGCTGCCATCTCCTGCTGCTTGGCGAGCCTTTCGGGCTGCTCTTCCGTTGTCCAGAAACGGATCGTATCGGCCTGCGCCAGCGTCACCATTGACGCGGAAAACAACAGTCCGGCGGCTATCTTGCTGAATGGTCTCATTTTTTCCTCCCGTTTGATTTTTCCTGGATCCTCAGTTCCTGTCCGCCACGGGCGGCCCGTCGGTCTCGCGCCGCTCCAGTGTGGCGCTCCAAAGCTCCTGTTGCTGCTTCGGGTCTGCACCGTCGATGACAGCCAGCAGCATGTCGCCGATCTTCCTGCCCGCGGTCTGCAGCGGTTGCGCCATCGTGGTGAGCGGCGGATCGGTATGCTCGCCCAGGGGAAGGCCGTCATAACCGATGATGGACACCTCCCTGCCCGGCCGCCAGCCGCGCTCCCGGATCGCCTTCATGGCGCCGAGCGCCACGCTGTCGGAAACGCACACCACGGCTGTCGGCGGGTCCTGCAGCGACAAAAGGTAACGCATGGCGCGGTAGCCGCCGTTCTCGCTCATGTCGGACTTGGCTTCCAATTCCGGAAACAAATCTACTCCGTGATCGAGCAATCCCCGGCGGTAGCCGGCATGGCGGCTGGCCGCGAAGTTGTATTCCAGCGGACCGCGAATATGACCGATGCGCGTGTGGCCGAGTTGGCAGAGATGGGCGACCGCCTCGCGAAAAGCGGTGTAGTTGTCGATGTCGAACCAGGCGTGGGCATCCGAATTGGCGGTCCGTCCATGGGAGACAAAGGGGATGCCGATTTCGCGCATGTGATCGACGCGCGGATCATGGGTCAGCGTGCGCGATATGACGAGGCCGTTGACGCGCCCCGACTGCGCCATGCGCGAAATGATCGCAAGCTCATCCTGGGCTGAACGGGAAACCGCGAGCGTGAGATCCCAATGGCGCTCCGAAAGCGATTCGCTCAAACCGTCCAGAAGCTCGCCCAGGAACGGCTCGGACAAATGGCCCAGTTGCCAGGACATGACATAGCCGACGCATTCAGCGTTTCCGGTGGCCAGCCTGCGGGCGCTCGAATTGGGGCGATACCCCATCTCCTGCGCTGCGGCGCGCACGCGCTCGCGCGTCTTTTCCGAGATATCGGAATAATTGTTGAGCGCACGCGAAACCGTGCCTTCCGTGAGACCGAGCTTTTCCGAAAGCGCTTTCAGGCTGACTTTGGACATGTCAAAAGAGTATTCCGAAAGCGCTTTCGGAATCAAGTGAAATTCTTCCGTCAAGATGCGGCGGCGCCACGAATCCGCATCAATTTCTCAAACTAAGATTATGATATTAATTCGTTTTTTAATGACAGGCTTTGCCGAGCGCCTTAAGGCGCCAGTAGTTATAGGGCAAGGGCGCGAGAAAACCGGCCAGCCACATGATCGGCAAGACCCACAAGGTCAGCTTAGCACCGCCCATTATGGCGACATCGACCGCATTCATGGCCGCTTCCATTGCGATCATGGAAATCAGCGACATGCCGCAAGCGGTCTTGAAGGCAAGCGAAAGATGCATCTGCCGCGACAGGATCATGGTCTCCAGAGCGATCGAGGTCAGCAGTCCATTGGCAATGGCCAGCGCCATGATGGCCAGTGTCGGCCAAGGGATGCCGGTCAACTGAAAGAACAGGATGGTGCCCATGTCACCGATGGAGCAACCCGCCAGGCACCACAACGTGTTGATGGAGGCACGCCGCCAGGTGTGATTGCAGCGCCAACTGATGGCTGAGACGGCACCTGCCAGGCTCATCGCACTATTCCTTTGATTTGATTTGCCTGATCTGTAATCCTTCCAGCTACTGGAAGGTCAAGGAGAAACTCATGCTTACCATCGGCGATGTTGCGCGCGCCTCGGGTCTGCCGACCAAGACGGTGCGATATTATGCGGATATCGGCCTCGTCCAACCGGACGCAAGGTCGCAGTCCGGCTATCGCCTTTACAGCGATACGGAGGTGCGAAAGCTGATCTTCGTGCGCCGGGCGCGCGCCTTCGGCTTTTCTGTCGAGGAATGCCGCGAACTCCTCGACCTTTACGGGAACCGGGACCGGCCAAGCCGCGACGTGAAAAATCTGGCCCTGCAACGCATCGCGGAAATTGAACGCAAGATGCTTGAGCTTGAGATGCTGCATAAGGAGCTGTCTCATCTCGCCGATGCGTGCCGGGGCGATGACCGGCCGGACTGCCCGATCCTGTCCAACCTCGCCGACGATTCGGTTTCACCGACCGGTTCCTGAAACGCGGCAATAAAAGCCGCTTGACGATCATCTTTTTTCGATATAACTAGATTTATAGTTTTATTGGTCGCAAGATACGCTTTCGGGAGATGACGGTTTGTCCGACATTACGCAACAAGCACCGCACACGCCGTCACCGGATTACCGCCAAATTCTCGCGCGGCTGAAATCGCCCTGGACGGTCGTTGTCGTCGCGCCGCTGCTGGTATTTTTCTTCGACCGGGCGAACACGCTGCCGGTCATCGAATTCGCCGTCCGGGCCTTCGTCGGCACCTTGCCCTTTATCTTCGTGGCCGTTCTGATGATCGCCTGGCTCAAGGCGGCCGGCGCGGAGGCCTATGTCGCGCGCGCCTTCGAAGGCCGTGAAAACCGGATGATCGTTCTTGCGGCCCTGCTGGGCGGCCTTGCACCGTTTTGCTCCTGCGAAGTCATTCCGTTCATCGCTGGCCTGCTGGCTGTCGGCGCGCCGCTTTCCGCAGTAATGGCGTTCTGGCTTTCGTCACCGCTCGTGGACCCGCCGACGCTGATAATCACGGCAAGCGCGCTGGGCTGGCCCTTTGCGGTCGGAAAGGCTGTGTCCGCGGTTCTGCTCGGTCTGCTGGGCGGATATGCAATCAAGGCCGCGCTCGCCATGGGCCTGTTTTCGGATCCCTTGCGCCAACGATCTCAGGGCGGCTGCGGCTGTGGCCCCTCTTCGTTCGAGGGCAAGCCGGAATGGGCTTTCTGGCGTGAAGACAGACGGCGCGGCGTGTTCCGATCAGAGTTTGCCTCCAACGCCATGTTTCTCCTGCAGTGGTTGGCCCTTGCCTATGTGTTGGAGGCTCTTCTTGTCACCTATGTCCCGGCTTCACTGATCGCGGCGGCGGTCGGCGGAGACGGGATCGGCTCCATTGCGACAGCCGCGGTTGTCGGCATGCCGGCCTATCTGAACGGCTATGTCGCTCCGCCGCTGCTTGCCGGCCTGATGGACCAGGGCATGAGCGCGGGCGCAGCGATGGCGTTCATGGTCGCGGGCGCGGTGAGTTCCATTCCTGCAATGGCAGCCGTATGGTCGCTGGTAAAGCGCGGTGTCTTTGCAGGCTATCTCGCATTGGGATTGCTCGGCGCGATCGGATCGGGCATCATCTTCCAACTCATCGTATGAACCGGGTCCGGCCCGGCCTGCTTGGAGCGCGATACCGCCTGAGCAATTTTGGGTTAGATTGGAACATTTGATGGAGGAAAATCGGTTCACTCGGCTAGGCGCGTCGCGCAGCGCGATGCAGCGCACCGGGCAAGCAGCGCAACGACGCCGATGGGCCGATTTTCTCCACCCTCGAAAGAACGATCGTGTTGAGAATCAAAGATGAATGGGCCGGGCGATCTTGGCCTCTGGCGTCGTTGGCTCGCGCTTGTGGTGGGTTGGCACCACGGCGCGCAACCCGCCTGGCCAGTGACCAAAATCGCCACGGTCAAATGATCCAATCCAACACAGATTTGCTCTAGATGAATTCACCCAGCGACTACGGGGAAGCCGTGCAAGGCCGATCCCGCCTGGCCGTCTGGATGCTGGCGGCCGGGCAGACGATTGTCTGGGCGGGGCTGTTCTACAGCTTCGCCGCGCTTCTGCTGTCCTGGGAAGAGGGCCTTGGTTGGGCCAAGACCGATCTGGCGCTCGGCCTGACCGCCGCCGTTCTGGTTTCTGCGGTGCTGTCGCCCGTCGCGGGCCGGATCATCGATGCCGGCAAAGGCCGGATACTGCTCACAGGCGGCAGCCTGGGCGGCGCTGTCCTGCTGGCGCTTCTTGCCGGCGCGGACAGCAAGGCATCCTTCATCGGACTTTGGGCCCTGATCGGCGTGGCTCAGGCGGCGAGCCTTTACGAGCCCTGCTTTGCATTCGTTACCCGAACCCTGGGTAAATCTGCGCGCGGCGCCATCACGCGCATTTCGCTCTGCGCAGGCTTCGCCTCGACCATCGCCTTTCCGTCAGGCGCCTGGCTGGCCGATGTGCTGGGCTGGCGCGGGGCGGTGATCGTCTTTGCCATAGCCGTCGCGACGGTGGGCGCACCGCTGATGTTTGCCGGCGCGACCATCCTGCACCGCGGCGACCGCACGGAGCACAAGCCGGAGCATCACGCGACCAACCAGGCCGCTGTTCGGGCTGCCATGGCCCGTCCGGCTTTCTGGCTTCTGGCTTTTTCCTTTCCGATGATCGGGCTGAACCATGGGCTGCTGCTCAATCATATCATTCCGATCCTCGTGGACCGCGGACTTGAACAGGCGCTTGCCGTATCGGTTGCCTCCGTTATCGGACCGATGCAGGTCGCCGGCCGGCTGGCAATGATGCGTGTCGAACACCGTGTCAGCGCCCTGACGATGACGGTGGTGTGTTTCGGCGGAATCGCGGTGGCTTCGCTGCTGCTGCTCAATGCCGGCGCCTCACCAATGCTTGCCTTCGGCTTTGCTGCCCTTCAGGGCGCTGCCTACGGGCTGACCAATATCCTGAAACCCGTGGTAACGGCGGAGACACTGGGCCATGCGGGCTTCGGCTCCATCTCCGGCCTGCTTGCGGTGCCCTATCTGGCCAGCTTCGCCGTCGCACCCTTCGCGGGCGCACTCTTGTGGCAGCTTGGCGGTTACCACCTTGCCATCGCAGGCGCCGGCTTGATGGCCTTTTTGGGTCTTGTTGCCGTTATTTTATTGGCCGCCCTTTATCGACGGTCCATGTATGCCGCCTAGAACAAGATATGCCAGGCAGGTTCCAGTCTCGTAACGGACTGCTTTGATCATGGCGGCCGGCGCGATCGCCTGGTGTTGCTTTTCAATCAGTTCCACGGTGTCAGGCAATACGAAATTCGAGGTCCGCCTTTGCATTGACGCTGGCGTCTGGCAATAGTCCGCCTGACAAATTGCGGATGGAGCCCACAGGTGACGAACGGTCCAATGCACATGATCACGGTTCCCGATTTTCCTGCCGTCACGGTCGGCATCATCGTTTTCTTCCTGGGCGCGTTCCTGAACCGCCGTGTCGCCTTCCTAAAGAACTACAATATCCCTGAACCCGTCGCCGGCGGACTGGCAGCGGCCCTGCTGACCTGGATGGCGTTTGCCTGGCTCGATGTCGAAATCTCGTTCAACCTGGACACCAGGGACGAATTGCTGGTCGTCTTTTTCACGACGATCGGGCTGAACGCCCGTTTCTCCGATCTGATCGCCGGCGGGCGAATGCTCGGTATCCTGCTGGTGACCACGATCGCCTTCATCGTGATGCAGAACTGTATCGGGCTGCTGGGCACCTACGCGTTTGACCTGCCGGCGCCGCTTGCAGTCCTGCTGGGATCGGCAGCGCTGATTGGCGGCCACGGCACAGCCATAGCCTGGGGACCGACGGTGCAGGAAATGACCGGATTTGCCGCGGCAAGCGAAATCGGTATCGCCGCGGCCACCCTCGGTCTTGTCAGCGCCGCGCTGATCGGCGGACCGATCGCAAAGCTGCTCATCGACCGCCACAAGCTTGAGGCAAGGGCTTCCAGCGGACCGATCGTCGGTCTGCCCTATCGGACGGACAACAAGGAGTCCGGCGCGGTCAACCACATAAGCCTCATGCGATCCATCCTGGCGATCTATATCGCCATTCTGATCGGTTATGCGGTCAATGAGGTCATTGTGGCAGCCGGGTTCAAACTGCCGCTCTTCGTCTCCTGCCTGCTTGTTGCAATCGTCATGTCGAACACGGTTCCACTGATCTTTCCCAACCTTCCCTGGCCGGCACGCACGCGTGCGCTTGCCGTGATCTCCGATTATTCGCTGTCCATCTTCCTGGCCATGTCGCTGATGAGCATGCAATTGTGGACACTTGCCGGCCTCGGCGGGCCGCTTCTTGGCGTGCTTGTGCTTCAGATCGTCGGCACCAGCCTGTTTATCGTTTTCGTGTTCTTCAGGATCATGGGCCGCGACTACACAGCCGCTGTGCTCAGCTCCGGCTTTGCCGGCTTCACGCTGGGCGCAACACCGACGGCCATCGCCAATATGTCCTCCGTCACGAAACGCTACGGCCCGGCGCCCCTCGCCTTCATTATCCTGCCGATGGTCTCGGCCTTTTTCGTCGATTTGGCCAATGCGGTTGTTATCCGGTTCTTCGTGAGCCTCTAGCCGGTCGGCTGTCCCGCAAGCGTTGCCGTTGACATAATACCCTTTGGTATTATATTAAATGATACCCTTTGGTATTATTTAGGAGCGAAACATGTCAATCAACCAATTGCGGGCACAGCGTCATGAGTGATTCACTTCAAGGCGCCTTCAGGGCGCTCGCGGACCCCACGCGGCGGGACATACTGCTCCACCTGAGCAGCCGCGACATGACAATCGCCGAGGTTGCCGATCACTTCTCGATCACCCGTGCCGCGGTCAGGAAACATCTGACCATCCTCGAGGAAGGCCGCCTCATCACGGTTCGCGCCGAGGGGCGTGAACGTATCAATCACCTGGAGCCCGTCGGCCTCAAGCCGGTCGCCGACTGGGTCGGCTACTTCGACCGCTTCTGGGACGACAGGCTGCTCGAACTGCAGCGTGCGGTGAAAGATCATGAAAGGACCAAAGATGACTGACGCAGCAATCACCAAGACCGTCTTTCTGGAGGCATCGCGCGAAACCGTCTGGCATTTCCTGACCGACAGGGACAAGCTGGCAATGTGGTTCCACCGGGCGGACCAGGATCTGCGCGATGGCGAGGACTATGCCCTGCTCGGCAAGACGGACGACGGCGCGGATATGAAACTGTGCTGGGGAACGGTGCTTGAGATGGACAGGCCGTCCAGGCTGGTCTGCTCATTTACCGTGCAGCCGCTCAATGGCGCGATGACGACCGTCACCTGGACACTGGACGAGGTCGGAGACGGTACGCGGCTGACGCTTCAGCATACCGGACTTGCGGAGGTCGATGCCCCCTTCAGCCTGATGATGGCCCTGGATGCCGGCTGGGACGAGCACTTTGGCGCCCTGCGCAAAGCCATGAAACCTCAGTAGCCTCGAAACGATCCGCCAAAGAGCCTCCTGACATCGTCTGTCAGGAGGCACCGGTCACCAGCCTGATGCGACTTGCCAATCAGAGGGGTTGTTATTTAATATTTTTGTTAAACAATGGAGGATATCATGCGCGGAATAACCATCACCTATAAATATTCCGGTCCTGAGGAAGACTGGCGAAACGCCATGGAAAGCTTCATCTCGGCGATCGACAACGACAGCGAAATCGCCGGCAAGTTCACCTATCAGGTCAGTGTCGCCGATGACGGCGAGACCCGCATCCATTGGGGCCGCTGGGACAGCCAGGATACGCTCAAGGCGCTGCAATCCCGCGATTATTTCTCGGCCTTCGCCGCGAAGGTGAAACAATTCGCAGGCGGGCAGCCGCAGACCACCGGCGCCGACATACACTTCAAGACGCAGGGCTGGTAGGCCCCGACACCTCAGTTTTTCGGTGCGATGCGGGTCTTGGACTTGGCGCGCCGGTCGATCTGGATCTGCTGGCGCATCAGCACTTTCTCCGTGCGCTCAATCAGATCGAGATAGTAGGCCGCTTCCTTGGAGCCGAATTGTTCGCTGGCTATTTCCAAGTGGGTGCGCGCGTCATCGAAACGCTGCGTCAGGAAGTAGACTTCGCCAAGATTGCTGTGGACGGCGCCTTCCGTATAGGTATCAGTTCCCTTTGTCAGTTTCGCCGCGAGTAGCAACAGCCGCTCAGCCCTCCCGAGATCACCGTTCTTCAGGCTAACCCAGCCGGCCGTGTTGACCAGCGTGAAATCGTCGATCTGCTGTTCCTTGCGTATGCGCAACGCATTGTCGAATGCAGACGTGGATTTCTCGTAGTCACCCAGCTCGTGATAGGTCAGACCGAGATTGAAGTGGGCCCGGTAATAGTCGGGCTTTACGGAAATGACCTCCTCAAGCACCTGCGCAGACCTTTTGGGGTCGTACTTGTCCTTCTGATAGGGCAAACGCATGAGACGCGCCTGCAGCACCATCTTTTCCAGACGGGACGGAACCTCCTGGCCGAACTTGTCCAGGGCGACGGCCGGCCCGCTGAGCAGCAGTGCCAGGACCAGCGCGGCGGCCCGAAAGAAACTGGTTTTCATGCCATCACCCACCGCTCAAGATCCGAATGGCGCTGACAGGCGGCGGCGGTTCGGGTCTGGCGGCCACTGGCTCATCGTCTTCCGGCCGGCCCGGTGCCCCGGTCGTTCGCCGCGCGGAGTTGATCACCGTGAGCTGCGCCTGAATCTTGCGAATTGCACCGGCGACCTTTTCTGCATTGAGCTGGATCTCGTCGTTCTGACCGTAGGTGCCGCTATAGGGATTGTTGATAAGCTCGTGAGTCTGGCCCTTGTGAACGAGGAGAATGTCGCCATAGCCCTGCTCCCACTCCGGATGGGTCATCGTGATGTGGAGCTCGACCTCCTTGACCGATGTGTAGCTCTCCAGCGCCAACGTCACCCATTGCAACGGCCCGGCGCACAGCATGAAAACCAGCGCGATCTTGAGGAAGAACCGGCTCAGCCCGACCGCGGCTTCATTCGGATCGGGCTGGGTCACGATCTGTTTGACATTCATGTAGCCGAGCACAACGAAGATGGTCGACACGCCGAGAAAGCCGAATCCGAGGATCGTCGCCGCGTTTTGAAAAAGTCCCTGCACTGCACTATCCATGGCCGCCCCTTTACAAACGCAATGTTTTCCGGCGTGTCGGTTATTTTGTATACAGCCGGTTACTTTTGGGCGAATGCCAGTAAGTCATTTTTATTTATATTGTTATCTTACTTTCCTAAATTTCGGAGTAATCGGTTTCGCCCATTTACAACCGGCACTATAGCGAAAAATACATGGGCGACATAGTGCACGATTTAGGAATTGCATTGTGAATTCTGGGAATCGGTCGCTTCATCCGGTTGTGCCGGTTGCCGGCAGGCCGCCGCACCGATCAACCAGAAAGTCGACAAAGGCGCGCACCTTTGCCGCCAGATGTACCCGGCTCGGATACAGCGCGAAGACGCCGATCGGCTCTTCTTCGTAGCGCGTGAGAATCGGAACAAGAGCGCCGGAAGCGATCTGCTTCTCACATGCCATGCTCGGCAGCCTGGTTATACCTGCGCCGGCCAGCGCCACGGACAGTTCGGTTTCCGCGCTGTTGCAGACCAGTCTCGGTGCCACGGAGACCGGAATTCTCCGGCCGCCGTCACCCTTGTATTCCCATGTCGTCGCCGTTCTGCGATAGGAAAAATCAATCAGTGTGTGGCCGGCCAGTTCCGCCGGTGTTTCGGGCATGCCGTGACGGGCAAGATAGGCCGGCGAAGCAACAGTCAGAAGACGTGTTGTCATGAGCCGCCTGGCTATGAGCCCGGTGTCGTCGAGCCGCCCCGCCCTGACAACGACATCGAAACCTTCGGCAACAACATCCGCCATCCTGTCGCTCGCCTCGATGTGGAGCCGCACACTGGCATAGGTCTCCATGAACTCCGGCAGCCATGCATCGAGATAGTTGCGTGCAAAACTGACCGGAACGCTGACGCGCAAAAGACCGGCAGGCTTGTCGCCGACCGCCCGGATGCGATTGCGGATCTCGCGGGCATCCTCGACGATCGTCCGCGCCTGCTCGTAGTAGGTCCGGCCGATTTCCGTCAGGCTCAAGGTTCTGGTTGTGCGGTTCAGAAGGCGCGCGCCGAGACGCTGCTCGAGGCGCGCGACCTCCTTGCTGATATGGGATGCGGAATGACCGAGGCGTTCAGCAGCGGCAGCAAATCCGTTTTCATCGACCACCGCACAAAAGATGACCATGCCATCAAAGAGATCTCTATTATTATCCATATAGAAATAATAACCTTCTTTATCCTCTATTAAAATGAGATTCGAAGCGAATTAGATTTGCTCCTGCCGGGTTGCAAGCCCTCGCCTGCCCCGCCAACCCGAAACAGGAGCGTGCAATGCTGAAGATAAGGAATGTGGACCACATCGGCATCCGCATCAGCGACCGGGAGAGGTCCGTCGCCTTCTACCAGTTGCTCGGATTTGAGCTTGTCGCCGATGGCGGCTTCGAAAACGGCCACCCGCTGGTCATGGTTCATCCGAGCGGCATCAACTTCAACCTGCTCGGTCCTGCCAATGCACGCGCGGGCGAGAACGTCCTGATGGATGAGGACGCCAAATATCCGGGCATCACCCATGTCGCGCTCAAGGTCGAGTCGGCGGAGGCGTTTGTTTCCGAAAACGGCATTGCAATCACCGGCAGGCGCGATTTCCGCGGAACCAGGACGATCTTCATCCGCGATCCCGACCGCAACGTGCTCGAACTGGTCGGACCCGGCCCTGCCGTTTCCGAACTGATCAGGGAGCATGTTGCGGAAAACAAAAGCTGATCCTCAAGAGAAAGGCCAGAACAATGAAACTAGCAACCATGATGTCAGCCGGCGCGTTTGCCTTGGCAACCGCACTCACGCCACTGCAGGTCGGTGCGGCCAATGCCGTCGAGATCAAAACCGTCAATGGTGTCGCGTCCTACCCGGAAGGCTATCAGGGAACGCCGCACCGGGCCGCCGACGAGGACCCGTTCCTGTCGCCGTCCAACGCGGCGCTTATCCTGATCGACTACCAGCCGCCGATCCTTCAAGGGGTGCACAGCATCGATCACGATGAGCTGATCAACAACACCACCGGTCTCATCAAGACCGCGGTGATCTACGACATACCGATCATCTTTTCACATGTCGCCGTCGGTCTGAACGGCTACGCCCCGATGATCGAAGAGTTGCGGGCGCTTGCACCCGACGCGGTCTTCGTCGACCGCACCAATGTCAATGCCTGGGAAGAGCCGGAATTCGTTGCAGCCGTCGAGGCGACCGGACGCAAGAAGCTGATCATGGGCGGGCTGTGGACCGATGTATGTCTGGCCTATCCCGCGATCGAAGCCGAAAAGGCCGGCTACGACGTCTATGTGCCCGAAGATACGGTCGGCAGCATTTCGCAGATGTCCCACGAGAACGGCATGCGCCGGATGATCGAAGCCGGCGTGGAGCCGATCACCTGGAATGTGGTGCCGGCCGAGTTGCAACGCGATCACGCACGGACAGACCGGCTGAAGGAAGTCACACGGGTCTTCATGGAACACCTGTTCAAGGTCGACCCGGATTCAACCTGGTAGACGCCGCAGCCCGGCCGGGAGACGGACGGCGCGATCAGCGCCGCCGTCTCACCATGTCGCGTGATCCGAATTACTTTGGCTGCGGAACAACCCGCAGATACGGCTTGAGTGTCTTCCAGCCACCCGGGAATTTCTTCTCGGCATCCTCGTTCGATACCGCCGGTACGATGATGACGTCGTCGCCGTCTTCCCAGTTCACCGGTGTTGCCACCTGGTGTTTTGCAGTCAGTTGCATGGAATCGATGACCCGCAGGATCTCGTTGAAATTGCGGCCCGTGCTCATCGGGTAGGAAATCATCAGTTTGATGGACTTGTCCGGCGCGATCACGAACACGGTGCGGACGGTCTGATTGTCGACTGCCGTGCGCCCTTCGGACGTTTCGCCGGAACCGGCCGGCAGCATGCCGTAGAGCTTGGCGACATTCAGGTCCGTATCGCCGATCATCGGATAGTTGGGCATGAAGCCCTGCGTCTCCTCGATATCGGCAGCCCATTCAGCATGATTGTCGACAGGATCGACGCTCAATCCGATGATCTTGACGTTTCGCTTCTCGAATTCGGGATTGATCCTGGCCATGTATCCCAGTTCGGTGGTGCACACCGGGGTAAAATCCTTCGGGTGCGAAAACAGGACACCCCAGGAATCGCCAAGCCATTCGTGAAACCTGATCTTTCCCTGTGTGGTTTCCGCCTCGAAATCGGGCGCCGTATCGCCAATTCTCAGATTCGTCATACCCTGAACTCCTGTAAGGATGCGGCAAAGTCGGAACGACAATTGCCCACTTTTGGTGCACATGCCGGCGTCAGTGAACACCAACGAATACAGACATTCAACTCATATGGTGCGGCCGCGTGGCTATTGCGACCATGTGCGCACCCTGCAAGGATGGAATGGCCAATGCGACGGTCGCCCTGCGATTTCAGCGCAAGACCCGGCGCCGAAACGCGGTTGACGAAGAAAGGAAATGCCATGGCAAAGAAGCGGCTGCCTCTTCCGAAACGTTTCTCGGCCGGACTGACGGAATCGGCCTATGCCCGGCTGCGCGCGCTCAACGCGGATTGGGGGCTCGGCAACAACTATCTGCTTGTCGTGCTGCTCGAAAATCTCGACCGTTACGCGGACCAGGACAAGCTGGACGATGTCTTCCGCGCGTTCATAGAAGAATACGGCGCACCATCGAAATAGGCTGCGGCCAGCGCCGCCGGATCGGCGCTATCGCAGCCATATGTGAGCCGCTTCGCCGTCATGCCGGCTCTTCCATGAAACGCGCGGCCCGCCGTTCTCGGAGTCCCTGGCGGACGATCTGCACCGCGGATGTCAGGAAAAGCCCGGCCATGATTGCCGCGACCAGAAGATCCGGCCAACCGGTCCGGGTGCCCCAAACACCAATGGCCGCGAACATGACGGCGATGTTGCCGATCGCGTCATTGCGCGAGCAGAGCCAGACCGAGCGCACATTGGCGTCGCCGTCCTTGTAGCGCACCAGCAGCAGAACGCTTGCGATGTTTGCGGCCAGAGCCAATGCACCGACGACGCCCATGACGTGCGCCTCGGGCAAACCGACGAAAAACACATGCCAGGCGGTGGAGCCGAAGACCCAAAGCCCCATCAGCAGCAGGCTGATCCCTTTCGCCAGTGCGGCCGTTGTGCGAACCGCCACGGATGAACCGATGACCGCCAGTGAAATCCCGTAGGTCGACGCATCGCCAAAGAAGTCGAGCGCGTCTGCCTGGAGCGCCTGCGACCCCGCCATTTGCCCCGCCACGATCTCCACGGCGAACATGATCGCATTCAAGCCGATGACCAACCAGAGCCTGCGCTTGTAGTCATCGGACATGCCGTCAAATGCTTGGTTGTCGTTGCCGCAGCAGGTGCCCATTGCCAGTCCCTTGTTTAACTGTCGGCACAAATGTAATCTCTCTAGCGGCTATAGCTTCAAGGGGTCATCGAACGTGTTCTCCATCGGGCAGATCGCACGCCGCACCGGCGTGAAAGTTCCCACCATCCGCTACTATGAGCAGATGGGGCTGATAGAGGCTCCGGAACGCTCGCAAGGCAATCAGCGCCGCTACTCGAAAGCTGAGCTCGAGCAGCTCGGCTTTATCAAACATGCGCGTGACCTGGGGCTATCGATCGACGCAATCCGCGATCTGCTTCGGCTCAATGCGCATCCCGAAATGCCGTGCGCGGAGGCGGACCGGATCGCCAGTGAACACCTGGCAAACATACGCGAGCGCATCGAACGCCTGCAAAGGCTGGAGAGCGAACTTTCGCGCATCGTGAAGTCCTGCAACGCAGGCACCGTCAAAGACTGTTATGTCATTCGCGCCCTTTCGGACCATTCACTGTGCAGGGACGAGCATTGAGATGAGCGACAAGACAAAACCAGGCAGCGCCCAGGCGACAGTATTGATCGACAATGAACGCACACGCGTGACGGAATGGCGCTTTCCGAAACGCGGCGACAATACCGGCTGGCACCGGCACCGGTGGGACTATGTCGTCGTACCGCTTTTCGATGGCGTTCTGGAAATCGACAATGGTGGCGGAGAGATTGCCAAAGCCGGCATGTCGAACGGCGTGCCGTACTTTCGCAAGGCCGGCGTCGAGCACGATGTCATCAATGGCAATGACTTCGAATGCGCCTTTATAGAAGTGGAATTCCTGGATCGGGAATAGTCAGACCCGGCGGGACCGCACAGTCCTGCCGATGCCTACCCCGTCGTCAGATACACGCCCGCATTTGTACGCTCGACGGCAAGATCGGTGCATTCTGTACCGAGCGCATCATACTGTTCTGAAAAGTCCCGCAGGAAATTCAGGAAGTCCTCGCGGGACTGCCAGTAATCGCCGGTGCGATACCGCGTCGGATCGTCCGGATCACGCAACAACTCGGTTCTGACATAACCTTGCGCGCGTTGAAACAGTTCCGCCCATTTTCCCTGCGCGCCGTAAAACGCCTCAAACGCCGCAGCGTTGTGGGGCTCCACCTTGTACTCCCAGAAGAAGGCGCAATGGGCTTCGTTCCAGTCGCGACCGTTGGTATCTTGTGTCATATGGTCCGCCCGCCATTTACACCCGTTGTCACCGCGAAGAATGGTCCGTCACACATTAAATTTGGTTTAACTGGCGTTGCGATCTTTCACCCGCTCCGCGGCCGTCTGAACCTCGGCTGTGCGGAGAACCCGTTTCGTATGAGCGCCTGGACCAAAGGATTGATCTTTGATGTCAGCCCGGTCTGCCGACAGAGCCGTCACCTCCGGCACAACCCGCAACAACCTTCGAACATACCCCGACGAAGGCGCGTATCGCGGGGTCTGGCGAATTGCGGGCCGATTGGTCCGCATGGCGGTCGTGGCTTGTGCCGGAGGACGTGATGGCGACCCGCTTTCCGGATGCCACCGTTTCGCAATCTGCGCCGGACTCGGGATTCGCGGGTCTGTTGCACCTATTACCTTCGCTGACGGACAACATCTGTGATGTGCCGTCTCGCGACAATTTCGGACCGAAGTCCTCAAGGTCTGTTGCCGCTCCCCTTTCGACAACCATGCACGTCTGTGCCGGCTGTTCCGATGGAACCTGCCGCACGGCATGGTTGCCGAGCCGGACACGCAATCCAGTGACATCGACTGTCCTGCCCCAGGCCACAGGGATCGATCCCGCAGAGCGATCAATCGGCTCGAATATCCCCGCATTACGCGCGTTGATGTCCGTGTGTCCGAAGGAACGGCAACAGTGGTCGACTGCAGCGTTGAGTGGAGCAGTTTCAACAGAAAGAGTCGCATTTGTTAAAGATGCGCCCGCTCCGCCGCGGATTGATTGCGCGACGGGGTCAACGGCACCGCCGGAATACGTGACGAGAAGGTCGGAAGCGCATCGCCCTGCATTCTCCCGAGCTTTTGCCTCGCCCAACTCCTGGCCTGTGCCGGCTAACAACACACCTTTACCACCAAGCTCCATCTGTGATCCTGATCGGTCTCAGACTCAACATCGCAGCCGCCCGATTCGAGAGTAGTTGGCCCTCCCGGAACAATAAATTGCTCGACGGGCAGTATATTCGTGCATATTGTGCAGCAATGGACCTGGAGACACTCAAACTGTTTGTGGATGTCGCAAAGCGAAACAGTTTCGCCGGCGTCGCCCGCGAAAACAATCAGGATCCATCAACAGTCTCCCGGGCAGTGGCGAACCTTGAAACCGAACTCGGCATCCGGCTGTTCCAGAGGACGACCCGCAGCATGACGCTGACGGAAGCCGGCGAAATCTATCTCAACCGAATGGAAGCGCTGATCGAATACATGGACAATGCCCGCGAGGAAGCGCTGGCCGTCAGCGCACGGGCCACCGGCAGCATGCGCATAACAGCAAGCGTTGCATTCGGTCAGATCTGCCTTGCACCGCTTTTGCCACAGATGCGCGCCGAATTCCCGGATTTGCGAATAGAACTTCATCTGACGGATTCCCAGGTCGACCTGGTGGCCAACCGCATCGATCTCGCAATTCGCCTCAGCCGCCGGATCGAGGGCGACCTGATCGCGACCAAATTGTTCAATACCCGGTATATTGTCTGTGCAAGCCCCCGTTACCTCAAGTCACACGCACCAATCAAACACCCGTTGGACCTCGCGGATCATCGATGCCTGCTTTTCCGCGCACCCGCCTACAATCAGAACTGGGTAGCGATGGATGCGGAGGGCAAGGAATTCAATATCCCTGTCGATGGCGATATCATCATATCGTCGGTGCAAGCCCTGCAGCAATGCGCCTGCGACGGGCTCGGCCCAACACTGCTGGCGGAGTGGATGGTTCAGGCCGATATCAACGCGGGAAGACTGGTCAATGTGCTGCCCTCGTTCGAAATGGCCGGCGGCCACGCGCAGGCCGCCGCATGGCTGGTCTATCCGAGCCGGCGCTACCTGCCCTACAAGGTCCGGGCCGTCGTCGACTTCCTGAAACGGCGCTTCAGCGACGGCTGGTTCGCCCCCGAACATCACTGAGCCTGCGCGCGGCCGATATCTGGCGTCATCAAGCGCTCGGAACTGGGGCTATCGCCGGACCGTGCTTGCATGGGATTGTCGCCGGAAATACGAGACTGAGCGATCGGTGACACGGCGTGGTCAACCGATCAGCCGCTTTTGGAGCAAGACCATGAACCTGACACCGGGCAACAATGATTTCAGCGAAGCCATCGAGAACGATCGCACGCATGTCTGGCACCATCTGAGCCAGCACAAGCGTTATGAAACCAGTGATCCGATGGTCGTCATCGAAGGCAAGGGTATGCGCGTATGGGATGCAAGAGGAAGAGAATTTCTCGATGCAGTCTCCGGCGGTGTCTGGACCGTCAATGTCGGGTATGGGCGCGAGACAATCGCCGATGCCGTGCGCGAACAGCTGGTAAGGCTCAACTACTTCGCAAATACCGCCGGCAATGTGCCGGGCGCACAATTCGCCGGAAAGCTGATTGGCAAAATGCCGGGGCTGAGCCGCGTCTATCTGTCCAATTCAGGCTCGGAGGCAAATGAAAAGGCCTACAAGATCGTCAGGCAGATCGCGCACAACAAGTATGGCGGCAAGAAGCACAAGATTCTCTATCGCGAGCGCGACTACCACGGCACGACCATTACCGCGCTGAGCTCGACGGGCCAGATTCAGCGCAAGGGCCAGTACGGCCCGTTCACGCCGGGCTTCGTCGAAGTGCCGCATTGCCTGGAATACCGCTCGCAATACGGCGATTGCGCCGACTACGGAGAAAAGGCCGCGCGCGCGATCGAGGACGTTATCCTGCGCGAGGGCCCCGATACGGTCGGCGCCATTGTACTGGAGCCGATCACCGCCGGCGGCGGCGTCATAACGCCGCCAGAGGGCTACTGGCCAACCGTCCAGGAAATCTGCCGCAAATACGATATCCTTCTGCACATTGACGAGGTCGTGTGCGGTGTCGGCCGCACTGGCAAATGGTTCGGCTATCAGCATTACGATATCCAGCCCGACATCGTGACGATGGCGAAGGGCGTTGCTTCCGGCTATGCGGCGATCTCGTGCACCGTGACAACGGAGGATGTGTTCAACGAGTTCAAATCCGATCCGGCGGATCCGATGAGCTATTTCCGTGACATATCGACCTTCGGCGGTTGTGCCGCGGGTCCGGCGGCAGCGCTGGAAAACATGCGCATCATCGAGGATGAGAACCTCCTGGAGAATACAACCGCCATGGGCGGTTACCTGCTGGATCGACTGCACATGCTCAAGGAGCGGCACGAACTCATCGGTGACGTACGCGGCAAAGGCCTGTTTTGCGGCGTGGAACTTGTGAAGGACCGGGCATCGAAAGAGCCCGTCGATGAGAGCACGGCCCAAGCCATCGTTGCGGACTGCATGTCCAATGGTGTGATCATCGGCGCGACGAACCGGAGCTTCGACGTTTACAACAACACGCTGTGCCTTAGCCCGGCGCTGATATGCACCAAGGACGATCTGGACGCGATTGTCGACGCCATTGACAATGCGCTCGCGCGCGTAAGCGCCTAACCGGCACGGCAGACCGGGACGGTGGGCTCCTTTGAGGGCCCATCGGGCTCAAATCGCCCATACACTCAAATATCCAGTTATTTTGATGTAAACAGTCGTATTTTTACTATTCGGTCAATATGTATTTTTGCTCGTTCATGGCTAAAATTCATACATCCACACCCATTCGGACGCTCCCGCAATACTTTATTTTGTCAAATAGACTGAATTTGTCAGATTATGCTCCACAGATCTGCAAATTTCCGCTTTGCCGGATTGCATGAACCGAAGTTTTTATTGTTAATACTCAGGAAGACAATTCCGGTGCCGGCGCATAGGCTCAATTGGCCCATTGACCTCCTTTGGCGATGAGCGGTGTTCCGGCGCACTGGAATGCGCTTCCTGTACGGTTGGCCGTAACGGCTGGACGGGAAGGCTCGGTTCCTTGCGAGAACTCACCCATCCCATCACTCGCGGGTTCCGGCGGGCAAGAATCGACGGTTCTTGCCCGCTTTTTTACGGCGAAGTCACCGCAGTTCATTCTCGCCACCGGGCAAAACGATACCGGTTATGCCAAATGTGCCGCTCCGGGCTATAGTTTCGCCGGAAGCTTCAAAGAATCAGGTTGACTGCCCAATGGAATTCTCGACTCGCATCGAACGCTGCACGCCCGTCATACGGGTCGCGAGTTTCAAACAGGCGATGCCATTCTATCGAAGCATCGGATTTTCCGAGGATTGGCGGCGGCAGGTGGATCCCGCCTTTCCGGTCTTTGCGGCTTTGAGCCGCGACGGTGTGGCGCTTTATCTGTCAGAACACGCCGAGGACGGGGCTGTCGGCATAAGGCTGATGCTTGACGTTGCGGATGTGGACCAGTTTCACGCCGAGTGTACCCGCAACGGGGTGCACATATTCGAGCCGCCGCAGGACACGATCTCGGGCACGCGTCAAATGAGCCTGCGTGATGTCGACGGCAATATCCTCACTTTTGTCAGGCCGCTTTCCCAGCGTCTGTTCTGATCAAAAAACCGGACGCTCAAAATACGTGCGGAAGATCGTGAAACGCGGAATTCAACGCCTGTGACCATGCATCGGAAAGCCTTCCGAAATCCTTGTCGTCCGGTTCGATGCGGCGGCGTTCGGAAATTTCATAGGAATCCGTTTTGATAATGGCGAGATCGAGCGGCATGCCCACCGAAAGGTTGCTGCGCAAGGTCGAATCCATGGAGACACAAGCCGCCAGTTTTGCCTTTTCGAGCGGCGTTTGCGGCGTGATCACCCGGTCCAGGATGGGCTTGCCGTATTTGTGCTCGCCGATCTGGAAAAACGGCGTGTCGGCGGTCGCCTCAATGAAATTTCCGGCGGAGTAGACGAGAAACAGCCGCAGCGAACCGCCTTTTCTCTGGCCTCCGACCAGAACGGTCGCGTTGAAAGCGGTGCCCTGTGCTTCCATGCCCTCGCGGTGCCTTTCCTGGACCTGGCGCATGGTCTCGCCGACGATCTGCGCGACACGGAACATGCTGTCGGCATTCAGGATGGTCTCCACCTCGGGATCGACCGCCGTCATTTCGATCTGTTTTTCCAGCCGGGTGATGACCCCTTGCGTGATCGAAAGATTGCCGGCTGTCAGGAGCACGATCGCGCGCTCCTGCGGCACCTCCCAGCTGTGCATTTTGCCGTAGCGGGAGATATTGTCCATTCCTGCGTTGGTGCGCGTGTCGGAGAGCAACACCAGACCGGCGTCCAGCTTGATGGCAACACAATATGTCAAGCAAAGTTCCTACTGCTGCTGATTGTCGGAAACCGCGACATCCGCCGAGAGCGTGATTTGCGATCCGCCGACCACATGGCCTTTTATCGGAGTCGCATCGTCGGCGTCCAGCCCACAGGCGATCCGAATGTAATGATCCGTCGGCGAAATGCCATTCGACGGATCGAGCCCCACCCAGCCAAATTGCCTGATGTGAGCCTCCACCCAGGCATGGGTCTCGAGCAGCTCGTCCTCGTCATCGGCCGCCTTCAGGTAACCGGTGACATAGCGCGCCGGTATATCGAGCGCCCGGCAGGCGGAAATGAGGACATGGGAATGGTCCTGGCAGACGCCTGCGCCGATCGCCATCGCCTCGGCCGCTGTGGTGGTCGCCGTGGTGGCTTCAGGCCGGTAGTCGATCGCTTCGCGCACCGCCAGCGATAGCGCATGCGTGGTCTCGAGCGCATCTTCCTTGCGCGCGGCTTCCGCCAGCGTGCGGATCGCTTCGTCCGCGCGTGTCAAATCCGTATCGCGCAGGAATATCGAAGATGGCGGCTTTTTCGGGAGATCACGCACCACCCCGGACTTGTCTTCGGTTGAAACCACGCCATTCGCCAGAACCTCGACCCGGGACACAGCGCCTTCGCTTTGCCACAACGCGATTTCGTCGCCATAGCCGGTGATGTAGATGGGCGCGACCGGATCGCCATTGACCGTCACGGTCCAGCCTTCGACCGACTGTCCGTCATAGACCGACGGAAACAGCTTGAGCCGCAGCGAGACGCGCGCTGCCGCGGGTTCGTAACCGTATTCGGAACGGTGACGCACGCTCAGCCGCATCAGCTTTTCCCGTCAGAAGTGATAAGCATCCGACACCTCCTTGCTGATACGCGCGGTCGTGGCGATCTGATCGTTGATGAATTCATGCAAGCCATCGCTGAAGACGGCGTTGATGTCGAGGCGGGTCAAACGTCCCAGTTCCGTCTGCGCGGTACGCTGGCATTTGTGCGCGCCGCCGTGGTTCTTGTCGAGCCTGTCGAGACAGCCGTGGATCTGGCTGTAGCTGAAAGCGACGGAGCGCGGGAATGTCTGATTGAGCAGCAGGAAATCGGCGATGTTCCAGGGTGCGTAGTCGCCGCCATAGTGGTGGTGATAGGCGCGCAGGCCGGACACCGCGTGCAGCATCGACATCCACTGGTGATGGTCGCGGCCGCCGCCCACGACCTCGGTTTCCGGCAACAGCAGGAAATATTTCACGTTGAGGAGCCGCAATGTCATGTCGGCCCGCTCGATATTGCTGCCAAGGCGCAGGAAGAAGTAGCCCTCGTTCCGCAACATGGCCGTCTCAACAGCGCCGCGGAAGACCGCCGCCCGCTTGCGGATCCATTCCAGCAGATGATCGAGCTGGCGGCGGGCGGCCTGCGTGTCCATCGATTCCAGATAGCGCCAGTCTTCGTTGAGGCTCTCCCACATCTCCTGCGTCAGCGCCGTGCGGACGGCGCGACCGTTTTCCCTGGCCTTCGAAAAACAGGCCTGTACCGCTGATGGGCTGACAGGATCGAGAATGAGCTCGGCCACGATATCGGCCTCGGTGACCGGCCGGTCCTCAGGCGCGGGCGCACCGGTTGCCTGTAACAGGGAGGTCCATTCGGACTGCCCCATGCTGCCCGGCAGCGTCGCCATGCGCTGTCCCATCGAAATCATTCTGGCGGTCGCCTCGGCACGCTCCATGTAGCGGCCCAGCCAGAACAGGTTTTCGGCGGCACGGCTCAGCATGGCATCATTCCCGCAGCACCCATGTGTCCTTGACGCCGCCGCCCTGGCTTGAATTGACGACGAGCGAGCCGGCCTTCAGCGCCACCCGGGTCAGACCGCCCGGCACCAGCCTTATGTTCTTGCCGACAAGGCAGAACGGCCTGAAATCGACGTGCCTGCCCATGATCTGGTTGCTTTGAAGCGTCGGCGCCGTGGACAGGTCGAGCGTCGGCTGGGCGATGAACTCGGCGGGATCCGCGATGATGCGTTTGCGGTAATCCTTGATCTCCTGCTCGGTGCTCTTCGGCCCGATCAGCATGCCATAGCCACCCGAGCCATGCACTTCCTTGACCACAAGCTCTTCGAGATTATCCAGCACATGCGCAAGTTCATCGTCCCGGCTGCACTGATAGGTGGGAATGTTTTCCAGCACCGGCTCCTCGCCGAGATAAAATCGGATCATCTCCGGGACATAGATGTAGATCGCCTTGTCGTCCGCAACGCCGGCGCCCGGAGCCGAGCAGATATTGACGTTGCCGGCCCGGTAAGCATCGAAGAGACCGGCAATGCCGAGCATGCTGTCGGGCCGGAATGTCAGCGGATCGATATAGTCGTCGTCAATGCGCCGGTAGATGACATCGACCCGTTGCGGGCCGCGCGTCGTGCGCATCCACACCTTGGCTTCATCGACGAACAGGTCCTGCGGCTCGACGAGTTCTATGCCCATCAGGTCGGCCAGGAAGGAATGCTCGTAATAGGCGGAGTTGAGCGATCCGGGCGTCAGCAGAACGACGGTCGGCTCGCCCGATGCGGAAGCCGGCGCCACTTCTTTCAGCGTGCGCAGCAGTTCGTCCGGATAGTGATCGACCGGCTGCACCGGCCCGCCGCTGAAAACATCAGGGAACATGCGCGCCATGATCTCCCGGTTTTCCAGCATGTAGCTGACACCCGAGGGCGTGCGGCAATTGTCTTCCAGAACCTGGAAGCTGCCGGGTCCGGTACGCACGATATCGATGCCGACGATGTGGCTGTAGACGCGGCCGGGCGGTGCGAACCCGACCATCTGCGGCAAGAACGCGGAGTTGCAGTAGACCAGACGGCCGGGAATGATGCCCGCCTTGATGATCTCGCCGCGGTGGTAGATGTCATAGAGGAAGGCGTTCAGCGCCCGGGCGCGCTGACGTATGCCGCGGTCGAGTTGCGCCCATTCGGTTGCTGAGAAGGCGCGCGGTATCAGGTCGAACGGGATCAATCTTTCCGGGTCGCCCCCTTCGCCGTAGACGGCGAACGTAATTCCGATTTTCCGGAAGATTGCCTCCGCCTCGTCATTGCGGCGGCCAAGAAGCTCGGTTCCCGTTTCTTCAATCCAGTCGGCAATACGCCTGTAAGGGGCGCGAATGCCGTCCGTCTCTTCCATCTCGTTAAAGGGCACGCCGAGCCTTTTTTACTGTTTCCCCTCCGCACTTTTTCGTGCGTATCGGGAAAGCCTAGCAAAACTCTTTGCAATCAGGAAGATGTGGTCCTGCATGAATATTGGGCAGACGTTTAACCCATCAATGTCGAATTTCTAGGCCGATCGAGGTAAGGCGGGAATTACAGGTCCACCTTTACCACGCCGCCTTTCTCCTGCGCGCGTGAACAGCACAGGATGATCTTTTGCTCCCGCTCCCTCGCAGACAGGACGTGGTCGCGGTGTTCCACGTCTCCGGTGACAAGCGGCGCGGAACAGACGCCGCAAAGGCCATCGCTGCATTTCACATCGACGGCAATGCCGGCGGCATTGAGCGCATCGGCGGCGGTTTCGTCCGCGGGCACCTTTATGGTGCGACCGGATTTCGTGAGCTCCAGTTCAAAATCAAAATTGACATAGTCCGGTGCCTCTGGAACGGAGAAGTACTCCTTGAGAAGCGCCTCTTCCGGCCAGCCCTTGGCCCCGGCGGCCTCGAATACGCCGTCCATGTAGCGGTCAGCGCCGCAGGTATAGAGCCGGAAACCCTCCCGGTAGCCGGGTATCAGCTCGGGCAAGTTGGCGCGCTTGCCGTCGGCGGAGAAATGGAAGAATACGCGCTCGGACCAGGGCATTGCCTTCAGTTGACGCGCGAAGCCGGACTGCTGTTCGGATTTGGCGCTGTAATGGAAGATGAACTCACGTCCGAGTGCGTGGAGCCGGTGCGCCATGGTGATCAGCGGCGTGACCCCGATGCCGCCCGCCATGAGGATGGAAAAAGGCGCTTCCTCGTCCAGCGGAAAATGATTGCGCGGCTCGGAGATAAAGACCCGCCTGCCCTCCTTGAAGACACGGTACATGAGGAGCGATCCGCCGCGGCCCTTTTCCTCTTTCTGAACGCCGAGAACATATTTGCTGTTGTCCGAGGGATCACCGGCGAGCGAATACTGGCGCTGATATTCGGGCGCGATGACGACGTCGACATGGGCACCTGCATCAACCGGCGGCAACAGCTTTCCATCGGCCCGCGTGAGTTCGAAAAGGACGATGTCATCGGCAAGGTCCTCACGTTTCGAGACGATCACCGGAAAGACCGGCGGCGGCCCGTCCAGCGAGCGCGCCTTCGGCGTCAGGCCCTCGGTATCGCCGGCTGCGAGTTTTTTGCGGTAATCCTCCGGCGTCAGCATGGTGCGGTAGCGCTCAATGCCCTCTTCGCGGTTGAGCGGATGCGTTACCGGATAGGGCAGCGGCATGACATCCGCCGGATAGACGGCAAGCGTCTGGTCCTCATATCTGACGTCGAGTTGTTTTGAGAGCCCGCGCCGGTTTGCCGACTCTGCCTGCACATAACGGCCCTGTTGTGTGTCGAGTTCGACGTCCCACCACCATGTCTTGACGGGATTGATCTCGCCGCGCCCCAGCGCGTCATCCATTGCCGCCAGCGTTTTGGCGCTTTTCGGCGCGTTGATCGCCAGCCAGCGAAACGCCTCGTCGGCAAAGAGGCCCTCCAGGTTCCAGGGACAGGTCTTCATGCAGCGCCCGCACATGCCGCCGGCCGTATTGGTGATACGGTATCGGGCGCACTTCTCGGCATCGGATTTCCAGATCTCGTAGCCATTGTACATCAGCTTGGGGCCGGCCGTGATCGCACCGGACGGACATTCACGGGCACATTTGTTGCAGGAGTTGCAGAAATGCTGAAGACCGAAATCGATCGGCTTGTCGTGGGTCATCGGCATGGATGTCGTCACGACACCGGATTTCAAACGCGGGCCGAGAAACGGATTGAGGATGACCTCGCCGATCCGGCTCACCTCCCCCAGACCGGACAGCAATAGGAGCGGCGGCTGCAGGACGTCGCCGTCAAGCACCGAATGAACCCGGGCGGAGTAGCCCAGCCGGCGTATCTGCTCGCCAATCACGCCGCCAAGCAGCGAAAAACGCAAATAGGCACGCATCGATTGCGCCACCGAGATCCAGTCGTCGCCGCTCGCGCCCTCCATCGTCTCGAAGCCCTGGTCGAGCAGCAGCGAAACGCCATTGTCGTGGTAGGGCTGCAGCGGATTGCCGCCGGCATCGTGCGAATAATAGGCCCATTCGGGCACCCGGCTGAGACCCACCGCATCGGCGGACAGATAGTAGGAGGCGGCCTTGAGATTGTCGGCGTTGCGGGCCGGGTCCGTCGCCTGCGGCGAGACCGGTCCCCGCGCCTCGCCGAACTGAAGAAGCAGCAGTGCGCCGAGCGCCCGGCGCGCGCAGGCGCCGATTGGGCTTTTCATGACATACATGCCGCCCTTGGCGCCTTCCTGGACCTGTTTGCCCATATCGCCGAAAAGCGCCCGGGCAAAGAAATCGGCCCGTTTGGGAAAGCGCGGCACACGCTCCTCGTCGATGAAGGTGGTCGGCTCGTCGCGGCGCTTGATCGTCTCGAAGGGGTGCGGCCCCATGCGGAAATCGCGGTCGCGATACGGAATGGCTGTCGCCGCCCGCCGGTCCGTTCCCCGGCCCATCCACCAGTCCGGGCCGTGGGACCGCCATCCGGCACGGCCGCCATGCTCGCCGAGCGGCGCATCCGGCACCATCTCAAGCGTTGTGGTCACCGCGGCGAGCCCGAACCGCGGACCAACAAAGGGATTTGCCAGAACAACGCCGTCCTCACCGCGCTCCACCGAGCACAGACCCGACGACACGCCGAGCCGGTTCAGATCGACATCCGACGTTGTCGCCGTATGGGCACGGGCCTCGTAACCGAGCATCCGCAGATAGTTGGCGATCACCACGGCGACATTGGAGGTCAGCAGTGCGGCGCGCTCAGCCTGAGTGTCAACGAACCACTCCGTGCCCGGCTCATCCGGGCGCGGGTCGCGCGTATGCTCGACAAGAAAGACCAGCGCATATTTGTGGTGATCGACCGGCCCAAGCTCCACGCGGGTCGATTCCAGCACGTCGGCATAGATCGCATCGATGCCGGAGGCGAAACTTTTCGGCTGGCCGGCTTCCAGCTCCGCCTTGATGTCGTCGATCATCGGGTTGCGGAACGGCTCTGCCAGGAAATGTTCTCCCTCAAGACGCGCGATACCGACCATGGAGGCATCGAAATAGTAGCCCGCTGCCTTGAGATGATTGGAGCGTTCCTGGAGATCGTCCGGAATCTCCGCTTCGCCGTGGACGATCTTGCCGTCGCGCACGGTGTCCATCATGGCAAGGAACCGGGCCATGGCATGGGCCAGCGATTCCTGCGGATGGCGCGCGAAATCCATCGGCCGCATTGGCGCGATATCCGAGAGATCCGGATCGGCCGTTGACCGGTTCAGCCTTTCGAGCGGAAAGGGGCCAAGATGGAAGGGGCGTTTTCTGGTCGAGAAGAGATTGACGTTCATGGCTTTTAAAGGCGGACCAGCTCCCTCGTTTCGCCGGCCGACAAAGCGTCGATCAGGCGCAGCACGGCATCAAGGTCGTCCTTTGCGATCTTGCCGGCATATTGATCGTTGAGCTGTTCAACCAGCGGGCGGCATTCTTCCATGACCGCCCTGCCCTTTTGCGTCAGCCTGATCTCGACGCCGCGGCCGTCGCCATCGACCCCGCAACGCCGAATCAAATCCATGTCTTCCATGTTCCGCAGGGCGCGCGAAACCGCCGAACGCGCAATGCCGACATAATTTGCCAGCGCCGAAGGCGTGTTGACATTCTCCAACCCCACACCGCTCAGGATGCACCACATCAGACGCGTTATGCCGAGCGGGCTGATCATCTCCTCGAGCTCGGTCTCCATCAATCGGGCAAGGCGGGAAACCTTGTATCCGAGCCTGGAGTGCAGCCGGTAGCCGCAATCCATTGCAAGTTCCTCCGGACATCGCTGGTTCGTCCGATATGGTTACCGACGTTAATTAACAATGTCAATTATTTACTTGCGATGTTAATCAACACGGCACACCGGACGAAAACTTTGTCTTCAAGGATCGGCCCGATCGAACTAAAAGAAATCTCCAACAACGGGACCCAAACGATGCAGAAACCTGAAATCCTGATCGCCGGCCGGCTGATGCCGGCTGCGCTTGAAAGCCTCAAGCACGCCTTCACCGTGCACGAGGCCTATGAGACGGATGCGTTGGAAGCCGTGATCCAGGCGTCCGGCGAACGCATTCGCGGCGTCGCTAGCAGCCCGTTTCGAAGCGTGAACCGAGATCTGATCCTTCGTCTTCCCAATCTGGAAATCATTGCGAATTTCGGCGTCGGCTATGACAATATCGACGCCTCGCTCGCCGCAGAAAATGATGTCATCGTGACGAATACGCCCGATGTGCTGACCGACGAGGTGGCCGATACGGCGATCGGCCTCCTGATCATGACGGCCCGCGAACTCTCCGCGGCGGAACGTTGGCTTCGCGCCGGCAACTGGCAAAAAAGCTACCCGCTCACGCGCGGTACATTGCGCGACAAGAGGCTTGGCATTTTCGGCCTCGGGCGAATCGGCCGCGCGATTGCCCATCGGGCACAGGCCATTGGCATGGAGGTCTGTTACCACAACAGATCGCGCTTGCGCGATGTAAACTATCCATACATTTCAAGCCTGCGTGAACTGGCGACCCACTGCGACGTGCTTTTGTGCGCCGCCCCCGGCGGAGAAGCCACGCGCGGCCTGATCGGTCCCGACATCTTCGAGGCACTGGGTCCGGACGGCATATTCATCAATATCGGTCGGGGTTCCACCGTCGACGAGACCGCCCTCATCAAGGCGTTGAAGGACGGGACCATCATGTCGGCCGGCCTCGATGTCTTTGAAGACGAACCCAATGTCCCGGCGGAATTGCTGGCAATGGATCACGTTGTTCTGCTGCCGCATGTGGCCTCCGCCTCACAGCATACACGCAACGCGATGGCGCAGTTGCAGGTCGACAATCTGACCGGCTGGTTCGAGAAAGGCGCACCTGTAACGCCGGTCGCCGAAACGCCCTGGCCACGTTCGTGACAAGTTGAGGCAAGCCAGCATCCGGAACTTGCGCAAGAGCAATATGGGCACACAGCAGGTAAATCCAGACGAGAAGCGCAATCTGTCGGTCCTGTTCGGCCAGCGCGCGCTTCAAACCGTTGGCTGGTCCATGTCCAACCCGGCCGTTGTGCTGTCCTATCTGGCAATTTCGATGGAGATGCCGATCTTACTGGCGGGCCTGCTTGTCAGCGTGCGGCGATCCGGCAATGTCGGGATGGCCGTGTTCGGCTCCAGCGCCGCGGCCCGCCTTGTCAACAAGAAAGTCGTCATCGCCCGGACGGATTTCATACTCGCCCTGTGCGCCCTTCTCGCTATTGCCTCGGTCCTGACGACGTCTACAGCTGTCGTGACAGCCACGTTTTTCTTCGTCGTCCTGATGATCGGCATGGTCGAGGAATATCAGAATCTCATCAACTGGGATTTCCTGGCCGATGTGCTTGAGTCCCAAAACCGCCAGCGCCTGATCTACGCGGCCATGGGCATCGGCGGCACATGCACGATCGCATTTACCTGGGCCGTGCATGTCGCAACGCAGGAATACCCGGCCTTTGCCCGGCACGCGGCGGTTGTCGCCATCGCGGTCCTCAGCTTCTCCATCGCGGCATTGTCCGTGTTGCAGGTTCGCGACCTGAGAGTTGCAACAAACGACAATCGCGCGACAGGTGAGCGCCGAAACTTTCCACAATCGGCCCGGCTCGCCCTTCTGGATTTTGTCTCCAAATTGCGGGACCTGCTGACCATGCCGTGGTTCCGCCGGTTCCTGATGATCCGGCTGGCGCTGCAGACCGTCGAACTGTCCATACCGTTTTTCGCGATCCTTGCCGCCATTGCCCACAGCGCCTCGCACAAGGGATTGACTGCGCTGATTATCTCTTCCGCGGCTGCACTGATGCTTGCCGGCCCTATCTGGCGTTCGATCGGTCGGCTGTCGAACGGGATGGTCATGGCCTGCGGCTCTCTGCTTGCGGCGGCGAGCGGAGCCGCGCTGGTCCTCAATCACTATGTGCCCACAGTCGACGATACCATCGCCCACTCGGCCGCGCTGTTCGCCGTCACGGTCGGTGTTCAGGGCGTTACCAATGCCCGGGCGCTTTGGTATCTGGACAACGCGCCCAAGGCGCATCGGGTGGCCGGCCTTGCAACATCCAAAAGTGTCGTCAAGGTATGGAGCGTCGTGCTTGCGGCCCTCATGGCGGCACTGGCGCACGCACAGCACATTGCCCTGGCAGTTTCCCTTGTATCCTTTCTTAACCTCTGTACGGCAATATTCATCCTGTCGATCTCGGGCCGCGCGAAAGCTGCAGCGGCCTAGGTTGTAAATTGCGATGGCACAGCATTGGTATGAACGACACTCAGTCTCTAACTGAAAAACGCAACCTGTCCGTCCTGTTCGGCCAAGGGACGTTTTCGACCACAGCCTGGACAATGGCCAATCCGTCCGTTGTCCTGACCTATCTTGCAATCTCGCTGGAACTCCCCGTCTTGCTGGCCGGTATGCTCGTCACATTCGGTCAGGCTGCATGTCTGATGACGGCGATTTTTGCGACGCCGATCGCGGCACAAAGACCGCAGAAAAAAAGAGACCTGGCGGCAACCGATATTGTTCTGGCGGTTGCATTCGCCGTGGCATTGGCTGCCGCCGCTTTCGGAACACCTCTTGTGGTCGGGATCTGCTTCGTTTTTGTCATACTCGTTGTCAAAGCGACGTCCGAGTATCAGGCCATCATAACCGCCGGGTTTTACGGGGAAGTTCTCAATTCGCGGTCGCGTACACTGCTGATGTATTCGGTCATGACCCTGGGCGGAATCGTAACCGGTACGTTGGCCTGGTCGGCGCATCGGGCGTTCTTTGACGATCCGCCCTTTGACCGCCATGTGGTGCTGGTCACGATCGGTGTTGCCTGTTTTGTTGTCGCGAGCGCCGTTATCCTGCTGGTCCGCGAATTCGAGAGGGTGGCGCGGGAGACACCGGCCTCCGTCGATAAAGCAGTTCACAAGTTCTCGATTGCCGCACAAACAAGCGAGGCCATTGACAATTTGCGCCTGCTGATCGGGATGCAGTGGTTCCGTCGCTACCTGCGCGTCCGGCTGGCATTGCTGACCGTCGAACTTTCCATCCCCTTCTATGCCATCCTTGCCGCCCTGGCACACCACACGTCGCCCAAGGGCCTTGCCGCGCTTATCCTGTCATCGGCGACCGCGCTCATCGTTTCCGGACCGCTTTGGGGATTGGTGGGAACCAAATCGACACGAACCGTCATGACGGCAGGTGCAAGCCTGGCAGCCCTGGCCGGTGCCATTCTGGTTGCGAACTTCTTTTATCCGGTCATCGACTCGCCCTATATCCACGCGATCGCGTTGTTCATCGTGACCGTTGCGGTGCGAGGCGTATCGACGGCGCGCTATCTCTATTTCATGGATGTCGCGCCGGAAGAATACGCCGTCATCGGTATCGGCGTCTCCAAGGTCGTGGTTCGAACCGTTGGAATCGCTTTGTCCTTTGCCATGGCGTCCGTTGCCCATCTGCAGCATGTGATCTGGGCGATCCTGGCGCTGGCGCTGATCAACGCCATCACGGCGGCGCTCACCTATCGCACGGCCGGCAATCCCGACACGAAGACTCAGCTGATATAGGCTTTATCAGAAGGCTTCGGCGCTGGCCTTCTGCCAATGATGCGCGAAAACGGGGTTGATATCCTTGCCGAGAAGTTCTCCCGGTTCGAGGAACGGGTAGATCTCGTTGTAGGTGCGCTCGGTTTCATCCGCGACACGCTGATAGATCAGGTCCGGCGTCAGTTGCTCGGGCGATTCGAGACCCATTGCACCGACCAGGTCAAGAAAACTCTCAACCGTTGCATCGTGAAAATTCGCGACCCGGACCTGCCGCGATTCAATGTCCACCGCCTTGGCCCGCTGCCGGTCCTGCGTGGCGATGCCGGTCGGGCAGGTGTTGGTGTTGCAGCGCACCGCCTGTATGCAGCCGAGCGCGAAGAGCATCGGCCGCGCCATGTTGCACATGTCGGCCCCAAGCGCCAGCTTCTCCACCATGTGGAAACCGGTGACGACCTTGGCGCTTGCAATGAGGCGCAGCTTGTCGCGAAGCGATGCGCCGACAAGACAGGAATGCACGAAGGACAGGCCTTCATTGATGGGCACGCCGAGGCGATCGGTGAATTCCAGCGGCGCCGCACCGGTGCCGCCTTCCGCACCGTCAACGGTGATGAAATCCGGCAGGATCTTGGTCTTGAGCATCGCCTTTACGATGCCCATGAACTCGTGACGCCGGCCGACGCAGAGTTTGAAGCCGACCGGTTTGCCGTTGCTGACCTCGCGCAGGCGCGCTACCCACTCAAGCAATCCTTCCGGCGAGGAAAAAGTCGTATGCGCAGGCGGTGAGATAACGTCCTTTCCCACCGGAACGCCGCGGATCCGGGCAATCTCCTCATCCACCTTCGCTGCCGGCAATACGCCGCCATGGGCCGGCTTGGCGCCCTGGGAAAGCTTGATTTCAATCATCTTCACCACATCGCGGTTGGCGATTGCGATGAACTTGTCCTCGTCAAACGTGCCCTCCGGGGTGCGGCAACTGAAATAGCCGGTGCCGATCTGGAAGATGATGTCGCCGCCGCCAGCCAAGTGGTAGGGGCTCAGCCCGCCCTCGCCCGTATTGTGCGCGAAGTTGCCGCGCTTGGCGCCGGCATTCAGCGCGTGGATCGCCGTCGGGCTCAAGGCTCCGAAGCTCATGGCGGAAATATTGAGCCTGGATGCCGAATAGGGCTGCTTGCATTCCGAACCGCCGACGACAATACGCGCCTCGTCGCGCGAGACTTTCCTGGGCGCCAGAGAGTGGCTGCCGCGGGTGAAACCCACATCCATGATGTCCCGCTGCGTGCCGAAAGGCTGGGTGTCGACGGTTCCCGAGGCCCGGGCATAGACAAGGTTGCGATGGATCCGGTTGTAGGGCTTGCCGTCCTCATTGTTCTCGACGAAATACTGCCTGATTTCCGGACTGATGAACTCGAAAGCGTAGCGCAGGTGGCCGATCACCGGATAGTTGCGCAACACATTGTGGTCTGACCAGTGAATGTCGTAGAAACCGACAAGTATCAGCGGCACCACGATCACCAGTGCCCATACAAAGGGCGGCCACGCCAGGGCGATCAGCCAAACGGCGAGCAGTGCCACGACCGACACGACGTAAAAGACTGTTCGCATCATAAGGCGCATCCTCCGCGATCCTGCGCAGTTCGGTACTGCGCGATAAGGCCGCCGTAGTTTGCGGCTTAGAGCGACTCTAGCTTTCGCCCAATTGCACGATCAAGAATTATTGTGAAAAATTCGCGATGTAGCGGTCTGTGCATCCACGGCGCGCCGACCGGAGACTGCCAGGGAGCGGCACAGGATTACCCGACAAGCAACACAATCTCGGCCCACTTTGGCCGCGAATCCGCATTTTGTATTGGCCTCCGGCAAATACCCGCACCGCTGAGACAAGGGTTGCGGAATCGAACCGGACCGAGATTTTGTGAGCAGGAGAGTCACGATGAAATCAACAAACCCGGCAGTTGCCCTGGTGGCCGCAACGACAGCAATCCTTGTTGCAGCAACACCGATTCGGGCTGCCGATACACCGCCGGCTGAAATTCCGGAGGCAGCGGCCCCGAAACGCCACTTTACCAAAATCGGCATGCTGAGCTGCTCCAGCGATGGCGGCTTCGGCTACGTCGTCGGTTCGTCCAGTGACCTGAGCTGCACATTCTCGAACCGCCACGCCGGGCAGGCCCACGAATATTACAGCGGATCCATCACCAAGGTCGGCCCGGATATCGGCTTCAAGAGCCGCGAGAGGCTGATCTGGGCCGTATACGCGCCGAGCTACCAGGTTCCGCAGGGCCGACTCGACGGCACGTATGTCGGCGTGTCGGCCGCCGCCGGTCTCGGCATCGGGGTCGGAGCCAATGTCCTGGTCGGCAATCTGAAAAACAACCTCAACCTCGTTCCGGTGAGCGTCAGCGGCAATATCGGTCTGAACGCGTCTGCCGGCATCGGGGCACTGACACTCTCCAGCGAAGCGGCATCACGCTGAACATCCTTCCGGCGCCCGGCTGTTGAATTGCGGCGGCCGGGTGTCGCACCGCTGGTAATTTTAGTTAAAGATTACATATTATAAGCTGCATTTGCGCGAGCCAGCGGAGCCATGAATGCGTGAAAAGACAGATGCGGCGCCGGCACATACCCCTTGCGGGGATGTGCCGAACAGCAACCAGGACGATGTTTTGACAGCCGTTGAGGAAACGGCGGAGGAGAACGGTCCGCCGACCGACCCGGTCTGCGGCATGCAGGTCAATGTGACAGAGCACACGCCGCGGTCGCAATTCGGTGGCGAGGATTATGTGTTTTGTTCGGCGAAATGCCACGAGACGTTCGACACGGACCCTTATTTCTACGCCTCCGGAAACGCAAAGCGCATCAAGCAGGTGGCGCATGCCGATGCCACCTACACCTGCCCCATGCATCCCGAGATCATTCGCGATGAACCGGGCTCCTGCCCGATCTGCGGGATGGCTCTCGAACCGGTCGGCGTCGTGCCGAATGGCCCCAACGAGGAGTTGGTCGATTTCACACGCCGGCTGATCGTCAGCCTCATATGCGCCGTTCCCCTGCTCGTTCTGACCATGGGGCCGATGGTCGGGCTTCCCGTTCGCTCGCTCTTCGGCGAGCGATTGGCGATCTATATCGAATTCGTTCTGGCCAGCCCGGTTGTGCTCTGGGCGGCCCTGCCCTTTTTCGAGCGCGGCGTGCAATCGATCCGCACGCTGAACTTCAACATGTGGACGCTGATCACGCTCGGCGTGTGCGCCGCTTACGGATACAGCGTTGTCGCCACCTTCGTGCCGGGACTGTTTCCCGACCGGTTCCAGATGGACGGTGGTCATGTGCCTGTCTACTTTGAGGCCGCTGCGGTCATTATCGCTCTGATCTTCGCGGGCCAGGTGCTCGAATTGCGGGCGCGCGAGCGCACAGGCGATGCCATCAGGGCCTTGCTTGATCTCGCTCCCAAGTCGGCCCGGCGTATTCTTGATGACGGCTCGGAATACGACGCGCCCCTGGAGAACGTTCTGGAGGGCGACCGTTTGCGCGTAAGGCCGGGCGAGCGCGTTCCTGTCGACGGGATTGTGATCGATGGCCGCAGCGCCGTCGACGAAAGCATGATCACGGGTGAACCGGTGGCGGTTGAGAAAACCGCCGGCGATCCTGTGACAGGCGGAACGCTGAACAAGAACGGCAGCCTCGTCATGGAGGCAAGGCGAGTCGGCAGCGAAACGACGCTCGCGCAGATCGTTGACATGGTGTCGAGCGCGCAGCGCTCGAAGGCATCGATCCAGGGACTGGCCGATACCGTCGCGTCCTATTTCGTCCCGGTTGTGATCGCGGTTGCCGTGATCGCATTTTTCGTATGGCTTGCGGTCGGCCCGTCTCCGGCGTTCATTTTCGCGATGATCTCGGCGGTTTCCGTGCTTATCATCGCCTGCCCCTGCGCGCTTGGCCTCGCGACGCCCATGTCCATCATGACGGCCACCGGACGCGGTGCGCAGGCCGGCGTGCTGGTCAAGGACGCCGGAGCCCTGGAGAGCCTCGCCAGCGTCGATGTGCTCGTCGTCGACAAGACCGGAACGCTCACCGAGGGCCGTCCGAAACTGACCAACGTCATCAGCCTCTCGCGGCACAGCAAGGACACCATCCTGAAGCTAGTCGCCACGCTTGAAAAAGGATCCGAGCACCCGCTCGCCGAAGCGATCGTTCAGGGCGCGGAAGACGCAAAGCTGACACTGGAAACGATGATCAATTTCGAGGCAATGACCGGCAAGGGTGTAGCGGGCAAAGTGACCGGACGCGAAGTGGCGCTCGGCAATGATGCGATGATGGAAGCACTGCAGATCGACCTGTCGGCGGCCAGGCCGGTGGCGGACGGCCTGCGACAGGAAGGCAAGACCGCGATGTTCGTGGCCATAGAGGCCGAATTCGCCGGCATCGTAGCGGTCGCCGATCCGATCAAGGCCAATGCGGCCGAGGCCATCCGGGCCTTGCACGAACAGGGCCTGACCATCGTGATGGCGACCGGTGACAACGAGACGACCGCCAACGCGGCCGCAGCGCAACTGGGAATCGATCAGGTCAATGCCGGCGTTCTGCCTGCCGACAAGAAGCAGCTTGTCGATGACCTGAAGTCGCAGGGCAAGCGTGTGGCCATGGCCGGCGACGGCGTCAACGACGCACCGGCGCTTGCCGCCGCGGATGTCGGCATCGCCATGGGAACCGGCGCGGATGTCGCTGTCGAAAGCGCGGGCATCACTTTGTTGAAGGGCGACCTTTCGGGGATCGTGCGGGCGCGCAAGCTGGCGCGCGGCACCTTGCGCAATATCAAGCAGAACCTGTTCTTCGCGTTCGCCTACAATACGGCGGGCATTCCCATCGCCGCAGGCGTACTCTATCCGCTGACCGGCAGCCTGCTGTCGCCGATGATCGCCGCGGCTGCCATGAGCCTGTCATCGGTTTCGGTCATCACAAATGCGCTGAGACTGCGGACGATCAAGCTGTAGAGGCTCAAACCGGAAAATGGTCCGGCTCGCTCAAGTACCCTCCAACCGCTGCAGCACGCCTTCGCACCATGCGATCCAGCCTTGCTCATACTGGATGCCGAGTTCCAGCCCCATCAGCTTGCCCAGGTCTTCGGGCGCTGGCTTTCCGTCGCTGAAGCGCACGTCGCGGATGTGATGATACTGCCCAAGCTGTTCGCGATGTGCAGCAAGGCGCGCGCGGATCTGCTCGCGCAGGGCATCCTTGTCGACATATTCGATGGCCTGCAGCCGCACGAGCAGATCGTCCTTGATCAACGGCAGGGCGACCGGCTCGCGCGACCAGTCCTTCAGAGCCTGCTTGCCCGCATCGGTGATGCTGTAGACAAAGCGGTTGGGCTTGCCGGACTGAACCTCCTCGGCCGATGTCACATAACCCTGCCCGCCGAGCTTTTTCAGTTCGCGATAGATCTGCGGATGGGTGGCCTTCCAGAAGAACGCGATTGACGTGTCGAAGAACTTGGCAAGGTCATAGCCCGACATCGGGCGCTCGGTCAGGCATACGAGAATGGCGTGTGAGAGGGCCAACTTTAGAACGACTCCATTTTCTCTTGTCTTTTTTATTGAACATAGCATATATGTGTCAATGCACATATGAATTGCTTTGCAGCAGACGGGAGGACGCTGATGACACCTTTACCGGGATTGAGTCCGGCAGCGCAGGAAACGCTCGAGCGCTGGCACGGCATGCTCCTCAATCGGGATACCGGCGGCCTTGCCGAACTCGCATCCGACGAGATCATCTTCCGCTCTCCGGCTTTCTTCAAACCCTATCCCGGTAAACAGGCCTTCGTCTTCATCATCACCACGGTGTCCGGAATTTTCGAGAATTTCCGCTACGACAGGCAGTTTGCAACGGCCGACGGTTCAAGCGCCATTCTCGAGTTCTCCGCCAATATCGGAGACAAGTCGCTGAAGGGTATCGACATGATCCGCTTCGACGATGAGGGAAAGATCGTTGAATTCGAGGTGATGATCCGCCCCGCCAATGCACTGGCCGTGCTCGCACAGAAGATGAGCGAGAAGGCCGGACCGTATCTGATGAAAACGGGCGCCGCCACCGCCTGACATCTCAAGCCAGATCGCGTTTCCAGAGGGATCGACCATGAGCCAGTATCCGCACATCTTCACGCCGCTTGACCTTGGCTTCACCACCCTGCCCAACCGCATCCTAATGGGCTCCATGCACACGGGGCTTGAGGACCGCAAGGCGCATGATCGCGTCGCCGCCTATTTCGCGGAACGTGCCCGCGGCGGCGTCGGACTGATGGTGACGGGCGGGGTCTCGCCGAACGAGGAAGGTGCCGCCCTGCCCGGCGCCGGCAAGCTTTCGGTCATGGAAGAAGTGGCCGAACATGTTCCGACAACACAGGCCGTGCATGCCGAAGGCGGCAAGATCGCCATGCAGATCCTGCATTCGGGTCGCTATGCCTATCATCAGGGCGGCGTTTCGGCATCGGCGATCAAGTCACCCATCTCACCCTTCGCCCCCATCGAACTGGATGAGGCCGGCATCGAAAAGCAGATCGCCGATTTCGCCAACTGCGCGACCCTTGCCCGCGAAGCCGGTTATGACGGCGTCGAGATCATGGGCTCGGAAGGCTATTTCATCAACCAGTTCCTGGTCACCCACACAAACAAGCGCGAAGACGATTGGGGTGGCGCATACGAGAACCGCATGCGGCTGCCGATCGAAATCGTCAAACGGGTGCGCCAGGCGGTCGGCGAGGATTTCATCATCATCTACCGCCTGTCGATGATTGATCTGGTGCCCAACGGCTCCACCTGGGACGAGGTCGTCCAGCTTGCCAAGGCCATCGAGGCCGCTGGCGCGACGATCATCAACACCGGGATCGGCTGGCATGAAGCGCGCATCCCAACCATCGCGACATCGGTGCCGCGCCGCGCTTTCACCTGGGTGACGAAGAAGCTGATGGGACAGGTCTCGATCCCGCTGATCACTTCCAACCGCATCAACGCGCCTGAAGTCGCCGAACAGGTGCTGGCGGATGGTTGCGCCGACATGATCTCCATGGCGCGCCCTTTCCTTGCCGATGCGGAATTCGTTAAAAAAGCCCAGGAAGGTCGCGCCGACGAGATCACGCCCTGCATCGCCTGCAATCAGGCCTGCCTCGACCACACCTTCCAGATGCAATTGTCGACCTGCCTCGTCAATCCGCGCGCCTGCCATGAAACCGAACTGAACTACCTGCCAGCGGACAAGCCGCGGCGCATTGCCGTGGTCGGCGCCGGCCCGGCCGGGCTTTCAGCGGCGCTTGTCGCGGCCGAACGCGGCCACGAGGTCACGCTCTATGACAAGGCACAGGAGATCGGCGGCCAGCTCAACATGGCCAAGCGCATACCGGGCAAGGAGGAATTCGTCGGTCTCGTCGACTATTACAGGCGCCAACTCGAACTTAAGCAGGTACGCACGGTGCTCGGCACTGCCATCGATCCGGACTCACTGAAAGATCAGGGCTTCGACGAGGTCATCGTCGCCACGGGCGTGCTGCCGCGCGACCCGCAGATCCCCGGCCAGGATCACCCCAAGGTGCTCAGCTATATCGACGTCCTTCGCGACAAAAAGCCGGTGGGCAAGAAGGTCGCGGTCGTCGGTGCCGGCGGCATCGGCTTCGATGTTTGCGAATATCTCGCCCATGAGGGTCATTCGCCGACCGAGGATCTCGATTTGTGGAAGAAGGAATGGGGTGTTGGCGATCCTTCCGAAACGCGTGGCGGGCTCAGTCCGGCGGGCGCGCAACCCGACCCCTCGCCGCGCGAGATCACGCTGCTGCAGCGCAAGGCAAAAAAGCACGGCGCCGGCCTCGGCAAGACCACCGGCTGGATCCACCGGGCGGCACTAGCCATGAAACAGGTCAAGATGCTCGGCAATGTGAACTACGAGGAGATAGGCGACCAGGGCCTGCGCATCTCCTTCGGCGAGGAACGCCGCGATCCCCAATGGCTGGACGTCGACACGATCGTCATCTGCGCGGGGCAGCTCTCCGAGAACAGCCTGGCCGAAGCACTCAGCAAGCGCGGGATCGACAGTCAAACCATCGGCGGCGCCTTCAAGGCCGGCGAACTGGATGCAAAGCGGGCGATCGACCAAGGCAGCCGTGTCGCTGCCGCGCTCTGACAATTGCGCCTGCCGCACCGGGGTGCGGCAGGCCTTGCTTCACAAATGCAGTTGCAAATGCGGGTTTCCGTTTGACGTCTTCTGCTGCGTGGTGCCACGCGAGTCGATGATCGCCTTGACCCTCTGCCGGTAGGCGGAGAAGCTGTCGAAGGTCACCACGTCGACGGGCTCGTCGAAGTGCAGCGTGATCCGAAAACGGTCATGGGCCGGCAGCGCGTAGATACCCAGCACCCGCCCCGTGAAGGGCTGGCCGAGATAGGTTCCGCTGACCGCCTCGCCCACATATACGGGCGCAAGCGGCGGCGTGTTGGACGCCCGCGCGCTGATGGTATTCCAGTCCTTGAAGCCGTACTGATGTGCAACGGCTTCCAGCGCCCTGGAATGGCTCATGGACTGACCTTGGCGCTCCAGCGACTTGCGCAGCCGGCGTGCCTGGTCTTTCAGTGTTTCAATCGTCGGTAATGCGTCGTTCATTCTTCGCCTCATACGAATAGCGCATCACGGTAAATGAAGGTGCTCGCATTGCCATCGATCCAGATGCTCTGAATTGGCGTTGAATGTCTGTTGGAGGGCTTCACCATGGCTTTCGCCAGCGAGCGGCAGGCGCCTCTTGCCGAGGAACGCTAGATGGCGACGCGGGGCTTGATTGTCAAGCCCGGTGCACGGGCCAAACATGAAAGCCTTTCACATTCGGCGCTTGAACGAACCTCGCGGGATACATAACTGCAATGAGCAGCATTGCGGAGACTCAATGAAAATCCTCATCCTGACAATCGGATCGCGCGGGGATGTGCAGCCCTATGTCGCCCTCGGTAAGGGATTGAAGGCAGCGGGCCATGAAGTGACGCTTGCCACCTGCGAGCGGTTCCGCGAATTCATCGAAGACCACGGCTTAACCTACGGTCATATCAGCGACGACCTGATGAAGATCGTCGATTCCGATGAAGGCAAGGCGCTGATGGAGGACACGACCAATATCGTGCGAACCGTTTCGGCAATGATCCGCATGCGGCGGCAGGTGGCGCCGCTTCAAAGGCAGGCAATCGAAGACAGCTGGGCTGTCGCGCAGGAATTCATGCCGGAGCTGGTCATTTTTCATCCCAAGGCCGTGCTCGGTCCGGCGATCGGCGAGAAGCTGGGCATTCCGTGCATCCTTGCATCCCCGATCCCGATGATTGTTCCGACAGGCGAATTTCCCTGTGTGGGCTTCGCCGATCTGGGCCTCGGCGGTTGGTACAACCGCCTCGGCTACAGCATCGTCAATTTCTTCATCAAGGTGTCGGCGGGAAAGGATGTGCGCGCCTGGCGCGAGGCGACGAACACGCCCGTCAAACGCGTCAATCTCGATTATCTTGCCGACCAGGACGGCAATACGATCCCTGCATTGCATGCGATCAGCGAGCACGTGCTGCCAAGGCCCGGCGACTGGCCGCGAACCGCGATCATGTCGGGATACTGGTTCCTGGATGCTGAAGACGACTGGCGGCCCTCGCGGGAACTGAGCGATTTCCTTTCAGGCGGCTCCCCGCCCATCTATGTCGGCTTCGGTTCGATGGCCGGTCGAAATCCCGAGCGGCTCGCCGCCGCCGTCATCGGCGCGCTCCAGAAAACCGGACAACGCGGCCTTCTTGCAAGCGGCTGGGGCGGTCTCAGCGCCAGTGACCTTCCGGATAATGTCTTCATGATCGACCAGGCGCCGCATGACTGGCTCTTCCCGCAGGTCGCCGCCGTTGTTCACCACGGCGGCGCCGGCAGCACTGCGGCCGGCCTTCGCGCCGGAAAACCGACGCTTGTCTGCCCGTTTTTTGCCGACCAGCCTTTCTGGGGCAAGACCGTTCGACGGCTCGGCGCCGGCCCGGAGCCGATCCCGCAAAAACAGGTCACGGCCGACAAGCTGGCCAATGTGTTCGACCAGTTGATCTACAATGAACGCATGCGCGAACGGGCAGCGGCCATCGGAGAACGGTTGCGGTCCGAGGATGGTGTCGCGACTGCCGTCTCCTTCGTTGAGAATATCGCTGAGCGCACCGCGCAGCCAACTAAGGCAGCTTGAATTCGGGGTTGTAAATAAGCCCGACGACATTACCCCACGGGTCGCTGACGCCGGCGACCACGATCTCACCGCCGACATTCGTCGGTTTCTCGACAACGCTCGCGCCCAGCGCCACGAAATGCGCGACCGCCTCCTCGATATTTTCTACGCCCCAGTAGGTCAGGACCGTGCCGGCTTTGCCGTCCGCCGGCGTTTCATCCGGCATCAGCCCCAGCTCGTAGCCCGCTACGTTGAAGCCGACATAGGACGGTTGGTCGAAATAGGGCTTCGTGCCGAAAGCGTCGCTGTACCAGGCCTTGGCCTTTTCCAGATCGGCTACCATGTAGATCGTGGTTCTGAGACCGAGGATGTTCGATGACATGATCAATGCTCCTGACGTTACTGATGTTTCGGGGCGGATATCCTGTTGCCGGCCGATTGGCCTGGAAAGCGTCACTGCCCGGAATTGATTCTCCCTACAATCTGTTCTCATACCGGTTTCGCGAACCGGCGAACACAAACGAACGCCGCGCTCCTGACATTCCTGTCAGGATCAAAACCGGCCCTGCAAACATTGCTCCCGAACGGCGGCTACCCAATATTCGATTGTCGTTGTGCGCGGCATTGGAACGTGCTGTAGGTTCTCCACGCCGTTTGGCCACGCTAACCAATTGATCGACGATGCAAGACGACATTCCAAATCAAGAAGATATCCGCAATGCCGCGAAAGCGATCGAAGGCGAAATCATCCGCACGCCAATGCTGCCGCTTCGACAGGACGCGTTTGCCGACCTTTTCGGCGATGCGCGCTCGGTTTCCATGAAGCTGGAGCTGTTCCAGCATGCGGGATCCTTCAAGGCGCGCGGCAATCTTCTCGGCATCGGCGCGCTCTCGGCTCAGGAACGGGCCGCCGGCGTAATCGCCGCCAGCGGCGGCAATCACGCGCTCGCCGTTTCCTGGGCGGCCGCCAAGCAGCATGTCCGTGCGACGCTGGTGATGCCGAAGGCGACGGATCGGCTGCGTGTCGATGGCTGCCGCAAGACGGGCGCCGAGGTAATTCTCGTCGACGACATCGCTGCCGCATTCGAGGAGATGAACCGGTTGTCCGTGGCCGAAGGCATGACGGTCATGCATCCTTTCGAGGGGATACACATGACTCTCGGGGCAGCCACGCTGGGGGCGGAAATCATCGAGGACCTTCCCGGGCTTGACTGTATGATCGTCGCCGTCGGCGGCGGCGGGCTTATCGGTGGTGTCGCCGCCGCAATCCGGCAGAATAAGCCCGATTGCGAAGTCATCGGCGTCGAGCCGTTTGGCGCCGACAGCCTGTCACAGAGCTTCGAACGGGGCGAGCCGGTCCGTATCGGCAAGGTCGACACGATTGCGGACAGCCTCGGATCGCCCGCCGCCCTGCCCTTTTCCTATGCGGTCGCCCGGAATTTCGTCAGCCGCATCGTGCGCATCGAGGACGGCGCGATGCTTGATGCCATGGCGCTGATGCGCGATGGGTTGAAGCTCGTGGCGGAGCCCGCCTGCGCCGCGGCCCTTGCCGCCGCCACCGGGCCGCTGCGCCGGCAGCTTGCCGGAAAGAATGTCTGCGTTCTCGCCTGCGGCTCCAATATCGGCGCGGCGCGCTACAACGCCTTACTGGATGGCCGGTGATACGGACGTACTGCCGATCAACCGCCGGGTCCTTTCGATCCATTCCCTGGTGCGTCCTTCCGGATCGTCATTCAGCGTGATGTCGGTCACGACGGCCGCACTGTCGGCACCTGCTGCAAAGACACCCGGCAGACGCTGCGGATCAAGGCCGCCAATGGCAACGAGCGGCAGTGGCGCGGCTTGTTTTTTCCAGTCGGAGATGCGTTCCAGCCCCTGCGGCGCCCAGCGCATCTTCTTCAACCGCGTCTCGTAAATGGGGCCCAGGGCGATGTAGTCGGGTACTGCCGAGAGCGCCGTTTCAAGTTCCGCTTCGTCGTGGGTGCTGATGCCGAGGCGGATACCGGCGGCGCGGATATTGCGAAGATCGGCCGCGGCAAGATCCTCCTGCCCCAGATGGACAAAGTCGCAATCCAGTTCGATCGCAAGTTGCCAGTAATCGTTGAGGATGAGCTGGCAGCCATGGCGTTCGCAGACGGTCTTGGCTTCGGCGATCTCGCGGCGCATCGACATCTCGTCCATGTCCTTCATGCGAAGTTGCACCAGGCGCACGCCGAGCGGCACAAGACGGCGAATCCAAGCGGCGCTGTCGACTATGAGGTAGAACGGATCGAGCTTCACTGGAATGTCGCCATGCCGATGACCGGTGTGGATGGAACGGCAAAATCGCGTGGCTCGAGCAACCCGGCGTGCCAGGCGGTCCGTCCGGCCTTGATCGCGCCGGCAAAGGCTCGGGCCATATAGACCGGATCGCCGGCGCGAGCCACCGCGGTATTCAGCAGCACCGCGTCATAACCCAGTTCCATGACGGTCGCCGCGTGGGACGGGCGACCGATACCGGCATCGACAATCAGGCAGATATCGGGGAAGTGAGCGCGCATTGAACGCAGCGCGTCGAGGTTCACCGGTCCCCTCGCCGAACCGATGGGAGCGCACCAGGGCATCAGCACGCGGCAACCGGCATCGAGCAGCCGTTCCGCGACGACCAGGTCGTCGGTCGTGTATGGAAAGACGTCGAACCCCTCGTCACACAGGATCCTTGCCGCCTCCACCAGTTCGAACACGTCCGGCTGCAGCGTGTCATGATTGCCGATGACCTCCAGCTTGATCCAGTTGGTGCCGAAGACATCCCGGGCCATCTGCGCCGTCGTGACGGCTTCGCGCGCCGTGTGGCAGCCGGCCGTGTTCGGCAGCACCGGCACGCCGAGCGATCGGACCATGGACCAGAATATTCCGCCCGGGCCGGCCGCTGCAGTATCCTGCGCGCTCTCGCGCCTCAGCGATACCGTTACAGCGCACGCGCCTCCGGCCCGGACGGCTTCGCCAATCATTTCTGGCGAAGGATATTGCGCGGTTCCGAGGATCAACCGCGATGAAAGCTTTTTGCCATAGACCTCCAGCATCTCAGCCTCCTTGCATTGGCGAAAGGATCTCGACGCGATCGCCCGGACGAAGCGCATATGCAACTCGGTCGTCGCGCCGGATGACGACACCGTTCACCGCCGTCGCCAGCCAATCGCCGTCATAGGAAAGTTCGGTCAGCAGCGTGGCCAGATCACGCGAAGCGACATTGGCGGGCTGCCCGTTGACGATCAGGGAAATCTCACGCATGCGCCGCCTCCCCTATTTTCAGGGCCATGGACGCCGCGTCGACGGCCAGCGCCGGGGCCAGCAGAAATCCATGCCTGTAGAGGCCGTTAATGCTGATCGTATCGCCATTGCGGGATACGCGCGGGAAATTATCGGCAAATGCCGGTCGAACACCGACACCGATCTCGACAATTTCCGCATCGCCGAAAGCCGGATGCAATGCATAGGCCGCATTCAGCAGTTCCATGACGGAACGCGCGCTGGCGCCGCCGTCGGATGTGCTCTCGACCATCGTTGCGCCGACCATGAAAAAGCCGTTGCCGCGCGGCACGACATAGACCGGGATGCGCGGGTGCAGCAGCCGTACCGGCCGCGACAAATGAAGGCCGACGGCCTTGAGGATCAGCATTTCGCCGCGCACGCCCCGCAACCCGCGGACCGGGCTTGCCATGCCCGTGCAATCGATCACCGCATCGAAGCCGTCCATATTGGCGTCCCGGTTGTCGAGGTGGAACCGACAACCGCTTTGCACCAGGCGTTCCTGCAGCGACCGCATGGCCGCGCGCGGATCCAGATGCGCTTCGTTTTCGAAAAAGAGCCCGCGTCGGAATCGGCCGGCCAGAACAGGTTCCAGCACCCCGATCTCCCCTTCGTCCACCGGTTTGTGGCCGCAAGTCCGCACGGCGAACCGGTCCAACTCGGCGCGGTCACGCACCGGTGCGACCACAAGCGTTCCCATTCGTTCGACATGACCGTGCGCCGCCTCGGCCCACCAGTCTGCCGCCCCGATGCCGAGCCGGGTTACTTTTTCATCGGCATTTTCGCCTTCGCACCAGGGTGCCAGCATGCCGCCCGCGTACCAGGAAGCCGCGCCGCCGACCCTGCCGCAACGGTCGGTGACCGTCACATCCGCTCCGTGCCGGCACAGCTCCCGGGCCGATGCCAGACCGGCGACGCCCGCACCCTTGATCAGAACTTTCATGGTCTGTCATCCCGGTCGGATGCTTCATCCGCATCGAGGCGTGTCAGCGGCAGCGTGCAAATCAAATCGGCCTCCATCGTCCCAATCGACGTGGATCCAGAAATGCCGGAACAGGTATGGAATTTGCGCTGCCATTGTCCGCCGAACGGCTGTCTGCCCGCAACGCTCGCACCATCCCTACGCCAGCATGAACTGGATCAGGTTCAACGGGTCACTGCGCCGCTTGCGCCAGCAGTATCTCAGCCCCTTGCCGGGACCCCCCTGGTGAATGTCAGAAGAAGAACAACATGGAGACGCCTTGTCAAGCCAATCCCTGTCCGGCGGCAAAGCTTCGCAGAACTGTCTTATTGTTGCGGAGCGATGGTGTTGCGCCTGCGACATAGAAACGCAATCTCCAAATTGCCCCCAATTTGGAACTTTTAACGCTTTCATTCGAATGTCCGCCTGATATTTTCCGCAGCCGGATGACACTCTTGGCGTTTCTGACGGAGTATTCATGAAAGGCTTCAACGAGGAGACCGTGCTGTCGGTCCATCACTGGAACGACACACTGTTCAGCTTCAAGACGACGCGGGATGCGGGTTTTCGCTTCCGCAACGGCGAATTCACCATGGTCGGGCTTCAGGTCGAAGGCCGGCCGCTCATGCGTGCCTATTCGATGGCCAGCGCCAATCATGAGGAAACGCTTGAATTCTTCAGCATCAAGGTCCCCGACGGTCCGCTGACCTCAAGGCTGCAGCATCTCAAGGAAGGCGAATCCGTGCTGATCGGCACAAAGCCGACGGGTACGCTTGTCACGGACCACCTCCTGCCGGGCAAGAACCTCTACCTTCTTGGAACAGGAACCGGCCTGGCACCGTTCCTGAGCCTGATCAAGGACCCGGGGGTTTATGAAGCCTTCGAGAAGATCGTGCTGGTTCACGGGGTTCGCTTCATCAAGGATCTGGCCTATCAGGGCTACATCACGCACGAATTGCCCAATCACGAATATCTGGGCGAGATGGTCAAAGATCAGCTGATCTACTATCCGACCGTCACACGCGAGCCCTTCCGCAACAATGGCCGCATCACCGAGCTCATGGAAAGCGGAAAGCTGTTCGACGATATCGGTCTGCCCCCGATCGACAAGGAAAACGACCGGGTGATTCTATGCGGCGGACCGCAAATGCTGGACGACACGCGCAACTTCTTCGAAAAACGCGGCTTTACCGAAGGCACGCGCTCCCAGCTGGGCAGCTATCTGATCGAAAAGGCGTTCGTGGAAAAGTGACGCGATGCGCAGGTCATTCGGCCTGCTTTTCGCGTTTTGTCTTGCTTGGAACCAACTTCATTTCCGGCACATTCCCGAGATAATCTTGTAACGGCGCTCCTGCGAAACTGTGAGCGTCGTTATTTTGACCGCATATGATGCTACAGAAGGCGCGACGATCTTTTCAACATTGACGGACCTGCGGCGGGCATGCCCGAAAAAACTGATAGCGACCCAAACAGCCGGCCCTTCGTGCGCTGGATGCTGATTCCGGCGCCGCTGGCCGTCGTCGCGATCGCGCTACTGGTCTATATGATGGCGCCCTACCTGCCGCGGCTCATCTATGAAGGCTATCCAGCGCAGCACTGGCCGGCATCCGGGTCTTATGCGACCGTGCGCGGCACAGCGGAACCGAAACCTCACTGGATCGCCGCATCCAAGGCATTGAACGCGCGGGCGCAAGACCTGTTCGAGCAAAATGGCGGCACCGCGTTGCTGGTGTGGCAGGGCGGCCTGTTGCAAGCCGAGCACTATGCACCCGGTTTCGACACGAAAACGCAATTCAACTCGTTTTCGATGGTCAAATCGCTTGTTGGCGCCCTCGTTTTGCGGGCCCATGCGGAAGGCCGCATAGCCGAACTTTCCGATCCCATCGGCAACTATTTGCCCAATATCGGCAACGCCCGCTTTCGCAGCGTCCCGGTTGAACAATTTCTGACCATGCGGAGCGGAGTGGTTTTCGACAGGAATGGCTCCAAGGCCTTATCCAGCAACGAACCGAAGCATGTCGACAGCAGATCATTGAATCCGTTCGGCCCGAATGCACGGCTGCATATGCAGGGCCTTGATGCACTGGCCACCAGCCTGCGCACGGATGCAAGCCGTGCCGGCCAATATGACTACCAGAATGTCAACACGGCCGTCCTCGGCCGGCTTTTGTCGGCCATCTACGATCGGCCGCTCGAGGACATCCTTGCAGACCAGATCTGGCGACCGAGCGGCGCGGCCAATGCCCATTGGCGCCTGGCCGGTGAAGGAAAGCCCGTATCGGCCTATTGCTGCCTCTTTGCGACGGCACGTGACTGGATAAGGGTGGCGATCTTCCTCTCACACAACGGCAAGCCGAATGAACCGTTTCTTCCACCGGACCTGTGGCAGCAATATTTCGGACATGCGGTGACACAAGCGCAGCGCCGGCTGGGGCACTACGGCACCCAGATTTTTCACAATGTTCTCGACCGGCAAGGCGAACCGCTGCAAGGGCCGTTCACTTACATGCTGGGGCGCGGCGGCCAGACCACCTACATGATGCCGCAACACGATCTTGTTGTCGTGCGGTTCGGCGAACGCATACCGCTTCTGCACTCAACCCTCTATGCGGCCTGGGACAGCGTAAGCACGGGCATGTCGCAATCTAGTTCTCAACGGTCAGCCAGCTCTTCGGAATAATGTCCGGGTTGGATTTCTCCGGATCGGCAAACCATTTTTCCGGTGCGACCACGATCTTGCTTTCGGACGGGTTGAGCCAGGCGCCCCACCAGGAAAAGGAACTGTTGGCAACGATATGATGTCTGCACGCGGACATCAGTCGCATGTCCTCGAAATTGCGATCGCCGCTGTTGTGATCCACGACACGGATGTCAAAAGGCAGTTCAAGGTTGGCGGCGGCCCATTGCGGCTCATCGGAGAACACGTAGAAAACCGGATTTTCATCCATGCGTTCCGCTATAAGCTTTGCCGCCCTTTTATAGTAAGCCAGTGAACAGGTGCCATGCAGGGCATTGGCCTTTGGATTGGTGACGTAATCACCACGCCTGATGTGCAGTGAGACCGCCGGCTCCGCTCCCATCTGCCGCAACAAGGCGGTATTGGCTTTATCGGGAGGCGTTTTGACCGAAAGCTCCTGCCGCAGCCTTTGCGCAAAGTCGCAAAAATAACGCTCAGACTGCCAGTACCCGTGCAGGAAGACATCGCCCGGCAGTGCAATGACCTTCGGGTCGAAGGCCATGCCCTGCTCGCGGACAATTCTCGGCGGAAGTTTCAGCGCACGCCACACAAGATAGCGCAGGCGTTGCTTTTTTGACGGAGGCAATTTCCCGGCAGCAACCTTGCCGGAAACAACATTCAGGTGGTGCAACCCCGGCTCCTGGCCAGGCCCGGCAAAGAAATCCCGTTCGTCCAGAACAAGTTCGTTGCCGGTGCGCAGCGCCAGCGCCCGCCCACAGGCATACTGAAACATCTGATTGCCGAGCCCGCCGAAAATGCGCGTAATGACCATGCAAGCCGCCGGTTATCTAGTCGTCATCGACGTCATTTGCTTTGCCGCCATCTGCTTTGCCCGAGAGGTAAGGTTCAAGCCGGGAATTCCTGCCCCGCAGTGTCTTCCATACCAATGGCGCGTGCTTCCCGGCAAATGTTTTACGCGCGTCGTCATAGTCGGGGCGATCGGGCACGACCCGGTGGTCGTGGGCTGTCAGGTTCTTTACCTCTCCCTTTGAAACCGTCCGGGCAACACGTCTCAGCCTCTGCCGATCCAATTTTTCGCTGAAATGCGCGCAAAGCGAGGAGAACTCCCGCTCCAAGTCCTCGCGCATGCGATCGTAACACAGCACCGTCTTGTGCTGCGTGAATGTTTCACTGAAAATCCACTTGTCGAGATGGCGCGCATAAAGATCGCTCCAATGCACAATGCGCGAAACATCGTCGACATTCTCGCCATGATAGGACAATTGCGAGAATATGGTGGCTACCGGTTCGCGATAAAGATAGACAACGTTTCGCCGTTCGACATCAAGATCGTGATCGTGCACATGGCAGGCGAGAAAATCGGATTTTTCGGGATAGTAAAACGCCCTGACAAGAGACGGCCGCCTGAAATAGAGTTCCATGAGCAGCCGCAGCCAGTGACTGCCGGTCCGCGGAAAGCTGACGATAAACGGATTGTCGGGATTTTCGGTGAACGACCGCACGAACCGGTCTTTGTACACAAAGCCCTCATTGCGGCTTTTTGCCTTCAGCGCGGCCTTGATGAGATAGATTCGCCGTGCGAGCTTGATGGGGTTGAATGTCATAGCATCGCTTCGTGCCGGCGAGACATCAAGCCGGCTGCCGCACACACTGATGTTCGCCCGTCGCCCCTTCCACAGCTTAGCTTATCAGCGGCATGCGTGAAAGGCGGTTCTCACGCGCAAAGACGACCCGTCACACTGTCTCGCGCGGCAGCACCACCTTTGCCGAAAGTCCACCTGCTTTGCGGTTCTCCAGCTTTAGCGTTCCGCCATGGGCCTGAATATTGGACCGGGCGATGGCCAGTCCGAGGCCGATGCCGCCGGTTTCCTCGCTGCGCGAATCCTCAAGCCGCAGGAACGGTTCGAAAACCTCTTCCAGTTGATCTCCCGGAATGCCAGGCCCGTTGTCGGAGATGGTGATCGTCACGTTTTTCGGGTCGGCGGCATATCCGATCGATGCTTCCTTGCCGTAGCGGACCGCGTTGTCGATCAGGTTGCGCAGCGCCCGTTTCATGGCGATGGGGCGGCAGGCGACAACGACCCTGTGTGCGCCCTGCCCCGGTCCGTCCTCCAGCCGCACCGGCTGATCCATGTCCTGGTAATCCGCGACGATGGCGTCAAGGAACTCCCCGAGATCGACCCGGCTCTGTTCTTCGCGCCTGGCCTCGTCGCGCGCCAGTGCCAGTGTGGCCTCCACCATGCGCTGCATTTCATCAAGCGTCATGATGATGCGGTTGCGGTTTTCCTCGTCCTCGATGAATTCGGCACGGATGCGCAGCGAGGTTATCGGCGTTCGCAGGTCGTGACTGATGGCGGCCAGCATGCGCGTCCTGTCCTGTACGTAACGCATCAACCGCTCCTGCATGACGTTGAATGCGTGGATCGCGCTTCTGACCTCATGCGGCCCGGCCTCCTTGACACTCAGCCCCTCGGCGCCGCGGCCGAGCTGGTCGGCGGCTTCCGCCAGATTGCTCAATGGCTTCGTCAGGCGGCGAACGGTAAAGGCGACGATGACAATGACGGCCGCGCCCATCAGTGCGATGGAGACAAAGAGGCGCGGCAGCGAGTTCGGCTGCATGTCCAGGCTGGACGCCATATTGAGCCAGCGGCCATTGTCCAGTTGCACCGACATGGCCACGACCAGCGGCACCAGTCGGGTTGCCGGCTTTTTCTTGGCCTGATCGGCCCGCTGACGGGCATGACGGTAGCGCGGCACCTCGACATTGCGTCCGACCTGCGTGCGCACCGCCCGGTCGGTGCCGATTTCCTCGGCGAGCGCCTGCTGGATACGCAAATCCGTGCGGCTGGTACCGCTCTTGGAAAGCGCCGGCCGGTTCGATATCCAGAAATAGGAAACCGGGCTGGATGCCGCCCTGCGGATCTGCTCGTGCAGTTCGGGCGGCGTGTCGTCGAGCAATTCGACGAGCGCGGCCGTGCGCGACACGACGCGGCCGCCGGCAAGTTCGAGCAATGCGCCGCGTCGCTCATCGGTGAAAAGCCACAGCGTGAAAATCTGCGAGACGACCACCGCCACAAGGATGAGACCGATCAACTGTCCGGCGAGGCTTCGCGGCAGCAGGCTGAGATGCTTCCAGCTCATGCGTCAGGATCCCTGACCGGCGCGGTGAATGTGTAACCGCCGCCCCAGACAGTCTTGATGAACTCGGGCTTCTTCGGATCGGGCTCGATCTTGCGGCGCAGGCGGCTGACCTGGTTGTCGATGGAGCGATCGAAAACATTGGGCGTGCGCCCCGTGGTCAGATCGAGAAGCTGATCACGCGACAGCACCATCTTCGGGCGCTTCAAAAACGCCACCAGCAACTGGAACTCGCCGGTCGACAACGGCACGATCACGTCGTCGGGTCCGATAAGGTGCCGTTGCGACAGGTCCAGCACCCATTTGTCGAACGCAAGGCGCTCGCTGGAAACGGGATCGCGTTCCTTCGGGACAAGGGAGGTCCGCCGCAGCACGGCGCGAATCCGGGCAAGCAGTTCGCGCGGATTGAAAGGCTTTGTCACATAGTCGTCCGCGCCGATTTCCAGACCGACCACACGATCGGTGTCTTCGGCCATCGCCGTCAGCAGGATGACGGGCGGCCCGCCCTTCTCGACCAGATGCCGGCACAGCGACAGCCCGTCCTCACCCGGCATCATGACGTCGAGCACCACAAGATCGATGGACGAGGCCGCCAGGATCTTGCGGGCCTGCGCGGCTCCATCGGCCATCGAGGAGCGCAGGCCGCTCTTGACGAGATAGCGGGCGAGCGTCTCGCGAATATCGCGATGGTCATCGACAACCAAAATATGCGCACTGATCTCATTCATCGCCAGGAACCTGAAATTGGCAAAGCATTGCTCCGATAATCAGAGAGTTAGCGGTTCATTGTCCAATGCGAAAATTGAAATTGTATCAATTTGTATCACGCGCGAGGCTGGCGACAGTTGGTGACACATTCGTGCTTTTTCAACCGTAGTTTTGCGACAAGTGCGAACTAGCTTCTGGTCATCGCAGCAAAAAACCGAAAGGACAGGAGCGATGAACAGAACGCAGAAAATCGCCGTATCCCTGCTGGCCACGACATTCCTTGGCGCCAGCGTGTTGCCCACGCTCGCCCAGTCGGCATCCGTCGACAACAAGCCGGTTGCCGAGAAACGCATGGCGCATGCCGGCGGCAAGCAAGGAAAGCGCGCCAAACGCGGAGACCGAGGCATGAAGCGTGCCTTCGAGCGGTATGATGTCAACAAGGACGGCGTCATCACACAGGAAGAAGTCGAAGCCGTGATCGTCGAGCGTTTCAACGCATATGCCGGCGAGGATGGCGTCATCAACCTGGACGACTTCCGCACCGCCTGGGTCGAGAATTCGCGCAATCCCATGGTACGCGCCTTCCAGCGGCTTGACCGCGATGGCGACGGCGCCGTGACCGTCGAAGAATTCGACACCGCGTCCGAGCGCATGTTCAATCGCCTTGACCGCGACGGAAACGGCGAGCTGACACGCCCCGCCCATGGTGAAAAGGCCGGTGCCAAGAAGGACGGCGCCAAGAAAGAAGGCGCCAAGTCCGGACAGCGCGGCCACGGCAAGAAAATGGCCAAACGTGGCGGATCGCACCGCGGCGGGCCCGGTGCGAGCCAGCTCATGGAGCGCTTTGACACCGACAAGGACGGCAAGATCACCCGGGCCGAATTCGACCAGGTTCGCACGGCGCTGTTCGGCAATGCCGATGCCGACAACAACCAGTCCGTCTCGCTCGAAGAGTTCGCAACCGTCTGGCAGGACATGAACAACGAGCGCATTGTCCGCGGCTTCCAGCGCTACGATACCAATGGCGACCTCAGCATCACGCTTGAGGAATACACCGCCGGGAACATCGACTTCGTCAAGAACCATGACCGTAACGGCGATGGTGTTGTGACCAAGGCGGATGCCAAGCGCGGCAAACATCACGGCAAGCGCTCGGATCACCGCAAGCACAAGAAAGGCAGCGAGCGCGCTTCCGCGCCGAAGCAGCTCAAGCCGGTTCAGCCGATCCAGCCGGAAGAAAAAAGCTGACTGCGGCTTCGGACCAACAAGACAAGGGGCCGGTACCGACCGGCCCTTTTGCATGAGCGGCGATCGATCAGACCGGCTCCTTGATCAGCACGTTCTGATCGATCATGAAGCGATTGAAAATCGGCAGGCTGGCGCCACCGATCACACGGGCTTCCGCACCGACTTCGGCTTCGACGATCCGTGGCTCCTGGATACCCTGCCGGTCAAGCTTCTCGAATTCCGACCTGACGGCCTCGACGAGCCGCTTGCGGACATCTTCCGGAAATCCGCCGTCGATGAGGACCGCCTCCGTGTCGATGATTGCAGCAATCGCCAACGCGGCGATCGCGATGTTGCGCGCGGTTTCGATTATCCATTCCGAGAGGATATCCCCGAAATCCGGCCAGTCGTCAGGATTGAGCCAAAGGGGCGACGGATCGAGCCCAGCCTCCTTCAAACGGTTTTCGAGCACAAAGATCGATGCCTGGTTGAGCAGTTGTCGCGGCCTACCGTCAGGCCCCGGGACCGGGATCGGGCCGAATGCACCGGCATTGCCGGTTCGGCCGGTGAAGACGGCATGATTGAGGACCAGGCCGCCGCCGATGAATGAGCCGACATAAAAATAGGCGAAATCGGCAAATTCGCGTCCGCGTCCGAACACCAGTTCGGCGCCGCAGGCCGCCGTTGCATCATTCTGCACAATCACGGGAAGGTCGGTCACGCGGGCGAACGCCTCGGCGAAATCAAATTCACGCCAGGCGTCCATCTCGTCGGACGGCGCGCCGACCTGATCGAGCCAGTTCCACAATTCGAATGGCGACGCTATGCCGATGCCGGTTATGCGGTTTCGCGCGGCCTCGTCGAGCTCGGCGCGAAATCCCTCGAGGCCGCTTTCGGCAAACTGCATGATCTGGTCCGGCAGCGGATAGGCAAACGTCTCGCGCAGTTGGCGGCGCACCCCACCAACAAAGTCCATCAGCACGAGATCGGCACTGCGGCGGCCGATCTTCAGGCCAACCGAGAAGACGGCATCCGGGTTGAGCGCCATCGGAATGGATGGCTGTCCGACACGGCCGCGCACCGGATCGCCGCGTATGAGCAGCGAGTCTTTCTCCAATGCCCGCATGATGACGGAAACCGTCTGGGGCGAAAGTCCGGTGCGGCGCGCGATCTCGGCCTTGGCCAGGCTTCCGTGACGGCGCACCAGCGACATGACGAGCCGCTCATTATGCGCCCGTACGCGCGTCTGGTTCGATCCGCCGCTCGGATCCTTGATCCTGGGAGCGTCATCCCGGGCCGCGCTGTCCGGCTGCATGTTCAACAAGGTCCTCCCGGGCGTTCGTCGGCGTGTGTTGGTTATTCTATATGCGCAAGATCACGTTTTCTTCGCCCCATTCAACTTTGGCACAGAAAATAAATAAATCAAGTGGATTTATTTATTGACAAGCGCAAGGTTTGCGTGTGTGATTGACCATGAAGCGGTGGTCGCCCGCACCTGAACCGGCGGACCGTCATGCAGGTGCGGTTCCGCTTCAACCAAAACGGACCATATGGCCGGACCCGGCCACATGGTCCCCGTAAGCCAATGCGACGCGGCGGATGCTTAATCCGGTCGACTTCCTCCGGGTGGTCTCTGCGTCATGGTCACCATGGACGTCCGCCGAACGCGGACGCCGGGGTGGCGAAATCGGATGAATCGGGAGGATCATCATGAAGCGTACACTCATCTCAGCAACCCTCGGCGCGCTTGCACTCGGCGTGGCCGGGATCAGTACGGCGCAAGCAGAAAACATCGGCGCCTGCCTGATTACCAAGACCGACACCAACCCGTTCTTCGTGAAAATGAAGGAAGGCGCGACGGCCAAGGCCAACGAACTCGGCATCGAACTTAAATCCTATGCCGGCCGGATTGATGGCGACTCCGAAAGCCAGGTCGCGGCAATCGAAACCTGCATCGCCGACGGTGCGAAGGGAATCCTGATCACGGCATCGGATACGAAAGGCATCGTCCCCGCTGTCACTCAGGCGCGGGATGCGGGATTGCTTGTCATCGCACTCGACACGCCCCTTGAGCCGATCGATGCTGCCGACGCCACGTTCGCGACTGACAACTTCCTTGCGGGCGAGTTGATCGGCCAATGGGCAGCCGCGACGCTTGGCGACGAGGCCAACAACGCGAAGATCGGGATGCTTGATCTTGCCGTCAGCCAGCCGTCCGTCGGCGTATTGCGCGATCAGGGTTTCCTGACCGGCTTCGGTATCGACGTGAAGGACCCCGGCAAATGGGGCGATGAGGACGATCCGCGCATCGTCGGCAACGACGTCACCGCCGGCAACGAGGAAGGCGGCCGCACCGCCATGGAGAACCTCCTGCAGAAAGATCCTTTCATCAACGTCGTCTACACGATCAACGAACCGGCCGCCGCCGGCGCCTATGAGGCGCTCAAGGCCGTCGGCCGCGAAAACGACGTGCTGATCGTTTCTGTCGACGGCGGGTGCCCGGGCGTTCAGAACATCGTCGATGGTGTTATCGGCGCGACCTCGCAGCAATATCCGCTGCTCATGGCATCTCTCGGCATCGAGGCTATTGCCGCCTGGGCGAAGGATGGCACCAAGCCGACCAACACCGAGGGCAAGGACTTCTACGACACGGGCGTCGCGCTGGTTACGGACAAGCCCGCCGACGGCGTGCCCTCCATCGACACCAAGGAAGGCATGGACAAGTGCTGGGGCTGATCCCGGCCTGACAGCCACAACGCCCGGGCAGCCAACTGCCCGGGCCGCGGCCGACATTTACAAAGCCGCACACGTCCACAACAATGCTTGACAGACGGCGACGCAGCCAACGGCGATCCATGAGAACGGATCGGGCCGGCCGGCACCGCCAACACAAGCGGGGGAAATACAATGCCCGAAACGAATGAAAAAGCAGGGCAGGATTTCGAACAGGTCCTGGATCAAAGCGCGACCGAGGTCGCGTCGTTCGATCACCGTGACCGCTCGCCTGTGGAGCGGGTGCAGCACACGCTGCACTCCAACCCGGCCGCCGTACCGCTAATCGTGCTTGTCATGTCGCTGATCGTGTTCGGCTTGATCATCGGCTCGAAATTCTTCTCGCCATTTGCCATGACACTGATCCTTCAGCAGGTGGCGATTGTCGGCTTCGTCGGCGCGGCGCAGACACTGGTCATCCTGACCGCCGGCATCGATCTTTCCGTCGGCGCAATCATGGTGCTGTCCTCGGTCGTCATGGGCCAGTTCACCTTCCGCTATGGGCTGCCGCCGGAACTCGCCGTTCTGTGCGGTTTCATTGTCGGCGGCCTGTGCGGCTTCATCAACGGTGCGCTCGTCGCGCTTGTGCGGCTGCCGCCCTTTATCGTCACGCTGGGTATGTGGCAGATCATCCTGGCATCCAACTTCCTTTATTCGGCCAACGAGACCATCCGCAGCCAGGACATATCCAAGGCCGCCCCCCTGCTTCAGTTCTTCGGAAACAAGATCAATATCGGCGGCGCGGTGCTGACCTTCGGCGTCATCACCATGGTGCTGCTTGTCCTGTTACTCAATTATATCCTCAACCACACCTCCTGGGGCCGGCATGTCTATGCCATCGGCGATGATCCGGACGCGGCAGAACTTGCCGGCGTGCGGGTCAAGCGCACCCTCATTTCGGTCTATGTCTGCGCCGGTCTCATCTGCGCCCTTGCCGGCTGGGTGCTGATCGGCCGCATCGGCTCGGTTTCACCGACAGCCGGACAATTCGCCAATATCGAATCCATCACCGCCGTGGTGATCGGCGGCATATCGCTCTTCGGCGGGCGCGGCTCGATCCTCGGCATGATGTTCGGTGCGCTGATTGTCGGCGTCTTCTCGCTCGGCCTGCGCATGATCGGCACGGACCCGCAATGGACCTATCTGCTCATCGGCGTGCTTATCATCTCGGCGGTCGCAATCGACCAGTGGATAAGGAAGATTTCAGTATGACCGAGCCAATCCTGACCGCGCGCAACCTCGTCAAACGCTATGGGCGGGTGGTTGCTCTGGACCACGCGGATTTCGACCTTTATCCGGGCGAGATCCTGGCAGTCATCGGCGACAACGGCGCCGGAAAGTCGACCATGATCAAGGCGATATCCGGCGCGGTCGTACCCGATGAGGGCGAGATCATGCTGGAGGGAAAACCGGTTCTTTTCAGCAATCCGATGGAGGCACAGCAGGCTGGTATCGAGACGGTTTACCAGAATCTGGCGCTGTCCCCTGCCCTTTCCATCGCCGACAACATGTTCCTCGGCCGCGAATGGCGCAAACCCGGCATCGCCGGACGGCTATTCCGCCAGCTCGACCGGCCGGCCATGGAGAAATTCGCCCGTGACAAGCTGAGCGAACTCGGCCTGCTCACCATCCAGAACATTGGCCAGGCCGTGGAGACATTGTCCGGCGGTCAGCGCCAGGGCGTGGCGGTGGCAAGGGCGGCGGCCTTCGGCTCCAAGGTCATCATCATGGACGAACCCACGGCAGCCCTCGGCGTCAAGGAATCACGGCGCGTCCTTGATCTCATTCTCGACGTCAAATCGCGCGGCCTGCCGATCGTGCTGATCTCGCATAACATGCCGCATGTGTTCGAGGTTGCCGACCGTATCCACGTTCACAGGCTCGGCCGCAGGCTTTGCGTCATCGACCCGAAAGAGCACTCGATGTCCGACGCGGTTGCCTATATGACGGGCGCCAAGATGCCGGAACAAATGGAAGCCGCATGAGCGCAATTCCGCCGCGGGACCTTCTGGATACCGTCGTGGTGGCGGCAGACCGGCGCGCGCGCGTGATCGTTGCCATTGCCGGACCGCCGGGCGCCGGAAAATCCACCCTTTCCTCCAGCCTGGCGCAGCAACTCACCACGGCCGGCCACAGCGCCGCGGTGGTTCCCATGGACGGCTTTCACCTCGACAACGACACGCTTGACCGGCTGGGCATGCGCGACCGAAAGGGCGCGCCCGAGACCTTCAACGCCGACGGTTTCATCGCCCTGGTCGAACAGTTGCGGATCAATGCGGGTGACGTCGCGGTTCCGGAATTCGACCGCGCCAGCGACAGCGTCCGTACGAAGGGCGGCGTTGTTTCAAAGGATTGCAGGTTTGTGCTGGTGGAGGGCAATTACCTCCTTCTTGACGACGAACCCTGGAGCCGGCTGCGCCCGCTCTTCGACCTGACGGTGTTCCTCACCGCGCCAATGACAGACTTGCGCGAGCGCCTGATCGCACGCTGGCTTGAACACGGCTATGACCGCCGCACGGCGGAGGAAAAAGCCGGCGGCAACGATATCCCGAATGCCCAGCTTGTGCTGTCAGGTTCCCGCACAGCCGATGTGATCGTGCAATCGGCGGGTGCAGCCGTCCACAGCCCATAATGCTTCGTCTCGAGGCAGCCTCGTCGGCGCTCAACCATTCGAAACCGTTGATTCCACTAAACACTTTTCGGCCCGCCTCAATTTTCCCCGTTCGCACATCAAGCGGGCCATCGGACTGCCTCCGACGGATTGGCGGGAAGCCTGAATTAATAACTTGACAGACTGGAGCGGAGCACGCATCCTTACGAATGTAATCGATTACAAAGTGACATACCGCCTTATGTAATCGATTACTTATGCATCAGTCTTTTAAGACTAGCCGGGCGCACCGGGAGAAATGCGCCCCTCATGGGAGGATCAAATGGATCGCATCAGGACAGCTCTTGCAGCAACGACAATCCTTGCCGGTTCGGTCGCAGCCTCTGCGACGGAACTGGAAGTCACACATTGGTGGACCTCGGGCGGCGAAGCGGCCGCGGTGAAGGTTTTCGCCGACGCCTTCAACGCCAGCGGCAACACCTGGGTCGACGGCGCCATTGCCGGCGGCGGCAATGCGCGGCCGATCATCATCAGCCGTATTTCGGGCGGTGACCCGATGGGCGCAACGCAGCTCAACACCGGGCGCGACGCCGAGGACCTGGTCAAGGCCGGCCTGATGACCGACCTGACCGAACTTGCCGAGAAGGAAGGCTGGGCCGATATCATCCGCCCCGCCAAGCTGCTCGATGCCTGCCGTTACGAGGGCAGGATCTATTGCGTGCCGGTCAATATCCATTCCTTCCAGTGGATGTGGCTGAACCGGGGTGTCTTCGAAGACAACGGCATGGCCGTTCCCACCAACTGGAATGAATTTGCAGCCGCCGCGCCGAAACTGCGCGAAGCCGGCGTTATCCCCCTCGCCGTCGGTGGCGAGCCATGGCAGATCAACGGCATGGCCGGCGTCTTTACGGTGGCACTCGGCGGCGTCGACCTTTACCGGAAAGTCAATGCGGACAAGAGCGCGGAAGCCGCCGCCAGTCCCGAAATGACGCAGGTGTTCGAAGCGATCGCCGCTGCCCGAGACATGGTCGATGACGGCTATGTGGGCCGCGCCTGGAACGACGCCGCCAACATGGTGATCACCGGCAAAGCCGGCGCACAGATCATGGGCGACTGGGCCCAGGGCGAGTTCGGCGTGGCCGGTCAGACCGCCGGCAAGGAATATGACTGTCTTCCCGGTCTTGGCGTGCACCCGGTTCTCGACACCGGTGGCGATGCTTTCTACTTCCCGAAACCGGCGGACGACAATCCCGACCTCGTCAAGGCACAGCTTGATCTTGCTTCCCTGCTGGTCTCGAAGGCCGTCCAGGTCGATTTCAACCTGAAGAAGGGCTCACTGCCCATTCGCGGCGACATCGATCTGTCGGCAGCCAATGACTGCATGAAGAAGGGCCTCGCCATCCTCGAGAAACCGGAAAACATCCTGCCCTCGGGCGAGCAGACCTGGTCGCCCGACACGCAGGGTCAGTTCGAGGATCTTTGGGTCGAGTTCTTCAACGATCCGGGCATGACGCCACAGGAAGCCCAGGAGCGCTACGTCGAGATCGTCGCAAACGCCGACTGATCGCGACCTATACGCCCAGCATATCCCGGGTGCCGGCCACCGCCGGCATCCGCCTCCCGGAGCAAAGCCATGGCGAACCAGGACCGACCTAATCCCTATTTTCGCAATATGAATGCCAAGGTCGCGGCGACACCGATGATCCTGACGACAATGATCGTCTTCGTCGGATGCTCGCTGTGGACCGTCATCTATTCGTTCTCGGCCTCACGGGCCCTGCCCGTCAACGAATTTGTCGGATTTGCCCAGTACGACCGGCTTTTCAACACGTCGCGCTGGAACAAATCGGTCGAGAACATTGCGTTCTACGGGATCTTCTCACTGGTCTTTTCCCTGGTCGTGGGCTTTGTTCTGGCAGCCTTCATGGACCAGAAGATCCGCTTCGAAAACACGTTCCGGACCATCTATCTCTATCCCTTCGCGCTTTCCTTCATCGTGACGGGTGTCGTCTGGCAGTGGATCCTCAATCCGACGCTGGGCCTGCAGGAGGCGGTGCGCAATCTCGGCTGGGAGAGCTTCACATTCGACCTCATCGCCGACCGCGACACGGTTATCTACGCGCTGCTGATTGCAGGCATCTGGCAAGGCACCGGCTTTGTCATGGCGCTGATGCTCGCGGGCCTCAGGGCTGTCGACGATGAAATCTGGAAGGCCGCGCGCGTCGACGGCATCCCGAAATGGAAGACCTATATTTTCGTGGTCATTCCGATGATGCGGGGCGTCTTCGTCACGACGCTCGTCATTATCGCATCCGGCATTGTGCGCCTCTACGACCTCGTGGTCGCCATGACGGCGGGCGGGCCCGGCATCGCCTCGGAGGTTCCGGCGAAATATGTCTACGACTTCATGTTCGCGCGCGCCAATGTGGGCCAAGCCCTTGCCGCATCCACCGTCATGCTGACGACGGTTCTCATCATCCTGATCCCCTGGATCTATCTCGAATACGGCAAGAAGAAAGGGTAGCGCCATGACGACCATGGAAGCCATCGGCCCGCGTCCGAAACGCGCCCTCGACCCGGCAAGGATCATGATCTATTCGGTCCTCATCGTCGCGGCCCTTTACTACCTCCTGCCGCTTTACGTGATGGTCATGACCTCGCTGAAGGGCATGCCGGAAATCCGCCTCGGCAATATCTTCGCGCCTCCCGTTGAAGTCACGTTCGAGCCCTGGATCAAGGCCTGGGATACAGCCTGCACCGGCCTTTACTGCGAGGGCCTGAAGGTCGGCTTCTGGAATTCGGTGCAGATCCTGATCCCGAGCGTCATCATCTCGATCGCGATTGCCTCGGTGAACGGCTACGCCCTCTCCTTCTGGCGCTTCCGCGGCGCCGAGGTGTTTTTCACGATCCTTATCTTCGGCTCGTTCATTCCCTACCAGGTGATGCTGTATCCGCTTGTCATCATCACCCGGGAGCTTGGCATATTCGGATCGCTCGCCGGTGTGATCTTCATTCACACGATCTTCGGAATGCCGATCCTGACGCTGCTGTTCCGCAACTATTTCGCGTCGCTGCCGCAGGAACTGTTCAAGGCGGCCCGGGTGGACGGCGCGGGCTTCTGGGGCGTCTTCCTGAAGATCATGGTGCCGATGTCGCCGCCGATCTTCGTCGTCGCCATCATCCTGCAGGTCACCGGCATCTGGAACGACTTCCTGTTCGGCGTCATCTTCGCCGGCACCCAGAACTTTCCCATGACGGTCCAGCTCAACAACATCGTCAACACCACGCAGGGTGTGAAGGAATACAACGTCAACATGGCCGCAACGATCCTGACGGGCGGCGTCCCTCTGCTCATCTACTTCCTGTCAGGCAAATATTTCGTCCGCGGCATCGCGGCGGGTGCGGTGAAGGGCTAATCCGATGACAGCTACCGACAAAAGCATCGAAATCAAGAACCTTTCCTTGAACTTCGGCGATTTGAAAGTTCTCGAAGACCTCAATCTGGAGATTACCGACGGCGAGTTCCTCGTGCTGCTCGGGGCATCGGGCTGCGGCAAGTCCACCCTGCTCAACTGCATTGCCGGGCTGCTCGATATCTCGGACGGCCAGATCTTCATCAAGGGGAAAAATGTCACCTGGAAGGAGCCGAAGGACCGCGGCATCGGCATGGTCTTCCAGTCCTACGCGCTCTACCCGCAGATGAGCGTCGAAGGCAATCTGTCCTTCGGGCTCAAGAATGCGGGCGTTCCCAGGGCCGAGATCGCGGAACGGGTGGCGCGCGCCGCCGCGGTCCTGCAGATCGAGCCGCTGCTCAAGCGCAAGCCTTCGCAGCTTTCGGGCGGCCAGCGCCAGCGCGTCGCCATTGGCCGCGCCCTGGTGCGCGAGGTCGATGTCTTCCTGTTCGACGAGCCGCTTTCGAACCTCGACGCAAAGCTGCGCGCCGAGCTGCGCGTCGAGATCAAACGCCTGCACCAGCGTCTCAACAATACGATGATCTATGTGACCCACGACCAGATCGAAGCGCTGACGCTCGCCGACCGCATCGCCATCATGCGCGGCGGCAAGGTTCAGCAGCTCGACACGCCGCATGTGATCTACAATCACCCGGTCAACAAATATGTGGCCGGCTTCATCGGCTCACCCGGCATGAACTTCATGCAAGGCAAATTCAATGGCGGCGACAAGCCCCTGTTTGCGACCGGCGGCCTCGACGTCGACCTGTCGCGGTACAATTTCGAGAACGGCCATGCGCTGGAGGGTTCCGAGGCCTGGCTCGGCGTGCGGCCCGAACACGTTTCCGTCGGTCAGGACGCGGCCCAGAAGGCCTTCTCGCAGGAGATCCAGGTCGAAGTCGTGGAGCCGATGGGATCGGATACACTCGTGTGGACCACCCTGGCCGATCAGGAATTCCGTTTCCGCATGGACGGGCAGAAGAATGTCGAGGTCGGCGAAACGCTGAATATCGGATTTGATCCGGTCAGTGCTTCCGTGTTCGACGTGCAGACAGAAAACAGACTTTAAAACAAACGCTTATTTTGATTGGATCACGCATGGAACTGTCGTTTCAACTTTACAGCGCGCGCAATTTTCTGCCATGGGACAAGGTGCTCCCGACACTCTCTGCACTCGGCTATACGCAGGTTGAAGGGTTCGGTGGGGTCTATGAGACGCCGGAGGCGTTTCGTGACCTGATGGACCGGAACGGTCTGACAATGCCGTCCGGCCATTTCGGCATCGAGACCCTGGAAAATGATTTTGACGGTGTGATTGCCCGAAGCGAAACACTCGGCATCCGGTCGATCTTCTGCCCCTATCTCGATGAGGACCAGCGGCCATCGGACGCGGCCGGCTGGGCAGCATTTGCCCACCGCCTTTCCGCGATCAACGAGAAGGTCCGCGCCACGGGCCGGCGGTTCGGCTGGCACAATCACGACTTCGAGTTCAAGCAGCTGGCCGACGGCACGGTACCGCAAACGGTGATCCTCGAGGAAGCGCCGGATATCGACTGGGAGGCAGACATTGCCTGGATTTTGCGCGGCGGCGCGGAGCCCCTGGAGTGGATCGGGCGCTACGGTCCACGCATCACGGCAATCCATATCAAGGACATCGCGCCTGCCGGACGTTGCGAGGATGAGGATGGATGGGAGGATGTCGGTCATGGCATCGTTGCCTGGAGGAATATCCTCAAGGCGTTGGATGCGCATGCGAATGTCACTCACAATGTCGTGGAACATGACAATCCGAACGATTTCGACCGTTTTGCGCGGCGTTCCATCGAGGCTCTGCGCAATTTGAACGAGGTGCAGCATGCCTGAACAGATTGGCGTGGGAATCATCGGCTGCGGTAACATCTCCGCTGCCTATATGCGGCTCGCACCGTTGTTTCGCGGCTTTGAAATCAGAGCCTGCGCGGATATCAGCGAAGAGGCGGCAAAGGCGCGCGCGGAGGAATTCGGCTTGCGCCCCGAGACCGTCGATGGCCTGCTGGCAGCCGACGATATCGACATTATCGTCAACCTGACGATCCCGGCAGCCCATTTCGAAGTCTCCGAAAGGATCCTGAATGCCGGAAAGCACGTCTATTCCGAAAAGCCTTTTGTGCTGTCTGTCGAAGAGGGCCATGGACTGGCCGATCTGGCCCGTTCCAGGGGCCTGCGGATCGGTTCGGCTCCCGATACCTTCCTTGGCGGCTCACACCAGCTTGCGCGTCACCTGATCGACAGCGGCGCGATCGGCAAGGTGACGAGCGGCACGTGCCATGTTCTGAGCCATGGCATGGAGGACTGGCATCCCAATCCGGATTTCTTCTTCAAGCCCGGCGGCGGGCCGGTCCTTGATATCGGCCCCTATTACATCACCAATCTCGTCCAGTTGATCGGACCGGTAAAGCGTGTTGCGGCGATGTCCGCGACACCGTCGCCGGAGCGCACGATCACCTCGCAGCCACGCCATGGCGAGAAGATAACGGTGGAAACGCCGACGACATTCCAGGCCCTGCTGGAGTTCGAAAGCGGCGCCGTCGTTACGCTCGGCGCGAGCTGGGACGTGTGGCGTCACGGACACGCGCCGATGGAGCTGTATGGCGAGGACGGTTCGCTTTTCCTGCCGGATCCGAACTTCTTCAGCGGCGCGCTGCAGATGACGAGGAAGTCCGAATTCACAAATGATCTTCCGGCGTGGGAGCACCCCATGAGCATCGTCAATGAGGGCGATGGCGACAATGGTGTCGCCAACTACCGGGCTTCGGGCCTCGCCGACATGGCACAGGCCATAACCGAGGAGCGGCCGCACCGATGCTCGCTCGAGCTTGCGCTCCACGTGGTCGAGATCATGACGGCAATCCTGCAATCGGGTGAGGACGGGCGCTTCAGAGCCTTGGAAACACGATGCGAGCGCCCGGACGCACTGTCGCCCGCCGATGCCGCGGCACTGATGGCCTGAACCGCCGAGGCGGTTTTACGGAGATAAAAATGGCAACCAATATCAAGGGGCCGGCAATATTTCTGGCCCAGTTTGCCGGCGATGACGCGCCGTTCAACTCACTTCCTGCAATGGCCGGCTGGGCGGCATCACTGGGCTATGAGGGCATCCAGATACCGAGTTTCGACAACCGTCTCTTCGATCTTGTACTGGCATCTGAATCAAAAATCTATTGCGACGATATCAAGGGCCAGTGCGCCGAGGCCGGTGTAGAGATCACCGAACTTTCGACCCATCTGCAGGGCCAGCTCGTGGCCGTCCATCCGGCCTATGACAGCCAGTTCGACGCCTTCGCGCCGTCCGAAGTGCATGGCAATCCCGTCGCCCGCCAGGAATGGGCCGTCGACCAGATGAAGCGCGCCGCAATCGCCTCGCGCAATCTCGGTCTGGATGTCTCGGTTTCGTTCACCGGCGCCCTCGCCTTTCCCTATCTCTACCCCTGGCCGCAACGTCCGGCAGGCCTTGTCGAGGAAGCGTTCGGCGAACTGGCCCGCCGCTGGCGGCCGATTCTCGATGTCTATGACGAGCATGGCGTCGATGTCGGCTACGAGATCCACCCGGGTGAAGATGTCTTCGACGGCGCCACTTTCGAAATGTTCCTTGACGCGCTCGGCGGCCATCGCCGCTGCACGATCAACTACGACCCGTCGCATTTCCTGTTGCAGCAGCTGGATTATCTGGGCTTCATCGACATCTATCACGAGCGCATCTCGGCGTTTCATGTGAAAGACGCCGAATTCAATCCAACGGGACGCCAGGGCGTCTATTCCGGCTATCAGGGATGGATGGAGCGGGCCGGACGGTTCCGATCACTGGGCGATGGCCAGGTGAATTTCCCGGCGATCTTCTCGAAGCTTGCCCAGTACGATTACGACAGCTGGGCCGTGCTGGAATGGGAATGCTGTCTGAAGCATCCCGAACAGGGCGCGGCGGAAGGCGCACCCTTCATTGCCGACCACATCATCCGGGTCACGGAAAAGGCGTTCGACGATTTCGCCGGCGGCGAGACGGACCGCAATCAGATCAGGCAGATGATGGGGCTTTAGGAGACATCATGGTCAGCGCATCGAATTCCGGTCCGGTCCGCCTGGGAATGGTCGGCGGCGGCCAGGGCGCGTTCATCGGCGCGGTGCACCGCATCGCCGCCCGGCTGGACGGTGACTACCAGCTTGTCGCCGGCGCCCTCTCCTCCGATGCGAAGCGCTCCCTGGCATCCGGGATTGAACTCGGTCTCGACCCCGACCGCTGTTACGGCTCCTTCAAGGACATGGCCAGGAGCGAGGCAGCGCGCGCCGATGGTATCGAGGCGGTTTCGATCGTCACGCCCAACCACATGCATTATCCTGTGGCCAAGGCGTTCCTGGAAGCCGGCATTCATGTCATCTGCGACAAGCCGCTGACCTCGACGCTGGACGACGCCAAAAAACTGGCGAAACTTGCAAAACGCTCCGGAAGTCTCTTCATCCTGACGCACAATTACACCGGCTACCCGATGATCCGTCAGGCACGGGACATGGTGGCGCGGGGCCGTCTCGGCCCGATACGGCTCGTGCATGTCGAATATGTTCAGGACTGGCTCACCGAAGCGGAGGAAGACAGCGGCAACAAGCAGGCCGAATGGCGAACCGATCCCGCGCAATCCGGCGCGGGCGGCTGCGTCGGTGACATCGGAACCCATGCCTGGAACCTTGCCACATGCGTCAGCGGGCTTGAGACGCACAGCCTCGCGGCCGATCTCGACAGCTTTGTGGATGGACGGCGTCTGGACGACAATGTGCATGTGATGCTCCGCTTCAAGGCAAAAGGCGATGAAAAGCCTGCAAAGGGCATGCTGTGGTCGAGCCAGGTGGCGCCCGGCAATGAGAACAGTCTGAAACTGCGCATCTACGGCAGCAAGGGCGGCCTGGAATGGCAGCAGGAGGAACCGAACCGGCTCTGGTTCACACCCTTCGGCAAACCCAAGCAGTTGCTGACCCGCGGCGGCGCGTCGACAGGGGCTGCGGCGGCGCGGATGACACGGGTACCGCCCGGCCATCCGGAAGGCTATCTGGAGGGTTTCGCCAATATCTATGCCGAGGCCGCACGCGCCATCCGAGCGCGCCGGAAGGCCGGCGGCAAAATCCCGGCGGATGTCCTTTATCCGACCGTTGAGGACGGCCTCGACGGCATGCGTTTCATCGACGCGTGTGTGCGCTCATCGGAAAAGAATGCGGCATGGGTGAAACTCTGAGCGACGCCGACCGGGCCGCAATACGGGCACCAGCCCAAAGGCCGGCATCGAACCGGCTCCTTTGCGAAGCGCTTGGCCGCTGATGACATGTTGCTGACGCCCCTATTTGCTTCTGGCGCGGAATCCGTCATCTTCCGAAAACCGCGCTCGGGCGGTGCGGGGGATTGGGCGGCAAAAGGCGGGTAGCACAGCGCGATGTCACAGTTTCAGGGCCTGGTGGAAGCTCTTATCATTCTTGTCGCCCTGTGCGGGGCCGCCATATGGCTGCGCAGCCGCAATACGATTCTGCCCGAGGAACAGGACGTATTCGGCCGGCTGGTCACCGACTTCGCCCTGCCGGCCGTCATCCTGCTCAGCCTGAGCAAAGTCCCCTTCTCGCTTCAGGCGCTCTTGCCGGCGCTTCTATTGTTCGCCGTGAGCATCGCGATCATGGTTCCGGCGTGGATGATCGGAAATGCGCTTGGACTGAAGCGCAAGGTTCTCGGATCGATCATTCTCGTATCCGGCTTTGGCGGATCATCGACCCTCGGGCTGTCGCTCATCCGCCGTGCATTCCACGACGATTCCGTAGTCATGCGTGACAGCGTGCTGATGGGCGAATATGGCGGCTTGTTGTCCGTCTTCACGCTCGGTGTGGCCGTTGCCATCTATTTCGGTCGGGACGAAGACAAGGAAACCAGCCTTTGGGAGGCGTGCAGACCCTTTTTCGTCTCGCCGATCTTCATTGCCATGATCCTCGGCACCGCGATCTCCATGATCGGCCTGCCGCAAAACAACATGTTGGTCCACATCGTGGAAGATGCGCTGCGGGTCGCCGGACGGTCCCTCATTGTGCTGGTCGCCTTCAGCATCGGCCTTTCGCTGCGTCCGATCGCGCTTCGTGAACTGGCGGCCCTGATCATCGTCGCCGGGTTGCTGAAACTGATCGCGGAACCGCTGTTTGCCTGGTCGTTGTCGCTTTCGTTCGCGCTGCCCCACCTTGAAGCCGAGTTGCTCGTCCTCCAGGCCGCCATGCCATCCGGCGCGATATCTGCCGTACTTGCAAAACGCTATGGCTGCGACGGCGCGGTCGCTTCCGCGCTGGTGCTCGCAACGGCTGTGCTCAGCCTGGTCTCTCTGCCGCTGACCCTTTATCTCGGCGGCTGATACCCACCACATTGCCGCGTGCGAAACGACTTCGATCTATCGGAAAATGCATCGCTTTAAAGATCTCTTAAGCCGGCTCAGTGATATTCGGACCCGGCAGTACGCGAACTGAGTCGACCGCCTTCCCATGAGTCGATGATCGCCTGTCTGCATGACGCATCCCTGCCAGCCCATCGGGCATGTCCAGCGCCCGTCCATTCGGACGGTATCCCTTTTTCAATAGGTCAGGATTACCGGATGCAAATTTCCCGCAAATTGCCTTTGGCCGCAGTCCTCATGACTCTGTTTGCCGTCGCCGCCACCAGCATGGGCGGGCTTTATGTTGCAGCACAAGCCAACATCTCGGAAGTGGAGGACAAGCTTACGGCCCTGGCGATCGGCAAGAAAAATGAGCTTTTTCAATATTTTTCCAGCATCAACAAAGACATCGAATTCGTTTCTGAAAACCGCACGACAATCGAGGCGCTTGAACTGATCGCGTTTGAGTACAGCCTGTATGAGGGAAAAGCTCAGGACACGCTGCAGCAGCGCTACATCACGGACAACCCGAACCCGGATGAACTGCATCTCCTGACCAATCCGGACATCGATGTGTATGACAACGTCCATGCGCACTATCACGACTATTTTTCCCGTTTTGTCGTCGACTACGGATATAGTGACATACTGCTTGTCGAGCCCGGCGGAGAGGTGGTCTACTCGGTCTCGAAGCAACCCGATTTCGCGACGAACCTCGTCAATGGCGACTGGAAGAGTTCCGGTCTCGCCGAAGGCTTCTCCGCGGCAATGAAACTGCCGAAAGGCGAAAACGCAGCGTTCGTCGATATGAAACGTTACGGCCCGGCCGGCGGCGCGCCCGCGGCTTTTGTTGCCCGACCGGTTTTCAAGAAAGACAAGCCAATCGGTGCCGTGGTGCTCAGCGTACCATCATTGAAAATCGCGCAGATCCTGTCCGGCCGGGAAGGCCTTGGGAAAACCGGGGAAACCATCCTGCTCAACCGGGACGGATATATGCTCTTCGATTCTGCGTATACCGAGGGCGACGATACGCTGACGCACCAGGTAACGTCCCCGCTTCTGGCTGAAGCTCTGGCCGATGGTACGGCGACCGGTGCATTTGACGGTTTTCGAGACGGTTCGGTCCGCGCCGCAATCGTGCCCTTTGATCTCGGCGGCCAACACTGGTTCGTCGTGGCACAGATCGACGACAGCGAAGCTTTCGCGGGCCTCTCGCGCATGCGGCAGGTCATGCTGCTGCTCGCAGCCATGGTTTCGATCCTTTGCCTCATCATCGCCATCCGATTTTCCAAAACGATCTCCGGCCCGATCAATGAACTCGTCGAAAAGATGCGCACGCTTGCCGATGGCGATACGCATGTCGAACTGGACGACAAACGGCCCGACGAGATCGGTGCCATGGCACGCTCCGTCGCAACGTTCCGGGATGCCGCCATCGAAAAACACCGGCTCGAGGAGGAAGCCGAATCCAGCCGGTTGATGTCCGACCAGGAACGCGCCGACCGCGAGGCAGCAAAGCGGAAGGACGAAGTTGAGACACGCGAGGCCGTTGGAGCGTTGGCGGAAGGGCTGGAACGCATGGCAAATGGCAATGTTTCAGAGACGATCGACACGCCTTTCAAGGAAGATCTGGAAAGTCTGCGCCAGAACTACAACAACACCGCAGCCAGGCTGCGCGCGACGTTTTCCTCGGTTCGCGACACGACGGCATCACTGCGCGGCAACGCTGAGGAGGTTCATGTCGCAGCGGACAATCTGGCGCGCCGCACGGAACAGCAGGCAGCCTCGCTTGAACAGACATCAGCAGCGCTGGAGCAGATCACGGTTACGGTCAACACCGCGAGCGAGAGAGCCGAGGAAGCAAGCCGCATGGTCGCCGGGACCAAGGAAAGTGCGGAGCAATCGGGCGAGGTTGTCGCCAGCGCGATGAGCGCGATGGAGCGTATCGAGACCGCCTCGCAGGAGATTTCCAACATCATCAACGTGATTGACGAGATTGCCTTCCAGACCAACCTGCTGGCGCTCAATGCAGGCGTGGAAGCGGCCCGCGCCGGAGAGGCCGGCAAGGGTTTCGCAGTTGTTGCCCAGGAGGTGCGCGAACTGGCACAGCGTTCCGCGACGGCGGCAAAGGATATCAAGGCGCTTATCACCAAATCCGGCGAAGAGGTGAAATCCGGGGTGGAACTGGTCAACGCCGCCGCATCGTCGCTTTCCCGGATCGGCGAGGACGTTATCCGCATCAACGACCATGTCGACGCGATCGCGACGGGTGCGCGCGAACAGGCGCTTGGCATTCAGGGCATCAATGCCGCAATCGGTCAGATGGATCAGACAACCCAGCAGAATGCCGCCATGGTTGAGGAGAACAACGCCGTCAGCCAGATGCTGGCGGATGACAGCGGAAGCCTGGCGCAGATCGTCGAGCAGTTCAAAATCGCGGCCGATAGCGTGCAAAAGCTTGAGGATGCCCGCGCGCCGGAAACCGGTCAAACGGCGCCGCCGAGCAAAAAAGCTGCAGTACAACCAGCACCGGTCGTAGGCAATACCGCACTTGTCCAGGAAGAAGACTGGACAGAATTCTGAACCGGATCTGCTAACGTCGCGGGCCGGAAACACCCGGCCGGCGGCTGTAAGAAAAGCGATTACTTACATCCGGAAAGTGTTTGCCGCGTTTACTGCAATAAAACCGCGCCGCTATTTTCGGTTGATTAAGATTCATTGTTTAAAGTCCCGCAATGGTAGGGGCGCCCTGACGGGTGGCCATGGCGGGGTTTTATGCGCAGGTATACGGTGAATCCGAGGGGCGTCAGTCCACAATACGGAATATGTTCGCTTGGAGTTGGGCGGTCCGTGATCCCGAGGCGCGCGATTTCGGTCAAGTGTCATGAGCCGTTTGTTTAGCAATATTCGGAAGGATCCCGAGCGGCGGATCCGAATAGCATACCGTTTTGTCCTGATCGCAATGGCCGGGCTGCTGGCAACGTCCTATTTCACCCTCAATCATGCAATCGAACGCGGCCGGCACAATGCCGTTGCATTCAAGGATCTGAACAGCGAGCGTGTTCTGTCCCAACGCGTGGTGCTGCTCAGCCAGCAAATGTTGAATGCTCACGGCGAGGAGCAGCGCCAGAACCTCCTGGATATGCTCAACGAGGCCCTGACCGAACTGGAACAGATACACACCGACCTGGTGAGCCAGATACAGCGCGACGCAAACAGGGACGCGTCTTCAAAACGTATCAGTGATATTTTCTTTTCCTGGCCCGAGCAGCTCGATTATCGGATGCGCTCGCTGATCAGCAACAGCCGTCAGTTGGCGGACCTCGCCAGCACCTCTCCGGAAATGGCCGCCGTCTATCTGGCGCCCATGGAAGGAGCGGCTGCCGAGAAGGTGCTTCCGGCGCTGGACAGGATTGCGGACATCTACCGCCTGAACACACGCAATTCCATAACGCAGTTCGAGCGCTCGCAGCAGGCTATGCTTGCCCTTTCGTTTGCGTTGCTAGCCGTCATCTGGCTGTTTTTGTTCCGGCCTCTGGCAACACAGGTCGGTCGGCGAAACCGGGAGCTCGAATCGGCCCGCGACGAAATGCAATACGCGGCAACGCATGATGGTTTGACCGGGCTGGCAAACAGAAACTATGCCCTGCAAAGAGTACAGGAAGCGACGGAGCGTCTCGATAGCGGTGAAAAGGTCAGCATGGCACTCCTTCTGCTTGACCTGGACGATTTCAAGAACGTCAATGACAGTTATGGCCATCTGAGCGGCGACCGGCTGCTTTGCGTTGTCGCCAACCGCCTCAGATCCGTTCTGGGCAAGGAAGGCATCGCGTGCCGGATGGGCGGCGACGAGTTTCTGGTCATTGTCGAGGACAAGGATGCACTGGCCCTTTTGCCGCGCGTTGCGGGCCGGATCCTGGAAAGGCTGAACGCCACGGTGACCCTGTCGAATGCGACCACTTTGGTGCGGTCGAGCATCGGCATTGCAAGGTACCCGATGGACGGGACCGATGCCGAGCAATTGCTGGCGGCGGCCGATCTCGCCCTTTATGCCGCAAAAAGATCCGGCAAGGGCACATTTCGTTTTTTCAACGACGAAATGCAAAAGGAACTCAACGCGGCAAAGGCTCTGGAAAAAGATATCGACGACGCCATTACGCTCGGCCAGTTCAAGCCGGTTTTCCAGCCCCAGATGGATGCGCTGACCGGCCGGATCATCGGGGTCGAGGTGCTGGTCCGCTGGCATCATCCGCAACGCGGCATCCTGCTTCCCGGCGATTTCCTCGATGTCGCGGCGAATCTCGGGCGCATGCCGGAGATCACGCGCCTCGTTCTCGACCAGGCATTCCAAGCTGCCTCGGAATGGAAATCGCAGGGGATCGATTTCGGAAGGATCGCCGTCAACTTCTCCGGTCACGACCTGATGTGGAACGGTTTTTTCCGCAATATCGCTCAACTGGCGCATGAACACGGTCTTGCTTGCGATCATATCAGCGTCGAAGTGGTCGAATCCGTGGCGATCAGAAGCGACAACGAGCAGTCCGCGCGGGCACTGTACGAGCTCCGCAAACTCGGCATTCGCATCGAAATCGATGATTTCGGAACCGGTTTTGCGTCCTTGTCGCACCTCAACCGCAATCTTTTTGACCGGGTCAAGGTCGACCGTCAGTTCATCGCCAATATCGACACCTGCGAACGCAGCAGGATCATCGTCGATTCAATAATACGCCTCGCGTCGGCGCTGAAACTCGAAGTGGTCGCGGAAGGCATGGAACGGCAGGAAGAGATCGACACGCTGCTGCAACTCGGTTGCACGCAATTCCAGGGCAATGCCATCGCGCCACCCATGCCGCGGACGGTTGCCAAAGACTGGCTGGCCACGCATTGCGGAACCGGCAGGCTTCCGGATGCACTGGTCGTTGAAACTCATCCGGGGGCTTTGCGCACCGGCTCTTGACTTGCCGAAATAGAGGCGACAGCGTTCGGCCGGAACCGAAAAAGACGGCGGACGGATATGCGGCTTACGCAAGAGCAGATCGAAACACTCATCTCCATCAGGCATGACCTGCACAGGCAGCCGGAACTGTCCGGAGAGGAAGAGCGCACGGCGCAGCGGATCGGCGGCCATCTGAAGCAAATGCAACCCGACGCGATCATCCGCGGCCTCGGCGGTACCGGCGTTGCGGCGGTTTTCGACAGCGGCCAGCCCGGCCCGTCCGTCATGATCCGCTGCGAGCTGGACGGCTTGCCTATCCGCGAGACGGGAACCGCAGCCCATAGATCCGAAATCGATGGGAAAGGCCACCAATGCGGCCATGACGGCCACATGACGATGGTGCTGGGTGTCGCCATGCTTTTGCGGGAGCGCCCGCCGCGCGGTCGCGTCGTGCTGTTGTTTCAGCCCGCCGAGGAAACCGGACAGGGTGCGCGGGCGGTCATTTCCGATCCGCGTTTCGAAAACATCCGATGCGATTTTTCGATCGCCCTACACAACCTGCCCGGCTACGAGGCCCACCGGATCATTCTCAAGGAGGGGCACGTCAATTGCGCGTCGCGGGGCATGCGCATTCGCCTTGAGGGCACGACCGCCCATGCGGCGCAACCCGAGGCAGGCGTGTCTCCGGCACAGGCGCTGGCCGATATCATCCGGAACCTGGATGCGCTGACCAACGCGGCCGGCAGCGGAGAAGATTTCAGCCTTGTCACCATCGTTCATGCCAATCTCGGGGAGAAAGCCTTCGGTGTCTCGCCTGCGGAAGCCGAGCTTTGGGCGACATTGCGCACGGAAACCGACGATAAAATGCTGGACGTGATCTCCCGGGCGGAGGCAACAGCAGCCCGGGCGGCGGAGGCAGCCGGCGTCACTCTTGAAATTTCATATGACGACATCTTCAATGCCTGCGAGAACGATGCCCATGTTGTCAGCCATATGCGCGAGAACGCGGGCAGCCTGGGACTGGATGTCGAGGATCTGCGACAGCCGCTTCGCTTTTCCGAGGACTTCGGCGAATTCGGAAAGCAGAGCGCATCGGCCATGTTCTTTCTGGGTGCCGGGCATGACATGCCCGCCTTGCACAATCCCGATTACGATTTTCCTGACGCGCTCATATCAACGGGCGTCAGCATGCTGAATGCAACGATGGGCGGGCTGATCGGCCGGAATACGCCGTCAGGCGTCGATTGAGCAGGCCAGGACCCGGCTGACATGGGTCAGCGGGCGGCCCGACTGACTGCACCAGCCATTGAACGCTTCCTGGACGCGCTCCATGTCCTTTTTTGAACTCGGAGACTTGTCGACAACGCCCTCACGGATAAGCGCGGCGGCGACATCGCGCGACAGGACAAAGCTGTCGACACCCATGAATCTGAGAAAATACATGGCGCTGTTGCCGCCAAGTCTGTTGGCCCGTTTCTTCAGCAATGCCAGTAGGCCGACATAGTCCTCGGCCGGCCACTCGGCGAACACCTTTGCGGCTGTTCCCCTTTCTTTCGCAAGCCCGGCAAGGAACTGCGCGTTGTCGCGGATCGCGGCGATTTTCTTGCCGTGGCGGATGACCTTGGGATTGCTCAGATGTTCTCCCATTTCCTCGTCGGTCATGAAGCCGGCGCGGCCGATATCGAAGCCGTGGAACGCTTCTTCAATGTCCGGCCATTTGTTCTCGACGACCTTCCAGTTGAAGCCGGCCTGGAAGATGCACTTGCTCATCTGCGAGAGCCAACGGTCGTCCGGAATGGCCGCGAGTTCCTCTCTGGACTTCGGATGCGACAGTGTCGCTTCGAAGGCTTTCTGCCCGCCCTTCCGGTCTGCGGCTATTTTGTAGATCGCATCGAAATCGCGCATGGTTTCGCCCCTGTCAGCCGGCAGCCCGCCGGGCTTTTGCCGCCTCGATCGTCATCGAGACGCGGCGCGGATCAAACGCAACATAGCCCGTGATCTGATCGGCGAATTCGAACGGTTCTTCGTATGACCAGCCGATCTCCGCAGCGAGTTCTTCTCCGCCATCATCGACGATGCTGAAGTAGCTCGCCTGGCCCTTGAGCGGGCAATGGGTCGATTTTTCGGTCCTTTGCAGGATTACCGGAATGTCCTCACGCGGGATATAATATTGCGGCTGGTAGATCTTGCGGCCCACTTCCTGCAGTCTCAGCACCCGGCCGCTATCGGCAATAGGCAATTCACCGAGCGTCACCCGCACTCTCTGATCCATCCGGTCGACCTGCATGAAATGCTGCGGATGGGAAGGATTGTGTATCGCGCCCTCGATCATGTCCGGTCCCCATGTCATCAAACGATCGCTACATTGATGAAATGGGGCCGGTCCGTCAAATGCCGATTGCGATCTAGAGCAATTCTGAGTTAGCTTGGAACATTTGATGGAGGAAAATCGGTTCACTCGGCTAGGCGCGTCGCGCAGCACGATGTGGTGCATCGGGCAAGCGGCGCAACGACGCCGATGGGCCGATTTTCCCCACCCTCGAAAGGACGATCGTGTTGAAACTTAAAGATAAACGGGCCGGGCGATTTTGGCCCCTGGCGTCGTTGGCTTGCGCTTGTGGTGGGTTGGCACCACGGCGCGCAACCCGCCTAGCCAGTGACCAAAATCGCCACGGTCAAATGATCCAATCTAACTCAGAATTGCTCTAGAGTCCGGCCTGTTGCGCCAATCCCTGTTCTTCAGCCTTTCTGGCAACGGCAGAGGCGACGGCAAGGTCCTGAAGCCCGACGCCGGTGCCGTCGAACAGCGTTATCTGGTCTTCGGAAACCCGCCCAGCCTGCGTGCCGTTGATCACGTCGCCGATGGGCGTGATCGCGGCTTCGGACAGCAAGCCCTTCCCGACCGCGTGCTGCGCCTCGCCGATCGATACCGACTGCGCAATCTCGTCCGTAAAGACGGCGCAAGCGGCAACAAGATCCGGGTCGACCTCCATCTTGCCCTTGGTGTCGGTTCCCATGCACGCAAGATGGGTGCCGGGCCGGATCCACTCCTTCATCAGGAGCGGCTCGTGGCAGGAGGTGATCGTGATGATGACGTCGGCGCGGGCGGCCAGTTGTTCCGGCTCCACACGCTCGAATGTCAGGCCAAGGCCGGTGACGGTCTTTTCCAGGCCGTCCAGCATTTCCGGGTGACGGTTCCAGGCAACGACGCGCTCAAAATTGCCCTGTCTGACCGCAGCGCGCACCTGGAAATGCGACTGGTGCCCGGCGCCGACCATGCCGAGGGTCCTTGAAGCCGGCCGTGCCAGATGCTTGATCGACACGGCACTCGAAGCGGCGGTGCGTATGGCGGTCAGATAGTTGCCGCCGACGATCGACGACAGCCTGCCGGTGTCCGGATCGAAGAGGAACACGGTGGACTGGTGGTTCGGAATGCCCTTTTGCGCATTGCCGGGCCAATAGCCGCCTGATTTCAGACCGAGCGCAAGCCCTGCCCTGTCAAAACCGGATTTGAAGCCGTAAAGCGCATCCGCGTGGCCGATTGCCTCGCGGATGACCGGAAAATTGTAAGCATCGCCATGCGCCATGGCGGCGAACACGGCCTCGACGGCGGCAAAGCCATCTTCTTCGGTCAGGACGGTCCTGACGCATTCTTCGGAAACGATGATCATGGGAATGTCCGTGAATTGAAGGAAAAGGGCGGCGCGGACGCCGCCCCGTACCCGGAGGCTGCCGCGTCTATCAGAGGCACATGCCGCGCGCGGTCACCGGCCAAAGCGCCTCTACCTTGCCGTCCCGCACGCCGACATACCAGTCATAGACGTTGCAGGTCGGGTCGCAGTGACCGGGTATCAGCTTCAACTTATCGTTCAATTTCAATATGTTCTGCGGATCGGCGATCACGCCGTGCTCGTCCGAGCACTTGATGTACTCGACATCGTCACGGCCGAAGATCACCGGCAGGCCGCTGTCGACGCTCTGCGCCTTCAGGCCGGCGTCGCAGATCGCCTTGTCGGTCTTCGTTTTCGACATGATGGATGTGTAGATGAACAGGCTGTTTTCGAACTCGTGGATGAAATCGCCTTCCCTGTCCTTTACCCGCTGATAGTCGGCGTCCATGAAGATGTATGAGCCGCACTGCATTTCGTTGTAGACGCCGCTGCCGCCCTCGAAATAGTAGGTGCCGGTTCCTGCCCCGCCGACGATATCGCAATCAAGGCCTTGCGCCTTCAGCATGGCCACCGTGTCCTCGACCATCTTCACGGCCTTGTCGATCTGCCCTTTGCGCTCCTCAAAATCATGCACGTGCTGGGCGGCGCCCTGATAGGCCTGCAGGCCCGAGAATTTCAGTCCGGGCGCGGCGTCGATCGTCTTGGCAAGCTCGACCACGGGTTCACCCCACTGGACACCGCAGCGCCCCGCGCCAACGTCGATTTCGACCAGGCATTCGAGTGTCACGCCCTGGCGATTGGCGGCTTCCGACAGATCATCGACATTGCTGCGATCGTCGACGCAGACCAGCACGCGGGCCTTTTTCGCCATTGCGGCAAGGCGGTCGATCTTCTTCGGGTCAACGACCTGGTTGGAGACGAGAACATCCTTGACGCCACCGGCAACCAGCGCTTCGGCCTCGGACACTTTCTGGCAGCACACGCCGCAGGCCCCACCGGCCTCGATCTGGTAAAGCGCGATATCTGCGGATTTGTGCGTCTTCGCATGCGCGCGATGGCGAATACGCTTTGATTCAATAAATTCGCGCATTTTCTTCACATTGCGCTCGAAGGCATCGAGATCGACGATCAGGGCGGGCGTGCCCACATCCTTCAGATCCATCCCGACGACGGCCGGAACGTTGAGGCCGACAACCGGCGCTGTGCTCATTGCATTCATCCTATTCTCCCGCTGATTTTTCCAGACCAAGTCCCTGCATCCAGGGAAGTTTCGTCAGGTCCACATTGCCTCCGGTGAAGATAACCCCGACACGCTTGCCGTTGAAAATGTCACGGTTCCTGATAACCGCTGCCATGGCTACCGCACTGGAGGGTTCGATGACGATCTTCATGCGTTGCCAGACCAGGTACATTGCCCTTGCGATCTCATCTTCCGACACCAGAAGAACGTCGGCCACATGGTTGGAGACGAAATGCCACGTCCGCGGCCGCATTGACACTTTCAGCCCGTCGGCAATCGTCTGAGGGGCATCGTCCTCGACGATCCTGCCCTCGCGCAGCGACCGGTAGACATCGTCGGCGTTTTCCGGCTCGGCCGCATAGATCTTGGTATGCGGCGAGATGTTCGACATGGTCAGGCAGGTACCTGAAATCATGCCGCCGCCGCCGATGGGCGCTACCACCGCATCGAGCGGGCCGACCTCCTCGTTCAGCTCCAGGGAACAGGTTCCCTGGCCGGCGATGACGCGGTGATCGTTGTAAGGATGGACGAAATCCGCGCCTGTCTCGTCAACCACGTCCTTGAGCATCGCTTCACGCGCCGCCGTCGAAGGCTCGCACTCCAGCACCATTCCGCCATAGCCGCGCACGGCGTCTTTTTTCGCATCGGGTGCGGTGCGGGGCATGACGACGGTCACATCGATGCCGCGCCGGCCGGCGGCGTAGGACAGCGACAGCGCGTGATTTCCCGAGGAATGACTTGCGACGCCATATTTGGCCTTGTCCGCGCAGAGACCGAACACCGCATTGGAGGCTCCCCGGACCTTGAAGGCGCCGGCCTTCTGGAAATTCTCGCATTTGAAATAAAGGTCGGCGCCCGTCATCGTGTTGAAAAAGGTGCTGGTGAGCACCGGCGTGCGGTGCACATGCGACCGGATGCGTTCGTGTGCGGCCTTCACATCGTCGAAAGTGGGTATGTACATCGATCCGACCTCAGGCCGCGCGCGACGTGCCGACACCGCCGACATGTCTGGTGTTGCGATAATAGTCCTGTGCGGCTGCGACACCGGACCCGAGATTGATCGGGTAGTCGAGATCGGCCATGACCATCTCGGCGGTGGCAATGCCGCTCAGGGCCATGACATCCGTCATCGATCCCAAATGGCCGATGCGGAAGACCTTTCCGGCGACCTCGCCCAGACCGACACCGAAGGCAACGCCGTATTTGTCCGCCGCGTGGCTGACGATCTTGTTGCTGTCGAAGCCAGGGGGCACGCAAATGGCCGTTACGGTTTCCGAATAGAGACGCGGATTTTTTGCGCAGATCTTCAGGCCCCATGCACCGATCGCGGCGCGAACACCCTCGGCGATGCGGTGATGGCGCGCGAAGACGTTCGGCAGCCCCTCTTCCTGCAGCATTTCGAGCGAAACCTGCAGGGCGCTCAGGATGTTAAGCGGCGGCGTATAGGGAAAACCGCCCGTCGCGTTGGTCGACAGCATGTCACGGAAGTCGAAATAGCAGCGCGCGCACCGGGCTTCTTCCATGGCGCTCAGCGCCTTCTGGCTGATGCCGACAATGGCGGCGCCGGTCGGCAGCATGAAGCCCTTCTGCGAGCCGGTAACGGCAAGATCGACGCCCCACTCATCCATGCGGAAGTCCATCGACGCGATCGAGCTGACACCGTCGACATAAAGCAGCGCCGGATGCGCGGCCGCGTCAAGCGCACGGCGAACAGCGGCGATGTCGCTGCGGACACCGGTCGCGGTCTCATTGTGGGTGACAAGAACCGCCTTGATCGCATGTTGCCTGTCTGCCGTCAGCGCCTCCTCGATCCGGTCAGCCGGAACGCCATTGCCCCACTCCTCATCGATGATATCGACATCGAGGCCGTGGCGCTGGCAAAGATCGATCCAGCGGTGCGAGAACATGCCGTAGCGGGCCGACAGGACCTTGTCGCCCGGCGAAAGCGTGTTGGTAATCGCCGCCTCCCAGCCACCGGTACCGCTTGCCGGGAAGATGACGACCTCGCCGCTGCGCGTTTTGAGCACGGCCTTCACGCCGTCGATCACAGGTTTCAAGATCGTCGCGAACTGATCCGACCGGTGATCCATTGACGGAACGTCAACCGCCCGGCGCAGCTTTTCGGGAATGTTCGTCGGCCCGGGAATAAACAGCGGGTTCTGGTCGCTCATGGTCCATCCTCAATTCCAATCGCCGACAAAATGGCAAAAAGACATGCGGAAGACAATTTTTCCGAAAAATTTTTCCATTTTTTAGATTATAGATTATCTTATTGTTTTTACGCGTTTATTTTAATCCAAAAATCACTTTCAAAATTTTCTTCCAACACTTGCATAAGATATTCGATACGCCATACTCGGCTTTTATGAGCGATACGGTCTTTACAAGAGCGCGCGGCAGGCCGCGTGGCCGGCCGACCAACAAGCCGGTTTCGAATGTCAAGGCGCTGGAGCGGGCCCTGGTCCTGCTGCGGACCGTGGCCGAGGCAGACAGCATGAGCCTGACCGACCTGTCGCAAAGGGCCGGCATGCCTGCATCGACGGCGCATCGGTTGCTCATGACCCTTCAGAATTTCGGCTACCTGGAGTTCAACGAGGACACCCAGCTGTGGACGATCGGCGTCGAGGCATTCCGTATCGGCGGATCTTTCGTGCGCCGCATCAAGGTGGTCGAGGCCGGCCGGCCGATGCTGCGGACGCTGATGGAACAAACCGGCGAAACGGCCAATATGGCCGTCGCCGACGACGGCGACGTTGTCTTTGTCTCGCAGATCGAGACGCATGAACCGATCCGCGCCTTCCATCGGCCGGGCACCCGAGCCCACATGCACGCGTCGGGAATCGGCAAGGCTTTGCTGGCCCATCTCGATGATGCCGGGCTCGATGGCTGGATGGCCAAGAAGGGCCTGCCGATCTATACGCAAAACACGATCGCCAATCCGGAGAAGTTACGCGGCGAGATGGCTGCCATACGCGAGCGTGGCTGGGCCATCGACAATGAGGAACGCACGCTCGGTATGCGCTGCGTCGCGGCACCCGTCTACAACGAATATGGCGAGGCCATCGCAGGCGTTTCAGTATCCGGTCCCACCGTCCGCATCCCGGACTCGGTCCTCACCGAATACGGCATTCTGGTACGCCAGAGCGCCGATGAGATCACCCGGAGCATCGGAGGTACGGCGCCGGCGCGGTAGATCAGTTTTTCGCAGGATTCGGGGGCAGCCGGCTGCCGGAAACTCGGCACGGCCCCGATGCCGTTACACCCCCTCGACAATCACCAGGGAACATTGGGCATTGGCATGCCGAATGGCCTTGATCGGAGCATATTCCTCACTGTCGACGAAATCGCGGGCGGTCTGCATGTCCGGAAATTCGACGATCACGATCCTTGAAGGCGACCAGAGTTCGCTTTCGACCACGTCCATCTCGCCGCCGCGCGCGCGGTATATGCCGCCATATTTTTCCGCGACCGGCCGGGCCTGCGCCTTGTAGGTCTCATATTCCTCCGGATTGCTGATCTTGGTGTCGACGATAACATAGGCGCCCATAAGGATACCTCCCCGTTCAAGTTGGATTTTTCGCAGCGCATGCTGCGTTTAAAATCCGGATTTGTCACGCGCTTTCGTCCGGTCGCAAAGCCGGCGTAGCCCGATTGCCTTGAACCGCAAGCGCCGATGGCGGCATGCCCATAGCCCTTCGAAACGCGGCAGTGAATGCACTCGGGCTGCTGTAACCGTGTTTGTGCGCCACCAATGATACGGGTTGGCCGCGTGACAGGGCTTCCACGGCACTTTGAAACCGCACCCGCTGCCGCCACGCGTTGAAGCCCATGCCCAGGTCTCGCTCGAAAAGCCTGGCCAGGGTGCGCGCCGAAGCCCCCGATTGATGCGACCACTGCTCAAGCGTGCGCCCATCCGACGGATCGGCAAGCAGCGCCGCGCACATGTTCTGCAAGCGGCGGTCCGCCGGCAGCGGCACGTGGAGCGCAAGTTGCCGGGCCGCCTCTATTTCCAGCTCGATCATGCGTGCAATATGCGCCGCCCTGCTGCCGGCTGTGTAAGCGATCGGCTCCTTGCTGAGCGCAAGGATCAACTCTCGCATCAGGCTGGTGACGGCAATCACGCAGAGCGGCTGCGGACGGGCGCGGACCGCAGCCACATCGATGTAGAGCGTACGCATCTCGACATCGCCAAACATCGTAACCGTGTGATCCGTTCCACCGGGAATGCAAATCGCGCCGTCAGGCGGCACCAGCCAGGCGTGATGCATCGTCTGAAGGCGCATGATCCCACCGACGGCATAGAGCAGTTGATCGCGGGCGTGATTGTGCAGCGGGATCGTGTGCCCGTCATCGAACCGTTTGGACATCACCACGATCGGTTGGGGCACATTCTGGTAGTCACGTGGATCGGTACTGCGGTGCAATCCGTCCATATGTTGCGTCCTTTTGGCGTCATTTTGTCTGTTTCTCGACGAATAATGGCATTACATCTCAATATCGCCAAGTTTAGATTGACCCCATGACACGGGACCGACTGCATTTCCTTCTTTTGAACATCGGGCATTTCCTCGATCATTTGTTCACGCTCATCTTCGCGACGGTGGCGGCGCTGGCACTGATCCGGGAATGGGGTGTCGGCTATGCCGCGCTGCTCGCCTACGCCACGCCCGGTTTCCTTGCGTTCGGCGCTTTCGCGCTTCCGGCCGGATGGATCGCAGACCGCTGGAGCCGCGACGGAATGATGTGTGTCTTCTTCATCGGCATCGGCATCGCCTCGATCCTCACGGCCTTTGCACAAACGCCATTGCAGATCGGCTTCGGCCTGTTCGCGATCGGTGTCTTTGCAGCGATCTACCACCCCGTGGGCCTGGCAATCCTCACCATGAAGTGGCGCAACATGGGCATGCGCATCGCCGCCAACGGTGTCTGGGGCAATCTCGGCGTCGCCTGCGCCGCACTAATCACCGGCTTCCTGATCGACCATGGCGGCTGGCGCCTGGCGTTCATTGCCCCCGGTCTCGTCTCCATCGTCATGGGTTTCGCCTATATGGCCCTGCGCTGGCGGGCAATGCAGGCTGACCATCGCCCTGCAGCGCCCCAGGAAGCGCCTTCACACCCCTCGCCCGACAAGCGGGCGGTCGTGCTGCGGGTTTCGCTGATTGTCTTCCTGACGACGGCGGTTTCCTCCATCATCTTCCAGTCGACCACTTTTGCCCTGCCGAAAATCTTCGACGAGCGGCTGCAAGGCCTGGCGGAAGCACTTTCCGAGTGGATGCAGGCGGTGGCCGTGGCCGGGAACAGCGACGTTGCGACCGCTGTCGGCACACTGGCCTTCGTCGTTTTCGCGGTCGCCTCGATCGCCCAACTGGTCGTCGGTGCGCTGCTCGACCGGATCGGCCCGCGCAATGTCTTCCTCGGCGTCGCCGCAATGCAGATGGTTTTCTTCTCGATCATGCCCGGCCTGACGGACGGGATTGCGCTCGCCGTCGCGCTCGGTTTCATGCTTGGTGCGTTCGGCCAGATCCCGATCAACGATTACATGATCGGGAAAATGGCGAGCGGTCCGTTCCGCGCGCGCATATATGGCGTGCGCTATGTGGTGAGCTTTTCCGTGCTGGCGGCAACGCTCCCGCTGATCGCCATTGTCTACGACCGCTGGGGCTTCGATACGCTGTTCCGCATCCTTGCCGGCGCCGCCCTTGTGATCTTTCTGGCGGTTGCGGCGCTTCCGAGCCGCCTGCCCGTGCCTCAGCGTGCAAACGCGGCCGCGGAGTAGCACGGCGGCCAGTACACAACCTTATCCGCAAAGCCCCGCTGCCTGCAGCAGGCCGTGGCCGTAGACGTCGTCCCTGCCCGGCTCGCCAAGATCAAGGGCCGCTTGCGCCAGCGCCGCAAGAACCTCGTCATGGCTGGCTGAGCCTTGCCCGTCCAGCGCCAGGGCGGTTGCCGCCGTTATGAACGGCACGGCATAGGAGGTTCCGGTGGCAAAGCGCGCGCCGCTGATCGACGCGGCAATCCAGACCTCGACGCCCGGCCCGGATATGTCGATATGTTCGCCGCGACCGGCACGGCGATAGATACGCCCGCGATGATCCACGGCGGTCACGGCGATCACGCCGGGATAGGCGGCCGGATAGACCGGCTTCGCATTGGGACCCATATTGCCGGCCGCCGCGACAATCAGGACATTGTCTTCTTCCAGGTTTGCTATCGTTTGCTCAAGCACCGTATTCGGCGGTCCGGAAAGGCTCATATTGATAATGTCGACATTGCGCTGACTGACGAGATCGATGGCCTTTACAAGCGTGAAGAGATCGCTGCGTTCATCGTTGCCCTTGCCTCTGTAGAAGGCGTCCACGGCAATCACCGTTGCTTCCGGCAGCAGGCCGGGCGTACGGCTTTCGGCCGAACCGATCAGGATGGACGCAACCGCCGTGCCGTGCCGGCGCGATGATTTGCGCACGCCCTCACCCTCCACCGGGCTGTCGATCACTTCCAGCCGCCCACCCTTGAATGCAAGATGTTCCGGATTGATGCCCGTATCGACCAGGCCGATGCGGGCGCCGGCGCCGCAACCCTCTCGTGCGCCGGGCGCAATCGGCCAACCGATCAGCTTTCGAGCAGCGCATCCCGGCCCGGAACAATCGGTGCCGGATGGGCTCGGAGCCGGGGTCACGGGCGCGCTGGTGCGGTAGTAGTGATTAAAATCCGCTCTGGCCGTCGCGCTGATGCCGCTCACCTCCGCCCTGGCCTCGTCGAGGGTGATGCCGGTTCTGATTCTGAGGCGCGCCAGCGTTGAGACCGGCGCTTGAAGCTGCTGTCGGCTCAGTACGGAGTAGCCAAGTTCGACAAGACGGGCGATATCGTCATCTTCGAGCCCGGTGGCAACAATTTCCCCTGCCGCTTCGGAAGCCCTCGGGGCCTGTCGCGCGCGCGGAGCAGCGGGTCGACTGGGGGTGGATCTGTCGAAAATGTCCAACAGTCTCCTGACACCCGACCGAGCCGGGCCGTCATCATCGTCATCATCGTCGTCGTCATCATCACCGGCGTCGTCACCATCGTCGTCAGCGCCGCCATCGTCTCCATCGTCACCACCGCCGTCTCCGCCGTCGCCATCTCCACCGTCGCCACCGTCGCCCCCCTCACCTTCGTCTGCATAGGCGGCGAAAGTCCATCTGCCATCGCAATCGACCGATGCCCCGGCGCTCAAGAAAAGCGCAGAGAAAACAAAAACGCTGATGCGAAACGGAGACATGGTTTGCTCGCGCCTGTGGTTCTTGAAATTGGCCATGCTTGTGTGCTCACTTGTTTTTGCAGGCGTTGCCTTCCAACATATCGGGACGTAAACGCATCGGCGATGCAATTATTCCCCAGCTTCTGAATAGGGTCCAATCGCAAATGGCGGACGAATTCGGCCAAAACCTCATCGCGCTCCTGCCAAATCTGCGCCGGTTTGCCATTTCCTTGTGCAGATCACGCGAGATCGCCGACGACCTGGTCCAGGCGACCTGTGAGAAAGCGCTCGCCAACCGGGGCAGTTTCCAGCCGGGAACACGCATGGATGCCTGGCTGTTCAGGATCATGCGCAACAGCTGGATCGACCGGACCCGCCGCGAGCGCACGGAAGGCGTGAAGACGGATATCGATGACGCGCAGTTCCTGATCGGGCAGGACGGTGCCAAGGTAACGGAAGCACGCCTCATGCTCAACGATACGGCACGGGCGATCGCGGCGTTGCCGGACGAGCAGCGCGAAGTGCTGTTGCTCGTGAGTGTCGAAGGGCTTTCCTACAAGGAAGCAGCGGATGTGCTGGGCGCGCCGATCGGGACGGTCATGAGCCGGCTTGCCAGGGCACGCAAAAAAATAATTGAAGATGTGGGAATAGATGGCTCCGCCGAACGTTCTCGTGACAGGGAAGGTTTTTAACGATGATCCGGAAGCGCTTCAGCGATGAAACTCTTATGGCCTTTGCCGACGGCGAACTGACGCCGCGGGAGCAGGAGGCTGTCGAGCGCGCCATGGAAAACGATCCGGCGCTTGCTGAAAGGGTCGCGGCATTTCTCGATAGCCGCGCGAAGGCGCAGGACGCGCTGGGTCCGCTGCTCGACGAGCCCGTCCCGGAGGCGCTGACGGCCCGAATTCGCGCGCTGGCGAATGAAGGAGGCAATGTAACCGCCTTCCCGCAGAAACAAATCAGCATCCGCAGGCCCGGCCCACGCTGGGCGCTGCCCCTGGCCGCATCCATAGCCCTCATTGCCGGCGGCTTGGGCGGTTACTTCGCCGGCAATACCGGCCAGGGGCAGCAAAGCCGCTTCGGCGTCGCCGAGATCTCTCAGCCCGCCGTTACGGCCGCGCTCGATACGGTTGCTGCGGGAAGCGAAACCGGTCTTTCCGTGGGCGAGCGTTTTCGGGCAATCGCAAGCTACCGCGACGCGGACGGCACGTTTTGCCGCGAATTCGAGGTCGATCGCAGCGACGGTTCGACAATCGTGTCCATCGCATGTCGCCCCGAAACGATCTGGAAACTGCAGTTCACCGTGATTGCAAGGCAAAGCAGTACCGGCTATGCGCCGGCTTCTTCGCTGGAAACGCTTGACGCCTATCTCTCGGCAGTCGGCGCCGGGGCGCCGATGTCGGCCGAAGAAGAGCGCGCCATCCTGCAATCGCTTGAATAAAATTTCCGCGGAAAACTCTCAATCCTGGACTGCTGCCGCCTTGACCCCGGCGGGTCAGGCGACCCGTCGTTGCGAAGCATCAAAATCGATGATCCTGAAGCGGCGGCTGAGCCCTGCCGGCAGGGGCGCGGCAACGACAATCGTGGCTCCGCTTGCATGTAACTCGCCGAAAAACGCATCGGACAAAACCTCGTCCGCCACCAATTCGCGGTCGGCGATCAGCACGAGTCCGCTTTGCCGCATGACCGCCCGCGCCGCGCGAATGGCCGTGACGGGCGCGCCGACGCATTCCCCATCCTCGCCGATTGCCATCGCCTCATGCCCGGGCGGCAGGCCGAACCGGGCCAAGACCCGCTTCAGTTCTTCATCGTCGCCGGAACGCGCGCCGAGACGGGCATTGACGGCGACGCTGGCCTTGATCAGACGGAGATGCGGCGAAACGATAGTGACCTCGCGCCACCAGTTTCGCGCGCGAATGTCCACGGCATCACATCCGTCCAGGAAGACGCAACCGGCACCGACACGCTTCAGTCCGCCGAGCTTCATCACAAGATCGGTCGCCTGGTCTTCGGTCAGGCCGGAAAGAGCCACGGCCTCTCCCGCGACGGCGCTGAAGTCCACCTGCCGGTCTCCGGGCTCCAAACGCAAACCTCTCGCTTCAATCGCTCGTCCTGCTTCGCGCTTCTGCAATCGTTGACCGGCATCCGGGTCGATCGCCGGCAGGCGCAACACCGCCTCGATGCGATCCAGCGCAATCCGGTATGCCAGCCGATACTCAAGTCCAAGAGCGACGGCGCTGAGATGGGTCGCGGCCAGCGCGGCCATCACGACGAGCACGCCGAGAGAAACGGCGCTGAAGGCTTCCGTTTCGAATATCAGCCGCCCGCCTGCAGCGAACAGAACGACGGCGGGAAAGACAAGATCGCCGCTTGACCGCAGCAGTCCCGACAGCGTGGCGCGTGCAACAAGTGCAGCATTCAGGTGATCCGATTTCTTCTTCAATCCGCGCACGGTCGAGCCATGGCGTCCAAAGCCGAGCAAAGTCAGGCGCGCCGCAAGGATGCCGCCGGCCCGCGCGGCAATGCGCCCGCGCTGGCGGCGGCTTTCGCGGATGCGCCGTCTTAATGGTCGAAGGCAAAGGACAACGGGTACGGCCCACAGGGCGAACGCGAATGCGAGCACGATCGCAATCCCCGGCTCGAAGATGATAAGCGTCGCCGTCACGGCCGACAGCGCCGCCACAGCCACGACAATCGCGACCAGCCCACTGGCGAGCCAGAGCTTTATCGCAGAAAGATCGTTGACCACGCGGGTCATCACAAGGCCGGTGCGCGGCGGCCGCGAATCCGCGGGGATGCGGATAACGTGACTCATCAGCGCAACCCTTAACTCCGTCACATAGCCGAGTGCGAAGGCTTCAGCGAACCGGCGTTGCGCCACCCGCACAACAATCAGAACCATCGCCGCGGCGATGACCGTTCCTGTCAGCCAGTGCTGGGAGGGAGCGTCTTCGACTTGCGTCAAAAGGCGGCTGCCGGCGGCCGCGACGGCAAGCGCCGCGCCCGCCTGGGCGACACCAAGACAGGCAAGACCCGAAAGTTGCAGTAGCCGCCGCCGGGTCCACAGGGCCGGAACGGCCATGTTACTGGCCCGCCACTGCCGCAAAACGCCCGCCTGCAAGCGCCGCCCAGTCCGCAATCGCTTCGGGGTCTGTCAGATCACTGAGGGCGAAAACCGGCAATCCGGACGCCTCGGCCGCTTCCCGGCTGCCAAGTGGCGAGCGGGTCAACGCACCGGAGATACCCAGGACACGATGCCCATTACAGACAAGATCCCGAACGCCCGAGACCGCTCCCATTGCATCGCCGGCGGCAAAAAATGTTCCCGTCAGCATGGAACGCAAATCGTCCATGCCGGCAAGGACCGCCGTTTCCTTCTGGTAAAGACCATCCGCGACTTCAATCACGGCAACCGAGCAGCCGTGTGCGGCAAGTGCATAAAGCATGTTTTTCGCGCCCTGCAGGATCGTTTCCGGATCGACGTTGAACGTGCTTGGCAAGCCCGCGTCGCTGAAATCCAGGGCATCGGCCGCACCATAGTCGCGCATCAGCCAGGGATCGCCGCCGGCCGCGGTACCAGTAATCTTGGCGGCCCCCACCCGGAAACCGGCATCGCTGAAACCCTTGATAAGCGTTGCCGCCGTGATCGTCTTGCCTGCGTTCATCGACGTTCCGAAGACAGCAAAGACGGCTTCCGGCATGGGTCCGGGAACAGGCTTGAGTGCAAAATCGCCAATATTGATCGGTTCATGACGGGCGCAGCCCAGCAGGCCGACGGGTTCAATTTCGGTCGGGCCGCTCAAACGATCGTGCCAGCTTTCCGCCCGCGCGGCTATGCCGCCGGCGGCAACCAGATGACACGGTCCGAGATCGCCCGGAACATAAGCCTCGTACTGGTCCGGAGCATAACGGTCCCCATAGGCGACAATAATCTCGTCACCGGGATTCATCATTGCCCGGCGACCGCTCGGAAGCTCTATGCGCTTGTGCGACCCCGGCTTGCCGACCCGGGCAAGAACCAGATCGCCGGCTCTCGGCCGCCGTGCCGCACCAATCAGAGTCTTTATCTCCTCAAGCGGCACACGCCGGCAGGAATATGCCCGCCTGGCTCGGTTGACAACATTCCGGTCGAGTATCTGCATGGGTCCACCTTTCATTCAAGACCAGTCGCCCCTCGGCGACATGGGAGAAACGAAAGTCGTCGAAACTTATTCCGGTATGCGCCAAATAAATTTTGGAGAAGGTGTTTCCAAAGCGTCCGCGATCAATGGATATCCTCAATCGCGGACACGACTTCACACCGGCATACACTGACTGACCCCGGTAAATTCAAAAGCCGCGCCATCGCATTTTTCGACTTCGCCCGCCAGCGCATCTGCATGCCCTCCCGAAGCCCTTGATTTAGAGCAAAGCGGCAAACGTGTCCGGGAAGTAGCCTGCTTGAGGAAAAATGACGGCCGGCAACCGGGATGAAGGAGGCAGACCATGCGTTTTTTGCTCATTTACGGCACGACTGAAGGGCAGACACGGAAGATTGCGGAATATTGTGCCGAAAGGCTGAAACAAGCCGGCCACGAGGTCGACATAGGAGACAGCCGCCGCCGCATGCTCGACCTTGTGATCCCATCCTACGATGCGGTCATCCTTGCCGGTTCCGTGCATCAGCAGACGCACCAGGAGACTCTCCTCAACTTTACGGTCGCGCACCGCAAACAGTTGAAGGAATTGCCGACGCTGCTGATCTCGGTCAGCCTCTCGATCGCGTTCGAAAACGGCGCGGAAGAGGCCCGGCGTTATGTCGACCGGTTCATCGAGGATACCGGGTTCGAGCCGCGCGCGATCGCGCTTGCCGCAGGCGCTCTGAAATACGACCAGTACGACTACTATATGAACCAGATCGTCGAGCATGTCGTTCTGGAAAACAGGGCGCCGATCACCGAGGATCGCGAGTTTACCGACTGGGATGCACTCGGCAAGGAGCTGGACGCGTTCGTCCAGTCCTGCCAATCGTAGCAGCGGCGGCTCGCCCCTTATGAACCGCAAGAAGCGGCGGATCGCGTCATCAACCGGCGAGCGCCGTTTGCCGGTCGTCGGCCTGGCCCGGATAGTGTTGCCCACCGGCAACCGGACCGGTCGATGATTTGTCGGTGACAAACTGACCGATCAGGTCGACAAGCTGATCACTCTCGTCCGAAAGCATGCGCGTGGCGGCCGTCGCCTGTTCGGCCATTGCCGCATTCTGCTGCGTTGCCTGATCAAGCTGGTTGATCGCCGAGTTGATCTCGTCGATGCTCGTTTGCTGATCCTCGGCTCCCGAGAATATGTCGGTGACAACCTCATCGACATCGCCGACTTCCTTCACGATGGCTTCCAGAACCGTGCCGGTGCGACGGACCAGATCGGCTCCGTTCTCGATGCTTGAGGAGGAGTTGGAAATCAGTTCCTTGATCTGGCTCGACTCGTCCGCGGACCTTTGAGCGAGCGCCCGGACTTCCGAGGCGACGACCGCAAATCCCTTTCCTGCGTCGCCGGCGCGCGCCGCCTCGACCCCCGCATTCAACGCCAGCAGGCTGGTCTGGAAGGCAATCTCGTCGATGACGCCGATGATCTCGTTCATCTTGTTGGCCGCATTCTCGATATCCTGCATCGAATCGATGGCCGAGCCGACCACCTTGCGCCCTTCGGTCGCCCGGTCCTTGGCTCCCTCGGCGATCTCTCGGGCCTTCGTCGCGGAGCCGAGCGTGGCTTTCATGTTCTGTGAAATCTGGGCGACGGCTGCGGCCGTCTCCTCCAGGGACGCTGCCTGGCTCTCGGTCCGTCTGGACATGTCCTCAGAGGCCTGGGCAATCGCTTCCGTGCTGGAGCGGATTTCGCGCGCGGATGATGCAACGGCGCCGAGTGCCTCGTGCAGCCGTGCCGCCGCCACGTTGAAGTCCTGTTTGGTCTTGTCGTATTCGGCGGCAAGCTCAGCGCCGATGTGCGCCGTCAGGTCACCCTCGGCAAGGCGCCCGAGGGCCGTGCCCACCTGCTCGACCGCGTGGGCGAGCTGATCGGAGATGCGCTTGCGTTCCTGCTCGGCTTTCAGGCGTTGTTCCTCGGCGTCCTTTTCCAGCTCGATCTTGTCGATCGCAGCGTCCTTGAACACCTGCAGCGCACGGGCCATGACGCCCAATTCATCCTTGCGCTCAGCGCCGTCTATTTGCACGTCGTTATTGCCCTCCGAAAGCTCTTTCATTGACTCGGTCAATGACGCCACCGGCGCGGTTATGGATCGTGAAACAACAAGCATCATGAAGCCGCCCAGCACCAGGACGATGATCGTCAGCAGCGTATTGATCGCCAGCGCAACCCATGCGGACCAGATCAAGCCGCTGACGACTTGACCCATGGAAACGACAAGGGCGTCCTCCACTTTCTTCATCAGGTCAATCCGGTCCGTGGTCGCAGCGAACCATTGCTGTGCCGTAACGCCCTGCATATCCGCTGTTTGAAGCGAGTCGATGGCGATCTGGCGCATGCGGTCCACCTCCTGGACCACCGGGCCGCTCACCACACGATCGTTCAGCGCCTGCAACTCTGCCGACGCAAGATTCTTGAAGTTTCCGAAATAGATGTTCTGGGATTGTATGAAGCGGATCAGGTTATCGTAAATTGCCGGCGCGAATTCACCGGCGCCGAACCCGACAGCTCCCATTGCACGCTCGCGGCCGGCATATTCTTTACCGAACAGGAAGTTGTAGTACGAAATCATGGATTTGCTCACCTGATCATTGTGGCTTGCAAGCTCCAGTTCGTGGGCGATTTCGAGCAGAGCGACAATTGTGCCGGTATAGTATTTCGCCATCTGCGGCACGGTCAGCGAAAAGCCGTCGACCGAATTTCTCACACCAGCCAATTCGGCCAGCATTTTCCGGCTCTGCTGCACGCTTTCTTCCAGCGACGGCTCGAAACGGCCAAAGCGAAATCCATCAAGCGCATCCACCGTGTGCTTGAGTACGCGATCCGTCTCCACACGCTGCTCCGGAAGAGCGTCGGCGAATGATGCGCCCTTCGACGAAATGAAACCGGCGGAGCGACCGCGCTCTTTCTGCAGCTCGTGCACGAGTTGCCCGACCTCCGGCATCAGGGAGACGAGATCACCCGCCTTGCGTAGCTCCGTGACGTTTCCGAATTGCTGATAGGTCAGTTGCGCCGCAAACAGCAGCAGTCCCAAGGCCGTAACCACGGTTCCAACCATGAGGCGGGCCGATATATTCAGGTTGTTGAACTTCTCGATCATTGCAGTGTCCCCCGACCACCCGATGCGTTCAGTTCGCGTCGCGCAGTCCTCATTCCATTTTTTGGGTGTGCGGAAGGATTTGTGCAGTTTGAGCCGTTCGTCCGGCGGACGACGTAACGAATGCACCGTCGCTCCAATTACATCCCACAGACCGGGCCTATTCCGGGTCGGCCGGTTTGCGTCATGCCGAGGACCATCAGGCCCTATCCTGCCGTAGCGCTCAGTCTATCTTCAATAGTTTTAGGGATCGGTTAACAATTACTACCATCGCGATTGGGTTTATATTTATACGGCATATTCTGCGCGTTTTGATTGCAAGTATTACAGATGGAAGTATTGAACGGACCAACACGGCCTTTTATCCGCCGACCGCCTGGCGGTTCGCCTCTCGCCTCGCGGACAAGTGACCCGCACAAATGAACCGCCTAACCGGCCGCCGCCGGCTGTGCGGTCCTGACCGGCCGGAGGCGGAAGTAGATTTCAAGACCGATCAGATAGGGGACGTAAAACGCAAAGAGCTGGAACAGGTCGAAGGGTCCGGTGAAGCCCGGCGCCATCCACAGACCACCGGTCGCCAGATACCAGATCTGGTAATGGAGGCGGTAAAGCCATGAGCCGATGGCAAGCACGAACATGCGCAGAGCCCAGCGCCGATGCCGCTCGAAATTCCGCGCGCGGGCGAAGCGGACCGTCTGGACGGCGGCGGCAAGCACACAAAGACCATATCCGGCAAATGCAAAGTCCATCAGCGGACCGCCTATCGTCTGGCGCAGCCCGATATAGGCAAGCCCGCCGACAGCGGACAGCACCGCGCAAACACAGACAATGTAACCGATCCACCGGTGAAAGCGCGGGATACGTTCGCGTATCTGCGGCAATAATTGGAGCGGCGCGAGAAGCGTAATGACGGCGCCGGCAAGCATATGGCTGAAAATGGCGGGATTGGAGACCAATGCGCCGGGGCGATAGAGATGGGTTCTGGCCGAGAGATTCGAGAGCAGACCTTCAATGCCAAAGCCGAACGCATGGAAAACGAACGGCAGCGCCAGCGATGCAAGCAAACCGACTGCGAACATCTGCAGGATCGTCTGTTTTTTGCTGCGCCGCACCGGCAATACCGGCTCGCGCAGGTCCGGAGCATCGTTTCGCACCCCTGGCATCGAAAACCTGTTTTCCGGCATATTTCTCCGGTTTCTCGGTTCGGGCATGGTCCCGCTCAAGGACCGATGAACCGCTGCCAGATCTTCTCGCCGATCAGGCAATCATAGCCGGCATCCGTCAAGCCGGTGTATTGCGCCTTGTGAACCGGCATCACTTCTGTCCCCGCCAGCTCGAGAACGAGCTTCCTGCGCACCGCCTCGGGAAACTCGTCCCAATCGGTAACGGGAATAACGAAGGACCCCGGACCGCCAATGACGCAATTGTGGTAATAGTCATCGAGATCCTCCAGATGAAACCGCGCCCCCATTCCCTCGCGGGTCATCAGTGGCAGGCCGTTGATGATCATGCCCCGAGCAAGCGCGGCATCGCGTGCGCCGGTCACCGGCCCACCTTCATTGTTCGGGCCGTCACCGGAAATATCGATCACCCGGCGCAGCGCTTCAAAGTTGTTTGTGTCGATACTGTCCGCCGCATAGGTGATCGCACTGGAGATTGAAGTCCGGCGAAGGACGCCGTCAAAATTCGCGGTTATCTCCTGCGCGAATGCGGCGAGGTCCGCCTCGTTTTCGATGACGCGCCAGTCAACGACGACCCGCTGCCAGAAGGCGCCGCCCCATTCCACATAAGTCAATGCGATCCTGCCGATCAGGCCGTTTTTAATCGCGGTAGCGACGGCCTCGCTATTGAGCGCCTCGGCATAGCCGCGCCGCTGAATTTGCAATTCCCGCTCGGTCATCGAGCGCGACACATCCACGGCAAGAACCAGTTCGACATCGACTTCCATCGTGCCGGTCGTCTGCGCCGTGATATCCGAAAGAGGCGCGGCCCACAAAAACAGTGCCAATGCCAACGCTGCTGGAATATCCGTTCGCTTCATGGGTTTCCGCCCTGTTGCACATCCGGCGGGTGCACCCCGCCCTTCAACGCGCCTCAGCCGCCATTGTGGCACAATTTAGGGCAGCACGGTCTGTTTTTCAGTTCAGTTCCTGGCATTGTGATCCGATGCGCGACCGGTTAGATAGAGGTAACCTCCCACCGTGTTGCTACAGGCGCAATCGTTGCGGCAACCGGTTATCCACAATGCTGCCCTGGAGCCGCCCATGCCTCTTTCCACACTCGACCACGTCAACATCGTCACCTCCAATCTTGACGAAATGGTGGAGTGGTACACGGACGTGCTGGAGATGACAGTCGGTGGCCGACCGTCCTTTCCGTTCCCGGGCGCCTGGCTCTATGCCGGTGACAATGCCATTGTCCATCTCGTCGGCACGCAGGAAGAGCGCAAATCAATCGAGCCGAAAATCGAGCATTACGCTATCACCGCCACCGGCCTTCCAGAATTCATTGCCCGGCTGGAAAGTCGCGGCATCCAGTACGGCATGAACACGGTGCCCGATTTTCCAATCATCCAGGTCAACATATTCGACTGCGACGGCAACCACATCCACATCGATTTCTCCTCGGCTGAACTCAACGAGGATCTGGCGGCGCGCCTGACCGATTAGGCTTTGGTGACCATTTAACTTATGCGCCGGCGTGTCACAGTTTGTTCCTGGCAAGGCGTGAAATGCGCCGCAGTGTGCGCCACTTCAAGCATTTCATAACGATGTCCAGGGACAAACTGTGCCGCGTCCCAAAGGGATTTGCCCGGATTTGCCCATGATCGGCCCATTCGTCGTCGAATATGCACCAGCATGTCCTTCCTTCTCATAAACCGATCCTGAACAAATCCGGACAAACCGGCACACAAGTTAAATGGTCACCAAAGCCTAGGGCGATCACCGGGTGACGGTGATGTCCGGAAGTTTGCGTTCCGCGGTGGTGCGGATGAGATCGGCGATCTCCTTGAACAGCGCTGCGTGTACCGATCGCTTGCGCCAGGCGAGCCCCATCTGCCTGAAAAGATTCGGCATGTTGATATCGAGGATTGCGATTTCATTGCGGCCGTCGATTTCCGAGCGCACATAGAGCGCCGGCAGGAAGGCAAGACCGACGCCCATTCCAGCCATCAAACGCAGCGTATCAAGGCTGGTCCCCTCGTAATCACGCAACAGCGTTGCGTTGAAATCCTCGCATAGCTGGCTGACCTGCTCGTGCAGGTGGTGCCCGCGCTCGATCGCAAGGATGCTCTGGCCGGCGAGATCCGAACTCAGAATCCGCTGTTTGGACGCCAGCGGATGATCCGGAGCGGCAACGACCCTCAAGGGCTCGCGGAACAGCCGCTCCACCTCGAGGTCCCCATGGGCGATAGGCATGGGCGAGATGACAAGATCAAAGCCGCCTGACTGTAGCTGCCCCTGCAGCTCGACCGGCTTGCCCTCGCGCACATAGAGCCGCAGGTCGGGATACTTGCCGTGCAGATCAGGCACGATATGAGGCAGAAGATAGGGCCCGAGCGTCGGCGGCACGCCAAGGCGGATCGTCCCGTCGAAGCCGTGCTGGGACGAGGCCGCCAGATCGGCAATGTCCTGAACGTCGGACAAGACCCGCCGCGCCCGCTCGGCGATTTCACGGCCAAGCGGCGTCAGCGTGACACGCGAAGCACCACGCTCGACCAATGGCGCTCTCAGCCTTTTTTCAAGCTCCTGAATCTGGGCGCTCAGCGTCGGTTGCGTGACATTGACGCGTTCGGCGGCCCTGCGGAAGTGCAGTTCTTCGGAAAGCGCAACCAGATAATGCAATTGCCTGAGTGTCGTCATTGGTTCTCACATTTCTTTGGCCGGAGATTTCGCCGGTTCGCATCTCCGGTTTCCTTGATAGCTAAAATCTATCGAATTCTCTCAAATTAACAATTTGGAACTTCGGATTAAATAATCAATGTTGCGCCGCAACATCCCGACCGGAGCGACTCATGCCACATAAAGAATGTTTCTCTGGCAGGCACGCGATGTCTGGCGCGCGTTCCTGCCCAGCAATCAAGGCCGACTGCCTGAAATCCACATGCTCCGAAGCGACCCTCCCCCGCAAGGGATGCTGACATGGAAAGCCTGCTCTCTCCTGTCATCCTGTTTTTCGTGCTTGGTGCGCTGGCGGCCTTTGCCCGCTCCGATCTTGCCTTTCCCGAACCGATATCGAAGGCGCTGTCGCTGTACCTCATGTGCGCGATCGGCCTCAAGGGCGGCATTCTGGTCGCCGGCAACGGCTTTACCACAGACCTGCTGCTCGCTGCGGTCGCCGGTCTCGCCCTGAGCTGCCTGATCCCGATCGGAACTTTCTTCGTACTGCGCGGTTTCGGCAGGCTCGACGCAACGAATGCGGCCGCCGTGGCGGCTCATTACGGGTCCGTCAGCGTCGTGACATTCATCGCCGGCAACCAGATCCTGACCGATTCGGGAATTCCGCCGGCCGGTTACATGATTGCGGTGCTGGCGCTGATGGAAACTCCGGCAATCGTTGTCGGTCTCATTCTCGCCCGCGGCGGCACGAACCTCAAACTCCAGTCAGGGAACGAGCTTCTGCGCGAGACCGTGCTGAACGGGTCAGTGGTCCTGCTGACAGGCAGCTTCATTATCGGGCTGATCATCGGCAAGGACGGATTTGAACCCGTTGCACCGGTCTTCGAAACCGGCTTTAACGGCCTGCTGTGTCTCTTTCTACTCGATATGGGTCTGCTCGCCGCGCGGCGTATCCGCCTGGCGCGCAATCTCACCGCCCGCCTCGTTTTGCTGGCCATCGTCTTTCCATTAGTCAACGGAACGATCGGCTGCCTGGTCGGCGCCGCCATCGGCCTGGATGTCGGCACGACGACCGCTCTCGCAATCCTGGCGGCCAGCGCATCCTATATCGCGGTGCCGGCGGCCATGCGCCTGGCGCTTCCGGAAGCGGATGCGGGCCTGTATCTTTCGCTGTCGCTGGCGGTGACGTTTCCGTTCAACATTACGATCGGTATTCCTATCTATACCTATCTGGCCAAGCTGATGGTGTGAACATGGTGATCAAATCGCACTGCAAGAAGATCGAAATACTTGTCGATGCACCGCTGTGGCGGCGCATACGCGACCAGGCAATGGAAATGGCGTCCGACGGATATACGCTCCAGCCGACACTGGGCGGTGAAGGCGCGCGCGGTCGCTGGTTCGATGATCAGGTGACCGGCGGCGCCGGCAGCAAGGTGGTCTTTACGACGGTCCTTGAAGAAGAAGCCGCCAGCCGTTTCCTGGATGCGCTCGAACCCATGCTCGAGGCCTATGGGCTGATGGTGACCGTTACAACGGTCGAAGTGGTCCGTGCCGTATCGGGACCGTCTTCAAATTCAGATTGACTTCCTTTCAATCAATAGTTTTTTTCGATTGATCCGATGAGCGGAAACAATTGGCAATCCTGATGGTGCGGCAACACCTCAAGGACATGAACCCAATGCCGTGAGGCGTAATCGGAGAATAATTCATGAGCATCAACCAGCTTCTTGGTCAATTTCTCGGCGGAAACAACGCCGGTCAAAGCGGATCGCAATCAAGAGGTGCCCTTGCAGAACTGATGAACCCGGCCGGGCTCGGCGGCGGCCTTGCGGCAGGTGGCCTGCTCGGGCTGATCGCCGGAAACAAGAAGATGCGCAAGAAAGCCGGCAAAATCGCCGGCACGGCCGTTGGAATCGGCGGCGCGGCGGCCCTTGCCGCCATCACCTTCCGGGCATTCCACAACTGGCAGAGCAATGCCGGCAACAAGATCGAGGTCAAAGGCGACGCGACCAATACGCCCGGCTGGCTCGAGACGCATACCGCCGGCATGCCCTCGCTTGCGCAGTTCAATCCCGAAACCGCCGTTGCGGCCGATGGGCAGCCTTTCCAGCGCGCACTTGTAAAGGCGATCATTACGGCGGCCAATGCCGACGGGCATATCGATGACGGAGAACGGCGCGCGATCGAGGACACCATTGCCAAGCTGCGCTTGGATACCGAGTCCAACATGCTGATATTCGACACGCTGAACGATCCGCCCGGCGTCGAGGAAATCGCCGGTTATGCGAACGGCCTGGAACAGGCCAGCGAGATATACCTGGTATCGCGGCTCGTGCTGGACCCGGAGAATCCGGCCGATGTGACCTATCTGAAAAAGCTGGTGCACGGCTTGTCCTTGCCGCGCGATCTGGTCATGCACCTTGAAGACGAATTGCGTATTCCGGCGTCAGAGGCCGCTTGACCGTAAACAAACGGTTTGCACTCCCCTCATGCGCATCTGGCATCTGACGCCAGGGCGGCCGGCTGTGACCGGTCGCCCTTTTTTGTTTGCGAACATGCCGCTTGACAGACTTGCGATGCGGCGATCTTAATAGAGACCTTGATACCTGGGGAGCTCCGGCAAGGAGCTGAGAGGCCGCTGGTGCTTCGGCACGGCGCGGCGACCCGTCGAACCTGATCCAGTTAACGCTGGCGTAGGGATGGTACAGTCGCTGCAGGGCCAATTCAGGCCCGAAGTGTCCTTTCGTATCCCAAAAGCCGTGCCGAAACTTGGATCCCCAAAAGGGAGATTCAAATGAACGCCGTAACCCCGAAAGTAACCCAAGGTCCCCTGCCCGCTTCCTACAAGGTCTACAAGCCTGGAAGGATGCACCCGGATATTCGCGTGCCCATGCGGGAGATCGCGCTGCATCCGACGGCCGGCGAGCCGCCGGTGACTGTCTACGACAGTTCCGGACCCTATACGGACCCGCAAGCCGATACCGATATATCCGCCGGTCTGCCGCGCCTGCGCGAAGCCTGGATAAGGGCCCGCGGCGATGTCGCGCCCTACGAGGCCCGGCATGTGAAACCGGAAGACAACGGTTTTGCCACGGGCGATCGCCTCACGCCGGAATTTCCACGCCATAACAAGCCGCTGCGCGCGACAGGCGGAAAGGCCGTTACACAGCTTGCCTATGCCCGCGCCGGCATCGTCACACCGGAAATGGAGTTCATCACCATACGCGAGAACCTCGGGCGCATGGAGCTCTGCAAGGACATCGCGCGCGACGGGGAGAGTTTCGGCGCCGCCATTCCCGACTTCGTCACGCCGGAATTCGTGCGCGACGAAGTGGCGAAGGGGCGTGCCATCATCCCGGCCAACATTAACCACCCGGAAACGGAGCCGATGATCATCGGGCGCAATTTCCTGGTCAAGATCAACGCCAATATTGGCAACTCGGCCGTCACGTCATCGATGGCGAACGAGGTCGACAAGATGGTCTGGGCGATCCGCTGGGGTGCAGACACGGTCATGGACCTGTCCACCGGCCGCAACATCCACAATATCCGCGAATGGATCATCCGCAATTCGCCCGTGCCGATCGGCACTGTCCCGATCTACCAGGCATTGGAGAAGGTGGGCGGCATCGCGGAAGAACTGACCTGGGAGGTCTACCGCGATACGCTGATCGAGCAGGCCGAACAGGGCGTCGACTATTTCACCATCCATGCCGGCGTCCGCCTTCACTACATCCCACTGACCGTGGACCGCACCACCGGGATCGTATCGCGTGGCGGCTCGATCATTGCCAAGTGGTGTCTGCATCACCACAGGGAGAGCTTCCTTTACGAGCATTTCGCCGAGATCTGCGACATCTGCCGCGCTTACGACGTGTCGTTCTCGCTCGGTGACGGCCTGCGGCCGGGTTCGATCGCGGACGCCAATGACGCGGCGCAGTTTGCCGAACTCGAAACGCTCGGCGAGTTGACGCAAATCGCCTGGGAGAAGGACTGCCAGGTGATGATCGAGGGGCCGGGCCATGTGCCGATGCACAAGATCAAGGCCAATATGGACAAGCAGCTCGACACATGCGGGGAAGCGCCGTTCTATACGCTCGGGCCGCTGACCACGGATATCGCGCCGGGCTATGACCACATCACCTCCGGCATCGGCGCGGCCATGATCGGCTGGTTCGGCACGGCGATGCTGTGCTACGTGACGCCCAAGGAACATCTCGGCCTGCCCGACCGCGACGATGTGAAGACGGGTGTCATCACCTACAAGATTGCCGCCCACGCCGCCGATCTCGCCAAGGGTCATCCGGCGGCGCAGATCCGCGACGATGCGTTGTCGCGGGCCCGTTTCGAGTTCCGCTGGGAAGACCAGTTCAATCTGTCGCTTGATCCGGAAACAGCCCGCGATTTCCACGATCAGACCCTGCCCAAGGAGGCGCACAAGGTGGCGCATTTCTGTTCGATGTGCGGACCGAAATTCTGCTCCATGCGTATCTCCCATGACATCCGCGCCGAAGCGCAGAAGGAAGGCATGGCGGCCATGGCCGAGAAATACCGCGATGGCGGCGATCTCTATATGCCGGCCGATCAGCAGGACTGAGGCGACCGTCTGCGACCCGTGTGGCGTGTGTTGCGTTCAATCGAAAGATTTGAACGCAATGCGCCGCCACGGTTATAGTCGTTGCGACAGCCTAGGGGGAGCAGGCCATGACACCGCACAACGAAGCCGAGAAAGGCGATTACGCCGAGATCGTGCTGCTGCCCGGCGATCCGCTGCGGGCGCAATGGATCGCCGAGAATTTTTTCGAAAGCCCGCGCCAGGTCAATGGCGTGCGCAACTGCCTCGGCTTTACCGGCAAATGGCAGGGAATACCCGTTAGTGTCCAGGCCACCGGCATGGGCCAGCCGTCGACAGCCATCTATGTGCACGAACTGCTGAATGTCTATGAGGCCAAGACGCTGATCAGGGTTGGAACTTGCGGCGGCTTGACGACAAAGGTCAAGGTGCGCGACGTTGTTTTGGGTTCGGCGGCTTCCACCGACAGCGCCATCAACACGCCGGTATTTGCGCCCTACACCTTCGCGCCGGCCGCCGATTTCGAGCTTCTTAAGGCCGCCGACGATTACGCGATCGCGCAGATGCTCGAATATCATGTCGGCGGACTGGTCTCCTCCGATACATTTTATCTCGAGGATCCTGCAAAGTCGTATGCGACCCTCGCAAAGCACGGTGTTCTTGCCGTCGAGATGGAAGCGTCGACCCTCTACACGCTCGCCGCCCGTTTCGGTGCGAGGGCGCTGGCGATCTGCACGGTTTCGGACTGTCTCGTGACCGGCGAGGAGATAGGGTCGGAAGACCGCCAGTCGAGCCTCGATACGATGGTGGAAATGGCGCTCACCGTCGCCACGCAATAGCGCTTGCAACAGACGGAGCCGGCCGGAGCCCTGCCGTGCGGTTGACCCGGCGCCGCAGGCGCCGGCGTTTGTCCGGGCCAGTGAAGACCGCTATTTGTCCGCCGGGGGCACGACGACCTTGCGGTAAAGATGCCAGGTGGCATGACCCAGCACCGGCATGACAATGGCGAGCCCGACCAGGAGGGGGATGGAGCCGACCATCAGGGCGGTGGCAACGATGAGACCCCACAGAGCCATCTGCATTGGATTGGCGGCGACGGCCCGAACGGAGGTTTCTATGGCGGACAAGCCGCCCACATCGCGGTCGAGCATCAAAGGAAACGCGATGACCGTGGTGCACAGGACAACCAGCGCAAAGACAAAGCCGACGGCATTGCCGACGATGATCAGGGTCCAGCCCTGCCGCGTCGACAACACGTTTCCAACAAATGCCCAGATCGAATCCGGCGCAGCCTGCCCGTAGAGGCTCTGATAGATCGCCTGGGCGGCATACATCCACATGACGAACAACACGACGAGCAGCGCGCCAACCGCCAGAATGGCGGGGATCGCAGGCGAGCGGGTGACGTCCAGGGCATGTTTCCATGATGTGTCGAGGCCCTGTTCGCGGCGGCGGCTGATCTCATACAGGCCAATCGCGGCAATCGGTCCGAGTAGCGCGAAGCCGGCCATCAGCGGATAGACAAGCTGCAGCGCATTGCCGCCCGACGTCCAGGTAAGCAGCACCACGCCGACGATTGGATAGATCAGGCACAGGAACACATAGTGGGAAGGCTTTTCCCGGAAATCATCGAGCCCCTTGCGAAGCGCGTCCATTACATCCGCATTCGAAATCCTGCGGATTTGCGGATAAGCGATGTTTCCATCAGAACCGGCGGCGACGTGTGTGTTGGCCATAACCATTCCTCCCTCATTCGGGTTCGGTCTGGTCGCGGCCTGCATTGTCGTATTCGGCTCGGCCGGTCACGCGAACCGCGACCTGCACGGTTTCCACTATAGCCGCCCTGCTCCACCGTGTCGCGTCCGGGCGGCGGGAATGCGCCGTCCCTTCCGACCGGCATTGTCCCATGATCAGCCTTCCTAAACCCACTACCGGCCGGGATGAAGAGCTGAAACAGGCGGATCGTCGGCTGTCCGTTACGTCTAAGGGAAAATGTTTGCTTTTTCCCGGATTTGCGGCCTCGCAGGGGCCATTTGTGATTTTTCGGGAACGTCTCTCGCCATCCTGAAATCTCGAAATTAAATCATATAATCAAATAATATCGATATTATTGCAATTTGAAATCATGCCCCTTATGATCGGTCGAACCAACAGATCAGCAATTCGTGATCGGGCGTTACCGCCAGTCATCGATTATTGGGAGGATCCGGCGACGTTGCGACCATCACCGCTCACCGGTGCATCGGCGGATGCCGGCGCGCGGATCCCGACAACATGAATGAGCGCAGACCCAAGGTTTGTCTGACGCGATCCAGCACTATGCTGAGGGGGCCAGGGCGCAACGAGGCCTCCGCAGCTCGCCGGAACCGACGGTGGAGCATCACATCGGTTCCGGCAACCCCTTCCAACACACTGACGGCGGGCGATCCGCCAACGGCATGCCACGACAAGCACGGAATTTCAGGAATCGTCGCCTCGCTTCCGGACTCCATGCGCAACTGACAGACCGGAGAGCCACGCGATGCGTATCAAGACCTCAATGCCTCTGGCGATTGCCGAACGGATCGTCGACGGCGCACTGGCCGCCGGACGCGCCGAAACCATGCACCCCCTCACCGTCGTTGTCCTCAACGCAGGCGGTCATATCGTCGCCAGCAAGAGCGAGGACGGCTCGGGCATTCTACGCTTCGATGTGGCGCGCGGCAAAGCCTGGGGTGCGCTCGGCATGGGCATGTCGAGCCGCCTCCTGCGGGACCGTTTGAGCGAGCGCCCCGTTTTTCAGAATGCGCTGGCGGCCGCCTCGGACGGCCGTTTCGTCCCTGTCCCCGGCGGCGTGCTGGTTCACGACGACGAAGGAAACACGATCGGCGCGATCGGGATCAGCGGCGACACCTCCGAGAAGGACGAATATTGCGCCATACAGGGCGCGCGTGCTGCGGGGCTTGCATGCGAGCCTGCCGAGCCCGATCCTGACTGGCGTGGCGCATAGCGCTCCGGCAACGCCGAAGGCGACCGATATATCTGAAAATTTTCTAAATTTTCAAACCCTCCTGACAGGCGGCTGTCAGGAGAGCTATGGTCTATTCGGGCCCTGGATATGGGGAGATGCGACGATGCCCGAACCGTTCAAGAATTTCTTCAACCCGGAGCTCATAAAGGCAATGGCCGGACATTTGGCGCGGCAGTCGACACGTTTCGATGCGCCGCGTTTTCGCGAGCATGCGCTGAACGGCCTGGATGCGCTGGAACTGAAACAACGCTCAAATCAAATAACAGATGCCCTGTGCATCAGCCTTCCGGATGATTTCCGGTCGGCCTGTTCAATCCTGGTCAACGCCCTTCATCCCGAAGATGATGTCGACCTTTCCGAATTGACGACCGATGCGCGCGGCCTGCGCGGCTGGGCGATCATGCCGATGGCCGATTTTGTTGCGCGCAAAGGTCTGGACGATTTCGACCACGGCATGGATGTGCTGAAAGAGATGACGAAGCGGATGAGTGCCGAATTCGCTGTGCGTCCGTTCATTGCAGCCGATGCCGAACGCGCCATGCGTCATGTGAAGCGCTGGGCACGCGATCCGAATTATCACGTTCGCCGGCTCGCCTCCGAGGGCTCCCGCCCCCGGCTGCCCTGGGGTCTGCGCCTCAATGAGTTCGTCGCCGATCCGGAACCGATCCTGCCCGTGCTCGAAACGCTTCGTGACGATCCAGAGGAGTATGTGCGCCGATCCGTCGCCAACAGTCTGAACGATATCGCCAAGGATCATCCGGATCTGGTCGCCGAAATCGCGGGCGATTGGCTTTCCGGCGATCCGGGCAAGGAGCGCCAGAGACTGGTCCGGCACGCGTGCCGCTCACTGATCAAGGCCGGCCATCGGCCCACGCTGAAGGCGCTGGGATACGGTCAGGCTTCGGTTGCGCTGGAGAACCTTTCCATCAACAACGAGACGATCCGCGTCGGCGAAGCCTTACGGATCAGGGCCGAACTCCGGTCAACCGCGACGTCGGACCAGGATCTGATCGTCGACTACGTCGTTCATCACCGCAAGGCGAATGGCGGCACATCGCCGAAGGTGTTCAAGTGGAAGGCAGTACGGCTTGCCGCCGGGGAAAGCCTGGTGCTGGAGAAAAGCCACTCCATGCGCCCGGTCACCACCCGCACCTATTACGGCGGCCAGCATGTGATCGAGATACAGGCCAACGGTAAGCGGCTTGGGGAACAGGCCTTCACCCTGGTTCTGTAACGCCCCTTGTCCGCGACCTCTGCTCATATTGAAAGGACGGATCGGGGCGACGCCTACATCCCGTAGGGTATCCACAGCGCCAGCCCCTTCCAGAACCATAAAAGCACAGCCGTCGCCAGCAATATGCCGACAAAGGGAAGCGCACCACGGACCACTTCCTGAAGGTCCGCTTTGCCGACGCCCTGGAGGACGAAAAGGTTCATGCCGACGGGCGGCGTGATCAGGGCCGTCTCGATCAGAACGACGAAGAAGATCCCGAACCAGATCGGATCGATCCCGACCGCCACCAGGGCCGGAAACAGCACCGGCACCATGATCAGCAGCATGGAAAGCGATTCCAGGAAAAGGCCCAAGACAAGCAGGACCAGGCCGACGGCGAGCACAAACAGCCCGGCCTCGCTGATGTTTGCCGCAAGCATGGACGAGATATCTTGCGGTATCCGGTAAATGGTGATCGCATAGGAAAAGACCTTGGCGCCGGCGACAATGAGAAAAATCATCGCGGTCGTCTTCATGGCATCGTGGACCGCCTGCTGCAGCAGCGCGAATGTCATGCGGCGCATGGCGGCGGTCATGGCAAGTGCCAGAACGAAACCGACGGCCGCGCTTTCCGAGGGCGTCGCGATGCCGAGATAGATCGATCCGATCACCGCGACGGCAAGTGCCACGGTCGGCAACGCCATCAGCGTCGCACGCAAGCGTTCCGGCCCGGAGGCCGGGTCGGAGCGTTCGAATTTGTCGCCGAGACTGGCACGGGCAAACCCGTAGAGGATGAAAGCAAGGCAAAGGAAAAGCCCGGGCCCGATGCCGGCCAGGAACAAAGTCGGGATCGACGTTTCGGTTATGACACCATAGAGGATCAGCGGAATGGAGGGCGGGATCAGGATGCCGAGCGTGCCGCCCGCAGCCAGCAAACCGAGAACAAAGGAACGGTCATAGCCGCGCCGCGTCATTTCCGGCATGGCGACCGTGCCAATCGTCGCCGCGGTGGCGACGGACGAACCCGACACGGCGGAAAACAGCCCGCAGGAGAGAACCGTCGCGATACCGAGCCCGCCCGGCCAGTGCCCCACCCAGCTTTGCACGGCGGCAAAGAGATCGCGCCCGATATTGCCTTTCAGGAGCACGTTGGACATTAGCAGGAACATCGGCACCGCGAGCAGTTCGAAACTGTCCATCGTGCCGAACAGCCGTTGCGGCACGGCATTGAGCGGCAAGGGATAGATCCACAGGAGAAAGACGCCAAGACCGCCCATCGCAAAGGCAACGGGCACCCGAAGGACAAGCAGCAGCAACAGTCCGCAAATGATCATCGCGGCCGTCATCCCTTTTCCTCCCGGCTCGATCGGGGCGACCACAGCCGGATGAATTCGGCCCCCGCCTGGACGGCCAGAAGCGCAAAGCCGAGCCACACGGAGGCATCGGTGAACCAGGCCGGCAAAGCGAGGACGGTATCGGTCGTATGGCCGCGCAGTGTTGCATCAAGCCAAAGCCCGAAACCGTAATAGACCGTCACGCAGCAGAACAGGCCGATGACGAGCAGCGCGAAGGTCTCCGTCAGCTTGCGGGCCAGCGTCCCAGGCTTGCGGAACGCGACATCGATGACGATGAGTTCCCGGTGCTTGAGCGCAAAAGCGGCCGCCAGATAGGTGGCCCAGATCTGCCCGATCCGGGCGGTTTCATCCACCCAGATGGTCGGCGCGGTGAAAACGTAGCGCAGCACCACCTCATAGGTGATGATCAGGCCGATTGCGAAAAAGACCCAGGCGGCAAGGCGGCCGGAAGCCTCGGAAAGCCGGTCGGCGAAGCGGACGAAAACGCCCACGGACCTACCGGCCCTCCTCTTCCAGACCCGCCTTGACCACAGCCTCGCCGGTCGGCCCGATTTCGACCATGAAACGGTCGATGACGGAACTGGTGGCGGCGCGCCATTTGTCGCGATCCTCTGCGGTCAGGTCGACGACAGTCATCCTGGCGCGCAACGCTTCGACGGCCTGCGCCTCCTGCGCATAGATCGCGTCGCGCAATTCCTCCTCGACGGTGGAGGCCGCATCGAGGATGAGCTGCTGGTTCTGCGGCGACAGGCCTTCGAAGAAATCGTTGTTCATGACGGCGACGAATTCGATCACGCTGTCAAAGGTCAGCGTCATGTAGGGCATGACCTCGTAGAGCTTGCGGCTTTCAACTGCGGACGCACCGGTCATGCCGATATCGACGGCACCCTGCTGGTAGGCGAGGAACTGCTGCGATCCGGACATGATCGTCGGAGCGCCGCCGAGCGCCTCGATTGTCCAACTCTGGACCTTGCCGTAGGAGCGGACCTTCTTGCCGCGCACATCATCCGGCAGGCTGAGCGGCGCATCCTTGCTGAGGTAGACGTTGCGGCCGAAGGCCTGCCACCAAAGAACGCGGGCGCCGGTCTCCTCCAGGATCGCCGTGTCCAGCAATTGACGCATGGGCGATCCGCTCGAAATCGACAGTCTCAAGGCGGCCTCATCCTTGAAGAAGAATGGCAGCGCCACGACATCGACTGCCGGCACCGATCCGGTGAACCGCCCGAGAAACGCCGATCCGGCCTCTATCGCGCCGGAGCCGACGGCCTCCGGGACCTGGTTGTCCTTGTAGAGCTGGGCGGACGGAAAGATCTGCAACTCGAGTTCGCCATTGCTTTCCCGCTCGACAATCTCCTTGAACCGGTTCCAGTTCTGGCCCAGCGAATGGGTTTCGGGCAATTGCAGCGTAACGCGTATGATCGTTTTCGCCTCGGCAACCGGAAGGCCTGACAGAATCAGGCAGAAGCACAGCAGTGCGAAAAGTCTGTATTTCATCGTCGTTTTTCCTCCGTCGCCATTCCAGCCCGAAATGCCGCACAATATGCGCCCGTTTCCGGCTCCGATAGGGTTCAACTATTGTTTTGCGCCGCAATAATTCACAGTTTTGCGGGCCATCTCCGCGCTTTATCATTGCGGTGGGAAAGAGCGGCCCGATACACTGTTATCGTCCTTCGCTTGGGGTGGAAAGCAAAGACGCATGAAATCGATCCTGTCACTAGTTGCGCTTATTGCAGTCGCAACCGTCGCATACCTTACGCTTTGGCCGGTTCCCATCGAGCCGGTGGCCTGGAGCGCGCCGAAGGATAGCGGCTTTGCCGGCGCGTTCAGCAGGAACAACCGGCTGGCGGACCTGAAATTTGTCGATCTCGCCGGACATGCGGGACCCGAGGATGCGGCGCTCGGACTGGACGGCAGGATTTACACCGCGACCCATGACGGCTCCATCGTCCGCATCGATCTGGAGAGCGGATCATCGGAGCGTGTTGCCTCGACCGGGGGGCGGCCCATGGGCATCGAGTTCGGCCCGGACGACCGGCTGTTTATAGCCGACGCGCTCCGCGGCCTCATGGTCATGGAGAAGGACGGAAAGATCATTCATCTGTCGGACCGGACAACCGACGGAACGCCCATAACCTACGCCAACGATCTCGACGTCAGCCGCACGGGTGTGGTCTACTTCACGGATTCCAGCCACAGATTTACCGCCAACGAGGAAGGCGATGCGTTTGAAGCACCCCTGCTCGATACGCTCGAACAGGGGCGCACCGGCCGAATCCTGAGATATGATCCGGCAAGGGGCGAAACGGTGGTCATTGCCCGTGGGCTCAGTTTCGCCAACGGCATTGCCCTGTCCGATGACGACAGCTACCTGTTGGTCACCGAAACGGGGACCTACACAGTCTGGCGCCTTTGGCTGACGGGTCCGAAGGTCGCCACATTCGAGCAGGTCGTCGTCAACCTGCCGGGGTACCCGGACAATCTTAACCGCGCCGGCGACAACACATTCTGGCTTGGACTTGCAAGCCCGCGCTCGGGCTCGATCGATGCGCTGTCCGACCAGCCCTTCCTGCGCAAGCTCGTCCAGCGACTGCCCGGGACCATGCGGCCGCAGTTGGAGCGATACGGCATGGTCGTGCGCATCGACGGCAACGGCAATGTGCTCGAGACGCTTCAAGATCCGGACGGCGAGTATGCGCTCAATACGGGCGCGCTCTCCGGTCCGAATGGCGAACTTGTGGTCACCAGCATGACGGAACCGCGCCTCGGCTATCTGGAGCCGGGTTGGGACAAGTCAAATGAAGACGCATCCGAAACGGCCGCGCGCGGCGGCTAGGACTCCGACCTAGCCAAAAGTCGCATAAACCTGCGCTAGAATTCGCCACAATCTGTCACCAGATCATCCTCAACGGGACATGCCTGCATCAATGCCGCTCACGCGGCAAAAACGAACGTGCAAGGAGTGCCCGGATGAACCACACGATGCCCGCATCTATCCCTGTCCGTATTTCCAATCGGGAAAGAGGACGCTGGCTGCGCCAGAAAATGCGGCTGATGGAGCTGCTCGGCCAGTTGGAGTGTCCGCCGGACCGGGTGCAGACGGAACTGATAAACCGTCATTTGCTGCGGCCGATCCTCAAACTGTGCCGGCGCCGCGCAGGAAAGCACGCCTATCCCGCAGCCCTTCAGTTTCACGCCAAGGCCGCGCGGGTCTGCCTTGACAAGATCGCCAACGGGAACCCGGGCATAGCCCGCATGGAATTCCAGCGCCTCAAAACGCACTTCCATGCCTGCGTCAGCATGATCGACGCCATGCTGGAAACCGCCGAACCGACGGCGATCGACGAATTCGTCCGCATCTTCTCCGGGCGCGTGCCCAATTTCACCTGACAGCCGCTGTCCAGAAAACCAGACAATAAGGGACAGCGATACGCCGGTGGCAGCCCAATTCGCGCCGGGCCGCCGCCGGACACGCCGAGCGCCGACCCGGGCGCTCGGCAACCCATCATAGCTTTGAGAAAGGAAACGCCATGACACCGTTAGAAAGAGCTGAACTGATCGAAGAAGAACTGCTTAGGGTACAGCGCGAAATCGACCGGCGCCGGCCGCGCCGCAATGAAATCCTGCGCTTCAACGATCTGAAAAGGATCGATGAACTGCGCGCCCGCAAGAACCGCTTGTGGATCCTGCTTCAGGAAACCCTGTCCAGCGGCACCACGAACCAGCCGTCGACCGTCTGAGTTCGCTGCCGTTTACCCGGAGCGGATCGCCGAAAAGCGATCCGCAATGGCCTTCACCGCTTCGCGGTACGGCCCCGGCCCGTAACTGATGCGCGCGACCCCGAGACCGGCGAGATCCGGGATCGGCGGAACACCCGCCATCATCATGATGTTCACCGGCAGCGGGCTGGCCTCGCAGATGGCCCCAATCAGATCCGGATCGACAAGGCCCGGTGCGAAAAAGCCGCTGGCACCTGCCCCCGCATAGGCCGCGGCTCGTTCCAGTGCCTCTTCCACCAGGTCTGCATGCCTGTCGCGGTCCTGTTCCTTCAGGAACAGATCGGTGCGCGCATTGACGAATAGGGGGACACCCGCCGCTTCTCCGGCCCGGCAAACCGCCATTACACGTGCGGTCTGCGCCTCGATATTGTGCAGCCCTTCCCCACCGACGACCTGATCCTCGAAATTCACCCCGACCGCGCCCGCGGCGATGATGCGCGCGGCGTTTTGTATTAATTGCTCCGGCGTTTCGGCAAAGCCGCCCTCGAAATCAACGCTTAGCGGAACATTCACTGTCGCGGCTATGCGTTCGGCGACAGTGACCAGAAGGTCCAACGGCAGGGCTTCGCCGTCACTGTAACCCTGGGCAGCGGCGACTGACCAGCTGCCCGTCGCAACAGCAGCCGCTCCGGCCTTTTCGACCGCACGCGCGCTGCCCGCATCCCAGATATTGTAAAGCAACAGCGGATCACCCTTGACGTGAAGGGCGGCAAAGATTTTCGCCTTATCGGCTTGCGACATTGTCAGAATCTCCGTGCGAGGGGTCCGTTGGGGACGATTGAAACTCCAAAGGTACGGGTGTTGTCTGGCTGTACCGCTCTCTCATTGCCGTGGTTCCTTCAGCAGCAATCAGGGCTAATTCGCATCTGACTGATTGTCTGTCCACCCGATTCATGCGACCGGCGGCAATGCGGGCAAAACCTGTAAGGTCGAGGCACCAACGGCCAAAATTCCGCTTGCGCTGCGTGAATCAGAGGTCTAATGAACTCAAGCCCCTTCGGGCAGGTCGGAGCGTAGCGCAGCCCGGTAGCGCACTACACTGGGGGTGTAGGGGTCGTGGGTTCGAATCCCGCCGCTCCGACCAGTATCCCAATTGTCCGACCCGGAGACATAGGTAACGGTTTGTACCGGAGACATGGGTTACAACCTCGTGCCGAACGGGTTGTCGATT
>NZ_JAPJZH010000020.1 GCF_027889715.1 Allohoeflea poritis
AGCCTACGGCTGAAAACAGTGACGTTTTCAATCGGTCGCCGGGGCATCTCTTCGCACATGGAAATTCGCTAAAATTTGAATCAATTTTTATACTTGTTTTATTCAATATCTATATTTATTTTACGATAAATAAAACCAAATATAACGACAATTAGTGCTTATTTATACTGTTATTATTTGCTTGATATAAAAACATAAATGGCATGATCGCTCCCACATTGACGGGGAGAGGATCAAATGAAAACCGCAACGCTTGTAAAGGCTGCTCTTGTTGGCGCGCTTTACATGTTGCCTGCAGCGGCGCAGGCCAACCCGCAGAGCATGAAGACGGCCGGCCTCACCAGCCAGCCGATCGGCCATTACAATTTCTGTCAGTCGAACCCCGCCGAGTGCAGTCAGCGTTCGGGACGCACACGGCCCATGGAACTGACCAGGAAAGCCTGGCGGCAGATTCTGGAGATCAATCACGCGGTCAACAGTCAGATCGAACCGCGTACGGATATGGAGATCTTCGGCGTCGAGGAACACTGGACCTATCCGCAGTCGGTCGGCGATTGCGAGGATTATGTGCTTCTCAAACGCAGCATGTTGATGCGGGCCGGCTTCAAACCGGCCGACCTCCTGATCACGGTCGTGCGGCAGCCCGACGGCTCCGGCCATGCGGTGCTGACGGTCAGAACCAATCTCGGCGACTACATTCTCGACAACATGCGCGACAAGGTGCTGCTGTGGTCGGATACCGAATACACATTCCTGAAGCGCCAGTCTTCGCGTCATTCCGGACGCTGGACCAAGCTGAAACACAGCCGTCCGACCACGGTCGGCAGTATTCAAAGGAACTGAACACGATCTGTCCGGTTGCCATCGCAACCACGAAATCAATGCGGGGCACGCATAGAGTTAGGCCACGGTCAGTCCCCACCCTTCCCGTCTCAGACCTTGGCCTGGGGAGCCGGCGTCAGCCGGCTCCCTTCCCTTTTCACAAGCATCTATCCATCGATCCGTTCCAGGTCGCGCGCAAAGCGCCGCGCATTCTCGACATAATGTCTCGCTGACCACCGCAGCATCTCGACAGCCTTTTCATCAAGTTCCCGCACCGGTTTCGCCGGCGAGCCAATGACGAGGCTGTTGTCGGGAATCTCCTTGCCTTCGGTGACAAGCGCTCCGGCCCCGATCAGGCAGTTGCTTCCGATCCTGGCACCGTTGAGCACCGTCGCGCCCATGCCGACGAGACTGTTGTTGCCGATGGTACAGCCGTGAAGCATGGCCTTGTGCCCGATCGTGCAGCCCTCGCCGATGGTCAGCGGGAATCCCATATCCGTGTGAAGGACACTGTTTTCCTGGATATTGCTGCCCGCTCCCACGCTGATCGGTTCGGTATCGCCCCGAAGCACGCATCCGAACCAGACACCCACATCCTCGCCAAGAATGACCTTTCCGATCAGGACTGCGGTATCGGCGATCCAGTGAAAACCGTCCGGGACCATTGGCGTGTCAGCTCCGAGCCTGTAAAGCGGCATTGTTTCCTCCGATAGGTGGCCTTATGTGCGACAAAGACAGCAATTGGCTGTTGATGGCTGCTGCCGGTTTACTGCCCCTTAACCATAATCCTGAATGATCGCCAACAGGTGCAATAAACTGCAATCCGCTCACGGCGGCCGGACCTCTATTCATGAACCAAGCAGCCCCGTCAACGTCAATCGACGATCCGAAGCCGCTCATTTCTCCGCGTCTGATACGCAAGATCATGATTTTCGTTGCCATTGCCGGGCTGGCGACGCTGGCATTGAGCATCGCCGGGCGCTGGGTCGGCGAACGCATTGTCATGGGCGGCCACAGCACCGACGATACGCCCGTGCTCTTGAACGTCGGCGAAAATGCACTTGCCCTGCCCGCCAATATGCTCCGCTTCGAAAATCAGCGCAAAAACGGCCGGTACGAGCGTATCGACGCCTATTTCACCTGGCCGGGCATGGAGGGATATTCCCGAACCAACCACCGCAGTTTCAATCAGATCGAAAATGCAGATCAACTGGTCTTTCTGACCCTGTCGGGGCAGACGATGCCGCTCGACATGTCGGCGCGTCTTCAGCCGGTGTACGGACGGCTCACGAAAAAACGTGCGCCGATGGCCGAGACCGGCCTTACGGTCTTGGAGTTCGACGCCGATTCCCGCTACGCCGGTGAACTTCTTTTTGTTGGCGAGCGCGCCGACCAGTTGCCCTTTGTCGTGCGCTGTCTGAAAGGCGATAATCTGCCCGCGGGTTCCCGTTCGTGCATGCGCGATGTCAACATTGCGCCCGGCCTTACCATGACCTACCGCTTCTCGCGCGACCTGCTTCCCGAATGGAGAAAACTTGACCGGGCCATCAATGGATTTGTCGGTCAGGCGCTGAAGGTGGGCGTAAAGCCGGTCTCATCATGAAAAAAGCCGCGTCGGCGCGGCTTTCGGATTGCATGGCTCGAAAAACCGGGGTGAACGGTTCAGTGGTCGTCGAGATCGATGTCCAGGATTGCCATCGAGAAATTGAACGACAGATCGCCATCCTCGTCGTCCCTGAAAAGAACTCCGAGAAACTCATCGCCAATATAGACCTCGGCAGAGTCGTCCTTGCGCGGCCGTGCGCGCACCGCCATGTTGGGATTGAACGTCCGTTTGAAATAGGAATCCAGCTTCCGCAGTTCTTCGGGCTTCAAGGCACTCTCCGTATGATTGTTTCTCGGCCGGCTTTCTGCATGGCAATCAGCCGGCTGTAAAGCCCCGCGGCGTCAATCCACCGAAATGACGCCGCGCAGAGGAACGCTGAAACCGCTCAGTCGTCGCCGAGAATCTGGTCCATCGAGCGGGCCGGTTCCTTGCACCCCGCCTTGCCGACGACCCGGGCAGGCACGCCGGCGACGGTGGTCGATTCTGGCACCGGTTTCAGCACCACCGATCCGGACGCGATACGCGAGCAGCAGCCGATTTCCACATTGCCGAGGATTTTCGCGCCGGCGCCGATCAGCACGCCGTGGCGGACCTTGGGATGCCGGTCGCCGGACTCCTTGCCGGTTCCGCCGAGCGTAACGCCCTGGAGGATCGATACATCGTCCTCGATAACAGCGGTTCCACCCACGACCAGACCGGTCGCATGATCGAGGAAAATGCCCTTGCCCATGCGTACGCCCGGATGGATATCCGTCTGGAAAACCTCAGACGAGCGGCTCTGCAGGTAAAGCGCATAATCTCGACGCCCCTGCTCCCACAGCCAGTGGGCAAGCCGGTGCGCCTGGATGGCATGGAAGCCCTTGAAATACAGCACCGGCTCGATGAACCGGTCGCAGGCCGGGTCACGGTCATAGACGGCCTGCACGTCGACCCGGAGCACGGAACTCCAATCGGGCCAATCCTCAAGCATCTCCTCAAAGGTCTGCCGCAGGAGATTGGTCGGCATATCCGGATGATCGAGGCGTTCGCACACACGATGGATAACCGCATCTTCCAGCGTGCGAAAATTCAGGATTGTCGAATAATGGTAAGTAGCCAGAACGGGATCGTTCTCGGCCGCCTGCAGCGCTTCGGTACGGATGGCATCCCAGATGGGGTCCATCGTTTTGACCTGCTCGGCCGTCAGGGCCTTGCCAGCAACCATGTTTTCATCCTCCGACGATGCCCCATCGGGCTCGATTGATGCCGGGCCAACCAGGCCCTGGTCAAATCTGTTGCGTACGATCTCTATCGCACCGGGAACAACATCCGGTAAAGATAGGCTAGATCGATTCAAATTCAAACGGATATCTTCCTGATGAAATCACGGCATAGTTTCGCGGACGAAACGCTCATGGCGTCAACCGACGATCACACGGGTTTCCTGAGCTTCAATCGTCCGCAACGCAAGAACGCCATCAATTTCGAGATGTGGCACGCGATTCCCAAGGCGCTGGAATGGCTGTGCGCTCAGGGTGATATACGTTGCATTGTCATGCATGGCGAAGGCGGCACGGATTTCTCGGCCGGCGCCGACATTTCGGAATTCGACCGGGTCAGGCAGGACACGGACACCGCCCGGGACTATGAACTGTCGAACGCAACCGCATTTCACGCCGTTCGCGCGTGCCCGATTCCCGTGGTGGCCATGATCAGCGGTGTCTGTTTCGGGGGAGCGTTCGGGCTTGCCACCGCTGCTGACCTGCGCGTCGCCAGCAACGACTCCATCTTTTCGATTCCTGCCGGACGCCTTGGCCTTGCCTATCCGGTCGATGCCATGGGCGATATTGTCGATGCGCTGGGGCCGCAGATGGCTCGTTCCATGCTCTATACCGGCCGGCGCATCACGGCGCGCGAGGCCCAGTCCGCCGGACTGCTTCTGACCGTGTGCGGCCTTGCCGATCTGCGTGAAACCGCATTGGAACTGGCTGAGCGGATATGCACGAACGCGCCGCTCTCCAACCGGGCATCGAAGGCTTCGATCCGCGCCGCCTTGTCCGGCCAGGAACAGGACAGGCTGCTTGCCGAGAAAATCGCAGCATCGACATTCACCAGCGCGGATTACGCGGAGGGCCGGCGCGCCTTTCGCGAAAAACGGCGGCCCGTGTTCTCGGGAAAGTGACGGCTTTTCTTAACCGGCGCCTAGGCCGTCAAGGAACTCCATGATCGCCTGCAGGAAGATGTCGTTGCGGTCTCCGGCAACCATGTGGCCGGCGCCCGAAACATCCGTCAACCTTGCGTGTGGAACCAGCTCCAGAAATTCCTCGGCATGTTCTTCCGATACCAGTTCCGACTGCCGCCCGCGAACCAGCAGCGTCGGAATGGTCAATGCCCGTGTGGCCGCGAACCGGTACTCATCGCTTCTCAGCTTGCCCGAATTGACCGGATGCGGCCCGCTGATGAAGGCCGGATCCCAGTGCCAGCGGTAGCGTCCGTCCTCGCCCAACCGCAGGTTTTTCGACAATCCATCCAGCGATTTCGGCCGGCCACGGTTGGGAAGGTATGCCGCAATCGTATCGGCCGCCTCCTGGAGCGAACCGAAGCCATCCTGCATGCGGTCGGACATGAAGCCCAGAATGCGGTCGACCCCGTCGCGTCGCATGCGCGGCGTGACATCGACCAGAATGAGCGCCGACAGGAGCGATTGCCCCGCTTCATATTGCGCGACCAGCGAAGAGATGCCGCCGAGCGACGCGCCAACGGAAACCGGGCGTTGGCCGCCGAATGTCTCCTGAACCTTCCGGGCCACGGCATCGATGTCGGCCGCATAGTCGTCGAACGCATAGCGCTGGTCGGCAACCCACTCGCTGTCCCCGTGACCGCGAAGATCGACCGCAATTGCCGTATATCCCGCGGCCTGCACGGCCCGGGCGGCATTGTCCCAGGCGTGGCGCGTCTGGCCGCCGCCATGAAAGAAGAGCACAGGTTTCGCGCCGCCGCGATAGATACTCGCATTCAGCCGGTTGCCGTGAGCACCGGAAAATTCGTGCGGCACAACGCTATCCGATGAAACCCGCATCTCGTCCATGTCGGTCGTCAATTCTCGTGCTCCTCGTAAAAACCGATGACGGCTGCCTTGTAGGTCTTGTCACCGACCGCAAGCATGTGATCCCTTCCGGCAATGTCGAAGGCGCGCCCGTCCGGAAGCAGCCGCGCCAGTTTGTCGGCCGAACCGGCAATGGCATCACTGCTGCCGACAGCAACCAGCGCCGGCATTGCAAGTGCGGCCAACTGCTCGGCAGTGACCAGGGTCCGCGATGCCTCGATACAGGCGGCCAATGCGGCCCGGTCGGATTTCGTCTGCTCGGCGAAAGCCCGGAAGGCTCTCCCCGTCTCGTCACTGACGTCATCGATCGATGGCGCGCGCAGCGCTTCGGCAATCGGCCCCCAGTCCCCAACGCCCTCTGTCATTCCGGAACCGAGGCCGCCAAAGACGAGCGTACTGACAAGCTCCGGCGCCTCCAGAGCCAGGAAGGCGCTCAGGCGCGCGCCCATCGAATAGCCCATGACATGCGCACGTTGGATGGCAAGGTGCTCAAGCAACGCCAGTGAATCGGATGCCATCAGCTCAGGCGTATAGTACCTGGGATCATGGAACTTCTCGCTGCCGCCATGGCCCCGATTGTCGAGCGCGATCACGCGATATCCCGCTTTGCTCAACGTACTCACCCAGCCGGTGAAAACCCAGTTTACATGCGCCGTGGACGCAAAACCGTGGATGAGGAGCACCGGATACCCGTCGTGCGGCCCGGCATCGAGATATGCGATGCGCGCACCCTTATTGCTGAAATCGCTCATTGGCAGGCGATCGATGTCCATATCTGCGGCTCCGGCGATGTGTCGATTCAGTGCATTAGGACAATCTTGAACATTTCTCAACATCCGGCGGAATCATTTACCGCATGAGTGCAGGTGCCTCCCCTCCGTTCGATGCTTCCCTCATGCGGTTTTATTGTCGGTTTGATAAGCAAGTACGAACTTATTAAGGTCTTCTTCAGGGAAATCTTGCGCTTGCGTACTTATTCTCTCGACACGAATGACAACCATGCGTATATGTTCCGCGTGGACTATGAGAACTTGGAGCTTTGAGATGGCCGGGCACCCCATCCCGCATTTCCAGAATGATGCCGGGCACCCCGTAATCGAGGTTGGTGTTAAGAGGTTTATGTGTGTCGGGGCTCGCGCGCCGTTCGATCATCCTCACGAATTTCTCGATATGGGCGATGATCAGGAAATAATTTGCCCCTATTGTTCAACGCTTTATCGTTACAATAGCGCACTGGACGCCCATCAGACCCAGCCGGAAGGATGCAATTTCGAGGTCGAGGTCGACTGAAGACGAAATTGACATCCGCCCCCGCGACGCTGGTGTCTTCCCTCCGCATTTGCTACGCTATGCACGCTTGATCGCGCCGAGTATGAGAGGCCACGGCGCATCTCGGACCAATGGGCGCACATAAATAATATGCAACCCAGAATTGCTATCGTCGGTGCCGGCATAGCCGGCCTTTGCGCAGCGCTTGCATTTGCACAGCGCGGCTGCCGTGTTGATGTTGCCGAATTCAGCAATTCCCTCGATGAGGTCGGCGCCGGCATGCAGCTTTCTCCCAATGTCACCCGGCTGCTTGGATCATTGGGAACCGGACGTGAGCTGTCCCGTGTCATGGTCGAGCCGTCGAACCTGTCATTGCTGTCAGGCCTCGACCTTCGCGCACTCAATGCAATTCCCGTCGAACGGATTGCCGCGGCCCGCTGGAACGGACCCTATGGCGTTGTGCACCGGGCCGATCTGCAAGGCCTGCTGGCAGATGCCGCAAAGATGCAGCCGGCGATCCGCCTGTTTCTCGGCAAGAGAATCACGGCCGAAACAGAAGACATGCTTGTCGACCAGTTGACGGAATTGACCGGTGATCCGCCGGATATGGTCATCGGCGCCGATGGTGTGTGGTCCACGATCCGCAAATTCGCACCGGGCGCCAGTCCGGCGACCTTTTCCGGGACAATCGCCTGGCGCGGGCTGCTGGAGCCCGACATATTTGCCGATATCGCCGATCAGGACAATGTCAACGCCTTTCTGGCGCCGCACACCCATCTGGTTACCTATCCGCTCGGCCACCGCGGTCACATCAACGCGGTCGCGGTGACACCCGGCAAGATCAAGGACCGCGACTGGGACAATGTCGGTGATACATCGGTCCTGCTCGACCATTTCAACGGGTGGAGCGATGCCTTGCGAAACGCACTCGCAAGCACATCCTGGCGCTACTGGCCTCTTTTCGAGGTGCGACACACGTGTTTCGTCGCTGGCCGCAGAACGGTGCTGATCGGGGACGCCGCGCATGCAATGACGCCGCACGCCGCCCAGGGCGCGGCCATGGCAATCGAGGATGCCTGCGCGCTGGCCGCCTGCTACGAGGCAGTCGGGGGAAACGCCCGCGATACAATAAGCCGGTTTGACGCGCTCAGGACGCCGCGCGTTGCGAGGGTTCGAAAACGCAGCGATTTCAATAAGTTCGCCTATCATGCAGGCGGTTTTGTCCGCCTTGCGCGAAACGCTGTCCTGGCCGTGCGGTCCGGTGAAAGCCTGGCATCGGATCTCGACTGGCTTTACGGATACGACGCCACCGACCTTTCCCATCCGACCTGAACGAAAAAGGCCGGCAATCCGCGTCTGCTAATGTAGGATCTGGCTCAGGAACAGCTTCGTGCGCTCATGCTGCGGATTGTCGAAGAATTCGCCCGGCTCGTTCTGCTCGACGATCTGCCCCTGGTCCATGAAGATGACCCGGTTGGCCACCTGGCGCGCGAAGCCCATCTCGTGGGTGACGCACAGCATCGTCATGCCTTCCTCGGCGAGACCGACCATGGTGTCGAGCACTTCCTTGATCATTTCCGGATCGAGCGCCGATGTCGGCTCATCGAACAGCATGATGCGCGGGTTCATGCACAGCGAACGCGCGATCGCCACACGCTGCTGCTGTCCGCCCGAGAGCTGTCCCGGAAACTTGTGCGCCTGTTCCGGGATCTTGACGCGCTCAAGAAAGTGCATCGCGATGTCCTCGGCTTCCTTCTTCGGCATCTTGCGCACCCAGATCGGCGCCAGCGTGCAGTTCTCGATAATCGTCAGATGCGGGAACAGGTTGAAGTGCTGGAACACCATGCCGACCTCGCGGCGCACTTCGTCGATCTTCTTCAGATCGTTGGTGAGCTCGATGCCGTCGACGACGATCGTTCCCTTCTGGTGCTCTTCGAGGCGGTTGATGCAACGGATCATCGTCGACTTGCCGGAACCCGACGGGCCGGCAATGACGATGCGCTCGCCACGCATGACCTTGAGATTGATGTCCCGCAAGACGTGGAAATCGCCGTACCACTTGTTCATGTCGGTGATTTCGACCGCGACATCCGTCTCGGAGACGGTCATCTTCGAGCGATCCACCTCGCCGACCTCGTGTACAGACTCTTCAGACATGGCTCTTCCCCTAACTTATGATTTGTGACCGGTATCGAGCCGGCGTTCCATATATGCTGAATAACGCGACATGCCGAAGCAGAAGACGAAATAGACGAATGCCGCAAACATGTAGCCGGAAACCAGTTGCACCGGCGATGCCCAGGTCGGATCGGTGAAGCTCGACTGGATCTGCCCAAGGAAATCGAACAGACCGATGATCAGCACCAGCGTCGTGTCCTTGAACAGGCCGATGAACGTGTTGACGATTCCCGGGATAACAAGGGTCAGCGCCTGCGGCAGGATGATCATGCGCATCATCTGCCCGAAGCCCAGGCCAAGCGCCATGGCGCCCTCATACTGCCCTTTGGGAATAGCCTGCAGACCGCCGCGAACGACTTCAGCCATATAGGCGGCCGAGAACATCGCCACACCGATCAGCGCGCGCAGGAGCTTGTCGAAATGCACACCTTCCGGAAGGAAGAGCGGCAACATCACCGATGACATGAAGAGCACAGTGATCAGCGGCACACCGCGCCAGAACTCGATAAAGATTACCGAGAACAGCTTGACGATCGGCATGTTCGAACGGCGCCCGAGGGCAAGCGCAATTCCAATCGGCAGCGAAACGGCGATACCCGTAATCGCAATCACCAGTGTCACCAGGAGCCCGCCCCAGCGGTCCGTTTCAACCGGTTCCAGTCCGAACGGAACGGCGAACAGGGCTAGGACAACCGCCAGGCCGCCCATGATCCAAAGCACCATCTTGACCATCGGTTCCGGATCGGAGTCCGTTCCCCGCGATACACCGTAGCCGATGGCAAGAACGACGGCCGTGATGATCGCATAATCGACCCAGAAACGGGTGGCCGATGGTTCCATGACAAAGCCCGGCAGCAGGAACCCGGTGTAGTGCAGGTTTCCGCCGGTGAGCAGGATGAAGGATGCCACCGGGAAAACGATGCTCATGAAGATGATGTTTGCCTGCTTGAACGGAACGGACGGAATGAGAAGCGGAGCCAATCCACCGAAGAACATGATGAACACTATGTTCACACGCCACTGCTCATCATCCGGATAGCGCCCATAGATGAACTGGTTGAAATAGGCGTCCACATAGGCCCAGCAACCGCCGAACCAGTCGGGCGCGCGCACGCCTCCCTGCGCCTCCGTGGTGCAGGCCGTCCGGTCCGTTCCGCTCCATATCGCATCGAAGAACGCGAAATTGAGAAGCGGAGGGATCATCAGGTACAGGCCGTACAAGATGATCAGCGTTATGACGGAATCGACCCAGTTCGAAAACAGGTTACCGCGCAGCCACGCAACGATACCGACGGCCCTCGCCGGGGCAGCCGATTGCTCAATCATTTCATTGCGGACAAAGGCGGCAGAGGGATTGTTCGATGTATCAGACATGATCCTACCTCTCCACCAGTGCCATCTTGGCGTTGTACCAGTTCATGAACGCCGCCGTCAGAAGCGACAATGCAAGATAGGTCAGCATGGTCACGCCCAGAATCTCGACTGCCTGCCCCGTCTGGTTGAGCGCCGTACCGGCAAACACCGAAACAAGGTCCGGATAAGCGATCGCCACCGCCAGGGAAGAGTTTTTCGTCAGGTTCAGATACTGACTGGTCAGAGGCGGTATGATTACCCGCATCGCCTGCGGAATAATCACGAGCCGGAGCGTCGGCCCGTGCCTGAGGCCCAGCGCGTGCGCCGCCTCGGTCTGCCCCTTGTTCACGGCCATGATGCCCGCGCGGACGATTTCCGCGATAAAGGCCGCGGTATAGGACGAAAGAGCCAGCAGCATCGCAATGAATTCGGGGATGATCGTCATGCCCCCGCTCGGCCGGAAACCGCCGGCGACGGGATAGTCGAACTCAAGCGGCGTTCCCGTTACCAGGAACACCAGAACCGGCATGCCGAGTATCAGGCCCACGCCCGTCCAGAATACCGGAAACTGCTGCCCGGTCTTGGCTTGCCGCTGACGCGACCATCGCGAAATGAAAATCGTCACGATTATGCCGATCACGAACGCGATTGCGGTGATGAAGAACAGCTCCTGCGGCAGCGGTTTCGGTGCAAACCAGCCGCGATTGTTCAACAGGCCAAGCCATCCGAGATCCCCGCTGTTGCGCGGGTGCGGCAGCAGTCGCAGCACACCGAAATACCATATGAAAATATGCAGGAGCAGCGGAATATTGCGGAAGATTTCAACATAGACCGTCGCCACACCGCGCACGATGAAATTGTGCGACAGCCGCGCGATGCCGATCAGGAAGCCCAGAACGGTGGCCAAAAGAATGCCGATGAAAGCGATCGAGACCGTGTTGAGCAGGCCGACCACATAGACCTTGCCGTAGCTCGATTCAGCTTGACTGTATTCCAGCAAGGACTGGCTGATCGCGAAACCGGCATTGCGTCCGATGAAGCCGAATCCGGAAGCGATATTTTGAGCGGCCAGGTTTGCAAACATGTTCTGAACGCCGACGACGACCAGATAGATAATGACCACCAGCAGCACGATCTGGTAGACCCAGCCGCGTATTTTCGGATCATTAAAGAGCGCAACCTTTGGCTGGCCGACGTCCTGTGAAACGTCCTGCAGAGCCATTTTGAATTCTCCTGCCCGTGTCGCGCGAGACCGACGGCGAGCGAGCTTTATGATTCCCCACGTCCGCCTTGCCGGCGGATCATTTCATTGTTTGAAAAAATCTGCCCGGCGGTTGGTATGACCGCCGGGCAGGAATGCCGTTCGCTTAGCGGATCGGCGGGCCGTACTGCAGGCCGCCCTGGTTCCACTGCGCATTCACGCCGCGCGAAATCGCCAGCGGCGTATCCGGGCCGACATTGCGGTCGAAGGTTTCGCCGTAATTGCCGACTGCCTTGATGATGTTGTAGGCCCAGTCATTGCCGAGACCGATCGCACCACCGAATTCACCCTCGGTGCCAAGCAGGCGCTTGACGGAGGGATTGTCGCTGCTCTTCATCTCGTCGACATTGGCTTGCGTCACACCGAGTTCCTCGGCGTTGAGCATGGCGAAATGCGTCCACTTGATGATGTTCAGCCACTGATCGTCGCCCTGACGGACCACCGGTCCAAGCGGCTCCTTGGAGATGATCTCCGGAAGAACGATATGCGCGCCCGGATCGGTGAGCTTCAGACGCTGTGCATAAAGGCCCGACTGGTCAGTCGTGTAGACGTCGCAGCGACCGGCGTCATAGGCGGCGACGACTTCGTCGGCCTTTTCGAATGCCACCAGCTCATATTCCATGTTGTTGGCACGGAAATAGTCGGCGACGTTCAATTCCGTCGTCGTGCCGGTGTTGGTGCAGATCGATGCGCCCGAAAGCTCAAGCGCCGAATTAACGCCGAGATCCTTGCGCACCATGAAGCCCTGACCGTCATAATAATTAACGACAGAGAAGTTCAGTCCCAGCGCGGTGTCGCGGCTCATTGTCCAAGTCGTGTTTCTGGACAGGACATCCACGTCACCGGACTGCAGCGCGGTAAAGCGTTCCTTGGCCGACAGAGGCGTGAATTTCACCTTTGAAGGATCTCCAAAGATCGCTGCTGCCACGGCGCGGCAGAAATCGACGTCGAGACCGGTCCAATTACCGTCCTGGTCCGGGTTGGAGAATCCGGGCAGACCCTGGCTAACGCCACACTGCACGGAGTCTTTCGACTTTACGTCATCCAGTGTCGCGGCTGATGCGGCTCCCGCAGCGAGGCTCAAAACCGCAGTGCCGGCGATCACCGACAGAATTCTTCTTTTCATTTTACACAAACCTTTTCTTTTGCCCTGTGTGTCGCTCCCAAAAAGCCCGGTAAGAATAAACCTACACAATACGGCGCCTTGCTACCCCAACCGCGCTTTTGACGACGCTATCACATTCCGAAATCGTCGCTGCGGTCAAGTGCCTATGTCCAGAATCCGACATTTCGTGCCCAATTTGGTTAAACCCGCCAACATGATGGCGAGGCAGAACAATTTGTCCGGATGTCAAACCTTGGTGACAATATTGCCCTTTGAAATGCCGCATCCGACGCGTTAAACGGACGTGGCGACGAGCGACAGGCAAAGGACCGATATGACCAGGAAGAAAAGTGATCGTGCAGGCTGGGGCATCAATACCAGGCTGACTCACTCGGGCAACGACCCGCACGACTATTACGGCTTCGTCAACCCGCCGGTTGTCCGAGCATCGACGGTCCTGTTTCCCGACGCCGAGACGATTGAAAATAACAATCAAAAGTACCGTTATGGGACTCATGGAACACCGACAACGGACGCCCTCGCCGACGCCGTCGACGAACTTGAGGGCTCGGCCGGAACAATCATCGTCCCGTCCGGCCTCATGGCGGTCACGGTTCCGCTTCTCGCCTTCCTCGAAGCCGGCGATCACATTTTGGTGGTCGATTCCGTCTATTTTCCCACGCGCCGGTTCTGCGACGGCATGCTGCGCAAGCTGGGCGTGGAGGTCACCTATTATGATCCTTTGATCGGTGCCGGCATCGACGCGCTGATGAAGCCGAACACGAAAGTGGTGTTCACCGAATCACCCGGATCGAACACCATGGAAATCCAGGACATTCCGGCCATAGCGGAGGTCGCGCACCGGCACGGCGCTGTGGTGATGATGGACAATACCTGGGCCACCCCGCTGTACTTCAAGCCGCTCGATTTCGGCGTCGATATCAGCATTCACGCCGCAACCAAATATCCGGCCGGGCATGCCGATGTTCTGCTTGGGCTGGTTTCGGCGAACGACAAGCATTGGAAGAAGCTGGAGGACGCCAAGACCAATCTTGGCGTTTGCGCGGGTCCCGACGACACATACTTGGTGCTGCGCGGTCTGCGCAGCATGGGCGTGCGTCTCGCGCACCACGAAAAGTCCGCTTTGGAGATCGCCCGACAGCTCGAGGGGAGCGAAGGCGTTTCGCAGGTGCTGCACCCCGCTTTGCCGAGTTCCCCGGGGCACGCGATCTGGAAGCGCGATTTCAAGGGCTCCAGTGGCCTGTTCTCGATCGTGCTCGACGGCGGGCCGTCCGGGGAAGTCCAGCGCAAGAAGGCGCACGCTTTCCTCGATGCGCTGCAGATATTCGGTCTCGGCTACTCGTGGGGCGGTTACGAAAGCCTCGCCGTCCAGGTTCGGCTGGAAGACCGAACGATTGCCAAGGGCCCGACGGCTGGCCCCCTCATCCGGCTGCAGATCGGCCTGGAAGATACCAGGGACCTGCTGGCCGATATCGAGCGCGGCCTTGAAGCGGCGAAACGTGTGGCCGGTTAGTTCTTCAAGACACCGCCCGCATCCAGCACGGCCTGCCGGGTGTCGACATCAACCAGCGCGGCGTCGCCGATATCCACATCGATGACCTCAAGCCCGGCGGAAGCGATAATCTGGCGCGCGCCGACGTCGCCCTCCAGGCGCGTGATGGCCTCGAATGTCTCACGCGGGAGAATCACCGGGTTTCCACGCACCTGACCGCTGGCCGCGCGCACCACGACGTTGCCGCCAGCCTGCCTGAAAGCGTCGATCAGCGCATCGAGATGCTGCGATGTGATCGCCGGCATGTCGGCTAGCATCACCAGCACGCCGGTTGCTTCCTGACCGACAGCCGAAACGCCCCGGCGCAGCGAGGAGGCCATGCCTTCGCCGTAGTCGGGATTGTCGATGATCGACAGATCAAGGCCGGCAAGCGCCTCGGCCATGTCAGCGCCGCGAAATCCGGTCACGACATGCACTGCGCTGGCCTTGCTTTTGATCGCGGTCTCGCAGGAGCGGCGTATGAGCGGAACGCCATCGAACTCGGCAAGCAGCTTGTGCGGCGGGGTCTGGGCCTGATCTGCTTCGGCGCCCGGCGCACCCATACGGCTCGCCTGGCCGGCGGCCAGAACGACAATTTCCAAGGGCAGCGCCTCCTCCAGCGTCGGCTTGGATGCAAGCCGTGGCTGCGGCCGGCTCGGAATTTCCTTGAGCAGTCCGCCGACGCCCAAGGCCATGATCTCGTCCGAACCGGGCCGCTCGCCGGCCAGGAGCCGCGCAAGGATCCAGTCGAAACCGTTCTCCTTGGGGCTGCGCGCGCATCCGGGCGCGCCGATCACCGGCACGTCCCCGATATGGGCGAGCACGAGCAGATTGCCCGGATCCACCGGCATGCCGACATGATCGACGACACCGCCCGCCAGCCGGATTCCCGCGGGAATGACATCGTCACCATCGACAATGGCCGACGCCCCGAATGCGATGATCATGTCCGACGCGTCTTTCAGCGTCGAAATCGCTTCACCGACCGCTTCCGGATTGTGAGGAACTCTGATCTCATCGACCAGAGCGCTGTCCGAGGCATTCAGCCGCTCCTGCAGCAGCCGCGCCGTCTTGTCCATCACCGATGTTTTCAACGACGGAAGCTCGGTGGCCAAAAGGCCCACACGCGCGCTTGAAAACGGCCGCACGGACATGGTCCCGGCCAATGCTATGGCGGACGATGCCTGCTCGAGGCTCGTGCCGTCCACTGCGAGCGGAATGATCTTTACGGTCGCCACCATGTCGCCGGCGGCGACTTGCTGATGATCGGCGATCGTTGCCAGCGTTATCGCCGGATCGATCCGGTTGAACCGGTCGACCCTGGACGCATCGGCAAGAAACAGCCCGTTGCATTCGGCAAACAGATTGACCCGGCCTGTCGCGGCGGCCCCTGCCCGCACATGATCGGCGTTGAGCGCCCCGGCAAGGCGCCCTGCCGCCTCGTCCTCGCCAATGTCGCCCGGCTCGAGTTGCGCCGCGATCACCTCTGTGACGCCGGCCGCGCGCAACGCGTCAAGATCCGCGGCGCCGAGCACGCGGCCTTTCTTCAGCCGCAAACCTCCGGCCGACAGCGAATGCGCCAGAATGGCGCCAAGAGCATCGTCCGTCCTGACCGTTCCGAACTTCAACTGGCCGCAACCTGTCGTTTGCGCAGGGCAGCGATCACCTCGGCCAGTATCGCGACGGCGATCTCCGCCGGGCTCGAAGCACCGATATCGAGACCGATCGGCGAAGCGATTCGATCGATCTGCGCCTCCTCCAGGCCAAGCGCCTTCAGCCGCTCCACCCGCTTCGCATGGGTCTTGCGGCTGCCCAACGCACCCACATAGAAACAGCCCGATTCAAGCGCGCTCTTGAGCGGGAAATCGTCAATCTTCGGATCGTGGGTGACCGCGGCAAGTGCCGTGTAGGCATCAAGCGGCGCGCGTTCCAAAGCCTCATCCGGCCACTCGGCCAGCAGTTCGACACTGCCGAACCGTTCCTCGGTGGCAAAAGCCGTGCGCGGATCGATGACCGTCATGTCGAAACCGGCAATGGCAGCCATGGGCGCCAGCGCCTGGGAAATATGCACAGCGCCGACGACGACGAGACGGGCCGGCGGCACGTGAACATTGAGAAAGAGACTGCGGCCATCCGCTTCAACAATCGTGGATTTGCCGCTCCTGAAAGCCCTCTCGGCCGCTTCTTCAAGCCCGCCACCGGCAGGCTCGCCTTCACGTAGGAGGCGACCGCCACCATTCTCAAGATCTGTGATCAGGATCGCGGCCCGCCGCGCCTGGCGCTCGACATTCAGCTGCTGCAGGAGATCTGTGTCCACGCTCTACCCCAGCTTTTCGACAAACACGCGAATGCGCCCGCCGCATGACAGCCCCACTTGCCACGCGGTCTCGTCGGCAACGCCGAATTCAAGCATGCGCGGTTTGCCTTCCGACATCACGTCGACGGCTTCGCTGACGACCGCGCCCTCGACGCAGCCGCCCGAAACCGAGCCATGAAAATTGCCTTCGCTGTCGATGACAAGATGGCTTCCCACCGGTCGCGGCGCAGAGCCCCAGGTTTCCACCACCGTGGCGATCGCCACATCGCGACCCTCGCCCGCCCAGCGCTCCGCGATCGTCAGCGGATCCAGCGGTTCTTGCAGATCATTCATTCCGTTGCTCCCAAAGCTTTAGGCTGTGGTGACCATTTAACTTGTGCGCCGGCGTGTCACACTTGGTTCCTGGCAAGGCGTGAAATGCGCCGCAGTGTGCGCCACTTCAAGCATTTCACAACGATGTCCAGGGACCAAGTGTGCCGCGTCCCAAAGGGATTTGTCCGGATTTGCCCATGACCGGCCCATTCGTCGTCGAATATGCAACAGCATGTCCTTCCTCCTCATAAACCGATCCTGAACAAATCCGGACAAACCGGCACATAAGTTAAATGGTCACCAAAGCCTAAGCTGCATGAGACAGAAAACGCCTCGGATCGGTGGACGCGTCACCCTGCCCTTCCAGGGCGTCGACCAGATCCGACAAGGCCTCTAGATTGTGCACCGGCCTGAACTCGTCAACATGCGGCAGCATAGCACGCACGCCCATGGCGCGCGCCTCGAACCCGTCGAAGCGCAGCAGCGGATTGAGCCAGATCAGCCGCCGGCAGGATTTGTGCAGACGTTCCATCTGGTACGGAAGGTCGCCGACACCTTCCCGTTCCAGCCCGTCACTGATCAGCAGGACAACCGCGCCCTGCGAAAGAACGCGGCGCGACCACAGACGATTGAACTCCGACAGCGTGTCGGCGATCCGCGTTCCTCCGGACCAGTCCTCGACGGCCGCCGCGCATTCCTCAAGCGCCTCGTCCGGATCACGGTAGCGCATCTGCCGGGTAACATTGGTCAGCCGCGTTCCGAAAAGGAAGGTGTGTACGCGCCGCCGCTTTTCGGTGAGCACATGCAAAAAATGCAGGAATATCCGTGTGTACTGGCTCATCGAACCCGAAATATCCGCCAGCACCACGAGCGGCGGGTGCACCATCCTCGGTTCGCGGAACTTCGGCAGGATAAGCGAACCGCCGGTCTTCAGCGAGGCCCGCATCGTTGCCCTCGGATCGACCTTCTGCGGCCGGTGGCTCGGTGTGTAGCGGCGCGTGCGGACCCGGTCGAACGGCAGGATCAGACCGGCCAAAGCCTGCTTTGCCGCGGCGATCTCTTCCGCGGTCATCTGCGCGAAATCCAGCTTGCGCAGAACTTCCCGTCCTGAACTTGTGAACCGCGCATCGACCTCGATTTCCGGTTCATCCTGTTCCGGCCGGCGCTCATCCTTTTGCTGCAGCGCCTGGCTTGCACGGGTTTGACCCGCGCGCTGCTTTTCTTTCTCGCGGCGTTCCAGCGCCACCGGCGAGAACATCGCGATCATCTTTTCGATCAGATGGCGCGAGCGCCAGAAAAGACGAAAAGCCTCATCAAAGACCGCATGGTCCTCATGCCGGTTAACGAAGACCGAATGAAGCGTCCAGTAGAAATCCTCGCGCGAACCGATACCGGTGATCCTGACAGCCTCCACCGCCTCCGTCACGGCGGCCGGGCCGACACGCATGCCGGCGCGCCGCAAGGCCCGGGCAAAATAGACGATATTGTCCGCCAGCCTTCCGTCCGGTTTCGCTTTGCCTGTTTCGCTCATGCTGCTCAGCCGGCCCTCCGTTACACCATAGCCTAGACGGCGGCGAGTTCGGACTTGACTTCCTCCAGCAGTTTCCTGCCTTCGCCTTCCTCGATGCGCGCGATGTCGTCCTGATATTTCAACAGCGTGCCGATCGTGTCGGAAACCATTTCGGGATCGAGCCCCACACTGTCCAATTCCGTCAGCGCTGTTGCCCAGTCGATGGTCTCGGCAATACCGGGATTCTTGAAAAGGTCGAGCCTGCGCAGCTTTTGCACATAACCGACAAGTTCTTCAGACAAGGCGGCATTGCAGCCAGGCACCTTGCGCCGCACGATCTCGAGCTCGGCCTCGGCCGTCGGGTAATCGACCCAGTGATAGAGGCACCGGCGCTTCAGCGCGTCGTGAATCTCGCGGGTCCGGTTTGTCGTGATGATCACGATGGGCGGTTCGTCGGCCTTGACCACCCCGATCTCCGGGATCGATACCTGATACTCGGACAAAAGCTCCAGCAGATAGGCTTCGAATGCCTCGTCCGTACGGTCGAGTTCGTCGATTAGGAAAATCGGCGCGCCGCCCTCCTTTGCCGACAGTGCCTGCAGAACCGGGCGGCGAATCAGGTAGTCATCGGAAAAGATATTGCGCTCGATGGCCGACCGTTCGGTCTCGCCGGTTGCTTCCGACAGACGGATTTCCAGCATTTGCGCCGGATAATTCCACTCGTAGACGGCAGTCGAAATGTCGAGCCCTTCGTAACATTGAAGCCGGATCAGCGGCCGGTTCAGCCCCTGCGCCAGGACCTTGGCGATCTCGGTCTTGCCGACGCCCGCCTCTCCCTCAAGCAGGAGTGGCCGTTGCATCCTCAGACTGAGGAAAAGCACGGTCGCAAGGGCACGGCTGGCAACATAGTTCTGGCGGTCCATCAGTTCGAGCATTTCATCGATGGAGCCTGGAACGGGTTTCGGCTTTTTGGTCAAGACATAATCCTCGATGTCACTACCGGATCCGGGCTTGCATAAGCCTCACAGCCTCCGCCATTGCCGGTCCAGAAAAAGGAGCGAAGACTGCAGTTCGCCGAGACGCAATCCGACAACCTCGCCGAACAGCACCATATGGGTCGCCATGATCTTGTGATCGGAAAGATTGCAGTCAAACACCGCCATGGCATCGGTCAATGTCGGACTTCCGGTCGATATCGTGTCCCATTGCGCCATCGCGAAGCGTTCGTCGGCGTTTTTATGATCAAAACCGGCAAAGGCCGCTGCCATTGGCTGATGCTGCGCGGCGAGCGTATTGAGAGCAAAACGCTTGCTTTCCAGGAAGATTGCATTGTTCGGATTGGACTTGTTGAGGCAAACGAGCACAATGGGCGGATCATCCGATACCGAACAGGCGGCCGTCACCGTGACACCGCGCCGCACGCCGCCATGCTCCGTGGTGACCAGCTGCACATGCCCCGCGTAGTGGGCCATGGCATTTCTATAATCCTCGGACAGGACCGTCCTTCGTTCCAGCACGCATTGTCTCCAGTGGTATCTGCGCATCGACCGGCGTGATCGCAATACATAGACACATCTGTGTATATTGGAACCATTTTGCGGAATTTCTCCCAAATTTCACCGGGTTCCGCTTCGCCGGCGGGTCCGGTGCCCACCGGAGCGGCAAAACTGCAATCTTCGACTTGGTCGCAGTTTCCTGATCTGGTATCGCTGTGACAATGCCCGACTTCGATCAAGCGAAAGGAATCCGATGAGGCTGGCTCGACTGCCCTTACTTGCCGCGCTCTTCATCGCGGGTTTCCATTCCAGTGTTGCCGGCGCAATTGCCGAGGAAGCGGACAACAGCCTGCGGGTCGGCGTTTTCGTGCCGACGGAAGGCAATTTCGCCATACTCGGTGAGCAAATCATCAACGGAATCAAAGTCCTGAAGGAAAATTCGGGGCTCGCAATCGCTGAAGTCCTGGAGGAGCCGGACACCTGCGATGTCGAAGGCGGCCAGGATGCGGCAAGCGCCTTTGCCGAAGCCGGGGTGGATGCGGTCATCGGGTTCCTTTGCATGGAAAGCCTTGCCGCAGCGCTGCCCATCCTGTCAGCGTCCGATATTCCGTCGATTTCACTTGGTGTGCGTTCTGCCATCATCGCCGAAGACGCCAATCGCAGTGACTGGCTCTTCTACCGGCTGGCGCCGCGCGATGACGACGAAGCCAAGATGATCACCCGTGTGATATCGACGGATTGGCTCGGCAAACCGCTGGCGCTGGTCGAAGATGGAACCATCTATGGCCGGGAGTTAATGGAATCCGTTCGACTGATGCTTGAAGAAATCGGCATAAGCCCAATTTTTGTAGATAATTTCAGGCCTTCGCAGGATCGGCAATTCGGGCTGGTGCGGCGATTGCAGAAATCCGGCGCAACCCACATATTCATAGGCGGAGACCGTCAGGACGCGGCGACGATCGCCCGCGACAGCGCCGAGGCCGGCCTCGGCCTGGTTTTCCTGGGCGGCGATGCGCTGAACGCGGCCGAGGGAGAGCCGCCGCTGGCAGACGGTTTCCTGGCAGTCACATTGCCGGAACCGCGGTTCCTGCCGAGCGCGACGCGAGCCGTCAAGCAGTTCGACGATGCCGAGATCAGCATCAGCGGCTACAGCATCCCGGCCTATGCGGCCGGCCAGATCCTGCTCGCGGCGAAACGGGCGGCAGCGGCAACGCAAGCACCTCTCGCGGATTATCTCACCGGACGGGAATTCTTCACGGCGCTCGGATCGATCCAGTTCGACGATTTCGGCGAGCGCAGGGACAACCCCTTCGAACTGATGGTCTGGCATGAGGGTACGTTCGCTCCCGCCGATCTTTCCAGCGAGGTCCGTTCCGGTAATGGCGAGGAAACCACGCAATGACAAAGACCGGCCCGCGCAACCTCATCACGGACGTCGGTGGGCTTCTTGTCGGCAACGCGCAGGATGCCAGACTCAAATCCGGTGTCACGGCAATCGTCTGCCAGGATGACGCCGTTGCCTCGGTTCAGGTTCTGGGCGGTGCGCCCGGCACACGCGATACCGACCTGCTGGAGCCGCACAACACGGTCGAGCGTGTCAATGCGATCGCGCTGTCGGGTGGCTCGGCTTTCGGTCTCGACGCGGCGTCCGGGGTACAGGCCGCACTGCGCGAGAAAGGCGTCGGTTTTCAGATAGGCGACGCCGTGATCCCGATCGTGCCCGGCGCCATCCTGTTCGACATGATCAATGGCGGCGACAAGAACTGGGGTCTCTATCCTCCCTACCGGGAACTCGGATATGAGGCGACCCTTGCGGCCGGTCCGGATTTCGACACAGGCACGGCCGGCGCCGGCGCCGGGGCGACCACCGCCGAACTGAAAGGCGGCCTTGGTTCAGCTTCCACGGTCCTCGACAACGGCGTGACCGTCGGGGCACTGGTCGCCGTCAATTCCGTCGGAACCGTCAATATGGCCGGTGGCGCCCATTTCTGGGCGGCGCCCTTTGAAATCGCCGATGAGTTCGGCGGCCTCGGACTGCCCTCGCCTCTGCCCGAAAGCACCGCTGATCTGCGCATCAAGTTCCGCGAACGGCAAACGCTCGAGGGCGCCAACACCACCATCTCCGTGATCGCCACGGATGCGGTTCTGACCAAGGCGGAAGCCAAACGCCTCGCCGTGGCCGCGCATGACGGATACGCCCGGGCGATCTGGCCGGCCCACACGCCCTATGACGGCGATCTGATCTTCTGCCTCGCCACCGGGACCAGCGGCAAGAAGCTCGATGTCGACGGGTTTCTCGATCTGTGCGCAATGGCGGCCGCCACCATGTCCCGGGCCATTGCGCGGGGCATCTATGATGCGAGCCCGGAACCGGGCGATCTTTGGCCGACCTGGCGGGAAAAACACGGGAATCGCGACTGATACCCACAACTGTGCGAAACAGTTCACGCCAGATTGTCCGGAACCGCCGAAAATGGTAACTGCGCAGCAATTGCATGACCACCGGAGCCGTCAATGAGCCGCCCGATCACCATCGCACCGTCCATTCTCGCCGCAGACTTTTCCAAACTCGGCCAGGAGGTGCGCGAGGTTACGGAAGCCGGCGCCGACTGGATCCATCTGGATGTCATGGACGGCCATTTCGTGCCGAATATCTCCTATGGTCCGGACGTCATAAAATCGCTCAGAAAACACTGCGACCTGATCTTCGACTGCCACTTGATGATTGCGCCCTGCGATCCCTATGTCGAAGCGTTTGCGAAGGCCGGTTGTGACATCATCACGGTCCATGCGGAAGCCGGACCGCATCTGCACCGGTCGCTTCAGGCCATAAAGGCGCTCGGAAAAAAAGCCGGCGTTTCGCTGAACCCGGCCACGCCGGAAGATGTTATCGAATATGTTCTCGACGAACTCGACCTCATACTGATCATGAGCGTCAATCCCGGTTTCGGCGGCCAGAAATTCATTCCGGCCGTCCTGGAGAAGGCCCGCCGCATCAAACAAATGATCGGCGACCGGCCAATCGACCTCGAAATCGACGGCGGGGTAACAGCCGAAACCGCGCCCGCGGCGGCGGCGGCCGGCATCAACGTACTGGTGGCTGGGTCCGCGGTATTCAAAGGCGGCACGCCGCAGGCCTACGCAACCAACATCACGACCATCCGCAACGCCGCGCAATCCGCACAATAAGGGCGTGGCATCCGTCATCGCGACCTGCACCCACAACACCAGCCGATGACAGCAAACGCGAACACACGCACCGGACACAGTCTTTTCCAACCGCATCGCCTGCTGGCAGGGTCCGTATTGTGGGGCGCCGCCATGGCCCTTTCGCTCTATGGCGGGCTTGAGCTGTCGATCGAACGGCTCACCGCCAACCGAAACGCGCTGATATCGCTTTACTTCGCCGGCGGGCTGATCGCCTTTGCCCCCGCCGTCCGGACGGCGCGCCTGATTGCCGGGAAGCGGCCGCCCGAGGCGCGTTTCTCAGCGGCCTTTCTTTGCCTCGGCATCGCCACCATCGCCGTGACCGCGGGCCTCTATGCCGTCATCTACAGGCTCTTCTTCGCGCAATGGGTGGGTGAATTCCCGTCAACGTTCTGGGCCTACCAGTTCGCATTCACCTTTGCCACAGGGCTCTATCAGTTTGCCGTCATCGGTCTGAGGAACTATTTTCCGCTCGGCCCGCTCGTCCTCGTCGCCGCGAGCCTCTGGCTCGCCAAAAGCATGCGTTGAGATCGCTGAATTTATCTGCTAGCAGGCTGCCAGGCAGCGCCCTCCCCGGACCCAACCACTTTGTGAGTAGCATTCATGATCCCTCGATATTCCAGACCTGAAATGACATCCATCTGGTCGCCGGAATCGAAATTTCGTATCTGGTTCGAGATCGAGGCGCATGCATGCGATGCGCTAGCGGAGCTGGGCGTCATCCCGAAATCCGCTGCCGAGACGATCTGGGAAAAGGGCGGAAAGGCGGAATTCGATGTGTCGCGTATCGATGAAATCGAAGCGGTCACCAAGCATGACGTGATCGCCTTCCTGACACATCTTGCCGAGATCGTCGGTCCCGATGCACGCTTCGTCCATCAGGGCATGACCTCCTCGGACGTGCTCGACACATGTTTCAACGTCCAACTCGTCAAGGCGACGGACATCCTGCTCGCCGACATGGACAAGCTGCTGGAAGCGTTGAAGAAACGTGCGATCGAACACAAGGACACGATCACCATCGGCCGCAGCCACGGCATCCACGCCGAACCAACGACATTCGGCGCCAAGCTGGCCCTTGCCTACGCTGAATTCGAACGCTGCCGCGACCGTTTGAAGGCGGCCCGCTCTGAAATCGCAACCTGCGCGATCTCCGGCGCGGTGGGAACATTCGCCAATATCGATCCGCGCGTGGAAGAACATGTCGCCAAATCGATGGGGCTGACGGCCGAACCCGTTTCGACGCAGGTCATACCGCGCGACCGGCACGCCATGTATTTCGCGACCCTTGCGGTGATCGCCTCCTCGGTCGAGCGGTTGGCCGTCGAAATCCGTCACCTGCAACGCACGGAGGTCCTGGAGGCCGAGGAGTATTTCTCGCCCGGCCAGAAGGGTTCGTCCGCCATGCCGCACAAGCGCAACCCGGTTCTGACCGAGAACCTGACGGGCCTCGCCCGCATGGTTCGCTCCTATGCCATGCCGGCGATGGAAAATGTCGCCCTTTGGCATGAGCGCGACATTTCCCACTCATCTGTCGAACGCATGATCGGGCCGGACGCCACCGTCACGCTCGACTTCGCGTTGGCGCGGCTGACCGGCGTTGTCGAAAAACTCGTCGTCTATCCCGAAAACATGATGGCAAACCTGAACAAATTCAGGGGCCTGGTTCATTCGCAAAGGGTGCTGCTTGCCCTCACCCAGGCCGGTGTCAGCCGCGAAGACGCCTATCGCCTCGTCCAGCGCAACGCGATGAAAGTGTGGGAGGACGGGAAGGATTTCCTGGAAGAACTGCTTGCCGACGATGAGGTCCGCAATGCGCTTTCGGAGGAGGAAATCCGGGAAAAATTCGACCTCGGCTACCATACCAAACATATCGACACCATATTCGCCCGTGTCTTCGGCACCGAAGACTGAAAACCCTTTTTCCTTTCATGGGTGAAGAATGAAAGCCTCCGACGCCGACATACTGATCGTTCCCGGCTACAAGAATTCGGGCCCGGATCACTGGCAGAGCCGCTGGCAGGCCAAACTGTCGACGGCGCGCCGGGTCGAGCAGCAGTCCTGGGCGAAACCCGAACGCACGGAATGGACGGCAAATATCGCGGCAGCGGTCAATGAAGCGACCAAGCCGGTTGTCATCGTCGCACACTCGCTGGGTTCGGCGGCGACGGTTCAGGCAGTATCCGAATTCGACAGGGCCGTCGCCGGCGCGTTGTTGGTTGCCCCGCCGGATGTCGCCAATCCGAAGATCCGCCCGAAACATCTGATGACCTTCGGCCCCTATTCGCGCGATCCGCTGCCCTTCCCGTCCCTTGTCATCGCCAGCCGCGACGATCCCTATAGCAGCTACGAGAGCGCGGACGATATCGCCCACGCCTGGGGTGCGCTGTTCATGGATGCCGGCAAGGCCGGCCATATCAATGCAGAATCGGGATTTGGTCCGTGGCCGGAGGGCCTGATGGTATTTGCCCGCTTCCTGAGCAAACTCGAACCTTAAAGGACGTTCGGCCCCGCCCTTTAACAGGCGGAGCCGGGATAGCCTACTCGGTAAGGACCTGCTGCATGGCCTCCTGCATGAACTCGTCCATGCGGCGGCGAAGCTGGTGGTCCGATTGCTCAACGCCGGCCTCGTCGAAGTCGCGGCGCACCTTGCGGAAGACATCATCGTCGCCGGCCTCTTCGAAATCGGCGACAATGACTTCCTTGGCATAGGCTTCGGCATCCTCGCCTTCCTTGCCAAGAAGCTCCGCGGCCCACAGGCCCAGCATCTTGTTACGGCGTGCTTCCGCCTTGAAGCGCAGTTGCTCGTCGTGTGCGAATTTGTTTTCGTAGGCTTCGCTGCGATCGTCCATGCCGCTCATGTTCAGTTCTCCTGGACATCAAGTTACTCGGTGCTGGTTTCCTTATACCAAAGGAACCATGTCTCTAATATGTGTAAACCAAAAGCCCGGGAAAAGATCAATCGCCGCACGTCAATGAACTGTAATATCATGGGCTTCGCGTAGCGATACGCCCGGACGGCGGCCAATGCCCTGTATAAGCCTAAGAATCCGCCGTCAGGGCAATTGTGATATGCCCGAGATTCAGATAGAGGATAGCCGAATTTCACGCTAATTGTCGCAGCTTGCAAAAAACTGCTGCAGGAACAGAGAAAACCATGAACCGTCGTCGCCGAATCTATGAAGGCAAGGCCAAAATCCTTTACGAGGGCCCGGAGCCGGGCACGCTGATCCAGTTCTTCAAGGATGATGCCACCGCGTTCAACAGCAAGAAACACGATGTTGTCGAGGGCAAGGGCGTTCTCAACAACCGGATTTCGGAGTTTCTGTTCGAGCACCTCAACCGCATCGGCATCCCGACGCATTTCATCCGCCGGGTGAACATGCGCGAGCAACTGATCAAGGAAGTGGAGATCATCCCCCTGGAGGTCGTGGTTCGCAATGTGGCGGCCGGCTCGCTTTCCAAACGTCTCGGTCTCGACGAAGGCACTGTGCTGCCGCGTTCCATCATCGAGTTCTACTACAAGGCCGATGCGCTGGACGATCCGATGGTCTCCGAGGAACACATCACAGCCTTCGGCTGGGCGAGCCCCCAGGAGATCGATGACATCATGGCGCTGGCCATTCGCGTCAACGACTTCCTGTCCGGCCTGTTTCTGGGCGTCGGCATTCAACTCGTCGATTTCAAGATCGAGTGCGGACGCCTGTTCGAAGGCGACATGATGCGCATTGTCGTCGCGGATGAAATCTCGCCCGACAGTTGCCGTCTTTGGGACGTCGAGACTAAGGACAAGCTGGACAAGGACCGTTACCGGCGCGATCTCGGCGGCCTTGTCGAGGCCTATCAGGAAGTCGCCCGGCGGCTCGGCATCGTCAACAAGAACGAGCCGCCCCGGGGGACCGGGCCGGTGCTCGTCAAATAGCAGCCGCAGCAATACGAGGAAGATGCCGTGATCAAGGCGCGTGTCACCGTCACACTGAAAAACGGGGTGCTCGACCCGCAGGGCAAGGCCATCGAGGGCGCGCTCGGATCGCTTGGCTTTGAAGATGTCGGCCAAGTGCGGCAGGGAAAGGTGTTCGATCTCGAACTGGACTCAGCCGATCCCGGCACGGCGAAACAGCAGATCACCGCGATGTGCGAGAAGCTGCTCGCCAATACCGTGATCGAAGACTACGCGGTAGAACTTCTCTAAAGGTCTGTCCTGACAGCCCACAATTCCGGGAAGAACGTGCGGTCAAGCGCGGTTTTCAGGAAACCGACGCCTGAAGAACCGCCGGTTCCCTTCTTGTAGCCGATAATGCGCTCCACCGTTTTCATGTGCCGGAAACGCCACTGCTGGAAACGGTCCTCCACATCGACCAGTTCCTCGGCAAGCTCGTACAATTCGAAATGGCGCTCCGGCTCGCGGTAAACGGTGAGCCAGATCTCGCGCAGTGCCTCATTGTGCTGGTGGGTCTTGGAAAAATCGCGTTCAAGAAGCTCTTTCGGCACATCGAATCCGGCGCGGGCAACCAGTGCGATCGCCTCGTCATAAATGCTCGGGCCGTCAAACGCTTCGCGCAGCCGCGCATGGATCTCCGGACGGTGCTTGTGCGGCACCAGCATGCGCTCGTCCTTGGCGCCGAGCAGGATCTCGACCAGGCGATACTGGTAGGACTGGAATCCGGAGGCCTGCCCCAACTGGTCGCGGAAGGTCATGTAATCCGACGGTGTCATCGTCGAGAGCACGTCCCACGCCGTCACCAACTGCTCCTGGATGGCAGAGACCCGCGCCAGCGCCTTGAAGGCGATACCAGCCTTGTCCTCGCGCAGGTTTCGCATGGCGAATTCCAGTTCGTGGATGATGAGGCGCAGCCACAATTCCTGAACGTGGTGGAGGATGATGAAGAGTGTCTCGTCCTGCTTGTCGCTGAGCGGTTTCTGCGCCGACAACAGCGTATCGAGTTGCAGATAATCGCCATAGGACATGCGTCCCTCGAAATCGAGGGAAATGCCGCTTTCGACACGACTCTTGTGGTCCGCCAATTCGCCCTCCATGGGTGGTCGGCATGATCCCGGCGAACCGGCAACGATGCCTTCAGGAAAATATTTTAAGCCTAAAATATTTATACGACACGCGGCACTGGATAGCAAGGCATCGGCTATCGCAATTTGAGGGCATATGCGCTACAAGGCGGGCCATATTCGACACACACCGCACCCTGTCCTGCCATCACCGTACTGGAAACATGAAATCAGCAGTTCTCCTCCTCCCCGGCCTTAACCGCGACCGGGACATGATTGCGGCTTTGACAAAGATTTCGGGCGAACCGCCGGTGACCGTCTGGCAGACGGAAACGGAGATTCCCGATGTCGACCTGATCGTCATTCCGGGCGGGTTTTCCTATGGCGACTATCTGCGGTGCGGTGCGATTGCGGCGCGCATGCCGGTCATGGAAGCGGTACGCCGGAAGGCACAGGCCGGCACACGAATCCTTGGCGTCTGCAATGGCTTCCAGATTCTCGTCGAGGCCGGCCTCCTGCCGGGCGCCCTGATGCGCAACGCCTCGCTCAAATTCGTCTGCCGCGAGGTGCGCCTGGAAGTCGTGAACGCGAACACCGTTTTCACCGGCCGCTACCGCCAGGGCGATATCATCCGCTGTCCGGTCGCCCATCACGACGGAAACTATTTTGCGGCGCGAGACGACCTCGCAAAGCTTGAAGACAACGGCCAGGTGGTTTTCCGCTATGCGGAAGGCACCAACCCGAACGGCTCGATCAACGACATCGCCGGCATCATCAATGAGGCGGGCAATGTCCTTGGAATGATGCCCCATCCCGAGAATCTCATCGAGGCCGCCCATGGCGGCACGGACGGCGAGGCCCTTTTTGCCGCCGCGCTCGAGATCGCCGCATGAGTTCCTTGAGGTCAGCCGCCGCATTGCCCGTGCTCGCAGCGCTTCTGACGGCCTGCCAGACCAGTGGCCCCGGAAACCTGACGGTCAAATCCCCGGACGCCGCCTTGCCAGCCATGGAACGCATTGCCGTTGCCGCCAGCAATTGCTGGTTCAAATCGCGAGACCGCGGGTTTCGGGGATATCGCCTGGCGCCGGAACTCAATTCCTTTTCCGGCCGCCCGCGCATTCTCATCGTTCCCGCCAGCCGGCCGCAGGACCGGCCGCTCGCCGTTGTCGAGGGCCAGGGCAGCCCCGCGACGATCAGCGCCTACGGACCGCTTATGTCCGACCCCGTCGGCAGCCGCATCGCCGCCGATGTACGGCGCTGGAGCGGTGGCAACAACGCCTGCACCTCCTGATGTCGAATCGATAACGCCAGTCAAAATGACCATCCCCAACGAAATACAGATCACCCCGGACCTCATCGAAGCGCATGGTCTCAAACCGGACGAGTATGAGCGCATTCTGGAGCTGATCGGCCGCGAGCCGACCTTTACCGAACTCGGCATATTTTCCGCCATGTGGAACGAGCATTGCTCGTACAAATCCTCGAAGAAATGGCTGCGCACCCTGCCGACGGACGGCCCGCAGGTCATCCAGGGTCCGGGCGAGAACGCCGGTGTTGTCGATATCGGCGATGGTCAGTGCGTGGTCTTCAAGATGGAGAGCCACAACCACCCCTCCTATATCGAACCCTATCAGGGCGCGGCGACCGGCGTCGGCGGCATCCTGCGCGACGTCTTCACCATGGGTGCGCGGCCGATCGCCACCATGAACGCTCTGCGTTTCGGCGAGCCGGATCACCCCAAGACCCATCATCTGGTGGCCGGCGTCGTCGCCGGCGTCGGCGGCTACGGAAACTCCTTCGGCGTGCCGACGGTCGGCGGCGAAGTCGAGTTCGACGCACGCTACAATGGCAACTGTCTCGTCAACGCCTTTGCCGCGGGCCTCGCGGATACCGATGCGATCTTCTACTCAGAGGCCAAGGGCGTCGGGCTGCCGGTCGTCTATCTCGGCGCCAAGACCGGCCGTGACGGTGTGGGCGGCGCGACCATGGCGTCGGCGGAGTTCGACGAATCGATCGAAGAGAAGCGCCCGACCGTCCAGGTCGGCGATCCGTTCACCGAAAAATGCCTGCTGGAAGCATGCCTGGAACTGATGCAGACCGGCGCCGTCATCGCCATCCAGGATATGGGCGCAGCGGGCCTGACCTGTTCGGCCGTGGAAATGGGCGCAAAGGGCAGCCTCGGCGTTGAACTCGACCTCGACAAGGTGCCGGTTCGCGAAGAGAACATGAGCGCCTACGAAATGATGCTGTCGGAAAGCCAGGAGCGCATGCTCATGGTCCTGCGTCCCGAAAAGGAAGCCGAGGCCGAGGCCATCTTCCACAAATGGGGGCTGGATTTCGCCATTGTCGGCAAGACGACGGACGATCTGCGCTTCCGCATCGTCCATCAGGGCGATGAGGTCGCCAATCTTCCGATCAAGGAACTCGGCGACGAGGCACCCGAATATGACCGCCCCTGGCGCGAAACCGGGCTCTATTCGCCGCTTCCGGCCGATCAGATCGACGAACCGGAGGACTACGGTGCAGCCCTGCTGTCGCTCGTCGGCTCGGCCAACAATGCGTCGCGGCGCTGGGTCTTTGAGCAATACGATACGCTGATCCAGGGCAACAGCCTGCAAATCCCCGGCGGCGACGCCGGTGTCGTGCGCGTCGACGGTCATCCGTCCAAGGCGCTCGCCTTTTCCTCCGATGTGACACCGCGCTATTGCGAGGCCGATCCATTCGAGGGCGGAAAACAGGCCGTGGCCGAGTGCTGGCGCAACCTGACCGCCACCGGCGCGGAACCGCTGGCTGCCACCGACAACCTCAATTTCGGCAATCCCGAGCGCCCGGAAATCATGGGCCAGCTCGTCAAGGCCATCGAAGGCATCGGCGAGGCCTGCTCGATGCTCGGCTTTCCGATCGTCTCGGGCAATGTGTCGCTCTACAACGAGACCAATGGCGAAGCGATCCTGCCGACCCCGACCATCGCCGGTGTCGGGCTCATCTCGGACTGGTCGAAAATGGCGACGATTGGCGGCGCGAATGACGGCGATGTCGTCATCCTGCTGGGCGGTGACGGAACGCATCTCGGACAATCGGCCTATATGCGCGATTGCCTTGGCCAGGCTGATGGCCCGCCGCCGGCGGTCGATCTCTACGTGGAGCGGCGCAACGGCAAGGTCGTGCGATCGGCTATCCGCAACGGTCAGTTCACCGCCTGCCATGACATTTCCGACGGCGGCCTGGCGCTCTGCCTGGCCGAAATGGCGATTGCCAGCGGCAAAGGCATGAAACTGGATATCGACAGCGAGATCGGGCCGGCACACGCACAGCTCTTCGGTGAAGACCAGGCCCGTTACGTGGTGACGGTTTCGTCCGAACTTGCCAATTTCATCTGCATCAACGCCGAGGGCGCCGGAGTTCCGTTCCGCCGGCTGGGCACTGTCGGCGGCGACCGATTGACGATGGGCGACCTGCTTTCCATATCAGTAGAGGAATTGCGCACCGCCCATGAATCGTGGTTTCCTGACTATATGGACGGAACGGCCGCGCAGGCAGGTGAAGGCTGACCGAGCGAAGCGAGAAAACAACAAATACGGGGAGAATGCCATGCCGATGAGCGCCGGAGATATCGAAGAGATGATCAAGACCGCCATTCCGGATGCGCAGGTGACGATCCGTGACCTTGCCGGAGACGGCGACCACTATGCCGCCGAGGTGGTGTCCGAGAGCTTTCGCGGCAAGACCAGGGTGCAACAGCACCAGATGGTCTACAAGGCACTGCAGGGCAATATGGGCGATGCCCTGCACGCCCTCGCACTGCAGACCAGCGCGCCCGAGTGAGCCGGTGAACGCCTCCTGAACAACCCGTTCGAATTTGGTTCAGGCGGTCTTTCCTAGTGTGGCGACGCTCCCGTTGAAGGGGGCGACAACACCAAGGAGAGACAAAATGAAATTCGCCAATCCGACCGTCCTTGCAATCGCAGCCGCCGTCTCCGTCGCTTCGCTTTCCGCCGCCAATGCCGACGGTCCCCGCCGCGCCGGCATGGCCGCCGCCGGCCCGATGAAGATCCAGTCGAACGCGCAGCCCGCCGCCAAGCCGTTCGACAACACGGCCTATGCCTGGACGGCCGCCTGCTACGCGGAATTCGGCCCTGATGCCAAATATCCGGATGCCGCCCTGCTGGACAAATGTCTGAACTTCTGAGTTCGGCAAGATATCCTTCAAAGAACCGCGGCATGTCCGCGGTTTTTTGTTGTTCTCAGGTATGATCGCCCGCTGTCACCGATTTACCTGGGCTCGATCCGCCCGGGGGCTGGAAATCCGCCGCTGTCGGAGTTATTTACGGGCCTAGGCAACCTCCGGGCCTTTTCCCCGGTAGAGACAAGGAACAACCCATGACAGCCATCAACGAATTCATCGACAACGAGGTCAAGAACGCCGACGTCGTGCTTTTCATGAAAGGCACGCCTGCCTTTCCGCAGTGCGGTTTCTCGGGCCAGGTGGTCCAGATCCTCGATTACCTCGGTGTCGAATACAAGGGCATCAACGTGCTCGCCGATGACGATCTTCGCCAGGGCATCAAGGATTATTCCAACTGGCCGACCATCCCGCAGCTCTATGTCAAGGGCGAGTTCGTCGGCGGCTGCGACATCATCCGCGAAATGTTCCAGGCCGAAGAGCTTCAGGGGCACCTGACCGAGAAGGGTATCACGGTCAAAGGCGCCGCCTGATGCGCAACTGGAACGTTTATCTTTCCGGCGAGATCCATACCGACTGGCGCGAACAAATCGAGGCCGGCGTAAAATCGGCTGGCCTGCCGGTCAGCTTCAGCGCGCCGGTGACGCACCATGAAGCCTCCGACGATTGCGGCGTCACGATCCTCGGCGAGGAACCGGACAAGTTCTGGCACGACTACAAGGGCGCCAGCGTCAACGCGATCCGGACACGCACGCTGATCGGCGACGCCGATGTCGTTGTTGTCCGCTTCGGCGACAAATACAAACAGTGGAACGCTGCCTTCGATGCCGGCTACGCCGCAGCGCTGGGCAAACCGCTGATCGTCATGCATGGTCCCGACCATCAGCATGCGCTGAAGGAAGTCGACGCGGCGGCATTCGCCGTGGTCGAAACGCCCGATCAGATCGTCCACATCCTCGACTACGTGATCAACGGCAACCTCGCCGGCTATACCGGCTAGCACCGCTTCCTTTAAGGCCGCCGGCAGATCGCGTTCGTCGGCGGCGCTGTATTTCTACCGTATTGCCAATCGCACGAATTCACGATAGGCCAGATACGCGGGCCGTCAGGATTTCAGCCCTGAATTGCATTTACCGCCTGGCCGACCCGAGCAAACGACATCCGTTTGACCACCAGGCGGATAGCACCGGCCCTCCCGCGGCCATAAGACGTGCAGAACCAAAGGCAGCAAGATGGACACGAGAAGCGAGCCCCAACCGGGCCGACAATCGTCTGATGCGACATTCGGCATGGAACGGGTCGAGCGGGCCGGCGTCGGCTTTCTCGAATTCATTGTCCTGCTCGCCGCGCTCAGTTCGATTGTTGCCCTGTCGATCGATATCATGCTGCCGGCACTGCCGCTGATCGGCGAAAGTTTCGCAATTACCGACGAAAATGACAGGCAGGCGGTGATAACCGTCTTCATGCTCGGATTCGGTGTCGCTCAAATCCTCTTCGGACCGGTTTCCGACCGTTTCGGGCGCAAGATCGTCCTGATTCCGGCAATCCTGCTTTATGCCGTCGCGGCCGTTGCCGACGCGTTTGCCGGCAGTTTCACGACACTGCTGCTGCTTAGGCTGGCGCAGGGCATCTGCGCGGCAGCCGTGCGCATCATCGTCAACGCCATGGTGCGGGACTGCTTCGGCGGGCGCGACATGGCGCGGGTCATGTCCTACACCTTCACCGTTTTCATGATCGTGCCGATCGTCGCGCCGGCCATCGGTCAGGCCATTGTCGGCGTCGCATCCTGGCAGTGGATCTTCGTCTTTCTGGGCGTTGCCGGCCTGGGCCTTGCGGTCTGGAGCGGCCTGCGCATCCGCGAAACGCTTCCGGAGGAAGAGCGCCTGCCGCTGTCCTTCGCGGCGATCGGCAATGCTTTCCGCGAGGTGATCTCCAACCGGCTCGCCATGGGCTACACGCTGGCCTCGACGCTCTGTTTCGGCGGGCTGTTCGCTTTCGTCGTCTCGGCGCAGCAAATCTTTCAGTCGGTCTACGACCTCGGCCATTGGTTTGCCTTCGCTTTCGCTCTGAACGCCGGCATCATGGCCGTGCTGAATTTCACCAACGGCTCCCTGGTGCGCCGGGTCGGCATGCGGCTGATCTCGCACAGCGCCCTCATCGCGTTTGCTGCGCTCGGCACGCTCCTGCTCATCATATGCCTTTTCGGAACGCCACCCTTCCTGCTGGCCTATCTGATACTTGCCGCGATCGCCGGCGCATTCGGACTGGTGCCACCCAATTTCAACGCGCTCGCCATGGAGCCGCTTGGCCATATCGCCGGAACGGCATCGTCGGTGATGGGCGTGATCAGCTTCACCGGCGGCGCGGTGCTCGGCGCTCTCGTCGGACAGGCATTCGACGGCACGCTCATACCGCTCGCGGCAGGCTATGCGGTGTTTGGCTGGACGGCTTTCGGTATCATCGTATGGACCGAAAAGGGCCGGCTTTTCGTCCGCGCTGAAGCCTCAGCTTAGACTACATCCCGAATATCTCACGGCGGATCAGCGCCCAGCTCTCCGGGTCAGTTGTGGTGATCAGGCCACCATCGGTCTTGCCCGGCCGGTAAGGCGACCCATCGAGACACGCCGTATACCCGCCCGCCTCGGCATGGATCAGCACGCCGGCGAGGTGATCCCAAGGCATCAGGTTCTGGGCACTGATGAAGTGCACCCTGCCCGTCGCGGCGAGCCGGTACTCCCAGGCCGAGCAGCGAAAGGCGAAGGACATGCCGATTTTCGACATCGCTCCGGCGACGCGGCCGCGGAGCGGCTCGTCCAGGAAACCCCAGGACACCGTACCCACCATCTGGTCGAGCGGAACGGGCTCCGACACGCGCGCGACCTGCTCGGCCCCGTTTTCGCCGACAATGCGGCTGCCTGCGCCGGCAACGCCGATCGTCGTCTCGCCGCTTACCGGATAGTGGATCATGCCGGCAATGCACGCACCGCCGGCCACAACCGCAAGGATGGTTCCGAAAGCCGGCATGCCGGACGCGAAATTGAACGTCCCGTCGATCGGGTCGATGACAAATGCCAGTTCCGCATCCGCCAGTCCGTTCATGATGGCGGGGTTGTCGGCCACCGCCTCCTCACCGACGATCAGGGCACCCGGATAGCGCTCCGACAGTGCGGCCGCTATGTGAACCTCCGCCGCCGTATCCGCCTCGGTCACCACATCCCATGGCGCCTGTTTCTGCTTGATCTCGGCACCGCCGATACCGGCAAAGCGCGGCATGATCTCTTCTTCGCCGGCCCGCCTCAAGAGAGCGGTCAGCGCTGGAATGTCCGAGTCCGAAAATGTCATTTGGTCTTTTCAGCCTGTTCGTCGAGACCGAGAAAATCGAAGATCTTCCGGTCGAGCAGATGTGACGGGCGCACATTTGTGAGTGCGCGGATCATCGTCTCCTTGCGTCCCGGCATGCGCCGCTCGATATCGGCGATCATCACCTTCATGGCATTGCGCTGCAGGCCGTCCTGCGATCCGCAAAGGTCGCAGGGGATGATCGGGAACGCCATGGAATCGGCGAATTTCGCCAGGTCATCCTCGGCGCAATAGGCGAGCGGTCGCAGCACCAACACATCGCCCTCGTCATTGAGCAGCTTCGGCGGCATGGCCGCCAGGCGTCCGCCATGAAAAAGGTTCATGAAGAACGTCTCGAGGATATCCTCGCGGTGATGGCCGAGGACCAGCGCATCGCAATCTTCCTCGCGCGCAATGCGGTAAAGATGACCGCGCCGCAGCCGCGAGCACAGCGAACAATAGGTGCTGTTCTCCGAAAGCTTGTCGGTAACGATCGAATAGGTGTCCTGATATTCGATCCGGTGGGCAACGCCGTTACGCTCCAGGAATTCCGGCAGGATATGTTTGGGGAAATTCGGCTGCCCCTGGTCGAGATTGCAGGCGATGAGGTCGACCGGCAGGAGGCCGCGCCACTTCAGGTCGAGCAAAAGCGCCAGCAGCCCGTAGGAATCCTTGCCGCCCGACAGCGCCACCAGCCAGCGTTGCGTCCGGCCGGATGCAACCATGCCGAAATCATCGATGGCCTGGCGCATCTGCCGCAGCAGGCGCTTGCGCAACTTGTTGAAGCCCACCGTGGACGGAACGTCCCGGAACATCGGATGGCAGGCATCGCCGGGCTGTTCTTCAGCCGCATCCGTGCGATCGGACCTCTTCAGACTTGTATCGTGGACATTCATGTCGGCTTTCCGGTGATGTGCTGCATTCCTAACCCGATACAAGGATCATGAAAACAAAAAAGCCGCCGGTTTGCGCCGGCGGCTTCCTGTCTGAACAACGCGCTTGCGTTTAGCGCGAATAGAATTCGACGACGAGGTTCGGTTCCATGTGCACCGGATAAGGCACATCCGACAGCGTCGGGATGCGCACATAGGTCGCGACCATCTTGTTGTGATCGGCTTCGATATATTCCGGAACGTCGCGCTCGGCGAGCTGCGTGGCTTCCAGGACCAGCACCATCTGCTTGGATTTTTCGCGCACCTCGATCACATCGCCCGGCTTGCAGCGATAGGACGGGATATTGGTGCGGACGCCGTTCACCATGACATGGCCGTGGTTGACGAACTGGCGTGCCGCGAAGATCGTCGGCACGAACTTGGCGCGGTAGACGACCGCGTCGAGGCGCGATTCCAGAAGACCGATCAGGTTCTCCGGCGTATCGCCCTTGCGGCGGTTGGCTTCCTCGTAGATCTTGCGGAACTGTTTTTCACGGATATCGCCGTAGTAGCCTTTCAGCTTCTGCTTTGCGCGCAGCTGCACGCCGAAGTCGGAAAGCTTGCCCTTGCGGCGCTGGCCGTGCTGGCCGGGGCCGTATTCGCGGCGGTTGACCGGGGACTTCGGGCGGCCCCAGATGTTTTCGCCCATACGGCGGTCGAGTTTGTACTTGGAAGATTCGCGCTTGCTCATCGCATTCCCTTTCAATCGGTTTCGCCGGTTTGTTCCCAAACCGGTGGAAGGAAACGCGCCCTCCTCTGCCGGCTGTTTTTGCCGACTGACAGAATGGCCTGCTTGGCATGCGGCCATTCACGGGACACGTATTGAAAACCAGGCGTTTCCGCCCGGCGACGGCGCGGATGTATGACAATAGGATCGCCTTGTCAATGGCGCATCGGCGCAAGCGTCAGCCCGAAGCCGTTCAACAGCCGCCTGACGGCGAAATCGGGCTCGTCGGATGTGAAGACCGCAACATCCGGCTCGTCCGAAACGACATGCTGCGGCGCCAGCAGCGAATGCGCCCGCTTGGCGATTGCCTCGGCCGGATCCAGCCAGTCCACCGGCCACGGCGCCAGGCGTCGGAACTGGTTGGCGAGAAACGGATAATGGGTGCAGGCAAGCACAACAATGTCGGTCTTGCGCGCCTCCTGCTCGACAAAACAGGGTTCGATCTCGGCATGGATGAGATCCTGCTTGACCGGATCGCCGCGAATATAGGCCTCGGCGAGCCCCGCCAGATATTCAGAGCCCACCAGGCGCACATGGCATTGCGCGGCGAAGGACTGGATGAGATCGCGCGTATAGGCCCGCCGAACTGTTCCGGGGGTCGCCAGCACGCTCACCAGCCCCGACCGTGTTCGCTCCGCCGCCGGTTTGATGGCCGGCACGGTGCCGACAAAAGGCATGTCCGGATAGGCGGCCCGCAGCGCTTCAAGCACCAGTGTCGACGCGGTATTGCAGGCAATGACGCACAGCTGCGGCTGATGTTCCGAAAGCAATGTCCCGAACAGGTTTACGATACGGTCCGTGAGATCGCCCTCGCCCCATACGCCATAGGGAAACCCGTCATCGTCCGCGACATAGACGAAACGCCGCTCCGGCATCAGCACCCGCGCTTCCCTCAGGACAGTCAGCCCCCCGATCCCGGAATCGAACAGCAGGACCGGCCCGCGGCTCAACGCTCCAGCTCCTCGCCTGCACCGGCATCACAACTGTCCCGATCAACCGACCTGCTGCCTTTGGGCGCCTGTCGGCTGAAACGGTCCAGCGAGCGAATGACGCCGCGCAGCAATCGGATTTCGGGCTTGAAAAAGCCCTGCCTGCTCAGCACGGCACGCAGATTGTCGACCATCTTCGGCTTCTTGTCCGGCGGACGGAAATAACCCCGCGCCTCCAGCGCATCTTCAAGGTGATCGAACAGGCCCTGAAGATCGGCCTTGTTGGCCGGCTGCATTTCCGAGTGGGTGAACGGTGTCTGCGGGCCGTCTTCCAGCCCGGTCTTCATCCATTCATAGGACATCAGCAGGACGGCCTGGGCAATATTCAGCGACGCGAATGCCGGATTGACGGGATAGGTGACGATCTCGTCGGCCAGACCGACTTCCTCATTGTTCAGGCCCCAGCGCTCGCGGCCGAACAGGACGCCGCATTTCTCGCCGATACCGATGCGGCGGTGCAAGGTCGCGGCGGCCTCGACCGGCCCGCGCACCGGCTTGAACCCGTCGCGCGCGCGCGCCGTCGTCGCAAAGACAAAATTGAGATCCGCGATCGCCTCTTCCAGCGTTGCGAACACCGCCGCGCCGTCGATCACGTGATCCGCCTTGCTGGCGGCGGCGCGCGCCGTCTCGCTCGGCCAGCCGTCGCGCGGATTGACCAGGCGCAGCTCCGAAAGGCCGAAATTCGCCATCGCCCGCGCTACCATGCCGATATTCTCGCCGAGTTGCGGCTCGACAAGAATCACGGCCGGTCCGCCGGTCATCAGTTCCCTTTGTCTGTCCGTTCCTGCCATCAACCGTTCCGGCTTGTTCTGTTGTGTTTCGCGTAACTGACATATCCCGATGGCGCAAGAAAGGCCTTATCGGCGCAATCACGGCCTCCGTTCGAGCCGGGCAAGCCACTGCCCGGCGATTTGCGAAACCTGCTGCGGGCGCTCATGCAGGATCCAGTGTCCGGTACCGGGAACCTTCTCGATGGTCAGATCGGCCGCAAAGCGGTCGAGACCTTCAAGGCAGCTCGGCCGCAGCGCCTCGTCCGCATCGCCCCAAACAACCAGATGCGGGACCTCCACGCGCAACGCTTCCGCCGGAATAGCATAGACCGGAACACGCCCTTCCAGTTCGGAGACAGGCTGTTCGACTGGCGGCACCAGCACCGGCGAGGACCGGTACCAGTTGAGCATTGCCCGCATCGTTCCCTCGCCGCTCCAGGCAGCACGGTAATCGGCCTTGACTGCCTCACTCATCCAGCCGGCGGCGGAAAAGCCGGAAATCATGTTCATGGTCCGCGCGAAATCGTTCTCGCACATGACCGCCTCGGCGCGGTCGCTGCGCAGGAAGGTCATGTACTGGCTGGCCGCCCGCTGCTGCGGATCCTCGATGATCGCTTTCTGAAAACAATGGGGATGCACGCCGTTCGCAACGATCAACGCGCTCAGGCGTTCCGGGCGGCTGAAGGCAAAGGAATAGGCCACCGCCGATCCCCAGTCATGGCCGAAAAGAGCGAATGGTGTATCGGGCGACAGATGATCGGCGAGCGCCGCCATGTCGGCGACCAGGTGGCGCGTCTGGTAAGCGTCCTCACCTTCGGGTTTGAACGATTTGCCGAAACCGCGCTGGTCCGGTGCCACCACATGGTGTGTTTGCGCCAGGAACGGCATGATGTCGCGCCAGCCGCCCCAATATTCCGGAAAGCCGTGCAGGCACAGCATCAGCGGTTTTGACGCATCACCGGCCGATACATAATGGATGTGCCGGATGTCATCCTCGAACGTGGCCGACCTGAACTCCATATGCGCTTCTCCCGCTTTTCCAGCGCACTGATAGCACAATCGGCACCGCCGGGTAGCTCCTAATACAAATTGAGGAGCGACCGCGCCTTTGCCTTCCGGCACCACAATGGTATAGGAGCCGCGAACAACACGGTTTTCCCGTGGTCGGGGTCTTTATTTCTTCAGTAACGAGGCTTTTCTAATGGCAAAAATCAAGGTCGAAAACCCGGTCGTCGAGCTCGACGGCGACGAGATGACCAGGATCATCTGGCAGTTCATCAAGGACAAGCTGATCCATCCCTATCTGGACATCGACCTGAAATATTACGACCTCGGTATCGAAAGCCGCGACGCGACCGATGACCAGATCACCGTCGACGCGGCCAACGCCATCAAGCAATACGGCGTCGGCGTCAAATGCGCGACCATCACGCCGGACGAGGCCCGCGTCGAGGAATTCAACCTCAAGAGCATGTGGCGCTCGCCCAACGGAACGATCCGCAACATTCTCGGCGGCGTCATCTTCCGCGAACCGATCATCTGCAAGAACGTGCCGCGCCTCGTGCCCGGCTGGACGCGGCCCGTCATCGTCGGCCGTCATGCCTTCGGCGACCAGTACCGCGCCACCGATTTCAAGTTCCCCGGCAAGGGCAAGCTGTTCATGAAGTTCGTCGGCGAAGACGGCAAGGAACAGGAATACGAGATTTTCGACGCGCCCGGCGCCGGCATCGCGATGGGCATGTACAACCTCGACAAGTCCATCGAGGATTTCGCCCGCGCGTCCCTGAATTACGGCCTGCAACGCAAGGTGCCGGTCTATCTTTCCACCAAGAACACGATCCTCAAGGTCTATGACGGCCGCTTCAAGGACATCTTCCAGGCTATCTACGAGGCCGAGTTCGAAGACGCCTTCAAGGAAGCGGGCATCACCTATGAGCACCGCCTGATCGACGACATGGTCGCGGCCAACCTGAAATGGTCAGGCGGCTATGTCTGGGCCTGTAAGAATTATGACGGCGACGTCCAGTCCGACACCGTGGCACAGGGTTTCGGCTCGCTCGGCCTGATGACCTCGGTGCTGATGACGCCGGACGGCAAGACCGTCGAGGCCGAAGCCGCGCACGGCACGGTGACCCGTCACTACCGCCAGCATCAGAAGGGCGAGGAAACATCGACCAACTCGATCGCCTCGATCTTCGCCTGGACGCGTGGCCTCAGCCACCGGGCCAAGCTTGACGACAATGCCGAGCTTGCCCGCTTTGCCAGGACGCTCGAAGAGGTCTGCGTCGCCACCGTCGAGGGCGGTCACATGACCAAGGACCTGGCGCTGCTCATCGGCCCGGACCAGCCCTGGCTGTCCACCATCGGCTTCCTCGACAAGGTCGACGAGAACCTGCAGAAGGCCATGTCTGCCTGACGGCCGGACCGGATCGGAAAACGGGATTGACCCCGCCGCTTGCGGCGGGGTTTTGTTTGCCGGTTGCTACCGGTTCGCCTCGACGCTGACGCCCAGAAGATCGGGCACCATCTGCGGCGCAGTCATGACGCTCGCGGCGACCTGCGATACGGGAATGGAACGTCCCGGCGCGATAGACAGGCTCAGATTGCGTGGATCGTCGAAGAACGCTTCCGCGGCTTCCATCACCATGTTGCTGAAGTCTTCATTGTCGATGATCGCCAGACCCTGCCTGAGCTGCTCCAGAAGCAGTTCTGTCATCAGTTCCTCACTGACATCCGATTCTTCGGCCATCAGGGCAAGCGCGGTCTCGACGCCACCTTCATTGACGAGCTCCAGCTCGAACGACTTGATGTTCAAGGTCGCGATCAGCGCCTGATACTGCTCCGGATTTTCCAGAACAGTCCGCGTCAGCCCGCCGAGCCGGGCGCTGGCGCGCACCTTTCCGACCTGGCCCAGTTCGACCACGAGGTTTTCGATGATCAGGTCTTCCGTGTCTTCATCCCAGCGCATCCTGATCTTTTCGGTCAGGCGCAACACGTCGATGCCGGCCGCCTCCAGGACATCGATGGCCTCCTGGTCATCGAGGGCGGCAACGGGCAGTTCCAGGCCTTCGGTCGACAGTTCGACCGATGTCGGGATCGGCGGCACGACGGTCTTCAAATCCACGTGGAAACGGTCGAGACTGACATCGCCCTCAGGAACGACGCCGCTGAGCGCGAAGCCGGCGATTTCAGCGGCGATCGAGCGCGGCATGAAGATGCGCGATACCACGAGCGGATCGGGTTCATCCATATTGTCGAGTTCGGATGCGAATTCCTTCATCGGCCCGTATGGCGCGAACTCGATATCGCCGAAGAAGAACCTGCCGAGCGAGAAAGCCCCTTCGGTTCCGAGGTCGAGATCGACCGAGGAAATTGAGAACTCCTCAAGCCCGTCCGAACTCAGATTCGCGATGACAACCTCGCCTATACCGCCGGACCCCGTGATTCCGGGATCGACATCGAACCCGAATGTGATCCCATCGGCGAAGGCGCGCCCCAGCGAAAACGACCGGTAGAGATCGATCACGGCGAGAACGATGGTCGATGCTTCCGGTTCCTCTCCGGACGTGGCGAGACGGTCCAGCAGCGCCAGAATGTCGGTTTCCGGCACCCTCAATTTGACATTCTCATAGCCACTCAAATCGACGGCTGCGTCATAATACGGGCTTTCGACCCGGTAGCCATTGTTCGACATTGAATCGATGAAGGGCTGATAGCCGTCCGCTCCCCGTGACTGAGGATCGAAAAGCGCAAGCAAAGCCGTGTAGTCCAGCCCGGTCATCGACGTGCTCGCAATCGTCGTAGTCTCGGTGTAGGTCTCGCCGTCTTCGCTCGGAACCGTCGTTTCCTGGCTGACCTGACCGGTGCTGTATTCCGCCATCCGGCCGTCACGCATGCCTCTGACGACCAGATCCTCCACGACCGACGACACTTTCGCGCCGTCCATGCTGTCGCCGCCGCTGAAGTCGAAGGTCAGCCGGCCGACCCGCTCTTCGGCAAAGGATGTTTCCTTGATCGTTCGAAGCAGCGGGAGCCAGCGGCTGAACGGCCGCTGCGGGTCGTCGGCCAGTTTCGGCAGCGCCGGCCATGTGCCTTCAATCAATTCAAACCCGTCCATGCGCGACTCCAGGACGATGTCGTCGTCTTCATCCTCGGGATCGAGACGCACGGTAAAGAGGCTGCCATCGGCAATCGTCATCTTGTCGACGCTGAACAGATTGCCTTCGGCAGTCATGTTCGTGCTGACGACTTCCGAACTTTTCCAGGAAAAATCGATCTGCAAGGACGCATCGTCGCCATCGTCATCGGAATCGGGAAACGACAATGCCGTCTGAAAGGTGATGTCCAGACCGTTGACCGTCAGCGTATCGCCGCTGGTATGTGCCGTATCATAGGTGACGGTCGCGCCGAGGTCGCGATAGTTCTGCAGCCAGGCGTCGAAGGCCGCCTGGCCGGATTGCTGGGCAAAGGACGGTGTCGCCGTCGCAATCAGAATGCCGATGGACCAAGCCACTTTGTTGTTCATGATATGCCGCTCCCTGGTGGTTACATCCAAAATCTACAGGCATCACATGTGACACCACAACCGCACCGTTTTTTGACGGCGCGAAGATACGCTTCATCGCGATACGCGACGATGAGTAAATAACTGATTCAATTGAATAATACGCCGCTAGCCGGCAATGGCCCCGGCGACCGCCTCAACCGCCGCTTCGGCCTTGCCCGCATCGGGCCCGCCGGCCTGCGCCATATCCGGCCGGCCGCCGCCGCCCTTGCCGCCGAGCGCGGCGGAAGCCACACGCACCAGATCGACCGCGCTGTAGCGTTCGGTCAGATCATTCGTGACACCGACCACGGCGCTGGCCTTGCCGTCTTCCGACACGCCTATGAGCGTGACGACGCCCGAGCCGATGCTGTTCTTGGCTTCATCGACAAGACCCTTGAGGTCGCGCGGCGCCACACCCGTGACCGTTTTGCCGAGAAACCTGATGCCGCCGATCTCGCGTGTTTCATCGGCTTCCTTTGCGCTTCCGCCGCCAAGCGCCAGCTGCTTCTTGAGGTCGGAAATCTCGCGTTCGAGCTTGCGGCGCTCGTCAACGAGCGCCTCGACCCGTGAAACGACCTCGGAAGGCTGGACGCGCAGCGATGACGCCAGCGACCGGACCCGTCCGTCCTGTTCCGTCAGGAACTTGCGCGCGGCCTCGCCGGTCAAAGCCTCGAGACGCCGGACGCCCGCCGCGACGGCACTCTCGCCAACCACGCGCACCAGGCCGATGTCGCCGGTGGCGCCGACATGGGTGCCGCCGCAGAGCTCGACCGAATAGGTCTTGTCCGTCTTGTCGCCATGCAGGCCGGTGCCCATGGAAACAACCCGGACTTCGTCGCCATATTTCTCGCCGAACAGCGCCATGGCGCCTTCGGCAATCGCATCGTCCACCGCCATCAACCGCGTCGACACGGGGCTGTTCTGCAGCACGATCTCATTGGCCATGTCCTCTACGGCGGTGATCTCCGCTTCGCTCATCGGCTTCGGATGCGAGATATCGAAGCGCAGCCGGTCGGGCGCGACAAGCGATCCCTTCTGGGTGACATGGGTGCCCAGAACCTCACGCAGCGCCTCGTGCAGCAGGTGCGTCGCCGAATGGTTGGCCCGCAAATGGCTGCGCCGTTCGTGATCGACGCTCAGCACCACCTCGGCACCCTTCTTCAGCGTTCCTTCCTCGACGACAGCCTGGTGCACGAAGAGCCCATCGGCTTTCTTCTGGGTATCCGTTACCCGCAGCGAAACACCATCGGCGGAAATGATCCCCGTATCGCCGACCTGGCCGCCGGACTCTCCGTAAAACGGTGTCTGGTTGACGATCACCTGAACCGTGTCGCCCTTGGAAGCCTCACCAACCTCCGCGCCGTCGCGCACGATGGCCTCGACGACGCCTTCGGCCTGTTCCGTGTCGTAACCAAGGAAATCGGTTGCGCCGAGCCGGTCGCGCAGCTCCAGCCAAATGGTCTCTGTCGCCGCCTCGCCTGAGCCGGCCCAGTTGGCCCGCGCCTCGGCCTTCTGCCGCTCCATGGCGGAATTGAAACCCGCATCGTCAACCGTGATGCCACGCTGGCGCAGCGCATCCTGCGTCAGATCCAGCGGAAATCCATAGGTGTCGTAGAGTTTGAACGCGGTTTCACCGCTCAGCTCGTCGCCTTCGCCGAGATCGGCGCTGGCTTCCGCGAGCAGGTTGAGGCCGCGCTCCAGCGTCTTGCGGAAACGCGTCTCCTCCAGTTTCAAAGTCTCCGAGATCAGGGCCTCGGCCCGAACCAGTTCCGGATAGGCATGGCCCATCTGCCCGACCAGCGCCGGAAGCAGCTTCCACATCAGCGGCTCGCGCGCGCCAAGAAGCTCCGCGTGACGCATGGCGCGGCGCATGATGCGCCGAAGCACATAGCCCCTGCCCTCATTGGACGGCAGCACGCCGTCGGCGATCAGGAAAGCCGATGAGCGCAGATGGTCGGCGATCACCCGGTGGCTCGCCTGCGCCTTGCCCTCCGCGGCGACACCGGTCAGTTCGACGGACGCGCCGATCAGCGCCTGGAAGAGATCGATGTCGTAATTGTCATGCTTGCCCTGCAGGACAGCCGCGATGCGCTCCAGCCCCATGCCGGTATCGATCGAGGGCCGTGGCAGGTCGATGCGCTCGTCCCTGGTCACCTGCTCATATTGCATGAAGACGAGATTCCAGATCTCGATGAAACGGTCGCCATCCTCGTCCGGCGATCCGGGCGGGCCGCCCGGAATATGATCGCCGTGATCGTAGAAAATCTCCGAGCACGGGCCGCACGGACCGGTGTCGCCCATCGCCCAGAAATTGTCATGGGTCGGGATGCGGATGATGCGGTCCTCCGGCAGGCCGGCGATCTTCTTCCAAAGATCGAAGGCCTCGTCATCGGTATGGTAGACCGTCACCAGCAGGCGGTTCTTGTCGAGCCCGAACTCATCGGTGATCAGCTTCCAGGCAAGCTCGATGGCAAGATCCTTGAAATAGTCGCCGAAGGAGAAATTGCCGAGCATCTCGAAAAAGGTGTGATGGCGGGCCGTATAGCCGACATTGTCGAGATCGTTGTGCTTGCCGCCGGCGCGCACGCATTTCTGCGCCGTCACGGCGCGCGTATAGGGCCGGTGTTCAAGGCCGGTGAAGACGTTCTTGAACTGCACCATGCCGGCATTGACAAACATCAGCGTCGGATCGTTGCGCGGCACCAGCGGGCTCGAGGAAACGATCTCGTGCCCGTTCGTGCCGAAATAGTCGAGAAATGCCGAACGGATCTCGTTTACGCCATTCATGGAACGCCCTTTGACAACAACTTCATGCGGGGCCCGCGGCAAAGGCGGGCAATCCGTTCGGCTTTTATCCGCCCGGTGCGGGACTGTCCAGCCGAAGCATGGGTCGTTCGCCAATTCCGTCTTCGCAAAGAAAACGGCCGGCGGCACCATCCGTGCCGCCGGCCGTCTCAAGCCACTTTTACGGAAGTCTAGCCTTCTGCTGCATCCGGTTCACCGTCGTCCTCGGGTTCCGGATGGCCTTCCTCCAGCAACTGCTCGGCGATGAGCCCGGCATTCTGGCGCAGCGCCAATTCGATTTCCTGCGCGGCCTGCGGATTTTCCTTCAGGAAAAGCTTGGCGTTCTCGCGGCCCTGCCCGAGGCGCTGGCTGTTATAGGAGAACCACGCGCCGGACTTCTCGACAATGCCAGCCTTGACGCCGAGATCGATCAGTTCGCCGGTCTTGGAAACGCCCTCGCCATACATGATGTCGAATTCCACCTGTTTGAAGGGCGGCGCCATCTTGTTCTTGACCACCTTGATGCGGGTCTGGTTGCCAACCACCTCGTCGCGGTCCTTGACCGAACCGATGCGGCGGATGTCGAGACGCACGGAGGAATAGAACTTCAGCGCATTGCCGCCGGTCGTCGTTTCGGGCGAGCCGAACATGACGCCGATCTTCATGCGGATCTGGTTGATGAAGATGACCATGCAGTTGGAGCGCGAGATCGACGCCGTCAGCTTGCGCAGCGCCTGGCTCATCAGCCGCGCCTGCATGCCGGGCAGCGAATCGCCCATCTCGCCCTCGATTTCCGCGCGCGGCGTCAACGCCGCGACCGAGTCGATCACCAGAACGTCGATGGCGCCGGAGCGTACCAGCGTGTCGGTGATCTCAAGCGCCTGCTCGCCGGTGTCGGGCTGCGAAATCAGAAGGTTTTCCAGATCGACACCCAGCTTGCGCGCATAGACCGGATCGAGCGCGTGCTCGGCGTCGATGAAGCCGCAGATGCCGCCCTTCTTCTGGGCCTCAGCGACCGTGTGGAGCGCCATGGTGGTCTTGCCGGAGCTTTCCGGCCCGTAAATCTCGATGATGCGTCCCTTCGGCAGGCCGCCGACGCCAAGCGCGATGTCCAGCCCCAGCGATCCGGTCGGAACGGTCTCGATCTCGACGACCTGGTCCTTGGAGCCGAGCTTCATGATTGAGCCCTTGCCGAAGGCCCGCTCGATCTGAGAGAGCGCCGCGTCGAGTGCCTTGCTTTTGTCCACCGAATTTTCCTCTACAAGCCGCAAAGAGTTCTGAGCCATTCCGTCCACCTTTAGGTTATATACGCATCACTGGCAATGAAAGCCGCACTGAAAAAATGTACTGCATTTGTTCTCATTTTGCAACAGCGATCTAAGCAATTGAATATTATATATTATTATAAGAGTGTTCTCACTTTGTCTTGAATGAATGGGTTCGTACATATCCCCTTGAAACATGTAGCTGTGATTCCCATATTGGGAGTATGAGCAACAATCCCAAACTCCCGACGATTCGCCAGTTCCTCGAACGGTTCCCCGATGATGACGCGTGCTTGGAACATCTCATGCGGACCCGCTACGGAGAGCGCTTAACTTGCGCCAAGTGCGGCAAGGATGCTCGCTATTACCGCGTGAAGTCACGCCGCTCCTATGAATGTGAGCACTGCGGCAATCAGGTCTACCCGACAGCCGGAACGCCTTTCGAGAACACCCGCACGTCCCTGCGCGACTGGTTCCATGTCATGTTCTTGTTCTGCGCGTCCCGCAACGGCGTATCCGCCAAGGAAGTGCAGCGGACAATCGGCGTCACCTACAAGACCGCATGGCGCATGTGCAACCTCATCCGCCAGTACATGGGCTATGTCGATGGCGACAACATCCTTGGCGGTCCTGACGGCGGTGTCGTTGAAGCCGACAAGGCTTTCTATGGTGGCCGTGACAAGCGCGGTCACGACGACAAGAGCGTTGCTCTCGGTGCCACCGAACGCGGCGGCGAAACCGTCACGCGAGTTATTCCCTCACGTCGTTCAAAGCACGTCATGCCTGCACTGCTGAACTGGGTTAAGCCCGGATCGCGCATTGCAACCGACGAAGCGCCTGTCTTTAAGGAACTGGCAGAACACGGCCATATGCACGGCACAGTGAACCATCGCGATGGCGAATATGTTCGCGGCAACGTTCACACAAATACGATTGAAGCCTTTTGGGGCCACGTTAAGCACTCAATGAAAGGCACTTATGTCAGCGTTTCTCCGAAGTGGTTGCAGACTTACCTTTGGGAGTTCGAGTTCCGGCAGAACCTTCGGAAGAACCCGCACTTGATGCTTGAGCTTCTTTTGCAGGCTTTTCCAAGGCCGGTTTCGAAACCATCGCCTCAAGAAGACGGTCAAAGCGTTGCTTAGAGTCCGGCATCCCTAGTTTGCCGGCCCCACCACGATGTGCCACAAACTTTTATCTCCCTGTTTAAATTCAGAAATACGAATATCGTTTGTTGGGGGATTAAAAAAGGAGTGCCAGGTAGGTGAGCTTGGGTCCATTTCATAGCCGTTTCCCGCAAGAAAGTCGTGAATTTCGCGGGCAAAATTGTTGGATTCCGTATCTCCATTCATTCCTAAAACCCGAATAGGTCGATCTTTCGGGAGTTCTCGCAATAGGCCATCCTTCATGGCTTGAGGCATTACCCGCTGACGCTTCTCGTTTATGTTTACCGTATGTGCGGTGATACCACCGCTTTGGTGATGGCTTGTGACATTTTGATTGATTATTTGGCCCCTACGCTCTTCTGGCATTAGCCTGACCTTCCTCGATTCGGATGCAAAGTATCTTGATTTGATCCGAGGATACCAACCATATGCCAATATCGCGAGTCCAACGATTGCCAGCACCAAATAAGGATTGATGCCGCCAAATACCTCAATCCATTCGTTGAGATTCTTTATTGCGTCATTTGGGGAATTTTCAGCCAAGAAAACCATCCCCGCCATAAGGACGCTTAAAATAGTTGTTGCTAGCTCCCGTAAGCTCATATGACTTCTTTACCACGATATCCGGGCAATACGATTCGTGGTTGAATCTAGCAGAATGCATGTTACATGTCTTTAGGGGATACATCCGAACGGGTTATGGCCGCCACCTGCAAAACACGTCTGATGATGCCGAAAATCTTTCCGGCCGGATTCGATTCGCGTTCGGCCCGCCGCTACCGGCAGCGGTGGAAATGAGCGGCGTTTTTATGTCAGACTGTGCCAAGGGTGATCTTTGCATTGAGCGGAGGGGTTCAAGCCGATGCGCACGCATGTCCTGGTGATTCTTGCCGCTTGCCTGACGATACTTCTCGGGCAAGGTTCCGCGAGCGCGCAGGAGCCCTCGGAGGAGCTGCTGAATGAGTTGCGGACCATGTCGCTGCAGATGCAGGAGGTGAGTGCGCGCTACAGCCGCAAGCTCGTTCAGGTCGGCGGCGCGTCCGCCACGATCAATGCAGGCCGCACGGGCAGCCTGAACCTCGGCGAGCTTGCACCCGGCCACTACCAGTTGGCAGTCGCCTGCGCCAAGTGCGGCGGCCTGTCGGCGGAACTCGTTGATGCAGATGGCACAATCATCGAGGCGAAACCCAACGACTTTGCGGCGACCTTCTTCATCTTTGACCTGCAGGCAAAGGGGCAGAGAATCATTCGCATAACGCCAAGGGACTGCGCGGCATTGTCCTGCGAATACGGCGCCGTGCTCTATCGTGACACACCCGCAAATTAGAGGCCCGTTTTCGCGTTTGAATTGCCCGGCGCCTTGCGTTAAGCCATCGGCCTGAGGTGCGGCAAAACCGCCGGCACATAAAGGCAATGCAAATGGCTCGGATCATCGTCCTCGGTGGGGCGCATATCGACCGCCGCGCGACCATCGATGGCGCGACGGTTCCCGGCGCAAGCAATCCGGGCCGCTGGCGCGAGGAGCCCGGCGGCGGCGGCTTCAACGCGGCACGCAGCCTGGCGCGCCTCGGTCACGAGGTGGCGATGGTTTCGGTGCGTGGCGGAGACCGCGCCGGCGAGGCCGTCGGCACGGCCATGGAAACCGTCGGCGTGGAGGACATGGCCCAGGTCTTCCTCGACCGGGCGACGCCGAGCTACACGGCCATTCTGGAAAATGACGGCAACCTCCTCGTCGCCGTCGCCGACATGGATCTCTACGACCGTTTCGTCTACCGGCAGCTATCGCGCAAATCGATCAGGCAGGCGATCGCCGACGCGAACCTCGTCCTGTGCGACGCGAACCTTCCGGCCGGCACGATCGGGGCGCTGGCGCAGATGACCGGGATGAACGGAAAGCCGCTTTGCGCAATCGCCATTTCGCCGCCCAAGGTCGAACGCCTGGAGCCGGCATTCGGCGGCCTTTCAATGATTTTCATGAACGCTGCGGAGGCCGCGGTTTTGTGCGGCCAAGACACACCGCCGGACAAATGGCCCGGCAAACTGCGTGAACGCGGCATAGCGCGCGGCGCGATTTCGCGCGGTGAAGGTCCGGTGCTCGGTTTCGACGGAACGGATGTCTTTCAGATCACGCCGCCCCGGATCGAAAGCGTCGTGGATGTGACCGGCGCCGGAGACACGCTGGCCGCCGCCGCCATCCATGCGACCTTGAATGGCAACGCTTTCCGCGCTGCCCTGCGCTACGGTGTGGCCGCCGCCGGATTGGCCGTTCAGTCGGCCGATGCCGCACCGCCTGAACTCAACATCGAGACGGTCGAGGCGGCGCTGAAGCACGTGCCGCAGGCCGAGCCGTTTCCATAGGGCGCCAATACCGGTAAGGACGATTGATGAACAAGCCCCCCTTCCCTCTGAGTTATTCCGACGAGGTTCGTGCAGCCCTCGACGCCGGCAAGCCTGTGGTCGCGCTGGAATCGACGATCATAACCCACGGCATGCCCTGGCCCGGCAATCTGGAAATGGCGCGCGGCGTCGAAGATGTCGTGCGCTCGCAGGGCACTGTTCCCGCGACAATCGCGGTCATCGACGGCACCCTCAATATCGGCCTTGAGGACGCGGCGCTGGAAGCCCTCGCCCGAACACCGGACGCACTCAAGGTGTCGCGCGCCGATCTCGCCTTTGCGGTCGCCATGGGCAGAACGGGTGCGACGACCGTCGCCGCAACGATGATCGCGGCGCAGATCGCCGGCATAAGGGTGTTTGCGACCGGCGGCATCGGCGGCGTTCATCATGGCGCTGAAACGGACTTCGACATTTCCGCCGACCTCGACGAACTGGCAAGGACATCGGTTATCGTCGTTTGCGCCGGCGCCAAGGCGATCCTCGACATCCCGAAAACGCTGGAGGTTCTGGAAACCAAGGGCGTTCCGGTCGTCACATTCGGTGCCGACGAGCTGCCGGCCTTCTGGTCGCGGCGCTCCGGTCTGGAAAGCCCGCTGCGCCTCGACGATCCGGCGGACATAGCCAGGTTCCAGAACACCCGCGCCGCCATGGACATTTCCGGCGGCATGCTGGTTGCCAATCCCGTTCCGCAGGAAGACGAGATCCCGCGCGAGGAAATGGACATCTACATCCGCCGTGCACTGGACAAGGCGGCCGATGACGGCATTTCCGGCAAATCGGTCACGCCATTCCTGCTTGCGGAAATCCTGGCAATGACCGATGGCCGCAGCCTTGAAACCAATATTGCGCTGGTGCGCAACAACGCCCTGATGGCGGCCCGTATCGCCGCCGCGCTCAATGAAAAAGGCGCCGGATGATCCGGCGCCTCCAGTTCTTTCGCATATTGCGCCTTAGCTGAGCGGAACGATCTGGATTTCCACGCGGCGGTTCTGCGCGCGCCCGGCCTCCGTCGCATTGCTTGCAATCGGGCGCTCTTCGCCGAAGCCGACGACATACATGCGCCGCTGATCGATGCCCTGAGCCGACAGGTAGGACGAGACCGATTGCGCCCGGCGCTGCGACAGATCCAGATTGTACTGGGCCGTGCCGGTCGAATCCGTATAGCCGTAAACGTCGATAAGCGTCTGATTGTATTTCGACAGGACGATCGCAACGGAATTCAGCGTCTGGAAGAAGCTCGGATCGATCTGTGCCTGATTGAGCGCGAATGTGACGTTCGAGGGCATGTTGAGCACAAGGTTGTTGCCGTTGCGGCTGACCGAGACACCGGTGCCCTGGAGCTGCGCGCGCAGCTCGGCTTCCTGGCGATCCATGTAATTGCCGATCGCACCGCCAGCGAGCAGTCCGATGCCGGCACCCACAAGCGCGTTGCGCCGGTCATTGCCGCCAGCCAGCAAGCCGAGGCCTGCGCCGGCCGCCGCGCCGAGCGCCGCACCCGTCGCCGTCCGCGTCGGGCGCGGATCGCCTGTATATGGATCGGTCGTCATGCAACCCGCCAAAAAGACGCCTGCCACCGTTGCGGCTGCGATTTTCTTGTACATTTAGCTTCCCCCGTTGAAGGTGAATGAGAATTTGCAGTGGCTTCAATATCAATATTGCGGCGCCATTGTGTTCGATGCGATTGCCGATAGATGGGTACGCCCGAGCGTATGTTCCATGGCGGCCCCGGCGGAAATCGAATCATTATCCGACAGTTAGCCGTATTTTATGCGGACCGCCAATATCGGCATGGGGACAACGTAGCCCGCTCTTCCCGCCAAGTGTGCCTAGCTGTCGATGACCTCCTTGACCGCCGTCGCGAGCTGTTTCAGCGAGAACGGCTTCGGCAGGAAGCCGAATTGCGCGTTTTCCGGCAGGTTCTTGGCAAAGGCGTCCTCGGCATATCCGGAGACGAAGATGAACTTCATGTCGGGATATTCCTTGCGCAATTCGCGCAGCAGCGTCGGGCCGTCCATCTCCGGCATGACGACATCCGAGACGACGATGTCGACATCGCCGTCGAGTTCCTTGATGACGTCCAGCGCCTCGACGCCGGACCCGGCCTCGTGCACCGTATAGCCGCGCGTTTCCAGCATGCGCTTGCCGCCGCGCCGCACGGCCTCCTCGTCCTCGACCAGGAGAACCGTTGCCGAACCGGTCAGATCGGTCGGCTCCTTCTGGCCGCCCGACCCGTTGGCACCGCCCGCGCCCGCTTCCTGCTTGTCCTCGGCGGAATCGGATGCCGCCTCTTCTTCCGTCTCGATGTGGCGCGGCAGGTAGATGCGGAATGTCGAGCCCTTGCCGACCTCGGATTCGGGATAAATATAGCCGCCGGACTGCTTGATGATCCCGTAAACCATCGACAATCCAAGACCGGTTCCCTTGCCCACATCCTTCGTCGTGAAAAACGGTTCGAAAATCTTGTCGAGCAGATCCGGCGCGATGCCGGTTCCCTCGTCCTCGATGGCGATCATCACATAGTCGCCGACTTCCATGCCGCGATTGTTGAGCGCCGCGACTTCGCCGCTCTCGACATTGGCCGTGCCGATCCTGATCGTGCCGCCTTCCGGCATGGCGTCGCGTGCATTCACGGCAAGATTGATGATCACCTGCTCGAACTGCCCGAGATCCGTTTTGACCGGCCACAGATCCTTGCCGTAGTCGATGTCGAGTTTCACATGCGTGCCGGTCAGCCTGTCGACAAGCATGCGCAGGTCGCCGATGACGTCTGTCATCGACAGGACGGTCGGGCGCATCGTCTGCTTGCGCGAGAAGGCCAGCAACTGGCGCACCAGGACCGCGGCGCGGTTGGCGTTGCGCTTGATCTCCATGAGATCGGCAAAGCTGGAGTCCGACGGACGCAGCGACAAGAGCAGGTGGTCGGCCGAAAGCAGGATGGCCGTCAGCACATTGTTGAAGTCGTGCGCGATGCCGCCGGCCAGCGTTCCCACGGCATTCATCTTTTGCGTTTCGGCCATCTGCGCTTCGAGCGCTTTTTGTTCCGTCGTCTCCACCGCATAGACGATAGCGGTTTCCTTGCTGTCTCCGTCATCGATCACGGCGGTCACGTAAAAACGGATGAACCGTTCCCCGTCGGCGGCATGGCGCGTATCGACTGGCTGGATATCGCCCTTGCCCTCGGCCGCCGCCTCGAGCGCCGAGGCAAACAGCTTCCTGTCCGCCTCGTGCACAACGGTCTCGAACCGCGTGCCTTTTTCGAGATCGTCACGCGACACCGCGCCGGAGAACATTTTCAGGAAAGGCGCATTGGTGCGAACGATCTTGCCGCCGCCATCCACAGAGGCGATGGCCATCGGCGTGTTGTTGAAGAAGCGCGTGAAGCGCATTTCCGCCGCCGCTTCGCTCGGGCCGCTGGCCTCCCCGCCCCGCAGCAGAACGATCGTGCGGCTTTCGCCGGGCGCTCCGTCGCGCGGCGCGCTGACCCGGTGTACGAGCCGCACCGGCATGCTCTTGCCGTCGCGGCGCAGCATGTCCAGATCCAGCGTCGCCGTGCGATCGAGACCGGGCGCCGCCTCGACCGATTCGATCAGCGCCATGCCCTCGCCGGCGATGAGATCGTTGAGCGCGATGGAGCCCGGCGTGAACTGAGTAAGGTCCAGGCCGATCCAGTCGGCGAGCGTAGCGTTGATATAGACGATCGCGCCATCGTGGCCCGTCGACATGAAACCGGCCGGCGCGTGATCCAGATAATCGATCGCGTGCTGCAGCTCTCGGAAGAATTTCTCCTGGTCCTCGCGCTCCGCCGAAATGTCGGATAGCTGCCAGGCGTGAAGCTGTTCGCCGGCATCGCCGATGTCGAGAAGCCGCGCGCGCAGCCGGTACCAGCGTGGTCCCTCGGCTTGGGCCTTTGTTCCACCAAGGCCTTTCAGCAGGCGAAACTCCTCCTGACCCTCCTTGCCTTCGCGCACCTGGTTGGTCAGCCGGTAGACGGCCTCGGCCGCCTGGTTGTCGCTGGACATGATGGCTTCGATGGAATGCACATCGGCGGGGCTGTTTGCACCGATCAGATCGGCATAGGTCCGGTTGGCATAGACCACCCGGCCCTTCTTGTCCGTGACGACGGTGCCTTCGGGGTGGCCGTCGATGAATATGCGCGACAGCACGTCGCCGCCGCCGCGCGGCATGATCTGCACGAAACCGATCACCGTCGAGACCAGATAGAAAATGCCGATCATGGCCAGCATGCCGAGCAGCCCGAGACCGAGATTGGTGTTGACGCGTCCCTCCAGATAGATGAACGCCACCGCTGCACCGACGAGAACAATGGCGAGAACGGTCAGGCGAACCACGGTTCCGGGCTTGGAATGCCGGTCTATGATCGGCGTCGGGTAGTCTCCCGACTGGCTGTCTCGCGCCATTACCGTCCTCTTGAAGCGAGCCTGATTCCCTTGGGCTACATTAGCCCGTTTGGACCACATTCGTTAACACATTGAAAGAGCAAGCGGGTTTTGCGCCCTGCCTATGCACTGCAAAAAACGCCTTGGCCCCGGATAAATCGCGCAATGCGGGCAAAACCATCGCAAAAACGGTGTGCAAACTGTGTGTTGTTTGAATTTCGCCGGCCCTGAGCTTGCAAGCGCCACAATCGGTCTCTACGCTTCATGCCAGTTGGGTATTCCGACTCGTACAAGTGATGCGAGTGGATAGGGCATTGAAATAAAGTAGAATTATCATGGGCGATGCGCTTTTCAGCACGGACGGCATGTCCCTTTACTCCATGCTTGCGGTGGGCTTGGTTATCCTTGTCGCCATCGGTCTTCTCGTCTGGAACCTGCGACGGCGCGGACATATGGCCTTCATTCGCGGCGGGAATTCCCGTCAGCCGCGGCTTGCGGTGCTTGACGCAACGGCGGTGGATGCGCGCCGCAGGCTCGTTCTGGTGCGCCGCGACAATGTCGAACACCTGATCATGATCGGCGGACCGAGCGATATCGTGGTCGAGCGCGGCATCAACCGTGCTGCCATGCGCGCTGCCCAGCAGGACGCGACGGCGCAGCAACCGGCCAAGCCGGCGCAACGCCCGCAACAGCAAAAGGCGCCGCCTCCGCAAAAACCGGCTGAGCCTATTGCCACCGAACCGTTGAACATCCCGGCGGCAAAGCCGACTGACAAGCCGCAGGAACAGCCAAAGGCTGAGACCGCGGCGGCGAAAAGCGCTCCGGAGCCGGAAACACAGAAGAAACCGGAGCAGAAAACCGAACAAAAAGCCGAAATCTCAGCAAAGCCATTGGTTGAACCAAAGCCGGCAGCAGAGGCGAAGCCCGTGGCACCCGAAAAGCCGGCACCGGAACTCGCAGCGGTCGCCGTTTCGGCGGCGGTTGCGGATGCCGCCGCAAACCCGGCGGACAAGGCGGACACAAAACCCGATATGTCGGCCGCGCCCGACATCAGGGAAGAACCGAAACCTCTGATCAAAGCGGAAAAACCGGAAGACGAAACGATCGCCGCGGAACTGGAAGACGTTCTTGACGCGGCACGCGACCTCGTCCTTCCGGAAAAGGAAATGACGCCACCGGTGCTGTCCGAGGCTGTCGAGGCCGAAGCAAAGATCGAAAGCAAGGCGCCCGAACCGCAATCGCCCCTGGCGACGGCAACAGCGGGCATCCCGGTTGTCGATACGGCCCCCACACCGCCGGAGAGCATCGATACATCCCCGACGGTTACGGCGGATGAGCTGATTGCCGATTTCGACAGGGTGCTCGAGGCTGAAATGAGCAAGGCCGAGAAGCAGAAGCTTGCCGTGGAAACACCGGAACCGGTCGAGCCTCCGCAGCCCGAGAAGGAAGAGCCGGTCAAACCGCCGGCTGCATCTCTGGAAGACGAGATGAAGAAGCTGCTCGGCGACCTCACGGTAAAGCACTAGAGACAAGCGCCTATGGGCAAGCAAAAGAGAAAGGCGGCTCAGGGCCGCCTTTTATTTCGCTTATCGTCATCCCGACTATTCGTCGCGATAGACTTTTTCCCGGCGCTCATGACGTTCCTGGGCTTCGATGGAAAGCGTTGCGATCGGCCGCGCGTCGAGCCTTTTCAGGCTGATCGGCTCGCCGGTCTCTTCGCAATATCCGTATGTACCTTCGTCAAGGCGCCGAAGCGCCGCATCGATTTTGGAGATCAGCTTGCGCTGCCGGTCCCTGGCACGCAGTTCAATGGCTCTGTCCGTTTCCGACGATGCCCTGTCGGCAATGTCGGGGTGATTTGCGCTGTCTTCCTGAAGATTGCCGAGTGTTTCCCGCGCCTCGCGAAGGATCTCGTTTTTCCATGCATTCAACTTGGCTCGAAAATAGGCTCGCTGCTTCTCGTTCATGAACTCCTCGTCATCCGAGGGAACGTAGGAACCAAGATCGATTATCTCATTCATGGTGATTCCTTGTTTGGCAGTGCTTGTGGGGCGTGTGTATAGCCACACCGCACTGTGCTTACAAGCGGGAATTCATGGGTCGGTTCAGTTTTTTGTGAGCATGCGGTTTTCTGTATGCGACTGCTTTGAATTACCAAATTGTCACAACAAGTTCACATTTGTGCTTGCGCTATATTTCATCGATATAGTCAACAAGTCTTAGCCGCATGTATTCAATCTGCGTGGCAATGCGACCGAAAATGCCGCCGCCCCAGGCCATCGTGTAATCTTCGAACAGCGCCAGGCGCTCCTTCGAACCGGTGATGGCGTCGGCAATCGCCAGGCCTGCCGCGGCGGTCGTATTGAGGCCGTGACCGCCGAATGCGGTGGCTGCAAAGAGCCCGGGCCGGATCTCCCCGACAATCGGCATCTTGTGGCGCGCGTACCCCATCAGCCCTGACCAGGTATATTCAATCTCGATGTCGCCGAGTTGCGGATAGACGCCCGCAATATCGCCGCGCATCAGGCGCGAGAGCTGCGCGGGCTGCGACCGCCGCGTGGTGATGCGCCCGCCCCAGAGCAGGCGTTGGCCCGCTTCGTCCTCGACAATGCGATAGTAGTCTCCGGCCCGCCGCTGATCCGTGATGCATCCGCGATACCGTATGGCCTCGCCGATCCTGCTGTCAGGCCGACTGACCACCACATAGGTCGCGACCGGCAGCACGCTTCGCTCTATGGCGCCGACGGGGCCGCCATAGGCGCTGGTGGCAACGACGACCGACTTCGCCCGGACGGAACCGTCGGAAGATTTGACATGGTAGGTCTGGCCGGATCTGCTGACGCCACTCACGCGGGTTTCTTCATGAACGCGCACGCCGCCGGCCCGGCACAACTCGAGCAGCAATTCGCAATAGGCGAGCGGATCGATGTGAAAGCATCCGGGATCGATCACGCCGGCATGGTATTTTTGCGTATCGAGCAGCGCCTGCAAGGCGGGCCGGTCAACAAACTCGAGCGTCGCGCCATAGCGGTCCGACATGGCCTGTTGCCATTGCCTCAGTGCGTCGGTCCGCTTGTGCCGGATGAGATGCAGCCATCCACGTCCGGCGATAATGTCCTCCCTGCCGGCCTTGGCAATCGTTTCCTCGACATAGTTCATGCCGTCGACCGACAGCGCGTGAAGCCGGCTGGCCTTGTGCCTGCCGACACATCGCTCGATCGCCGCAGTTCCTTGCGCATATCCCGGCGAAACGAACCCGCCATTGCGCCCGGACGCGCCCCAGCCGATCCGGCTGGCCTCCAGAAGCACCACCGACAGGCCCCTTTCGCACAGCTCACGCGCGATGGTCAGACCGGCGAGCCCGCCGCCAATGACGGCGACATCGGCCTCCTCCTGTCCGCTCAGGGAGCCCAAGGGGGCACGCGGCGTCGCTTTGGCAGCGTAATAGCTGGAAACGTGAGGTGTGGCTTTATGCGGGGTCGCGTGCATTTGGCACCGGTGAAAGCGGAACGAACTCAACCGCATTTGGCATATTTCCATGCCGGCCGACAGCCCGCAAATCCCTGCGAGGCCTCATTGTCCCCACCCGCAATGCAATTTGCGCCCTGCCCCCTCGCGTCAAGGATCGAATGATGCTTTAAATGCCGGATGTAAGGAAGCCTGGCCGAACCGGCCTCGCATAGGGCAGAAAGCGCGCATGGACAAAAATGCATCGGCATCCGCGATCGTCTACCTGCTTCGGCATGCCCATTCCGCATGGGCGCGCCCCGGCCAGCGCGATTTTGATCGGCCGCTCGACGAGCGCGGCATCGAGGACGCGCGGATTGTCGGCAACGCATTGTCAAAACGGGACAAGTTGCCGCAAGCGGTCCTGTGCTCGACCGCGGCACGTTGCCGGCAGACCTGCGATATCGTCCTGTCGTATCTGACGAACCCGCCGCCGGTCGAAAACATCGATGCGCTCTACAGCAATGATTACCGTTACTACGTGGATCTGCTTTCGCGGCAAACCGCGTCTCCGGTGATGCTGATCGGTCATAATCCGATGATGGAAGACACCGCACGGGCCCTCAGCGCAACGGCCAGGGACCGGCCGGGCGAAAGGCTGCAGAAAGGTTTCCCGACCGCCGGCCTTGCCATGATCGAATTCGACGGCTCACTGGCCTCCATCGACGAAGGCGGGCATCTGAGCGAATTCCTGTCGCCGAAACGGCTGCGCAAGCTGGCGCAACGGGTCGATGGGTGAATGAGCGTACCTTTACGTTAAAGTATTGAAATAAATTCAATAATTTCAAAATCAGATCCTTGTCTCCAGATAAGGCCAGAGCACGGCACCGCACATCGGAGGCGGCACGTTGCACCTGCATTGGCTTGAACAGCAGCCGGGTGGGCTCTTATATCCCCACCAACGAACACGCCAGGCAGGTGACAATTGGGTTCTGCGCTTTCCCGCATCTCGGACGAGGCAATGATAACCGTCGACAACCTCGTCGACCGGGCGGGCGACATGCTGCGCCCGAATATGCGGTTCGGCGTGACGGGGCTGTCCCGCGCCGGAAAGACCGTCTTCATTACCGCACTGGTCCATAATCTGATCCATGGCGGGCGCCTGCCCCTGTTCAAGGCACAGCAGAGCGGCCGCATCGCGTCCGCCTATCTGGAGCCCCAGCCCGACGACGGCGTACCGCGCTTCCAGTATGAGGACCATGTACGTGCACTCGTCGAAGAACGTCTCTGGCCGCAGTCGACCCGCGCCATTTCCGAACTGCGCCTGACCATCGAGTATGAATCCGCCAGCGCCTGGAACCGGCTGCTGTCTTCCGGAAAACTGTCCATCGACATTGTCGATTACCCGGGGGAATGGCTTCTCGATCTGCCGCTCCTGCAGCAGGATTTCGCGGAATTCAGCCGCATGGCGGTTTCCCTGGCACGCTCGCCGGCCCGCATCGACCTGGCCCGCCAGTGGCTGGAAACTGCCACGAACCTGGATGTTCGCGCACCCGCCGATGAAACGGGCGCGCGCGGCATCGCCGGCCTTTTTGCCGAATATCTGCGGAACTGCCGCAGTGACGAACGCGCCCTTTCAACCCTGCCGCCCGGCCGTTTCCTCATGCCGGGCGACCTTGAAGGCTCGCCTGCACTGACATTCGCTCCCCTGCCCGATCTGCCGGAGGGATCGGCCTCGGCCGGTTCGCTTTGGGCAATGATGGAGCGGCGTTACGAGGCCTATAAGAGCCTGGTCGTCAAACCCTTCTTTCGCGAGCATTTCGCGCGCCTCGACCGCCAGATAATTCTCATCGACGCGCTGCAGGCGATGAATGCCGGCCCGGAAGCCGTACAGGATCTCGAGCGGGCGCTGGTGGACATACTGTCCTGCTTCCGCCCGGGCCGGAGCAATTTTCTGACATCTCTGATTTCGCGGCGCATCGACCGGGTTCTGATCGGCGCCACCAAGGCGGACCATCTGCACCAGGAAAGCCATGACAGGCTTGAGGAAATCGTCGGCAGGCTGGTTTCCCGCGCGACGCGCAAGGCCGGATACGCAAAGGCCGATATCGAGGTCATCGCGATGGCGGCCGTACGCGCAACGCGCGAAACCAATGCCAAACAGGGCAAGGACAGGCTGCCGCTCATCGTCGGCACGCCCATGAAAGGCGAGAAAATCGACGGCAAGACGTTCAACGGGAATACGGATAAACGCATATTTCCCGGTGATTTGCCGGAAGATGCGGATTCCTTTTTTGAACATTTGCACGATACCGGCACCCCGATACCGCATCTGAATTTCGTCCGTTTCCGCCCGCCCCGGCTGGAGCGCACGGCAGAGGGCGTCACGCTTTCGCTGCCGCATATCCGCCTGGATCGGGCCTTCGAGTTTCTTTTCGGGGATTGGCTCGCATGACAAAGCAACAACGCAAGCCCGTCGCATTCGACGTCGAAGAAGGCGACGATGGGCTGCTGCCCTTCGAATTCGCCGATCAGGGCGATGAGAATTTGCCAATTGAGGCTCTGACACCGCCTGTGGCCGAACCGAAACGGAGAGGGTTTTCCTTCGGAAGGCTGGCGCTTGGAGCGTTCGGGCTGCTGTTCTCGCTGGCCTTCGCGCTCTGGCTGGACGGTCTCATCGCCGGCTTCTTCGCCCGATCCGTATGGCTCGGTTGGCTGGCGACGGCACTCACCGCCATAGGCGTCGGATCGCTTCTGGGCCTTGCGGTGCGGGAAATCCGCGCGCTCATGCGCCTTGACGCCGTCCATGCGATACGCGAGGAGGCGGAAGAAGCCCGCCTGGAGAAGCGTCCGAAAAAGGCACGCGCGGTTCAGGCAAAGCTCATGCGCATTTTTTCAAACCGGCCGGAGACCGCCCGCGCGCGGCGCGCGCTCAAGGAGCTGGACGGCGAAGTCATCGACGGACCGCACATCATGGAATTGACGGAAACGCAATTGCTCGGCCCCGTCGACCAGGAAGCGCGTCGCCTCATCGTCAACGCTTCGAAGCGGGTTTCGGTGGTAACGGCGCTCAGTCCGCGGGCGCTGATCGATATCGGATACGTACTGTTCGAGGCCATGCGCCTCATTCGCGGCCTTGCCACACTGTATGGCGGCAGGCCCGGAACACTCGGGGCCATCCGGCTTGCCCGCGACGTGGTCGGACACCTTGCCGTCACCGGTTCGCTGGCGCTCGGCGACGGTGTGGTGCAGCAGCTCATGGGACAGGGCCTGGCCAGCAAGGTATCGGCGCGCCTCGGAGAAGGCGTGGTCAACGGGCTGATGACCGCCCGCATCGGCATCGCGGCGATGGACCTGTGCCGGCCGCTTGCATTCCACAGCCTCAAGCGACCGGGCATCGGCGAATTCGTCGGCGACCTGACCCGCCAGGCGGCGGGTGGCAAAAAGCAAGACAAGACCAGGAACTGACGGCGTCAGGCAGCGCTGTCCGGCTGGCTCAACCCGACACAGCATTCCTTGGTCAGGAAATCCACCAGTTCCGTCATCATATCGTAGTCGGCGAAGTTGCGGATTTCCCGCCCGAAACGCTCCTGCCGAACAAAGCCGGCATCGACCAGCGCGGAAAGATGATGGGCAAGCGTCGATGGCGGGATCGAAAGATGTTGCACGATGTCTCCGACATTGAGGCCACCGTCGCCTGCCTTGACGAGAAGCCGAAAGACGCCGAGACGGGCCTCGTGACCCAGTGCCGAGAGCGATTTTGCTGCGTTGGATTCATCCATAAGCGGAACATAATCCCTGCCGCCCCCACGTCAACACAGGCGCGCGGGAGCAACGCCCAAGCCTGTTTGAGGCTGCGGTAAAGCCGGCTAAAGGCCTTGAACCGGCCTGATTTCGTTATTTCACTGCCCTCTGCTACAATCCACGCGACCTTCAACCCGGCATTAACCATTCCGGTTGAAGGTAGGATGTCCCGAATTTGCCGCAGGCTGGATCATGTTCTTTCGTTTATCCCTGAGCGCACTTGCCCTTGTCATCGCCGGTTTCGCGACCCCTTCATGGGCCGGACAGAAAGACAAGATCTTCTTCGAATCCGTCGAAGGAAGCTGGCGCGGTCCGGGAGAAATTGTCGCCGGCAAATACAAGGGCACCAAATTCGTCTGCAAATTCAAGGGCGCGCCATCGGCCGAACACGCGGTCGGTGTGGCTATGGACGGCCATTGCCGCGTCGGCATCTTCTCTCAAAAAATGTCCGCTTTCATCGGCGGCAAACGCGGCAAATATAGCGGCCGTTTCCAGGACGGCGCCAAGGGCGACGGCCTTGATATCATTTCCGGGCAGATCAACGGCAACAAGATCGTCGTCGGCCTCAACCGGAAAAAGCTCGACGGTGCCATGGTCGCGCACCTCGAAGAACCCAATGTCATGAATGTGACGATTTCGGTGAAGGTCCGCGAAAGACTGATCCCGGTCATCGGCATGACGCTGTCACGCGAACGCAGGGTCGGCGCCTCCAACGCACAGGATCATCTGCGCTAGGCTTTGGTGACGATTTAACTTATGCGCCGGTTTCCTTCCACCATTTGCCGTCTTCGCTGGCAATCTCGATTCCGGCGCTGTCACATCGCGCCGCCCACTGCGAAACCGGCTCACCCCTCAGCTCCATAGAAGCGGCTATGTCCGTGAGCGGCAAAAGCACGAATGCGCGTTCGTGCATGTGCGGGTGCGGAATGATCAGCCCGTCCTCCCGCACTTCCAGATCATCGAAGGTCAACACGTCGATATCGATAATGCGCGGACCCCAGCGCTCGCGGCGTTTGCGTTTCAGCCGCTTTTCAATGTCCAGGCAGGCATCCAGCAATGCGCGCGGAGCACAGCTTGTCTCGACAATCGCACAGCAGTTGAAAAACCAGTCCTGGTCGGTCTTGCCCCAGGGCGGCGTCCGATAAAGACGCGAAACCGCCGAAACGGAAATCCCGTCGGTCGCATCGAGCATGCGCAATGCGGCGGCCATGCTTGCCGGCGGGTCGCCGATGTTGCCGCCAAGACCCAGCGTGGCCGTTTTTCTCATCCCTTCGGCTCTACCCACCACAAGCGCGAGCCAACAACGCCAGAGGCCAAAATCGCCCGGCCCACTCATCTTTAAGTTTCAACATCTACTTTCCTTTCAAGGGTGGGGAAAATCGGCCCATCGGCGTCGTTGCGCCGCTTGCCCAATGCGCTGCATCGCGCTGCACGACGCGCCTCCCCGATCCGGACCGAATGGACAACCTCCAGAAAGCTCACATCTAGTCGGGAACATATTCGACACGGACCTCCGCATGATCGAAGATGCCCGGTATGGGTGCGCTTGGCTTGCGAATGGTCACCACAACACGGCGGATCTTCGCGAACCGGGTGCACAGATCCTTGCCGATGCGGTAGGCCAGCGCCTCGATGAGCTTGAAGCGCTCCTGCGTCACGATTTGATGCAGCGCCGTGTGCACCGCGCCATAGTCAACGGTGTCCTCGGGCTCGTCGGACGTCAGCGCAGCGCCGGCCAGCACATCCATCTCGACATCGATGTAAAAACTCTGGCCGAGCTCTGCCTCAGCCTCGAAAACCCCGTGCCTTGCAAAGAAGACACAATTCTTCAGGCCAATCCGGTATGTTTCGCTCATCTTGCAGTTCCTTCAAGCCGCCGGGCGACCACGGCATCGGCCATGGCAAGGGCATCCCTGTTCGCGGCGACATCATGGACCCGGAAAATGGCCGCACCCTCAAGGCGCAGCATGGCCGTGGTCGATGCCGTCGCGATATCGCGCCGATCCATGTCGCGGCCGCTGACTGCGCCGATGAACCGCTTGCGCGACGTTCCCGCCACAAGCGGATAACCCAGCGCGTGCAATTCGGCGAAGCGGGCCATCAGCTCGATATTCTCATCCGCGTCCTTGGCAAAACCGAACCCGGGATCGAGCACGATCGCATCGTCCGGCACACCCGCGTCACGCGCAAGTTCCAGCGAACGCCCCAGAAACAGGTACTGATCCTCGACAACATCCTCCGCCTTCTGACGGTCGCGGCCCGTATGCATGATGCAAAGGCCCGCGCCGAGCGCCGCCGCTGTTCGCGCCATGTCCGGGTCGCGCTGCAATCCCCATACATCGTTGATCACATGCGCGCCGGCCTCCACCGCCCGTCGCGCCGTCTCGGCGCGGTAGGTGTCGACCGAAATGACGGCATCGGTTCGTTGCGCCAGCGCCGCAATGACCGGCAGTACCCTGGCCTGTTCCGTCTCGGCATCGACGGGATCGGCGCCCGGCCGCGTCGACTCCCCGCCAATATCAATGATGGATGCGCCTTCAGCGACCATCGCTTCGGCTGCTTTCACGGCCGCCTCCAAATCGTCGAACCGGCCGCCATCCGAAAAGGAATCGGGCGTCACATTGACGATGCCTTTCAAGTGTCCGCGCGGTCCCAGCACGAGCGAACGGCCATGCGCCAGTCGCCACGCACGCGTGCTGAACCCGGGATGCGAAATGGACAACTGCGCCGCCACCTTCGTCATCGGACCAAACCTATTTGACGCCGAGCTTTTTCTGCAGGCTGGTAGAGGACGTGGTGTACTGGAAGACAACACGCTCGTCGGGCCGTACGATCCGGCGCGCAGCCTGCGCCATCAGCGCCGCTTCGTGGAAACCGGACAGGATCAGCTTCAGTTTTCCGGGATACCAGTTGATATCGCCGATGGCGAAAATGCCGGCTTCGCTGGTCTCGAACTTCTCAGTATCCACGGTGATCAGGTTTTCGTGCAGATTAAGGCCCCAATCCGCGATGGGGCCGAGTTTCATGGTCAGGCCGAAAAACGGCAGCAGACGCGTACACTCCACTTCGAATTCGCTTTCAGGCCCTTTCAGCGTCGCCGATCGCAATTGACCGTCCTCGCCGCTCAGCGCCGAGACCTGGCCCACCTCGAAACGCAGCGCGCCCTCATCGCGCAGCGCGAACATCTTGTTGACGCTGTCATCCGCTGCGCGGAACTGCGGACGGCGGTGAACCAGCGTTACCGAGTTGGCTATCGGATGAAGGTTCAGTGTCCAGTCGAGGGCGGAATCGCCGCCGCCGACGATCAAGAGGTCATGGTCGCGGAATTCTTCCATCCGCCGCACGGCATAAAAGACGCTGTGCCCCTCAAAGGCCTCGATGCCCGGAATGGGCGGCCGTTTCGGCTGGAAGGATCCGCCTCCGGCGGCGACCACGACCACCTTGGCCCGCAGCACCTCGTCTTCATCCGTTTCGACCTCGAAGCGCCCGTCATCAAGCTTTCTGAGCGCCGTGACCATCCGGTTGAAGTGGAATTGCGGGTTGAAGGGCTTGATCTGCTCCATCAGTCTGTCGGTCAGATCCTGACCGGATATGACGGGCCAGGCCGGGATGTCATAGATCGGCTTTTCCGGATAGAGCTCGGCACACTGGCCACCCGGCCGGTCGAGAATATCGATCAGGTGACATTCAAGATCCAGGAGGCCAAGCTCGAAAACGGCGAACAGGCCGACCGGTCCGGCTCCGATTATGACGACATCGGTTTCAACGGATTGTGTCATCGTCCCATCCTGACCTTCCTCAGCGAGATGAGAGCTTTGTTGCGATCAGGCCTGGCGTTCGGGAACGTGAACGACCAGCCCGTCGAGCTCGGGCTTGACCTTGATCTGACATGATAGTCTGGATGTCGGCCGGACGTCATAGGCAAAATCGAGCATGTCTTCTTCCATGACATCGGGGGATCCGACGACTTCACTCCAGTCGTCATCGACATAGACATGACAGGTGGCACAGGCGCAAGCGCCGCCGCATTCGGCTTCGATGCCCGGCACTGCATTGCGGATAGCGTTTTCCATGACCGTTGAGCCGTCTTCGGCATCGACTTCAAAATTCGTGCCGTCATTGGCGACAATTGTCAGTTTGGTCATTCGGCAGGCTCCGCATTCAAGACAACAATGCGGAGTTAAAGACACCTGCGCGGAAGTCAAGCGTTGTTGCGAGAAATGCGCGCGTTCACACGGGATTGCGGCGTTTCACGCCACAATTGCGACACGGGTTTTGAAACCGGCTACCGGGACAGGCCGAAGATGAAATTCTCGACGTCGACAACAGCATCTGTCAGCGCGTCGTGAAGCACACCGTCGCTTGGGTCCTTCTCCAGGCTCTCGGCGGCACGCGAGACGCAGAACGCGCCGACGCTGCTGGCCGAACCGTGCAGCGTGCGCACCACGGCAAGAAGGTCTTTCCTGTCGGTCAGGTGATTCGTTCCGCACAGCTGATTGACACATTGGCGCGCCTGGCGGGCAAACAGGCTGAGGACCTGAGTCTCGGCCTCCTTGTCTCCGGATGTCTTGCGCGCCAAGTGAACCAGATCGATCGGCCTTTCGCTTGACGGGCTGTGTTCGTGCCCGTGATATGGCGGCTCGAAGATTTCCCGATGTGCAACCATCGCCTATCCCTTTCCCGTTACTGTAAAAAACAGTGCACATCAGAATCTTCGGCAAGCACTTAACAGGTCCAGAGAATAGGCCAAAAAACTGCATTTATGGTTAACGCAACGTAAACACCGGAATTACGGTAAAATTTAACTGTGGGTATCGTCGGGCGCAGTTGTTCTTTGATCGGGCGAACTCATTAAACGTGCTGTAGAATTTGTTTCCAGCCGTTAACTGTGTCAGAAAAGGAAGCTGGCACGAGGCAAGTCCCCGAACAAGGGGACAGCGTGTGGGGAGTGCCCTGTCAATTGCGGTCGGAAATCCGGGTGCATGCGGCACCGTTTGCGACGGCGGTCATTCCCTCCGGAACACCGGACCAGAAACCCAGGCAGTGTCCCGGGAAAAAGGTACAGAGTACGAGGCATTGATCAGTATGGCGAAGAGAAACGCTCAAAGTAAAACGGCCAGTGACGATCCGCTAAAGGCACTTGAAGACGCGTTGCGCCTCGACCTCGAAGGGGGTGAGGAGTCGGATCTGGTCGACGAGCCGTCACTGGAGGATCTGGAAGCCCAGGTCGCCTCGGCCGCCGCCGAATTGGCGAAGACGGATTCCGAGGCAAATGCCCGTGGATCGAAAGGCAGCACGCGCGAGACGCCGCGGCGTCAATCCGCCAAATCGGCAACGTCGCGCAACGCCGCTTCGAAGCCGGCACCGGCGCAGCAGGCAGCGCCGCAAGGCCGCGTCAGCCGCGTTCAGCCCAAGGCTCAATCCAGACCCCAGAAGCGTCAGCAGACCGCGCAGCAGAAAGCTGCGAGCACCCCCTCGCCGCTCTTCGCGCCGGCCAATGACGACAGCAGGGAATCCCGTGCTGCGATCATGCGTTCGCTGGACGGAAAGGGCGGCCGCACCGCCCGCATCGTGACCTATGTGCTCGCAGGTCTATGGGTTCTGGGCGGAATCGGCCTGTTCAATCTGGTCTATGGCGACAATTTTGTTTCGACAGCGGATCTGATCGACAGTCCCCAGTTCCTGATGATGATCCTGGCAATCATTCTGCCGGTAATGATCATTCTCGCCTTCGGCATGATGATCGCACGCGCGCAGGAAATGCGTGCCGTTGCCAAATCGATGGCTGAACTCGCCGTACGGCTGTTCGAGCCTGAAACCATGGCGACCGACAACATCATGCGCGTGGGACAGGCCGTCCGCCGCGAAGTGTCCGCCATCAATGAGGGCATCGAACGCACCATTGCCCGGGCCTCCGAGCTCGAGACACTGGTTCACTCCGAAATCAACGCCCTGGAACACAGCTATTCGGACAATGAGGTCCGGCTGCGCAGCCTTGTCGAAGGGCTTGCCAATGAACGCGAGGCCATCGTCAGCCACTCCGAGCGCGTGCGCGCCTCCATTGTCAGCGCACATGAACAGCTGCGCGAGGAACTGGAAACCGCCGGTGACGAGATATCCAGCCGCCTGACGACCTCCGGAAAGGCCGTCGCTGCGCTGCTTGACACCCGCACCACCAAGCTCTCCGAACAGGCCGACGAACTCACCCAGTCGGTCTCCGATCTTCTGCAGAAGCGCACCGAGGCGCTGATGCTGTCCTTCGGCAATTCGGGCCGCGCCCTGGCGACGGAATTCGACAATCGCCTCGAAGCGCTGCAGGTCAACCTGACCGAGCACGGCCAGTCGCTGCTGTCCGAGTTCGAGACACGCGCCTCGTCGCTCGATAACAATACGAAGAAGCTGAACACGATCCTCAACGAGCGCGCCCGCCAGCTCAACGAGACACTGGTTACCCGTACCAAGGAAATCAGCGAGAGCCTAAGCGTTGGCGAACAGGCGCTCAGCGGCGGCCTCGACAGCGTGATTGAATCGCTCAATGCCAAGCTCGACGAGAAGGCCGTGAATTTCCGCCAGAGCCTGCAGCATCACGCGGAAGACGCGATGAGCGATCTGGACGTGCGCTCCGGTTTCTTCCAGGAAAGAATGCAGAGCTCGATCTCACAGCTCAACACCGCATTCGATGAGCGGGTCTCTGAATTCACCGCAGCGTTCGAACAGCGCAGCGGTTCCTTGAGGGAAAAACTGGGCGAAAGCCTCGAAAGCCTGACCGACACATTGTCATCCAATGCCGACCGCATTGCCGGTACGCTATCGGAACGGTCCAATTCCCTTGGCGAGATGCTTGCGGGAAGCAGCGCCGAGATCGAGGGCAAGCTGGAAACCAAGGCCGGCGCCGTCGAGACGGCCCTGAGAGAGACCTCGCAACGCGTCGACCAGCTCATGGCTGGCGGCACCGAGGCGATCGCGCGTGCGGTTGACGATCGTACCGCCGCACTGTCCGCGTCGTTGGAGACAAGTGCCGCAAACATCGCGGGACTGATCAATGACGGCGCGCAGACCATCAACAACTCTGCCATCGACAATGCGCAGAAGATGGAAGAGACGCTGACTGCCAGCGCCGAGCGCCTCGAAGGCCTGATCGGCTTCGGAACCGCGGCCATCAACAACGCGACATCCGACAGCGCGGACAAGCTGGAATCGACACTCGGATCGAGCGCCGAGCGCCTGCAGAACCTGATCCGCGAAGGCACCCAGGCAATCGGAAATATTTCCAGCCAGAGCACGGAGTCCCTGGCCGGCACGCTTGGCTCGAATGCGGAACGGCTCGAAGCCATCCTTTCCGATGGCGCCGACACGGTCGGACGCGCCGTAACGGAAAACACCCATGCGCTTGCCGTGACCCTGGGCTCCAATGCTGAACGCATTGACAACCTGCTGCGCCAGGGAACCGGCACGATAGCCAAGTCCATCACAGACAATACGCAGTCGCTCGAATCCGCGCTGGATTCGGGGGCCGAACGTATTGACGGTCTCGTCAGCAATGGCGCCGGTTCCATCGCCAAGGCGGTAACCGAATCGACACAGCAATTGGCGGAGACGCTCGACGAGAATTCGGGCAGAATTGATACGCTCATCCGCGAGGGCTCTCAGTCGATCGCCAATTCGGTGACCGGCAATACCGAAATGCTTGCCAGCACGCTCGGAAGCAACGCAGAGCGCATCGACGTGCTTATGAATGACGGGAACCAGAGAATATCGGCCAAGCTGGACGAGTCCGTGGCGGCAATGGATTCGACACTGTCGGTCAATGTCGAACGCATCGGAGCGACCATCGACCAGCGCACGGCCAACATGCAGGAGCGTCTCGAGACGATGGACACGGCGCTTGGCGCCGGCCTGGAAAGCGTCACCGCCACGATCGAAACCCAGGCACTGGGCATGGCAACGACCCTGCGCGAAACGGTTGCCCAGACCGTGGAGCACATGGATTCCGAGGCACAGCGCTCCTACCAGTCCCTGCAGGGCATCGGAGAAGGTTTCTCGGCAAGGCTGAGCGAGGCCGCCACGGCCTATTCGGATGCAATCGAGGTTCGGCTGAACGAACGCACCGAGTCCTTGAACCGGCAACTGGCGGATCTGACCGACCGTCTGAGCGACAGCGAGTCCGGCATTATCGGCGCGGCACAGGCCATCACCGATGCCGCAGCGGAAGCCGGCGTGAAGGTTGGCGAACAGGCCAACAGCATCGCCTCGCACTTCGCCGACAGCGAAAAGGCCATGGATGCGCGCAACCTCGCCATCAAGGCGACGCTGGAAGAACATACGCGCGAACTGAACTCGATGCTCTCGAGCCGCTCGGCCGAGCTGTCGAAGCTGATCGACGAACAGGCCACACCGCTCGTCGAGGCCTATGCCGAACGCGGACATGCGATTACCAGCGAGCTCAAGCACATCACCGAGGCAAGCGCCGAGGAGCTGAGGGCTCAGAGCGCCGCGCTGGTTGAAGCGCTGACAACGCGGACCCGCGAAACGCTGGAAGCGATCGACAATGCCGGCAGCAGCCTCAAGACCGAAGTGACCGAACTGATTTCGGAGCTCGGACGCAGCAACTCGGCGATCTCGAACCTCGTCAACAACACCGCCAATACACTCGAGGAAGTGGATTCGCGGTTGACGAACACGACCGAGAAATTTGCCGATACGGCCGGCCGCGCGGCGGAGATGTTTGCCGGATCGACCCAGATCCTGCAGTCCAACATCGCGCAGCTCGATACGATTTCCGGCGATACGCTGGCCCGGGTGAGCGCCATCTCCGGCAGCTTCGAGGATCATTCGAAGATGCTCTCGACGGCATCGGACCTGCTCGGCTCGGCGCAATCGGGTCTGGCCAGCACGCTTGAGGAGCGCAAGGATGCGCTTGAAGGCCTGTCCAGCGGCCTGGTCCAGCGCTCGGAAGAGATCGAGAAGAACATGCGTTCGCTCGAATCGATCGTCGAGGATGCGTTCGAAAAAGCCCAGCAGCGCGCGAGCAGCACGGCAAAGGAACTGTCCGGCAGCCTGTCGTCGTCCCTGGACTCGATCGGCAGCATGCTGTCCGACACGGAAAACCGGTCATCGAACACTGCCGACACCATGAAGAGCGCGATCAAGGAAGCCGTGGAGGACGCCATCGGCCGCTTCTCCGGCGCTACCGACGAAATCCGCCAACTGGCCGGTTCGATCCGCGAGGAGCTCTCGGAAACGCGTGCGGAAATCAAGAAAGGCGTTTTCGATCTTCCCGAGGAGACGCGCGAAAGCACCTCGGCGATGCGCAACGCCGTATCGGAGCAGATCAAGGCCCTTCAGGATCTTTCCTCGATCGTTCAGCAATCGTCGCAGATGTTCGACCACTCAAGTCCGCGCTCACCGGCTGCACAGCCGACGCCACCGGCGGCTCCAGCGGCACCGGCAGCTGAGAAGCCGGCAGAGGCAGCACCGGTTGCCGAATCGCCGCGTGAAGTGCCGGCCGCCAAGCCCGCTTCGTCCAAGAGTGACCTGCGCGGCGGCCTGGGAATAATGCAAAGCGGCTCGCAGCCCGCCGGCAGGCAGCCTGAGAATCGCAAGCCTCAGAGCGAAGGATGGGTCAGGGACCTCCTGCGCAGCGCGTCTCGCAAGGAAGAAGAAGATGCACAGCCGCAACGCAACACAGGCAGCGCCAGCAATGCCCGCGAGCGCAACCCGCGCCAGGTGGTCGAATCGCTGAATTCGCTGTCGGTGGATATTGCGCGTGCAATCGATCATGACGCATCCGTCGACCTGTGGCGGCGTTACCAGAGCGGTGAGCGCGACATCTTCACCCGGCGTCTTTACACGCTCAAGGGTCAGAAGACCTTCGAGGAAATCAAGAACAAATATGCACAGGAGCCGGAGTTCAGGTCCGCGGTTGATCACTACATCGCAGATTTCGAGAAGCTTCTGGCGGATGTGGCACGGAACGACCGCGACAAGGTCGTCACGCAAACCTATCTGACTTCGGATACGGGCAAGGTTTACACCATGCTTGCCCATGCCAGCGGCCGCCTGAAGTAGTCATCGGTCGAAATTGAAACCGAAGCCGCCGGCACCACAAAGTGCCGGCGGTTTCTTTTGGGTCGCTGTTTGATGGCAATCAGACGATCTTGAGAACCCAGGCAACGATGTCGTTCAGCACCTTGCCATTGGCCTGGTCGAGCGCAGAGACAAAGCCTTCATTGTCATCGGTCAGCACCGGAGCTGTTGCCTGAAACACCCTTTGGGCGCGCACGACGCCATTGCGGTCGTTGATGATCCGCACGGATATCTCGACCACGGCCGTATCGCCGCCACCGGCGATGATCTCGAACGCTCGTATCGTCGGCGAGATCAGGTAATCGACGGCAATGCCGTCGCCAGGCTTGCCGACGCCGCCCAACCGGCCGGAATCTTCAAGCGCCTCGACCAGCTTTTCCTGGATGATCTCCGGAAGATTATCGTTCCACTGGGATTTCGCCAGATATTGTATCGAGGAGGGCGATGTTCGAATGACGATATTGGCACCGTCAAGCGACTTCAAAGCCCCCGGATCCGTGACAACGACCTGCCGGCCGCGCGAATACGGACCCTTTACGGCCGGGATGCTGGACAGCTCATAGGTGTCCTTCTGAGAGCCGCCGCCAAGCGCCGCGCATCCGCCGAGCGCTGCAACGCCGGTCATCAGAGCCGCTAGTGCGAAGGATTTACCGGTCCCGTACCTCAAGATCCCCTCAGCAAACTGTCCCCACAGTACCTTCTAGCTATCAGCGCCCCGGCACGTAATGTCAACGTCGCCGCCGCCCGTTATAGGTCTTTACGTCACCGGATGTGCCGAAAAGGATACTCTGCGGATCATCCCCGATCTTTGTGAAAGTCCGTTCGATCCGGGTGATCGACCGGCGAGCCTCGTTCACCAGAGCCTCGAAGTCGCGCAACCCGGTACCGGTAAATTGCTGCAGATTCGAAGCGATCGGGCCGATGGCAGCATTGATCTTCTCGCCCACTTCCTGGAAAGTCTGAAGCGTCTTCTTCGCCTCGGCCACGAGGCCGGATCCATCACCCTGCCCCAGGAACCCGTCCAGCTTGTCGAGTGTCGTCTGAACCTTCTGTGCCGCTTCATTCAGGCTGGCCGAGAGCTGCTCGACATTGGTGATGATCTGATTGATGTCGTCGTTGCGGTTCTCGATCGTATTGGCAACCGTGGTGAGGCTGGCGATACCCTGACGCGCCTGCGCGCTCGCCGCCGCGACATTGTCGACGGTTTCGCTGACCTTCTGCGCGTCCACGGCCGCGATCAGTGTATCGATGCCTTCCAGCGTCTGCTGGGCATCTTCACCGAGCTTGGCCAAGCTCGCCGCTGCCTGCTTCACATCCTCCATGATCGGTTTGATGTCGGTCGATGCGTCGGCGACATTGGCGCTGACTTCGGCGACATTATCGACGATTTCGGTCACCTTCTCAGGCTCCACCGCCGCCAGTATCGCATCGGCCCGCGTGACCACCGATTCGAGTTTGCCCGAAACACTCTCAAGTGTCGTCGAGAGCGAGGACACGTTTTTCAGGAAATCGTTGATTCCGTCGGAATTGGCGGCCAGCGCGTCGGAGAATGTCTCCACATTGTCGACGGTCTTGGTCAGCGGCCCCTTGGCCGTATCGACGAACTCCTCAATGCCTTTAACCGCCTTGTTGACGCGTCCGAGAATGTCCTCGGCGGTCGCCAGTATGTTGGTGACGCTGGATTCGTCCGCCGTGAGAATCGCATAACTGCCCTTCTCGACGGCCTCTTCCAGTATATTGACGCCGCCCGTATCGCCGCCGCTCAACTCGATATGCGACTGGCCGGTCAGCCCCTGAATGCCGAGCTTCGCCTTTGTCGTCGCATAGACCGGCGCCGAGGCTCTGACCTCGGTCATTGCGAGCACGAAATTCGGATCCACGCCGTCGATTGTGAGCGATTGTACGGAGCCGACACGGATGCCGTTGAAAAGGACCGGAGCGCCGACACTCAGTCCGCTGGCCGAACCCGGAATGCGAATTTCGAGTTGCGCCATCTGTCCGGACTTGCCGAATGTCGCCATCCAGTAGACAAAACCGAAAGCCGCAGCCATCACGAGGAGCGTGAACAGGCCGACAAGCGTGTAATTGGCTTTGGTTTCCATTATGGCCTACCCGGTCAGGGGTCTTTCATCATCCGTCGGTGATTCTTGAACATTCCGGTGACCGACTATGGCCCAATTCACTTCTCGCGCACAAGCGAGCGGGCTCTTTTACCCCGGAAATAAGACTTAACCCATGGCTCGTTGCTGGCGAGCATGTCCTCAATCGTCCCTTCAACGGCTATTTTCCGGTTGCCGAGCACCGCAATGCGGTCGCAGACGGAAAACAGGCTGTCCAGGTCATGCGTCACCATATAGACCGTCAGCCCCAGTGTGTCCCGCAATTTGCTGATCAATTCGTCGAACTCGGCCGCACTGATCGGATCAAGCCCAGACGTGGGCTCGTCGAGAAAGACCAGATCGGGATCCAGCGCAAGCGCCCGTGCCAGTGCGGCACGCTTGATCATGCCGCCGGAAAGTTCGGACGGGTAAAGATCCGCGGTCTCGGGGCGCAGCCCCACCAACTCGATCTTCAGCAGCGCCAGTTCGTCCATCAGCGTCTTCGGCAGGTCAAGATATTCCCGCATCGGCACCTGGATGTTCTCAAGCACCGTCAGAGCCGAAAAGAGCGCGCCGTGCTGAAAGAGCACGCCGAGACGCATATCCAGCGCGATCCGCTGCTGCGGCGTCGCCGTGTCATAATCCACGCCGAGGATCTTGATGGTTCCCCCCTGGCGTGACGAGAGCTGGAGGATCGTGCGCAGCAGAACCGACTTTCCCGCGCCCGATGCCCCGACAAAGCCGAGGATCTCACCGCGCCATATGTCGAGATCGAGTTTGTCCAGAACCTGGTGGGAACCGAAGGCGACACTGATGTCACGCGCCTCCAGAATACACTCACGTCCGTTCGTGCCTTTGCCGGCAGCGCCGCTCAGTTCGTGGTGATTGTGGGAAACGTCAGCCATCATTCCTAGAAATCGATCGCACCGTAGAAGATGGCAAAAAGGCCGTCGACGAGAATAACCACAAATATCGATTTGACCACAGCCGACGTGACGTGGCGGCCGAGGGATTCCGCGCTGCCGCCGACCTTCAGTCCCTCAACGGAAGAAACAATGCCGATGATCAGCGCCATGAACGGCGCCTTGATCATGCCGGATATGATGGTGGTCATGTCGATCGCCTCGCGCAGCCGCGTCAGGAATGTATCGGGTGTGATTCCCGAATAAACCCATGTCGTCAGCCCGGCGCCGATCAGAGCGGCAAAATTTGCGACAATCGTCAGCGCCGGCAGCATGACGGTCAGCGCCACCAGTCGAGGAAAGACCAGCACACCGACCGGATTGAGCCCCATCACCTTGAGCGCGTCGACCTCCTCGCGCATCTTCATGGAGCCGATTTCAGCGGTAATGGCCGAACCGGACCGGCCGGCGATCATGATCGCCGTCAAAAGCACGCCGATCTCGCGAAGCTGCAGGATGCCGACAAGGTCGACAACGAAGATTTCGGCGCCGAAATAACGCAACTGGAAGGCCCCCTGCTGCGCAATGATACCGCCGATCAGGAAGGACATGAGCGCGATGATGGGCACGGCCCGCACGCCCGTATGATCCATCTGGCTGATGATTGCCGCCGGCGACACACCTGCGGAGCGGTCGAGTTTGAGCTGCGTGCCCCGCACGGCCGAACCCAGGATGTACATCGCGGCGATGAAATCTTCCCAGAAGGAGACCGTCAGGCGGCCGACCGGCGCCAGTATCCGGTCGATAATCCTCGGCCCCGCATCGCTCCCCTCCTCCTCGTATTTCGTCCTCAGCGCGTTTCCGACGGCATCGAGAAGAATGTTCAGTTCCTCGCCGACCGACTGATAGGCGACCTTCAGACCACGCAGTTCCAGGTGATCACGCAGCCGCTCCACGATCAGCGCGCCCGACGTGTCGACCTTGCCGACATTGGCGAAGTCCACGGTTACGAGTTGGGCTGAAAGGGATTGCTCAAGGCCGCGCATCGTGGAGTCGATCTCGGCAACGCAGTAAAGCTGCCAGTCACCGGACAGGGCCAAATGCGCCTGGCCTTCCGACGTGCTTACCTCGACCTTCGGCTCATTCGGCTCGTCAACGGACCCGGATTCCTCCGGGGCGGAGGCTGCACTGCTAGAATCACTGCGTGGTGGCAACGGCATAGTTGACAAATACCGAGTTCTTCGCCACCTGTCACCGCTTATCCAATCGGGTACCGCCAAAGGTCACAGGCCATTTCCGGCGTGACCTTGGAGGCCTGCAACCGGTTTGAAACACCACATGAATGCATGTATGGTCGCGCCGGCCCGAAGCAAGCACCCTCGCCCGGACCTGAATTCTTTGCTACCGCTGCAGCTTCTGCCGGCCCGCCAATCATCGGGAAGAGCGCCGTACACACGTCTGCCGGAAATCTGGGAGTGAGCCTATTGAAAGCGCATGAGATCGCCGAAACGTTGAGTGGTGAAGTGGACGGGGATCCCGACCTCGAAATCGAGCGCGCCGTGCAGCCGGACCTGGCCGATGGCCGCAACGACCTGGCGGTGGCCCTGATGCCGGATTTCTTGGCAGGCCTGGCGACGACAAAGGCAGCAGCGGCGCTGATTCCCGCCGGCGTGACCGGCATTGAAATCGCCGCCGCAACGGTTATCCGCGTTCCCGCCGACCGAAGGACGCTGCCGGTGCTTTCGGCCCTTCTGCGCCGCAGGCCCAGCGTGGATGAAGGTGTGCACCCATCCAGCTTCATTGGCAGCAATGTCACCTTGGGCAAAGGCGTTCGCATCGGGCCGCTGTGCGTCATCGGCGACGGCGCTGTCATCGGTGAAGACACGATCATCGTTTCGCAGGCGACGGTCTCAAAACAGGCGGAAATAGGCACTGGCTGTTTCATCAATTCCGGAGTCCGCATCGGCATCGGCGTCAAGATCGGCGCCCGCGCCGTCATTCATCCCAACGCCGTGCTCGGCGCCGATGGCTTCAGCTTTCATCCGGTCGATCCCGGCAATGTGGAAGCCGCCAGAAAAACGGGCAGCGTATCGGACAAGGAAGACCGCGACTCCACATTGCTCAAGAACGAGAGCCTCGGTTCGGTAATCGTCGGCGATGACGTCGAGATCGGCGCATCGACGGCGATTGACTCGGGCACGCTGAAGCCCACAACAGTGGGTCGCGGAACGAAGATCGACGACCTTGTGATGATCGGACACAATGTTCAGATCGGGGAGGATTGCATCCTGTGTGCTCAGGTGGGTATCGCCGGCAGCACGATCGTCGGTGATCGTGTCACCCTGGGCGGTCAGGCCGGCGTCGGCGACAATCTGACGATCGGTGATGACGCAATCATCGGAGCGACAGCGGCGGTGGGCACACCGATACCGCAGGGCGGCATCTTTCACGGAACGCCGGCCGTTCCCCGAAAACAGGCGGTACGCGATCTCCAGAATATTCGAAGGCTCGATCGCTTACTGAAGAAAATGGAAAGCAAATAGCTGCTTGCCCTGCCGTTGCGAAACCGCTATCCCATTTCTTCGTGATCGCCGATTAATCTTTAATCGCGGCCGATAAACCTTTGTGAAGCAATGTAACGATAGCGATACCGAAAAGACCATGGCACTCGATCCAGAACGCACAATTGCGAAGATCATTGGCGAGCAACTCGGCCATGATCCGGACAAGATCGACTCCTCGACGACGCTGGACTCGCTGGGGGTCAACTCGCTCGAACTGATTGAAATCATCATGACGATCGAGGAAGAGTACGATATCGCCATCGACATCGACACCGTCTCGGCCGCCGAGAACATCAAGACCGTGGGTGACCTGCTGGAACTCGGCAAGTCCATGGGCATCGGATCCGCCAAAGCATGAGTGCAGCCAAAGTTGCCATCACCGGGATGGGGTGCACATCAGCGCTGGGAAACGATGTCGACGAGACCTGGTCGGCGATGAAGAACGGCGTTTGCGGCATCAGACCTTTCGAACAGATTGAAACCTACGATCTCAAGATCGGCATCGGCGGCGAGATCCCCAAGCCGGTAACGGCGGGTGTGCCGGATCGCTACATGTCCGCCTTCGACCGCTTCACGCTTCTTGCGATGGAAAGCGCCCGGCAGGCCATCGAACAGTCCGGTCTCGATTTCAGCGATACCGATCTGGCCAATCGTTCCGGATGCATCATCGGCGCCGGCAATTGCGGCTGGGAGATCGTCGAATCCGGATACCGGCGCTGTTTCATCGACGGCGCGAAGCGTATCCATGTCATGGCCGTGCCGCGCTCCATGTCGAGCGCGCCGGCCAGCCAGATCAGCATGTGGCACGGCATCAAGGGACCGGTCTATGGCGTAACGTCGGCCTGCGCATCGGCCAACCATGCCATCGTCGCCGGATATCATGCCGTGAAGAACGGCGAAGCCGATGTTGCCGTAGTCGGTGGAACTGACGCGCCGCTGATCTGGGGCGTCCTGAAGGCCTGGGAGTCGCTGCGTGTTCTGGCGCCGGAGGCCTGCCGCCCGTTTTCCGCCAACCGCAAGGGATTGGCCCTGGCCGACGGCGCCGGTGTCGTTGTTCTTGAGAACGCGGAGCACGCCAAGGCACGGGGCGCAAAGATTCTGTGTGAAATGATCGGCACAGGCATAACCGCCGATGCCGGGGACCTCGTCAATCCGACCGTTGACGGCCCATCGCGCGCGATGCAGCAATGCCTGCGTTCGGCCAGGCTGTCACCTCAGGATGTTGACTACGTCAATGCCCACGGGACCGGGACAAAGGCAAACGACGCGACGGAAACGAAGGTCCTACGCCAGGTTTTCGGAAGCCATGCCGACGAGATGGCCATTTCCTCGACAAAATCCATGCACGGACACGCGCTCGGCGGCAGCGGCGGCGTTGAACTGGTTGCCTGCATCAAGGCAATACACGAAGGCATCATTCCGCCGACGGTCAATTATGATGAACCCGATCCCGAATGCGATCTGGACGTCACGCCCAACGTGGCGAAGAAGCGCAATGTCGATGTGGCTGTCAGCAACTCGTTCGCCTTCGGCGGAACCAATGCCGTGGTTGCGGTGCGCAAGGCCTCCTGACAGAACTTCCACCAATGGACACTGCTAGCCGGGATCGGCAATTCCGGTATCGTCCTTCAGACCGAACCAGGCATATAGGAAGACGGCGGCCGCCAGCGCGGTGACCGCCGCAAAGACCCCCTGATAGGATTGCGTTGTTGAAAAGACCGCGCTGCAGACCGCCATTCCGACGGTCCCGCCAAGCATTTGCGCCGACATGGCAATGCCGCCGGCTTGCCCTTTCTGCGTACCCGCAGCCGCTCGCATGACAGCTTTTCTCGGCGGGGTGTAGAGCATCGGAGCGACCATGCTCCAGAATAAAAAGGCCGGAAAGATTGCCCAGTAATTGTCCAAAGGGAGCACAAGGGTCACCACCAGCATGGCCGCGAGCGATCCGCCGATACCGACCAGCGACGTCTTGCGGCACCCATATGCGTCCGCCAGCCTGCCGGCGGGCGCGGCCAGAAAAGGCTGTGCGATGACGGCAGGCACAATGGCCGCACCGGCCAGGGCCGGATTCATTCCAAGAACACGCTGAAAATACAGAACCGCAAATATGAATAGCGCCATCTTGATGAACTGCGCCGTGAAGATGATGGCGTTCGCCGCGCCGAATGTCGGATCGCGGAAAAGCGCTATTTCGATAAGCGGCGCCCTGCTCCGCAACTCACGGACAATGAACGCGACCGACGCAACGCCGCCGATCAGCGCCGGCAACAGAATATACAGATGCAACCATCCGTAATCCGGTCCCTGCATCAGCGCGAAGACCAGGCAGCCGGCGCCGATGCACAGCAGCAACAGGCCCGGTATGTCCAGCGGCCGCGTGTCTTTCTTCTCCTCGATTCCCGACCAGGTCTTGCTGACGAGAAAAATCATCGCCGCGGTCAGAAACGGATTGATCCAGAAGATCCAGCGCCAGGAAACGTAATCCGACAGAACGCCGCCCACCAGCGGCCCAAGCGCCAGGAACACCGTTCCCACCATCCCGTATATGCCAAAAGCTTTGCCGTGTTCACGTTCCGGAAACATCAGTGTCACGATCGCCAGAGACAGCGGAAAAACGAGCGCCGCCGCGACACCCTGGACAGCCCTGGCTGCAATCAGCGTCCCCGCATCGGGAGCGAAACCCGCTACGATGGACGAAATCCCGAAAAGCGCGGTCCCCGCCAGATAAAGGGTTTTGAGCGGCAACATGTCCCCCAGCCGGCCGGCGACTGCGACCAGACAGGCAAACACGAGCAGATAGGCATTGACGATCCAGTGGGACGCAAGAACCGATATGCCAAGCTCTTTCTGGATGACGGGCAGCGCGACTCCAACCACGGTCTCGTCGAACAGCACCAGTCCAAGCCCGCCGGCCATCGCCGTCAGAAGCCACCATTTACGGTTTTCGTCGTTTATCACCGCCATATCCTTTCGACGGCCTATTCCGGACGCGCTTCGATGCCGGAACCCGCCTCGTCCGCACCAAGTGCCAACCACACGTAAACGAGTGTGACGAGCGTCAACGCAGTGACGGCCCGGAAAATGGCCTGATAGTTTTGCGTTGTCGAAAATATGGCGCTGGCAACTGCCATCCCGATGGTTCCGCCAAGCATCTGGCCCGTCATGACGATGCCGCCGGCCTGGCCGCGGTTTTCCGGCCGGACCGAACCCATGACCGCCTTTTGTGGCCCGATGAACAGGAACGGCATGGCAACGCTCCACAACAAAAAGGCCGGCAGGATCGACCAGTAAAGTTGCCCGGGAATGGCCAGGGTGAACCACAGGACGGAAACAAGGGCGATCGCGACGCCGATAACGGACGGCAGACGCGTTCCATAACGGTCGACGATCATACCCGTGGGCGCGGCCAGGAACGGCTGCAGCACCACGAGCGGCAATATGGCAAGCCCGGCCACAAACGGACTCATTCCGAGTTTCGCCTGGAAATAAAGCGCGCCGAAAACGAAGGTGCACACTTTCATGAACTGCGCGAGGAATATGATCGCGTTGCTCGCGGCAAAGGTCGAGCTGGCGAACAGTTCCAGATCGATGAGGGGCGCCCTGTTGCGCAATTCATGGACGACGAAAAGAGCCGATGCCACGATACCGACAGCCAGCGGAATGATCGTGACAGGATTGCTCCAGCCAAAATCGGGCGCTTGCATCAGGGCGAACACGACAAGCCCGAGACCTGCACAAAGCAGTACGACGCCGGGTATATCCAGCGGACGCTCGTCTTTCCGCTCCTCGACATCGCCCCAAGCCCGGACAACGATAAAGATCATTGCAGCCGTCAGAAAAGGGTTGATCCAGAAGATCCAGCGCCACGAGAGGAAATCGGCGAACAGCCCGCCCACGAAGGGCCCCAGCGCCAGGAAGACGGTGCCGATGGTGCCATTGAGGCCAAGCGCGAGGCCGCGCTGCTCCGGCGGGAAGATCAGGGTGATGATCGACAGCGACAGTGGAAAGACGATTGCCGCACCGATCCCCTGTATACCGCGCGCAATGATCAGCGTCTCCGTATTCGGCGCAAATCCTGCGGCAACCGAAGACAGGCCGAACAATGCCGTACCGGCCAGAAAGAGCGGCTTGAGTGAAAACAGGTCCCCCATCCGGCCGCCGATCGCGACCAGCCCTGCGAAAACCAGCAGATAGGCGTTCACCACCCAGTGGGACGCGATCTCCGACATGCCGAGTTCCGACCGGATGACGGGCAGCGCGACGCCCACGACGGTCTCGTCAAACAGTACCAGGCCGAGGCCGCCCGACATGGCTGTCAGCAGCCACCATTTTCGATTGTTCTCATTTACGATGAGCATGCGCCCTCTTCGCCTCGCCGCGAAATACAACAGAAGCGCGACCAACCTATCAGATTCCCCGATCGGCGGAACGCACAATGGCGGAAATCGTTTTATCCTATTGACTTGACAAGTGTTTTTGTAACGGTATTTCGTAAGCGATCGTTGCAAGCGTAAACAGTATGACCAGTATCAAGTGTAAAGTTCAGTTGCTGATGCTTCGGCTGACAATGCGAAAGCATTTCAGCAGCCCGGAAGCTCTGCACCGCCAGATTGCCATAGCAAGGCGGCGCCGGAACATTGATCCCCCGCGCCATGTGCGGGAAAACTACAAGATTGTCGAAACCCAATGGCATGGCTTTCCGGTCTATGAGATGGCCCCGCTGGGCACGCAGCCGGACACCGACATACTTTATCTTCACGGCGGCGCGTTCGTATTCGAACTGGGCCCCATGCACTGGAGCTTTCTTGCAAGCTTGGCCCGCCGGAAGAACGCGCGCATTCATATACCGGTCTATCCTCTCGCTCCCGAACATGGCTGGCGCGACGTTCACGATTTCCTGGGGCCGCTCTACGCAAAAATCGCGGAACGGGTCTCGGACGGCACGCTGCTGCTGATGGGGGATTCCTCGGGCGGCGGTCTGGCGACGGCATTGGCGCTGGATTTTGCCGAGAACGATGTGCGCCCGCCCGATCAACTCCTGCTGTTGAGCCCCTGGTTCGACGCAAGTCTTTCGAACCGCCAGATCGCGGAAATCGCAGAGGACGATCCATGGCTTGCGGTTGAGGCCATGCGTGAGGCGGCGCGTCTCTATTGCGGTGAGGACGATCTCAAGGACCATCATGTCAGCCCGATATACGGTGATCTGTCGGCCCTGCCGCCGACCCGCATATTCATCGGCACCCACGATATCCTGTACCCGGACTGCGTCTCCTTTGCGGAAATCGCCAACGCCTGCGGCGCCAGCGTTGAACTCAATGTCGAACCCGAGATGTTTCACGTCTGGATGATGTTCGACATGCCGGAAGCCAGGCGAACCCTGGACGAGATTGCCTCCGGCCTTCCGGCCCGGACGGAACCTGCCCTGACGGATTGACCGCTGCCGCCTCAGGCGGCCCTGGCCGGCAGTCGCTTTGCCGCACGATCGGCAACCGCTTTCTCCTGCCCGCTCCTTTTGGGCGCGAGGCGAATGTGGTGATCCCATCGCAGAAGATGCATCTTCCCGTCGAAATCCTCACCGACCGCGGTACAGCTTTCCACCCAGTCGCCGGTATTGATGTAGCTGACACCGTCGAAATCCTCGATGGTGGCATGATGGATATGGCCGCAAATCACGCCTTCGACATCCCGCTTGCGCGCTTCCTCGACGACGACCCGCTGAAATTCTCCGATGAAGTTGACCGCCTGCTTGACCTGCAGCTTCGCCCAGGCCGAGAAAGACCAGTATGGCAGGCCGACGCGGCGGCGCACACTGTTGAGCGCGCGGTTGACGAATATCGCAAGATCATAGGCCCAGTCGCCCAGATGGGCGAGGATGCGCGCATGGCGGACGATGACATCGAATTCATCGCCGTGAAGCACCAGGTAGCGTTTTCCGTCTGCGCCCTCGTGTATGGTTTCCAGCGCCACCTCGATGCCGCCGAAATGCGTGCCAGGAAAATCACGCAGGAACTCGTCGTGGTTTCCGGGAATATAGATGATCCGGGTGCCCTTGCGCGCCTGGCGCAGCAGTTTCTGCACGACATCGTTGCAGTCCTGCGGCCAGTTCCAGCTGCGCCTGAGCCGCCATCCGTCGATAATATCGCCGACGAGAATGATCTGCTCCGCCTCGTGGTATCGCAGGAAGTCGATCAGATAGTCCGCCTTGGCGGCCTTTGATCCCAGATGAATATCCGAGATGAACAGGGTTCTGTATCGGGTCACCGTTTCTGTCATCGCCGTCACCGCCGCTGCAGTTCACTTGCCGATGGATAACCAGAGTCGTGTCACAATCTGATGACAGCCGCCGCCGGACCGGGCCCGTTTGAAACATCTGCATGAAACTGCAGCCTAAAGGTGCCCTTTATCCGGCCGCGAATTCGGTTAAATAGAATGACCGAAACAATTTGACTCGACGGCAGCGGAGGAACGGTCCAGATGAATACGAAGAACGGCAGTTCCGGCAACGCGGATCACAGCGATTTGGACGAAAGTGCGCTGTTCTTCCACCAGCATCCCCGCCCCGGCAAACTGGAAATCCAGGCGACCAAGCCGCTGGGCAACCAGCGTGACCTGGCGCTTGCCTATTCACCCGGCGTGGCCGCGCCGTGCCTTGCCATCAAGAACGAGCCGCACACGGCGGCCGACTACACAGCAAGGGGCAATCTCGTAGCGGTCATTTCCAACGGCACTGCTGTGCTTGGGCTGGGCGCCATCGGCCCGCTCGCATCGAAGCCGGTAATGGAAGGCAAGGCGGTTCTCTTCAAGAAGTTCGCCGGCATAGACGTTTTCGACATCGAGATCGATTCGAACGAAGTCGACCACATGGTGTCCGTCATATCCGCGCTCGAGCCGACATTCGGCGGCATCAACCTCGAAGACATCAAGGCGCCGGAATGTTTCGAGGTCGAGGCAAGGCTTCGCGAAAAGATGAACATTCCGGTCTTCCACGACGATCAGCACGGCACGGCCATCATCGTCGCCGCGGCGATCATCAACGGGCTGGAACTGGCCGGCAAGAAACTCCCGGACGCCAAGATCGTCACCAGCGGCGCGGGCGCTGCCGCCCTCGCCTGCCTCAACCTTCTTGTCGAACTCGGCGCCAGGCACGAGAACATCTGGGTACACGACATCGAAGGGCTGGTTTACCGGGGCCGCACCGTGCTGATGGATCCCTGGAAGGACAACTATGCCCAGCCTTCCGATAAACGCCGGCTCGACGAGAGTATCGTCGACGCCGATGTCTTCCTCGGCCTGTCCGCCGCCAATGTCCTGAAACCCGAAATGCTCGTCCAGATGGCCGACAAGCCGCTGATCATGGCGCTGGCAAATCCGGTCCCGGAGATCATGCCCGAGGACGCGCGCAAAGCACGGCCCGATGCAATGATCTGCACGGGCCGGTCCGATTTCGCCAACCAGGTCAACAACGTCCTGTGTTTTCCTTTCATCTTCCGCGGTGCGCTCGATTGCGGGGCACGCACGATCAACGAGGAGATGAAGATGGCCGCCGTGCGGGCCATCGCCGATCTCGCCCGTGAAGAAGTTTCCGACGTGGCGGCAAAGGCCTATTCCGGCGAAACGCCGGTCTTCGGACCGGACTACCTCATCCCCTCGCCTTTCGATCCGCGCCTGATCCTGCGCATAGCGCCGGCTGTCGCCAAGGCCGCCGCCGAAAGCGGCGTGGCGACACGGCCGATCGAGGATATGGACGCCTATCTGGACGTTCTGAACCGCTTCGTCTTCAAGTCCGGTCTCATCATGAAACCGCTCTTTGCGGCGGCCAAGACCGCCCAGAAGAAGCGGGTCATCTTTGCCGAGGGCGAGGATGAGCGCGTGCTGCGGGCAACACAGGTTCTGACGGAAGAGGACATCGCGCAGCCGATCCTGATCGGCCGGCCGGAAATCATCGAAACCCGGCTCCAGCGTTTTGGCCTCAAGATTCGTCCTGGCAAGGACTTCCAGATCACCAACCCCCAGGACGATCCGCGCTACCGCGACTATGTCGACCTCTATTTCTCCCTTGTCGGCCGCCAGGGCATCAATCCGGAGGCCGCGCGCACGATCGTGCGGACCAATGCGACGGTCATCGGCGCACTGGCGGTCAGGCGCGGCGATGCCGATGCGATGATTTGCGGTGTGGAAGGCCGATACGCCAAACATCTGCGGGACGTCGACCAGGTCATCGGCCGGCGCGAAGGCGTTCAGGATTTCTCCGCGCTGAGCCTTCTGATCTCGCAGCGCGGTGCGACGTTCTTCACCGATACCTATGTCTCGCTGGATCCATCGGCGGAGGAACTGGCAGAAACGACACTCATGGCAGCACGCGAGATCCGCCGCTTCGGCATCAAGCCGCGCGCGGCCCTTGTCTCGCATTCCAATTTCGGCTCGCGCGAGTCCGGCAGCGCCAGCAAGATGCGCCGGGCCATCCAGCTCATTCGGGAGATGGATCCGGATCTCGAGGCCGATGGCGAGATGCACGGCGATTCGGCCATTTCGGAGGCTTTGAGACAAAGGGTGATGCCGAATTCGGCGCTGACCGGTGAGGCCAACCTCCTGGTGTTTCCGACCCTTGACGCGGCGAACATCACGCTCGGCGTGGTCAAGACGATGACCGATGCGCTTCATGTGGGCCCGATCCTGCTGGGTGGCGCGAAGCCGGCACATATTCTTTCGCCGTCGGTTACCTCTCGCGGCGTGGTGAATATGGCAACGCTTGCGGTGGTCGAGGCTTCAGTGCCGGAGTAGGAGCCGGCAGGGCTTTTGCATCCGTTTCACCGGAAGCTTGGGTTATGCGATACCGGCACGCTCGGTTCCATAGCGCCGCCCGAACCCGAAATGGCTGGACTTGACCCCGCCTCATATCGACAATGGCATTGCCCGCAATTTCAGGGGTTGTTCGATATGCACGTCCGACAGGCTTTTTTTGATCTTCTCGACATACTGGAAAAAGACGATTTCAGGGATACAGACGCCATACTCGCCAGGATGCAGACACACTACGGCATACGCCACCAGTGCTATGTCAACATGTCTTCATCGGGCGGGAAGCAAAATGTGCTCGATGTCGTTCATTCCTTCCCGGAGGAATTCGTCAACGTCTACAAAAGAAAGCTCTACGCCGTTGATCCGGTAATGCAGGCCGCCCTGATCGGTATCAAGCCGGTCGACTGGCAGGAGCGTCACAGAAACGAACCGGCAGCGCGGAAGACATTTGCCGTTGCGGCGGATTATGGCATCGGCGACACGGGCATGAGCATCCCGTTGCTGAGCCGTGGTAACGAGGCGGCGTTGTTTTCGATTTATGTGGAAATACGGCCGGAGGAATGGCCGCGTTACCGCAAGGAGGTGATTGGCGAGCTTCAAGTGCTCGCAACCTATCTGCATTCGGCCCGACGGCAAGGCAGCCAGGACGCCATCACCGCCGATCTGACGGCACGCGAATCGGAAGTTCTCACCTGGACGGCGGCCGGGAAATCCTACTGGGAGATATCCATGATATTGGGCATCTCCGACAGAACCGTCCGCTTCTTCATGACCAATGCGAGGCACAAACTCGGAGCCGTGACCAATTCGCAAGCGGTGGCGCTTGCGGTGTCGCAAGGGATCATTCCGCATTAAACGGTTTTCGGCATACCCATACGAAGCCCCGGCGCGCGCGGCACTCACAATCGGATGATGCTGAATACTGTCACAACCGACAGTACCGGACCTGTACGGTCAAGCCACATACTTCTTGAGTCTTCAATTGACTGGAGAAGTATCATGATCCGAATCTTTAACGAAATGGACCGGAAATCGAGCCCCGAACAGACGGCCGACATTTTTCGCCTGCGCAAACGTGTGTTTCATGACGCACTCAAATGGGATGTGCAGGTAACGGGCGATCAGGAAATCGATGCATTCGACGAGGCAAACCCGCTCTATGTGACATCCATTTCGCCGATAAGCGGCAGAATGCGCGGCGCCCTGAGGCTGCTGCCGACGCTCGGTCCGAATATGCTGGCGGACACGTTCCCGGAACTGCTGGACGGCGCGCCGAAAATCCGCAGCGCCGCGGTTTGGGAGTCCAGCCGCTTCTGCATCGATCCGGACCTTGCACAGGACCGGTCTTCCAACCAGGTGACCGTCGCGGCAGCCGAGCTCATGTGCGGCGTCGGCGAATTGGGGCTCGCCTCGGGCATTACCCACATTGTCACCGTCACCGATGTTTTCCTCGAGCGCATGTTCCGGCGCATGGGATGCCCGGGCGAACGAATCGGCAGGCCAAGGAGAATCGGTTCGGTCATTGCCGTTGCCGTGCGTTGGGAAGTCACACGGGGATTGCTGGAGCACATGAAGACAGTCGCCGCCATATCGGGGCCTGTCCTGGAAGCCCCGATGACCGTTGGCGAAGCGCGGCAGGCCG
>NZ_JAPJZH010000021.1 GCF_027889715.1 Allohoeflea poritis
ACGCGCAAGCCATTTCCTCAGCTTCATACATATCGCCGCCGCAATCCTATGGATGCGATGAATGTCGATTCAGCCTAAGGGGTCGACAGTTTCAGCCAGTCGCTGATGAGGTGATGGGCGATGGCCCCCGGCGGCGGCGAATTGAAATCTTCGGCGCCGGTCTGCCGACTGATCAGAGCTGCCGCTTCCTCGCGGTTGAACCAGCGGCAGTCCTCGATCTCGCGTGCGTCGATCTGGATATCGGTGGAGATCGCTTCTCCATAGCAGCCGATCATCAGCGTGTGCGGCATCGGCCAGGGCTGGCTGGCATGGTAGAGCACGCGGCCGATTTGGATGCCGGACTCCTCATGGGTCTCGCGCCGCACGGCGTCCTCGATGGTTTCCCCCGGTTCCAGGAACCCGGCAAGGCACGAATACATGCCCGGCGGAAAATGCGGGCTGCGGCCGAGCAGGCAGCGGTCGTTCCGCGTATCCACCGCCAGCATGATGACGACGGGATCGGTGCGCGGAAAATGCAGCTGGCCGCAATTGGTGCATTCCCTGCGGTAACCGCCGGCCTTTGACACGGTGGCGCCGCCGCAGCGCCCGCAATGGGCGTGCGACCGGGCCCAGGCGACGAGGCTCGCCGCCTGCGCCAGCTGGCCGAGTTCGTCACCGCGAACGAGGCCCTGAATGTAGATCGACCGGTTGTCTATCGCCTTGATGGTTTCCGGCAACGCTTCCGGGTCGAGCCGCACATGGGCCGCGATGCGCGGCGCATCGCCCTCCGCAAAGCCGAGGAGCACCGCATTGTCCATATCCGGATCGAATTGCCGCAGCTCGTCGAGACTGTGCAGTGCATTGAAACCGTCTCCCGCCTTTTTCAGAAAGGCCCGGCCGTCTCCAATGGCGAACAGCCGCGCATTGGGCAATGCGAGTGCCTGTTCCAGGCAATCGTCTTCGCGGTGTTCGGATCTGCGGTCGAGGCTGTTTCCTGCAAAGGCGACCTGGCTGCTCGGCTCCCCGCCGTCGCCGGGCGCGTCGAAAATCGTCAATTGTGCGGTTTCCTAAATTTCCTTGATGATCGCCTCAATCAGCGCATTTGCGCTATTGGTATCATAAGGCTCGGCTTTTCCAACCCCCCAGACCGGCCCCGGCCAGCCGGTATCGCCGCTGCTGCGGGCAATGACGTGCAGATGCAACTGCCGGACCTGGTTGCCCAGTGCGCCGATATTGATCTTGTCGCATTCCGTGACCCGTTTCAGCGCCCGCGCCGTTTCGCCCGCTTCGAAAGTCAGAAGTGTCTGGTCCAGCGGTGTCAGGTGATAGATTTCCTCGGCCTCCGCGCGCTGCGGAACGAGCAGGAACCAGGGCCAGCGGCTGTCGTTCATCAACCGCAGCTGGCAAAGCCCCAAAATGGATACGAGGCGGCTGTCCGCTTCCAGCCGCGCATTGAGCCTGAAACCACACATGCCCTTGCTTCCCATCACTGCTTTGGGAAAGATTAGCAGCTTTTTTGCAGCTTGGCCCACATTTGATGTCCGTGCTGACCGCGACTGAAACTGCGACCGGTCTGTTCAGGCTTCAATCAAGACCGATCGCCCTAGTTGATCCACAGCGTCAGCGCCAGCGGCACCACGATGATCGTCAGCAAGGTCGAGATGAGGATAAAGCCGGCCACTTCATGGGCGATCTCCGGCATGTGGCGCTCGACGAACAGATAGGTGGACGCCGCCGCCGGCATCAGGCAGCTCAGGATCAGGACGCCGCGTTCGGTGCCGGTGAAGCCGAAGGCCTGGATAAGTCCGAATGCGACAAGTGCCGCCATGGCGATGTGAAAGAGGCTGAGATAGACGGCCCGCCACATCGTCTCGGGCCTGAGCGTTGCCAGCGTGTGACCGAGGGTCAGCAGCATCAGCGGGATCGACAGGCCGCCGAGGATGTTGAAAGCGCCGCCGATCGGCTTCGGCAGTTGCGTTCCGGTCCCCAGCAGAACAAGCGCGATGATGACGGCGTAGATAATCGGCGATTTAGCAAGATCGCGCAGCGAGAACTTGCCGGACGGGACCCACATGCCCACGGTGAATATGCTGATCAGGACAACCACCACGAAACCCATCGCATAGGCGAGCCCCTCATTGCCGAAGGCGAGCAGCGCCACGGGAAGCCCGATATTGCCGACATTGTTGTGCATCATCGGCGACAGGAACGCTCGGGCCGGCAGGCCCATAAACTTGAGAAATCCGAAGCCGATCAGGCCGAAGCAGGCGACGGAACAGGCAGCGGCAAACGCCATCATGAGAAAGCGGTCGAGTTCGATATGGCCCGCAGACAAATGCGATATGATCAGCGTCGGATAGCCCACATTGGTGATCACCGTCATGATGGTGCGGTTGTCGAAGGGCGCCTTGAAAAGCGCCAGACCGTATCCTGCGCCGGCGCAGATCAGCACCGGAACGATGACGTTCAGGACATTGACAAACAGCGCTTCCACCGGGCGGGCCTTTCCTCCGTTTGCATCGACCTTAGTCGTCGGCGACGGTCGATGAAACGGAAATGATGCGCATCAACAGGAACCTTGACCGCTCAGACACGTCCGTGCGGTTTTTTCCGGCGGGCTCTTGCTTTTGCCGCGCCGATTGACGATATGGAGCGCGGGAGGTTGGTGGTGGACGAGCCACTCGCCAACCGGGTCAGGTCCGGAAGGAAGCAGCCCTAACGAGCCACGGCACGGGTCACCGTGCCAGCCTCCCACCCTCATTGCCGTCGACCGGAGGAACGCCGCGCTATTGACGCGGCCGTGCCGCCGGGGCGACACTCCGCCAGGCAACGCATGCAATGCCGGGACCAAATACCCAGATGAACGACGGCAAGACTTCAGACGAAAACGGCTACCGGGTTCTCGCCCGCAAGTACCGACCGCGCGATTTCGGCGATCTCATCGGCCAGGAGCCGATGGTGCGCACGCTGACCAACGCCTTCGAAACCGGACGCATCGCGCAGGCCTATATGCTGACCGGTGTGCGCGGCGTCGGCAAGACGACCACGGCGCGCATCCTGGCGCGCGCGCTCAACTACCGCACCGATGACATTGACAAGCCGACCATCGATCTCGCGACGCCCGGCGAGCACTGCGATGCGATCATGGCCGGCAGCCATGTCGATGTCATCGAGATGGACGCCGCTTCCCACACCGGGATCGACGATATCCGCGAGATTATCGAGCAGGTGCGCTATCGGCCGGTGACGGCCCGCTACAAGGTCTACATCATCGACGAGGTTCACATGCTGTCGACCCAGGCCTTCAACGGCCTGTTGAAGACGCTTGAGGAACCGCCCGCACACGTCAAGTTCATCTTCGCCACCACCGAGATCCGCAAGGTTCCCGTGACGGTCCTGTCCCGTTGTCAGCGCTTTGACCTGCGCCGCATCGAAGCCGCCGATCTGATCGCGCATTTCCGCTCCATTGCCGGGAAGGAAGACGTCGCCATCGACGACGAGGCGCTGGCGATGATCGCTCGCGCCGCCGAGGGTTCGGCGCGTGACGGTCTCTCGCTCATGGACCAGGCCATCGCCCATGGCGGCGGCAAGGTCGAGGCGGCGGCGGTGCGCGACATGCTGGGTGTCGCTGACCGCAGCCGCATCGTCGAACTCTTCCATGAGGTGGCCAAGGGCGACATCACTGCTGCCCTGTCGACATTCCGCGGACTCTATGACGGCGGCGCCAATCCCACGGTGATCCTAACCGATCTCGCCGACTTCACCCATCTGGTGACGCGGCTGAAATTCGTTGCGGACGCGGCCTCGGATCCGTCGCTGAGCGAAGTCGAACGCACCCGCGGCGGCGAATTCGCCGGCGAATTATCGGTCCCCGTCCTGTCGCGGCTGTGGCAGATGCTGCTGAAGGGCATCCCGGAGACCGAACAGTCCAGCCGGCCGGTTGCCGCCTGTGAGATGGTGCTGATCCGCCTTACGCACGCCGCCAACCTGCCGTCGCCGGGCGACGCGGTGAAACAGTTCAATGAAGCGCTGGCGCGCAACGCCGGCGGACCGGCTGACGGCCAGTCAAACGGCGGATCACCGGCAATCGGTGACGCGCCGCAATCATCCGCCACATCTTTCGATAATAGCAGCCCGGCACCCCGCCCGTCAGGGTCCGGCCCGGTCGCCATGCTGCGCCCGGTCGAGGGCGGTGCGCCAGAACAGCAGATTTCGGCAGCCGCCGAGCCGGCGCGCCCGCAGCCGATCATCAACAGTATTGCCGATCTTGCCGATCTTGCCGGTGAGCACCGCGACGCCAAGCTGAAGGCGATGATCCGCAAATATCTGCGCCCGGTTAAGATCGAGGCCGGGCGGCTGGAGATCGGCCTTGCCGAGGATGCCCCGAAATCGCTGGTCGGCGAGCTGGACGGCAAGCTGAAGCAATGGACCGGCATGCGCTGGATCATTGCCATCAGCCGCGAACGCGGCGGCCATACGATCGAGGAAATGGAAAAGGCGCAGCGCGAGGAACTCGTCAGCGATGCCAGCCAGGACCCCGATGTCGCCGCAATCCTCAACCAGTTTCCCGGTGCCAGGATCACCGATGTGCGCATCAGGGACGAGGATATGGAGCCGCCCGCCGCGCAGCAGAGCGAGGACGGCGACATCCTGCCGGAAGACAACGACAATTAAGCGAAAGCAGACGCCGCCAGGCGCAAGCAATGGAGACACAAGATGCGTGACCTCATGGGCATGATGGGCAAGGTCAAGGAAATGCAGGAGAAGATGGCCGGCCTGCAGGAGGAGATCGAGCAGCTTGAGCTTGAAGGCACCTCCGGCGGCGGCCTTGTCACCGTAAAGCTCAACGGCAAGGGCAACATGCTGTCCATGTCCGTCGATCCCTCGCTGATCAAGGAGGACGAGGCCGAAATCCTCGAGGATCTGATCGTCGCCGCCCACAATGACGCCAAGTCGAAGGTCGAGGCCGCCGTTCAGGCAAAGACTCAGGAACTGACGGCCGGCCTGCCGATCCCGCCGGGCATGAAACTGCCGTTCTGAGCAGCATCGGGCGCATTGCCAAGCGTCCGCAATTGAACAAATATGGGCTCCCGATTTATCCCGGCGGGTCGCTGCCGGACCACCCGGACAGGACCCCATGCCCTTTGCGCCCATTGCCCCGATCCGCTCCATCGCCGACATAAGACGGCTTGAGGAAACACCGCTTGCTGAAGCGGTGACGGTTCGAAGCACCTATGAAATCTTTGCCGAGTCGGCGCGCGCCTTCGAAGACAAGATCGCGCTGACCTTCCTGCGCACCGGCGATCCGCACGACGCACCGATCCGCTGGAGCTACTGCCGGCTTTTCGAGGACATCACCAGAACCGCCAACCTTCTGCACGCTCTTGGCGTCGGGCCGGGCGATGCGGTGGCGGCGCTCCTGCCGGGTTGCCTCGAATATCACCTTGTGCTGTGGGGCGGCGAGGCGGCCGGCATCGTCCAGCCGCTCAACCCGTTGCTGTCGCTCGACAAGCTGACCGAATTGCTGCGCGCCGCCGATGCGAAGATATTGATCGCCTATGGTGCGGAGGAGGATGCCGGCTACTGGTCGAAGGCGATGGCGCTGCGCGATGCGGTGAACGGGCTGAAAGTGCTGCGGGTCGCGCCGCATGACGAGGCTGTGCCGCCGCATCATGGCGGGGATGGCGATTTCCAGGCGCTGCTGGAAGGCCAGCCGGCGGACCGTCTTGTCAGCGGCCGGCAGATCGCCCCGGACGACATTGCGGCCTATTTCCACACCGGCGGCACCACCGGCGCGCCGAAGCTCGCCATGCACAGCCACGCCAATCAGGTCTTCACCGCCTGGGCCAGCGTCCAGCTTATGGGGCTGACGCCGCAGGACGTCAGCATCAACGGCTATCCGCTGTTTCATGTCGCCGGCGTCTTGCCGGGCGCGCTCACCGCGCTGTCGGCCGGCGTCGAGACGATCATTCCGACGACCGCGCTGTTCCGCAGCCAGCAAGTGCGGGCCAATTACTGGCGCCTCGTCGAAAAATACCGTTCGACATCGCTCTCGGCGGTGCCGACGGTGCTGGCGGCGCTCGCCAATGTGCCTGTGGGCGATGCCGACATCGCCTCGATCCGCTACTGCCGTACCGGCGCCGCCATCCTGCCGCCGGAGCTCGCCGAGCGCTTCGAGACGCTCTACGGGCTGCATGTGCACGAAGCGCTCGGCATGACCGAGATGGCCGGCATCAGCTCCATCCGCCCGCCCGGCGTGCACGCGCCCGCCGGCTGTGTCGGCTTTCCAATTCCCTACGCGCGGACCCGCATCGTCGCGCTCGATGCCGATGGCGGCCCGTCCGACCGCGATCTGTCGCCCGGCCGGCACGGCATGATCCTCTTCAAGGCGCCGAACGTGTTTCCCGGCTTCCTCGATCCCGAGGCGACGAAGAAAGCGTTCACCGCTGATGGCTGGCTTGCGACCGGCGATGTCGGCTGGATGGACGATGAAGGCCGGCTGAACCTTACAGGCCGGTCCAAGGATCTCATCATCCGCAGCGGCCACAATATCGATCCCAAGGTGATCGAGGATGCGCTCGGCTCGCACCCGGCCGTGCAGCTCTGTGCCGCCGTCGGCGCGCCCGACGCCTATGCCGGCGAACTGCCCGTCGCCTTCGCGGTTCTGATGCCGGGCGTGGAGGTCACCCAGGAAGAGTTGCTTGACTGGACAAGCACCCGCGTCGACGAACCGCCCGCGCGCCCGAAATCGGTGTCCATTATCCCCACCATGCCGATGACCAATGTCGGCAAGATCTTCAAGCCGGAACTGCGCCGCATGGCGGTGGAGAACATTGTGCGGGATATGCTGGCGGAGGCGGGTGTGAAAGGTGCCGCGGTGGAAGTGATCCTGTCTGCTAATGGCAAACTGTCCGCGGCGGTGGCGCTGCCGGCCGGGGTGAATGCCGAAATGAAAGATGCCGTTGCGGCAAGGCTCGAGCCGTTGCCGGTCCCGGTTGACATTGCTCAGCAGGCCTGAGCTGCTTTTGATTCCTCTTTGCTGCTGCCACGAAGCCCGCTGTATCGGCGCCTATGCCGCCCAATCGATGCAGGCGTCCATCAGACGGTTCGCTTGAGTTCCGAATAGTCGCCACGGGTCCGCAGGGTCAGTGTCACCGGCTGGTCGGTGCGGTTCCTCCAGAACCAGCCATGATTGCCCGCAAACGCGGCGGTGATCGATCCGGTCTGTTCGGCAACACCCCTGCCTTTTTCATAGGAGATCTTGTTGCCGCCGCCATCCCCGTGGGTGTCGTAGTTCAGAACCGCACCGTTGGCTGTCCACTCGAATTCGGCGACAGCGCCTTCCTGCATCACGAGCTTGAGCTCGATCCCTTCGCCGGGCTGCAAGGTGAATGAGACCTCGTCGGCCCATGCGTTGACCGGTGCCGTTTCTTCGGGGCGTGAAGCTGGAACGGCAAGCGCGGATTGCTCCTGTGTCTGCTCGGCCTGTTGTTCGGGAGCAGATTGGCCCACCGGCGCCTGCACACCGCTGTAGAGCAACAGGGCAATCTCGTCGATGCGCTGCTCGATTGCCGAGAGCCGCATTTCGATCTCGGCATTGCCCCCCTGTGGTGCCGGAACGGCCTGAGTGTCGGGAACCGGCACCCGGGCTTGCGTTGCCGACCGGCGATCAGCTTCGGCTTCCGCCGATAGCTGCATCTTGATCGCACCCATTTCGGTCAGTCCAAGTATTCGGCCGATACGCGTCGGATCGATGCCGTATTCCGATGGCAGGACAATGGTGATCAGGATCGCAATCGCGGCCACAAAGGCAATGATGGTCGAGCGCCACAAACGGGCGGAAGAGGGCAGTTCAGCGCGTGTCGGCAGGTCGGTGTTGTACACGGTGTTTTCCTTACGAATTCACGAAATAGCCGGTGATCTGGTAGCCCATGAGCACGAAGCCGAGGCACATGATCACGGCGTTGGCGCTATAGGCGTGGCGCCAGAAGCCGATCGTCTTGCGCCAGAAACTCATGACGATCAGGATTGCGGACAGCGCCAGCAACTGCCCGATTTCCACGCCGACATTGAAGGCCAGAAGGTTGGGAACCAGCCCGTCCGGAGAGATCTCGTATTCGATGATCTTGGTCGAAAGTCCGAAGCCGTGGAACAGCCCGAAGATAAAGGTCGCGGCCTTGGTGTTCGGCTGGAACCCGAACCAGCGCTGGTATGCGCCCATATTGTCGAGCGCCTTGTAGACCACGGACAACCCGATGATGGCGTCGATGATATAGCTGTTGATGCCGATGTTGAAATAGACGCCAAGCAGCATGGTCGTCGAGTGGCCGATGGCGAACAGGCTGACATAGAGACCTATGTCCCTGGTTCTGTAGAGAAAGAAGATCACGCCCAGCAGGAACAGAATGTGATCGTATCCGGTGACCATGTGCTTCGCACCGAGATAGATGAACGGCAGGATATGGACGCCGGTGATCTCAAGGATGTAGCCCTTGTCTCCCTCGGCGACGGCGTGCGCAAACGCATCGCGGCTGCCTGCCAACAGCAGCACCAGAACTGATAAACCGGCCAGCGTTCCGACTCTCAACATGGGCATTGGTTCGTTTGCTCCCAGACATGAATCGCTTGACTTTTATCCTATGGAGGAGGATAGGATCAAGTCATGAAAACGCCGCATCGACACCAAAGCCATCCCGCCATCGTCAATCGCCTGAAGCGCGCAAGGGGACATCTGGAAAAAGTCATATCCATGATCGAAAGCGGAGAAGATTGCCTGGCGCTCGCCCAACAGCTACAGGCCGTGGAAAGTGCCGTCGCCAATGCCAAGACCACGCTGATCGAGGACCACCTCGATCACTGTCTGGATGATGTCGTGGGGCCGCTCGACGCGGAAAAGCGGCGCGGGATCGACGAACTCAAGAAGATCGCCAAATATCTCTAGGCGGGATATGTAGCCACACGGTTTATTTGTCATGTCCTGTGCGACTTTCAGGAACGGAGGACAGATCATCCCTGAATATGCGAGAGTCGAGCGCCTTCGATGATTGCCTGGCTGTTCAATCTGACGGTCGAGACACAGCGGGAAATCTATCTGGCCTTCGGCGAGCGCATCAAGCTTTATGCCGAGACCGGCGATTGGTCCGAATTGGCGGTCTTCCTGCCGATGGGCGTTGTCTTCGGCATCGTGCATGCGCTGATGCCGGGTCACTCGAAGACATTGCTGGCGGCCTACACAATGGCCACGCCGGCAAGCGCATGGCGCGCCGCCGGAACCGGTCTGATCCTGTCTTCGGTGCATATTCTGATGTCCGTGCTGATCGTGCTCCTGTCATTGCCATTGGTGTCGGTGACTTTCGGAGCTTCAAGCCAGACCCCGGTTCTGGAGACCCTCAGCCGCGGGCTGCTTGCGCTTGTTGGCATCTGGATGATTGTGTCTTCGCTGCGGCCGCAGGCTCATGCCCATCTCGCCGGGCGCAGCGTGGCGTTTGCCTTCTTCGCGGGTCTGATCCCGTGCCCGCTGTCCTTCTTTGTCATGGTTTTTGCCGTCTCGCGCGGCGTGACGGAGGCCGGATTGGCTTTTGCTCTTGTCATGCTGGTTGGCGTGGCGATGGTGCTGGTTTCGGTCGCGCTGGCGGCCAATCTTTCGCGCAAGGGCCTTTCCAGATTTTTGGAAAACAACGGGAAAACGATACGGATCGTCACCGTATCGCTGCAGGTGGCAACCGGAATAATACTCTTGGTCGCCGCCTGGCGCATATTGTGAGCGCACCCGGCCATCCGGGCGTGTTCTTGACCCGCAATACCGCTCGTGATCCGATTGTCGAAGTTTCAGCCCCTCACTGTTCGGTTTCGGAAGAACACTGACGATGCATACTCATGTCCTATCCCCGTGGTCTCACGATCACACCGATCAGCAACTACGCCGGTGCCTGATGCGCGCCATAGCGGATGGAATCCCCTGATTCTGCGACGCTGCAATTCGCGGAAATGCTGTCAGAGTGGATCTAGGGCAACTTAGCAGCGGTGCAAAATGCGAATAGGATCACCCGATGGCCACTGGCGAACAAAACTGGGTTGGACTGATCCGCGCAATCGGGCCGGCAACGCACAAGGTGATGTCGATGTCTCAACTCAGGGACGCGTGCGCCGCAGCCGGGCTGAAAAACGTCGAAACGGTCCTGGCGACGGGAAACCTGCTGTTCAGCTCTGACGGGCAACGGCCGGAGCTGATGGAACTTCTGACGGGGATCCTTGCCCGGTATGGCCTTGATAACGAAGTGTTTTTACGCCGCCCAAAAGAACTGCGGAGCGTCATGACTGACAATCCCTTTGCGAGCGCGGCGGAAATGCGTCCGAACCATTTGCTCATTCTCTTTATGGACGCGGCACCAACCGCAGACCAAATCAAGGCGCTTGAAGTCTATGACGGCCCCGAAATCATAAAGTGCTTCGGTCGGGAAGCTTACATCGACTATGTGAACGGCGTTGCCCGTTCCAGGGCAACACCCGCGCGCCTTGAAAAAATGCTGGGGCGCAGTGGAACGGCGCGAAACTGGAACACGGTGAAAAAACTCGTTGACAGGACGAGCGACTGATCGCCGGTCTTTTCCAAAAGGTCATCATTCTCGCAAAAAGCGCCTACCCCGGACTATGGGTTCCAATGGTCAGATTAGTCGGAGCATTCGACACTCAACCATACATTTGTGTTCAATCCGATCTTTCCGTCAGTGCTGCTAAGCTGGATCGACGCTCCAATATCATCCATCTCCTCAAACCGTGTATCGACAGTTGAAATACGGGTGACGCCTGCCATAAATGTCGCGACTTGTGTCGTTGGCTTGCCCAGATAAGCCGGCATTCTCTGAACCATGGCGGCAAATTCATCAAGGCCCCCTTCGAGTTGGCGTCGAACCGCCAAGACGCGCCCCTCGCATACGAATAGGCCGGCCTCAGCACCGACAACTTTCCATTCTCTCGGCAAGTGTGGCGACAACGGTTCGATCTTCCAGTCCTGGGAGCGCGCGTGCCGTTCAGCTTGCTCCACGGTGCTGCCCAATTCGAAGCCCAGGAGCAGGTCGTCAAGATCAAGCGCTGATGCGGACGTTGGAATCAAAATCCAGGTCATCAACGCTGCCAGGAATTGTTTCATTGGGTCAATTCGCCCCAATGCTCGGAGGTGCATACCTCGGTCAAACAAGCTTTTGGCCACGATCTATCTGCTACTCGCAAGTCACCCGCCCAGCGCCGCCTTCATTTCCTGGCGCCGCCGGTGCAGGATCGGCTCGGTATAGCCGCTCGGCTGTTCGCGGCCTTTCAGAACCAGTTCGAGCGCGGCCTGGAATTCGATTGAACCATCGAAATTGCCGGCCATGTTGCGGTAGGCCGGATCGCCTTCGTTCTGCTTGTCGACAACCGCCGCCATGCGCTTCATGGTCTCGACGATCTGGTCCTCGGAAACGATGCCGTTATGCATCCAGTTGGCCATGTGCTGCGCCGAGATGCGCAGCGTCGCCCGGTCCTCCATCAGGCCGATATTGTTGATGTCGGGCACCTTGGAGCAGCCGACGCCCTGGCCGACCCAGCGCACCACATAGCCGAGGATGCCTTGCGCATTGTTGTCCAGTTCGCGCTGGATATCCTCCGGCGTCCAGTTGGGACGCTCGGTGACCGGTACCGACAGGATGTCGTCGAGCTTCGCGCGGGTCCGTGATTTGAGATTGGCCTGCACCTCGGCGACATTGACCTTGTGATAATGCGTCGCATGTAGCGTGGCGGCGGTCGGCGAGGGGACCCAGGCCGTGTTGGCGCCGGCCTTCGGGTGGCCGATCTTCTGCTCCAGCATGGCCGCCATCATGTCGGGCATTGCCCACATGCCCTTGCCGATCTGCGCATGGCCGGAAAGCCCGCATTCAAGGCCGATATCGACATTCCAGTCCTCATAGGCGGCGATCCACGGCGCCTGCTTCATGTCGCCCTTGCGGATCATCGGACCGGCTTCCATCGAGGTGTGGATCTCGTCGCCGGTGCGGTCGAGGAAACCGGTATTGATGAAGACGACGCGGTCCCTGGCCGCGCGGATGCACTCTTTCAGATTGACCGTGGTGCGGCGCTCCTCGTCCATGATGCCCATCTTCATGGTGTTGCGCGCCATGCCGAGCGCGTCCTCGACGCGTGCGAAGATTTCCGATGCGAAGCCGACCTCCTCGGGGCCGTGCATCTTCGGCTTGACCACATACATCGAGCCGTCGCGGGAATTGTTGCGGCGACCGTTGGGGCCGATATCGTGCAGCGCGATCAGGCCGGTGATCATCGCATCCATCAGCCCTTCCGGCGCCTCGTTGCCGTCGCGGTCGAGGACCGCCGGATTGGTCATCAGGTGGCCGACATTGCGCACCAGCATCAAGGCCCGCCCGGGCAGCGCGAATGTCTCGCCGGCGGGATCCAGGTATTCCCGGTCGGCATTGAGACGCCGGGTGAAGGAACCGCGGCCCTTGGAGACCTCCTCGGTCAGATCGCCCTTCATCAGGCCGAGCCAGTTGCGGTAGACGATCGTCTTGTCCTCGGCATCCACCGCCGCGACCGAATCCTCGCAGTCGACGATCGTCGTCAGCGCCGATTCCAGGACGATGTCCGAGATGCCCGCCGCATCGTCCTTGCCGACGGCGCTTTCCGGGTCGATGACGATCTCCAGATGCAGACCGTTCTTTTTCAGGAGCACCGCCGACGGCGATTGCGGATCACCCTTGTAGCCGGCGAACTGTGCCGGGTTCTTCAGGCCGCGCCTGCTGCCGTCCTGCAGCGCGATGACCAGTTCGCCATTGTCGATCGCCAGTGCGCTGACCTCGGCCCAGTAGCCGTCGATGGGCGCCGAGTCGTCCAGGAAGGCACGCGCCCAGGCGATGACCTTGCCGCCGCGCACGGCGTTGTAGCTGCTTTCGCGTCCCGCACCGCCATCCTCGGGGATCGCATCGGTGCCGTAGAGCGCATCGTAGAGCGAGCCCCAGCGGGCATTGGCGGCGTTGAGCGCGTAGCGCGCATTCATCACCGGAACGACCAGCTGCGGGCCGGCAATGCTGGCGATTTCCGGATCGACATTGTCCGTCTCGATGCTGAACGCGCCGCCCTCGGGTTGCAGATAACCGATCTCCCGCAGGAAAGCCTTGTAGGCCTCGAGATCCGTCGGCGCGCCGTTTTCCCGGTACCAGGCATCGATCTGTTCCTGCATGGCGTCGCGCACCGCAAGCAGTTCGCGGTTGCGCGGGCCGAGATCATGGATGAGGTCGGAAAGCCCTTTGAAGAAGGCATCGGCGTCGACCCCGCTGCCCGGCAGCGCCTCTTCCGTCAGAAACTGGTGCAGACCCCGATCGATTGACAGGCCGTGTTCGGTAACCGATGCCATTGCGTGCTCCTTGAGATGCCCGGCTTACTTAAGTTGCGCCTGCATCCCATATCCGGCGATTTGTTGTCAATTTAACGAAGATGAGAAAGATTTATTCCAAATCGGAAAAAATCAGTAGGCAATTGCCGACATCCACGTGAAGGCCTTTCCTGAATGGATTGGCACCGTCAGGCTGTGTCGCTCACAGGACGCTCACGCTTGCGTGACCGGTCGGCAATGGAATTGTTGGGATTTATACGTTAGATTTGCCCCATGAGGGGTTTTGTTGTTGTTCTTATACTGTGCGCGTTTGCCGTGGCCCAATCGGCCACAGTATTGGCACCCGCGTCCGCAGCATCCACGATGGTATCTGTTGTCGCGCAAACCGATGACGCCGGCGAACCGGTCATCCTGACCGCGCCCAGGGACATGTGTTGCTACTATACGCTGATGAAGCGCATGAAACGCGCCGGGTCCTGCCAGTCCGACTGCACATTTCTGCCGGCCCAGGCGGATATCAGCTTCGTCAAGCCGATCGCCATCTATTCGATGAGCGAAACGCATCCGGTGGCGCCGCCCGGCAGTCACAAGCTTCTGCGCCCGCCCATTTCATGACCTCGCCAATCGGAGCGAACACGCCGCTCCACCATTTGCAATGTCATTGAAACGGAATGAGATCCATGATCAGCAGACGAAATCTTTTGCTTGCGGCATCGGCCTTTATGGTCGCCCAGAAAGCCGGCACCGCCGCCGCCCACCACACCAAGAAATACAAGAATTTCAAGGTCGATCCGCGCCACAAGCCGCAGATGGTGCGCTTTACCGGATACGAGGCCGGCACCATCGTCGTCGATCCGCGCAACCACTTCCTCTATCTCGTCGTCTCGCCTTTCAGGGCGCGCCGCTACGGCGTCGGCGTCGGCAAGGCAGGGCTTCGGTTCAAGGGCGTGGCCTCCATCGAGCGCAAGGCTAAATGGCCGAGCTGGCGGCCGACGGACAATATGATCCGCCGTGAGCCGAGAAAATATGCCCGCTACGCCAAGGGCGTTCCGGGCGGTCCCAACAATCCGCTCGGCGCCAGGGCGCTCTATCTTTACCGGGGCGGCCGCGACACCTATTACCGCATCCACGGCACCACCCAGCCCGATACGATCGGCCGCTCGGTGTCGAACGGCTGCATCCGCATGGTCAATGACCATGTCATCGATCTCTACGAGCGCGTGCCGCTCGGCACCAAGGTCGTGGTGATCTGAGGCGGATTTTCTCTAGCCGTTTTCACGGACAATGCGCGGTCGCCCGTCGGCGGTCGCAACCACCCGCGCCTCGACCAGGCTGCGAATGCCTTCGATCTCCGGCGCCTTGACGGTTTCCCGCAGGGTCACGTGAGTATCTTCAGCGCCGGCGGCGAGGGCCTCGTCGCGGGCTGCGATCCCGGCGATTTCGCGTGCCCGGTTCATCGCCTCCTCCTCATTGCGGAAGCGCTCGCTCAGCCCGGCGCCGTTGACGGCGAACACATCTTCCTGCGGCGCCGTCACGAAAACGGTGACCGTCGAGCGCACATGGCCGACGACCGCGCCGATGGCGTTGGCGACGTCGGCATCGTCCGGAATGGCGCTGTCGCTCGCAAGCATCGCGGCGATGTCGGGATAATAACTGCCCGCCGAGGCGCCGAGGCCGACAAGCGGCCGGTCAAGCGTCAGGTGGAAGCGCACGATGCCATGGACACGTTCGAGCGCCCGCGCGACCGACCGCGACCGTGCCGCGTCGATCTGCGCCTCGCCCTCATCCGCCAGACAGGCCGACAGGATCATCTCGCAGGACTGCCGTGTCAGGCGGTCGACGGTCATCTGCGCCAGCGTCTCGGCATCTTCGGCAATGGGTTTGCCGGCGCCGCTCTTGCGCCGCGCCAGAAGTTGAGCACCGAGACCGGCGGCCTCGCCGTTCCAATTGTCCTGGCGATCGAGCACATGCATGGCATCGGACGGCGTGAAGCCGGCCACATGGACGAGGCCGCGCATTACCAGCCGGTCGAGCGTCGCCTTCTGCGATGCCGATGTCAGGATCCTGTCGAGCGGCGCAAGGCCTGCCGTGATCCGTTCGAACAGTCCCAGTTCCTGGGCCTGCAGCCCGGTCGCGAACCGTTCCGGAACGCCCGTGCGGCAAGCGAACCGCCCGTCGAGACGACCGGCATATCCGGCATCGAGCTGCCGCTGCAGGGCGGCGATCACCGGTTCGGGATCGATATGGGCGGCAAGGCTGAGCGGCATTAGCCGGCGTGGGCCGAGTTCCAGCCGTGTCTCCAGACCGGTCTCGCTGACATGCACCTCCGAATCGCCGCCAAGGCCGAATGTGTGCATGGCCACCGCCTGCACCATGGTGCGGAAGCCGCCGACAACAGCGCCGTCCGGGTCAAGCCGCGGCTGCCCGTCCTCAAGGATGGCCACATCCGTCGTCGTGCCGCCGATGTCGGAAACCACCGCATCGCTCATGCCGGTCAGGTGGCGCGCCCCGACAAGGCTGGCCGCCGGGCCGGACAGGATGGTCTCGATCGGCCGCTGGCGCGCCAGTCCGGCCGAAATCAGGGCGCCGTCGCCCCGCACCACCATCAGGGGCGCCTTGATGCCGCTCGTGTCCAGATGACCTTCCGTCGCTTCGATCAACCGGTCGATCATGGCGACGAGCCGGGCATTGAGCAGCGTCGTCAACGCCCGACGCGGACCGCCGAGCCTGGACGACAATTCGTGGCTGCAGGTGACCGGAAGGCCGGTGCGCTCGCGGATGAAGTCGCGCACGGCGATTTCGTGCGCCGGATTGCGCACGGCGAAATAGCCGGCGACCGAAAAGGCGGCGACCTCTTCCTTCAGCGTGTCGATCGTGGCCTCGAGCGGACCGAGATCGAGCGGCGTCTCGTTGCCATGCACATTGTGGCCGCCCGGCAGAAAGGTGACGGGGTCGCCGCCCAATGCCTCGGACAGCCCGTCGCGCCGCAGGTCTTCCTGCTTGAAGCCGATCATGATCAGCGCGACCCGCCCGCCCTGGCCTTCCACGAGCGCATTCGTCGCAAGCGTCGTCGACAGGCAGACGAGTTCGACCGATGCCGCGGCCCTGTCGGCGGCGGTCAGGACCTTCGACACCGCCTCGCCGATCCCGACCGCCAGATCATGGCGGCTGGTCAGCGCCTTGGCCTTGGCGAGAACGCCGTCCTCTTCGCTGTAGAGGACAGCATCCGTATAGGTGCCGCCGGTGTCGATCCCGAGAAACATCGCTCTATCCTAAGGCCAGAAATAAAGGCCGATCAGCCCGGCCGTGCCGACAGCGATGCGCCACCAGGCGAAAAGGGCGAAGCCGTAGCGCGAAACGAAATCGAGCAGCGTGCGCACCACGATGACCGCGGTGATGAAGGCGGCGACAAAACCGACCGCGATCACCGTCACATCATTGGCCGAAAGCTGGTTGTAGTTCTGGTAGAGATCATAGGCGAAGGCGCCCGCCATGGTCGGCATGGCAAGGAAGAAGGAGAACTCGGCGGCGGAGCGCTTGTCGGTGCCAAGCAGCAGCGCGCCGGCGATTGTTGCGCCCGAGCGCGACGTGCCGGGGATCATGGCAAGACACTGGATGAGGCCGATCTTCAACGCCAGCGCCAGCGGAAAATCCATCACATCGGTATAGCGCGGCGGGCGCTTGATACGGTCGACCGCCATCAGCACGAAACCGCCGAGGATGAGCACGATGCAGATCAGCAGCGGCGTTTCGAACAGCACCGTCTTGATGAAACTGTAGGCGATGACGCCGATCACCGCCGCCGGCAGGAAGGCAAGCAGGATCGCGAAAACGAAGCGCCGGGCGCGCCAGTCGGTCGGAAAGGCCAGCAGAAGCTGCCACAGCCGCGTGAAATAGACCGAAAGGATCGCCAGGATCGCACCGAGCTGGATCAGCACCTCGAAGGTCTTGCCGGTCGATTCGAAACCCAGGAAATGCCCGGCGAGCAGCAGATGACCGGTCGACGAAACGGGCAGAAACTCCGTCAGCCCTTCCAGAAGGCCAAGCAGCAACGCGCCGGTGATTGTCTGTTCAGCCATCAAGAATTCCTGCTGCGTCCCGATTTTCAAGATGAAGCCATGCCGGATCGGCGCCATACGACCCGGCGGCGGCCATCTTGTTCAAACGCTTTCATTTGAACAAGATGCGCTCTATAGCTTTTTCGCCCGTTATATCCAGATAATTTTGCCGAATCAGCTTCGTGGATAAGATTTAAGACAGTATGCCGACGCTTTATCACCATCCGATGTCCGCAGCGTCCCGTTTCGTGCGGCTGGTGCTTTACGAATATGAACTTGAAGCCGAACTGGTCGAGGAGCGGCCCTGGGAGCAGCGCCCGGACTTTCTTGCGCTGAATCCGGCGGCGACCCTGCCCGTTTATGTCGACGATTCGCTGCAGGCGGTGTGCGGTGCGACGGTCATAGCCGAGTTCATCGACGAGGTCTTCGGGGTTTTCAAGCGTGACCGCAGGCTGCTTCCGGACGAGCCGTTCCGGCGCGCCGAGGTGCGCCGCCTGACCGAGTGGTTCCTGGTCAAGATGGAGCAGGACGTGACGCGCTACTTGGTGCGTGAGCGGGTCTTCAAGCTGCTGATGCCGAAGGAAAACGGTGGCGGCGCCCCGGATTCGAAGGCGCTGCGCACGGCCCGCGCCAACATCCGTCAGCACATGCGCTATCTGGACTGGTTGACCGGCAGCCGTGACTGGCTGGCGGGAAACACGATGAGCTACGCCGATTTTGCCGCGGCCGGCGCGCTGTCCTCGCTCGACTATCTCGGCGAGGTCGGTTGGAGCGAGACGCCGAACGCCAGGGACTGGTATCAGCGGATGAAGTCGCGCCCCTCCATGCGCCCGATTCTCGCCGACCGGATTTCCAGGATCACGCCGGTGTCCCACTACGCGGATCTGGACTTTTGAGCGATGCCGGCGCGTCCGCACAGTCCGCAGCGGTCCGAAAGGCTGAAGGCCTTTCTGGTCGAGGAGGCGCGCGCCGCCGGCTTTGACGTTGCCCGAATTGTCGCGCCCGATGCCATCGAGGACTACGCTCCCGCCGGCCTCGACGCCTATCTGCAGGCCGGCCGTCACGGCACCATGCAATGGATGCAGGAGACGAGAGACCGGCGGAGCGACCCGAGGGTTCTTTGGCCGCAAACGCGCTCGATCCTGATGCTCGGCATGAATTACGGGCCGGACCGCGATCCGCTGGAGGCTCTTGCGCGGCGCGACAGGGCGGTGATCTCGGTCTATGCGCAGAACCGCGACTATCACGACCTGATCAAGGGAAAGCTGAAGGGCGTCGCCGGCCGCTTCGCCGCGCGCGCCGGCGCCGACGTCAAGGTGTTCGTCGACACCGCGCCGGTCATGGAAAAACCGCTTGCCGAACAGGCCGGCATCGGCTGGCAGGGCAAGCACAGCAACCTCGTCAGCCGCGCGTTCGGCTCCTGGCTTTTCCTGGGTTCGATCTTCACGAGCGAGCCGCTGCCGTCCGATGCGCCGGAGACCGATCATTGCGGCTCCTGCCGCGCCTGCCTCGACATCTGTCCGACGGATGCCTTTCCCGCGCCCTACCAGCTCGACGCGCGCCGCTGCATCTCCTACCTGACCATCGAGCACAAGGGTCCGATCCCGCATGAATTCCGGCCCGCGATGGGCAACCGGATCTATGGCTGCGATGACTGCCTGGCCGTGTGCCCGTGGAACAAGTTTGCCAGCGATGCGCACGAAGCCAAACTGAAGGCACGCGACGAACTGAGGGAGCCGGCCCTTGCCGATCTTGCCTGCCTAGACGATGCCGCCTTCCGGGCGCTCTTTTCCGGCTCGCCCGTCAAGCGCATCGGCCGCGACCGCTTCGTGCGCAATGTATTGATCGCCTGCGGCAATTCCGCCGATCCGTCGCTGGCCGGCCATTGCCGCGAGCGCCTGAACGATGCCAGCCCGCAAGTGCGCGGCGCTGCGGTCTGGGCCTTGTCGCGCTTGCTGGAGCGCGAGGAACTCCTTTCACTGGCAGGTCAGGCGAAGCAGGAACCGGATGACACGGTGCGCCACGAGTGGCATAGAGCCCTGGAAACGACATAGGAAATCGAGCGTATGCGTCTCTTTGTTTTCGGTGCCGGCTATTCCGGCCGGGCGATCGCCGGGGAACTTGCCGGCCGGGCCGAATGGGCAGGCGGCACCAGCCGCAGCGCGGACAAATTTGCCGCGCTGGAACGGAACGGTCTCGATCCATTCCTTTTCGACGGCGACAGGATTTCCCCCGAGCTCGCAGCAGCGCTCGCCCGTGTCACGCATCTGGTCCAGTCCATCGCGCCGGACGAGGAGGGCGATCCACTGTTGCGGATTTCCGGTTCCGGCCTGAAGGGCCTGATGCCGAACTTGCAATGGGTGGGCTATCTTTCGACCGTCGGCGTCTACGGCGATCACGATGGCGCCTGGGTCGACGAGGAAACGGCATGCAAGCCGGTTTCGCGGCGCTCGGTCGATCGGCTGCAGGCCGAAACCGCATGGCTCGAAGCGTCAGAAAAGAGCGCGGTTCCGGTCGCCATATTGCGGCTGTCCGGAATTTACGGCCCGGGCCGCAACGCCTTCGTCAATATCGGCCGTGGACGGGCGCGGCGTCTGGTCAAGCCCGGTCAGGTCTTCAACCGCATCCATGTTTCAGACATCGCCGGCGCGAGTGCGCATCTGATCGCAGAGCAAACCGGCGGAATCTGGAACGTGACCGACGATCTGCCGGCCCCGCCGCAGGATGTGGTTCTTTATGCCTGCGAGCTGATGGGCGTCGAGCCGCCGCCGGAGATCGATTTCGATACCGCCGACCTTTCGCCGATGGCGCGGTCCTTTTACGGCGAATGCAAGCGCGTCTCCAACCGCAAGCTGAAGGAAAGCGGCTATCAATTCCGATATCGCGACTACAGAAGCGCGCTTGAAGCCCTCTGGCGCGATGGCAATTGGGCCGCTTAAGCGCCCCTTGGCCCGGCGGTGGGATTGTGCCACCATCGCCGCAAAGCCGACGAAAAAGATGATCGATTTGGGAGGATCCGCGATGAAGGGCAGGCTCACATATCTGGCAATCGTTTTTTGTGCTGCGCTCCTGCTGGCCGTCCCCGATGGCAGCGTCAACGCCGCCGAGAAGAACGTTCAGTTCCGGGTCGATGGAAAGTCGGTCGTCGGAACGCTGGAAACGCCGGACAACGCGGCGGAACCGGCACCGGTCGTGCTCATGCTTCACGGTTTCACCGGCTCGCGCGACGAACTGCCCGTCAAGGACACCGATGAGGGCGTCTTTGCCCGCACGGCCCGGCAGCTGGCGGAAAATGGCTATGCCAGCCTGCGCATCGATTTTCGCGGGTCTGGCGAAAGCCAGGGCGCCTGGGAGGACACCACCTTCTCCGGCCAGATCGCCGATGCCGTGGCGGCAATCGACTGGCTGAAAAGCAGCCAGGAGATCGACAACGACAACATCTCAATCCTCGGCTGGAGCCAGGGCGGCCTTGTCGCCGCGCACGCCGCGGCCGAGCGGCCGGATGTCAAATCGGTGATCCTGTGGGCCCCGGTGACCAATCCGATGGCCACCTATTCGGGTCTGCTCGGCAGCGAGACGGTGATGAAGGCCATCGCCGGCGCGCCGGAAACGCCGCATACGGTCAAGCTGCCCTGGGGTGTCGACACGACGCTCAAGGGCGCCTTCTACCAGGAGATGCCCGTCACCAGCCCGGCGGCGGCCATCGCCGGCTATGAAGGCCCGCTGATGGTCATTGTCGGCACCAGGGATACGCTGGTGGTGCCGCAGCCGGCGGCCGGGCAGATCCTGCTGAACTATCATCCCGGCAAACAGCAGCTTGTGGTCTTCGACACCGATCATGTCTGGGACGCGTTTTCAGGTCCTGGAACGCTCGACGGGCAGATGATCCCGACCACCCTTAAATGGCTCGAGGAAAATCGCTAGCCCGGGCTAAACCGGCGCACTGCCCAGATGCGCCAGCAGCTCGGTCACGTTGCTGGCGTTGAATTTCTTCAACAGCCGTGAGCGGTAATATTCCACCGTACGCGGCGAAATGCCGATGAGGCGCGCGATCTCCTTGCTGGTCTTGCCGCCCAAAAGGTGCGTGACGATCTGCCGTTCGCGCGCCGAAAGCTCCAGATAGGGCCTGTGGTCCGAGATATCGGCGTAACTCAGGATCGCCCGCTGCAGCGGTTCGTCCGGCGTCAGGCTGTGCGCCCGGAAACGGCACCAGAAAAGGCTGCCGTCCTTGCGCGGCATGATGCGCTCGTCGGTATACTGGCCGCCGATCTTCAGCGCCTGCAGGCCGATATCCCGGATCTGCTCGAAATCCTCGTTGGAGGCATAGAGCACGCGGAAGGACTGGCCGATGAGCTCGTCTTTTTCATATCCGAAAATATCGGCGAATGTCCGGTTGCAGGCACGAATGATGCGGTTTTCCGTCAACACGAGACCGATCGGCGCGTTATCGAACGCAAGATCGCACAGGGTGCGGTAATCGGGTTCATCGCGTTTCGATCCTGAAGACACTTCGTAGTCCTACGGTATTGCGGCAACCGGCCCATGCCGGAAATATCTGTTTCTTGTAATGAAATTCAACGGGTTTGCGTAGGGGTACCGTACCATGAGCGAGACGGGCACTGCGGTGGCATTTACGGATGAAATCGCGGCGCGTCGCGATGAACTGATCGCGCTGACGCAGGACCTTATCCGCATTCCGACGCTCAATCCGCCCGGCGAGGCCTATCTGGAGATTTGCGAATATCTCGCCGCCAGGCTGCGCGCCCGCCGTTTCGACATCGAGATGGTCCGTGCCTTCGGAACCCCGGGGGACAGCGACAAATATCCGCGCTGGAATGTGGTTGCCCGCCGCGAAGGCCGGATGACGGGCGCCTGTGTGCATTTCAACTCCCATATCGATGTGGTCGAGGTCGGGCACGGCTGGACCACGGACCCTTTCGGCGGTGAACTGATCGACGGCAAGATCTACGGGCGCGGCTCCTGTGACATGAAAGGCGGTCTGGCGGCCTCCATCATCGCCGCCGAGGTCTTCATCGATACCCATCCGGATTTCGCCGGCGCCATCGAGATTTCCGGCACGGCCGATGAGGAGACCGGCGGCTATGGCGGCGTGGCCTATCTGGCGGAGAAAGGCTTCTTCGACCCGCAGCGCGTCCAGCATGTCATCATCCCCGAGCCGCTGAACAAGGACCGGGTCTGCCTCGGTCACCGCGGCGTCTGGTGGGCGGAGATCGAGACCAGAGGCCACATCGCCCACGGTTCCATGCCGTTCCTGGGTGATTGCGCGGTGCGTCACATGGGCGCGGTGCTGCGGGAATTCGAAACCAGCCTGTATCCGGCGCTGGCCGAGAAACGCACCGCGATGCCGGTCGTTCCCGAGGGCGCGCGCCAATCGACGATGAATATCAATTCGATGCATGGCGGGCAGGCAGAGCCAGAGCCGGATTTTACCGGCTTTCCCTCCGCCTGCGTTCCCGATTCCTGCCGCATGGTCGTCGACCGGCGCTACATCATCGAGGAAGATCCCGAGGACGTGCGTCGGGAAGTCGTCGACCTTCTTGAAAAGGTCAGCGCCGAGCGCGAGGGGTTTTCCTATGACCTCAAGGAGCTGTGGCATGTCAGCCCGACCATGACCGACGAGAACGCGCCGGTCGTGCGCTCGGTATCGAAATCAATCGAGAAGGTGCTCGACAAGAGCCCCGAATATGTCGTTTCACCGGGAACCTACGATCAGAAGCATATCGATCGCATCGGCCGGCTGAAGGATTGCATCGCCTACGGGCCCGGCATATTGGATCTGGCGCACCAGCCCGATGAATATGTCGGCGTCGACGATATGATCGATTCGGCCAAGGTCATGGCACTGTCGCTGAAGGACTTGCTCGGCGCTTGATATGCCGCAGCGCGAAAAGCTATGGTCTCGGAGAATAACAGGGAACCGTAACTGGAGGAAAAAAGATGACATCAGCTTTCAAGGCGCTGGCTTTCGCGGGGGCCCTCGCGGTTTCGACCGCGCTTTCGCCGGCCGCGTTTGCGGCGAAAACCGACATAACGGTCGGCGCGCAGCTCGAGCCGCCGAACCTCGACCCGACATCCGGCGCCGCCGGTGCCATCGACACGGTCACATATTCGAACATTTTCGAGGGCCTGACCCGCTTCGGCCCGGACGGCAGCATCAATCCCGGACTTGCCGAATCCTGGTCGATTTCCGACGATGGCAAGGTCTATACCTTCAACCTGCGCAAGGGCGTGAAGTTCCATGACGGAACGGACATGACCGCAGATGACGTGAAGTTCTCGCTGGAGCGTATCGGCGCGGAAGAATCGACCAACGCCCAGAAGGCGCTTTACGCGGACATCGAATCGGTCGAGGTGGTCGATCCGCACACCGTCAAGGTGATGCTGTCCAAGCCGAACGGCAGCATGCTGTTCAACCTGGCCTGGGGCGATGCCGTGATCGTCGCGCCCGAAACCATCGCCAACAATGCGACCAATCCGGTCGGAACCGGCGCCTTCGTCTTCAAGGACTGGGTCCAGGGCGACCGGGTCGAGCTTGAGCGCAATGCGGACTACTGGGGCGAGCCGGCGAAACTCGAAAAGGTGACATTCAAGTTCATCTCCGACCCGAACGCGGCCTTTGCCGCCGTCATGGCCGGCGATGTCGATGCCTTCATGCCGTTCCCGGCGCCGGAGAACCTGCCGCAATTTGCTGCCGACCCGCGCTTCCGGGTGATTGCCGGTTCCACGGAAGGCGAAACCATCCTGTCGACCAACAACAAGATGCCGCCGCTGGACAATCCCAAGGTGCGTGAGGCGATCGCCCATGCCATCGACCGGCAGGCGATCATCGACGGTGCCATGTTCGGCTACGGAACGCCCATCGGCACGCATTTCGCGCCGCACCACCCGTCCTATCTCGACCTGACGGCACAGTCGAACTACGACCCGGAAAAAGCCAAGGCGCTGCTTGCCGAGGCCGGCCATCCGGACGGTTTCAAGACAACGCTGAAGCTGCCGCCGCCATCCTATGCGCGCCGTGGCGGCGAGATCATCGCCTCGCAACTGCGCGATATCGGCATCGAGACCGAGATCAGCAACCTGGAATGGGCGCAGTGGCTGGAGCAGGTCTTCAAGGGCAAGGACTACGGCCTGACCATCGTCTCCCACACCGAGCCGTTCGATATCGGCATCTATGCCCGTCCGGACTATTACTTCCAGTATGACAATCCGGAATTCCAGAAGATCATCGAGGATCTCAACAACACGGCCGACCCGGAAGAGCGTGACCGGCTGGTCAAGCAGGCCCAGAAGAAGATCGCCGACGACTATGTCAACGGCTATCTCTTCCAGCTTGCCAACACCGGCGTCGTCAACGCCAAGCTGCAGGGAGTCTGGGAAAATGCTCCGACCCAGGCAGCCGACATGACCGCAGTCTACTGGGAAGACTGATAAAGCTGAGGGAGCCGCAAAGCGGCTCCCTTTCCGCGGCAACGATTTCGAACCGGTTCCATGCTCCCCTATATGATCAAAAGGCTGGTCTCGCTGACCATCAGTCTCATGGCTGCGAGCCTGGTCATCTTTTTCGTAATCGAGGTGGTTCCGGGCGATCCGGCCTCCTTCATGCTGGGGCTGAACGCATCTCCTGAAACCGTCGCGGCGCTTCGCGACAGCCTTGGGCTGAACGCGCCCGCGCCGATGCGTTACTGGCAGTGGATCACCGGCCTCGTACAGGGCGAGTTCGGCATCAGCTACACCTACAAGGTCCCTGTCAGCGAGCTCATAGCCGACCGTTTCTGGGTGTCGATGCCGCTGTCTGTCTACGCCCTGATGCTTTCGACCGCGATCGCGTTTCCGGTCGGCGTGATTGCGGCCGCGAGGCGCAATTCACCGACGGACGTCTCGATCATGGGTGTCACCCAGCTTGGCGTCGCGGTTCCGAATTTCTGGTTCGCCATGCTGCTGGTGCTGCTGTTCTCGATCACGCTGCGCTGGTTCTCCGCCGGCGGCTTCCCCGGCTGGGAGGCCGGGTTCTTCGCCTGCATGAAGGCGCTGACTCTGCCGGCCATCGCGCTTGCCCTGCCACAGGCCTCCATCCTGGCGCGGGTCATGCGCTCCTCGCTGCTCGACACGCTGGGCGAGGATTTTGTTCGCACCGCGAGGGCCAAGGGGCTGACCCGGCGTCAGGCGCTCTGGCGCCATGCGCTGCGCAACGCGCTCATTCCGGTCCTGACCATCATCGGCCTGCAGTTTTCCTTCCTGCTGGCCGGCGCCATTATCATCGAAAACGTGTTCTTCCTGCCCGGCCTCGGCCGGCTGGTTTTCCAGAGCATCACCCAGCGCGACCTCATCGTCGTCAAGAGCGTCATCTTCCTTCTCGTCTTCGCGGTCATCCTCGTCACCTTCATCGTCGACGTGACCTACGCGATCGTCGATCCGAGATTGCGGAGGGCGCGGGCATGACCGATATGAATGTCGAGCCGTCCCTGCGCATGGGCGTGGTGCTTGCGGCCCTGCGCACGCCGAGCTTCATGATCGGCCTGGTTCTGACGCTTGTCTTCCTGTTCGCCGCGCTGCTCTCCTTTGTCTGGACGCCCTATGACGTGACCCAGCTTGAGATTGCCAACAAGCTGAAGACACCGTCCGCCACACACTGGTTCGGGACCGACGCTTTCGGCCGCGACATCTTTTCCATGGTCATGATCGGCGCGCGGGTCTCCATCGCCGTCGCCCTCATCGCCGTCGGCATCGGCATCGTGATTGGTGTGCCGCTGGGCCTGCTCGCGGCGGCCAGGCACGGCACGCTGCTCGACGAGATCGTCATGCGCGCCAACGATCTTGTCTTCGCCTTCCCGGCGCTCCTGATGGCGATCATGATCACCGCCGTTTTCGGGCCGAGCGCGGTCAATGCGATCATCGCCATCGGCATTTTCAACATCCCGGTGTTCGCGCGGCTGTCGCGCGGCGCGGCTCTGTCGCTCTGGCAGCGCGACTATGTGCTTGCCGCAAGGGTTGCCGGAAAGGGCCGCACGCTTATTTCCGCCGAGCACATCCTGCCGAACATCACCAATCTCCTGATCGTCCAGGGTACGATCCAGTTCTCCCTTGGCATCCTCGCCGAGGCGGGCCTTGCCTATGTGGGTCTCGGCACGCAGCCGCCGCTGCCGAGCTGGGGGCGCATGCTGTCCGAGGCCCAGACGATGATCTATATCGCACCGCATCTGGCGATCTTTCCGGGCCTTGCCATCGTTTTCACCGTTCTCGGGCTCAACCTGATGGGCGACGGGCTGCGCGACATTTTCGATCCGAAGCTCAGGCGGGCGCGCTGATGGCCTTGCTGGAGATTGAAAAGCTGAACGTGTCGATCAAGGGAACGCCGATCCTACGCGACGTCGGCCTCGGCGTCGATGCGGGCGAGGTCCTGGGCGTCGTCGGCGAATCGGGATCGGGAAAATCCATGACCGCCATGGCGATCATGCAGTTGCTTCCGGTCGGCACCGAATGGAACGGCGCGGTTCGCCTCGGCGGAAAGGCGCTCGAGACCTTCAGCGAGAAAGACATGTGCGCCCTGCGCGGCAACGAGATCGGCATGGTTTTCCAGGAGCCGATGACGGCGCTAAACCCGGTGCAGACGATCGGTGACCAGGTGGCCGAGACGATCCTCGTGCATTCGGGCAAGTCGCGGCGCGAGGCGCGACGCATTGCCCGCGAGGCGCTGAACCGCGTCGGCCTGCCGGAGGACCGTTTTCCGCTCGACCGCTATCCGCACGACCTGTCCGGCGGCCAGCGCCAGCGCGTGGTCATTGCCATGGCCATCGCGTTGCGGCCCAAACTGCTGATCGCCGACGAGCCGACGACCGCGCTGGACGTGACCACGCAGGCGCAGATCCTCAAGCTTCTGAAAAAGCTCGTCGACGAGGATGGGATGGGGATGATCCTGATCACCCATGATCTCGCGGTCGTTGCCGACATGGCCGATCACATCGCCATCATGAAGGACGGTGAGGTCGTCGAAGCCGGCGATACGGTGACATTGTTCCGCGAAATGAAGCACCCCTATACGCGATCGCTGTTCGAGGCGTCGAACCATGTGCCCTCGCGCAACCCGGTCAATGTGCCGGGCCGCGGCAAGCCGGTGATCGAGGTCTCCGGTGTCGTGCGCGACTACCCGTTGCCGCGCCGCTCGCTCTTTTCCGCGCCGGGTCATTTCCGTGCCGTCGACCACGTATCGCTGGCCATAGGGCGGGGCGAGAATGTCGGGCTGGTCGGCGAAAGCGGCTGTGGAAAATCGACACTGACCCGCGCCATCCTGGCCCTGGACCCGGTTCAGTCCGGGGAAATCAAACTGGATGGCGGCGTTTTCTCGACCCATGGCCACGGCCCGGACCGTGACATGCGCCGCCGCGTGCAGGTTGTTTTCCAGGATCCCTACAGCTCGTTCAACCCGCGTCATCGCGTCGACCGGCTGATCGCCGAACCGTTCTTCCTGCTCGACGAACAGCCCGATCGCGAAGAGCGGCACAGGCGCATCAACGAGGCGCTGGTCAATGTCGGCCTGCAGCCGTCCGATGCGCACAAATATATCCACGAATTTTCCGGCGGGCAGCGCCAGCGCATCGCCATCGCCCGGGCGCTGATCATCGAACCGTCGCTGATCGTGCTTGACGAGGCGGTTTCTGCGCTGGATGTCTCGATACGGGCGCAGATTCTCGATCTCCTCGCCGATCTTTCGGACCGGCTGGCCATTTCGTATCTGTTCATATCGCACGATCTTTCGGTGGTGCGCGCCATCACCGACCGGGTTCTGGTCATGAAATCCGGCAAGGTGGTCGAAGAAGGCCTCACTGAGGACGTTTTCCGCAATCCGCGGCATCCCTACACGAAGGAACTGCTGGCGGCGACACCGGTTCTCGACGAGGCGCTGAAGGCCCGCGAGGCGCGCGCGGCGGCAAGCGGTTTGGGAGCTTCATCATGAATCTGGGCGACAGGCTGGGTTTCGATCCGGCGAAGATATTCATCAATGGCGAATGGATCGCCCCGTCCGGCGGGCGCACGCTGGCGCTGGAAAATCCCTCAACCGGAGAAACCGTCGGGCAGATCGCACGCGGCGAGGCCGCCGATATCGATGCCGCGGTTGCCGCGGCCCGCTCGGCCTTGCAGGGCGCCTGGGGCGCGCTCACAGCGCTTGAGCGCGGCCGCGTTCTGACCCGGATGGGCCAGGCGGTTCTGGACAATGTCGATCTGCTTGCAGAACTGGAGGCCGCCGATGTCGGCAAGCCGCTGACACAGGCCCGCAATGATGCGGTTGCGTTGGCGCGTTACCTGGAGTTCTATGGCGGCGCGGCCGACAAGGTTCACGGCCAGACGATCCCCTATCTCGACGGCTATACGGTCTATACGTTGCGCGAGCCGCATGGCGTTACCGGACATATCGTGCCGTGGAACTATCCCATGCAGATCATCGGCCGCTCGGTCGGCGGGGCGCTTGCCATGGGCAATGCCGCCGTGCTGAAACCGGCTGAGGAGGCGTGTCTGACGGCGCTCGCCTTCGCGAATATCGCACGGGAATCGGGCCTGCCGGAAGGCGCGCTCAACGTCGTTCCGGGGCTCGGCGAAGAGGCCGGGGCGGCGCTGTCCGCACATCCGGGCATAAACCACATTTCCTTTACCGGATCGGTCGGTGTCGGATCGCTGGTTCAGGCCGCCGCTGCCGCGAATGTGGTTCCCGTCACGCTGGAACTTGGCGGCAAGTCGCCCCAGCTCGTCTTCGATGATGCCGATATCGACAAGGCGCTGCCGTTCCTCGTCAATGCCGGCATCCAGAACGCCGGCCAGACCTGTTCGGCCTCTTCACGTATCCTCGTGCACCGCAATGTCCATGAGGAGGTCGTCGGCCGCATGGCTGAGCGCTACGGCAATCTGCGCGTCGGACCGGCCGCCGACGATCTCGATGTCGGGCCGCTGATCTCCGCCCGCCAGAAGGAGATCGTTTCCGGCTTTCTGGATCTTGCCCGTCGGGATGATCTGGCAATCGCGGCGAGCGGCAACATTGTTCCGGATGCGCCTGCCGGCGGCCACTATGTCGCGCCGGCGCTTATAGCCGGCGTTTCGTCCGGCCACGCCCTGGCGCAGGACGAGATTTTCGGACCGGTTCAGGTCGTCATCCCCTTCGAGGACGAAGAGGAGGCCGTCGCCATTGCCAACGGCACCGATTACGGCCTGGTTGCAGGCGTCTGGACCCGCGACGGGGGCCGTCAGATGCGCCTTGCCAAGGCCATCCATACCGGACAGGTTTTCATCAACAATTACGGCGCCGGCGGCGGTGTAGAACTGCCTTTCGGCGGCATCGGGAAATCCGGTCACGGCCGGGAGAAGGGCTTCGAGGCGCTATACGGCTTCTCGGTTCTGAAAACCGTTGCCGCGCATCACGGCTGATATCGCGAATGGAATTTCGGAGGTAAGAGCAATGAGATTGGAAGGCAAAGCGGCCATCGTCACCGGTGGCGCATCCGGGTTCGGAGCCGGTATCGTCAGCAAATTTGTTGCCGAGGGCGCCCGTGTCATGGTGGCCGACATCAATGCGGACGCCGCCGCCGAATTCGCCGCCTCGACGGGCGACGCTGCCATTGCCCACACGGTCGACGTTTCGGATTCGATCAGCGTCGAAGCCATGGCGGACGCGGCGCTTACGGCATTCGGCAAGGTCGACATTCTGGTCAACAATGCCGGCGTCACCCATCTTCCGACGCCTCTGGAAGAGGTCACCGAAGAGGAATTCGACCGTGTGCTCGCCGTCAATGCGAAATCCGTTTACCTGACGGCCCGGTCCATCGTTCCGGGGATGAAGCAGCGCGGCGGCGGTGCGATCCTCAACGTCGCGTCGACGGCCGGTGTCAGCCCGCGGCCGAACCTGAACTGGTACAATGCCTCCAAGGGCTGGATGATCACGGCATCGAAGACCATGGCGGTCGAGCTCGCGCCGCACGGTATCCGCGTCAACGCCATCTGCCCGGTGGCCGGAGAAACGCCGCTGCTGAAGAGTTTCCTTGGCGAGGATACGCCCGAGATGCGCGCCAAATTCCTGTCGACCATCCCGATCGGCCGCTTCTCGACGCCCGAGGACATGGGCAATGCCGCCTGCTACCTGTGTTCGGACGAAGCATCCATGGTCACGGGTGTCGCGATGGAAGTGGATGGCGGGCGCTGCATCTGACGGATTGTGCTTTAGTCGAATAGACGACTGTCCGGTCGACTTTTTCGAACCGGCTATCCTGTTCAGGCTTGACACATTGTAGCTGTGCTGGCTCCATTGAATTAGACGAATTAAAAACGGTGCGGCGGCATTTTCCGACCGTATCGCAAAATTGCGTACCGGTCCGGCGTCCAAATTTCACCGATGGCGGCCCAATCAATGGAATTAAAAATCCGCTGGCATATGTACCAATGTCAGAGCGTATCTGGGAGGAGTTAAATGGCAAGCATATCGATGACTGTTAACGGTCGCGCGGTCAGCGGCGAGGCCGAGGACCGAACGCTGCTGGTTGAGTTTCTGCGCAACAATCTGGGGCTGACCGGCACACATGTCGGCTGCGACACGTCGCAGTGCGGCGCATGCGTCGTTCACGTCGACGGCGATGCGGTGAAGTCCTGCACGATGCTTGCCGCTCAGGCCAATGGGTCCGACGTCAAGACGATCGAGGGCCTTGCTTCCGGCGGCGAATTGCACCCTGTTCAAAAAGCCTTTCACGAAAATCATGGCCTGCAATGCGGTTTCTGCACGCCGGGCATGATCATGGCGGCAACCGAGATGATCAATCGCCACGGCGCGTCGCTCGACGAGAAGACCGTGCGCGAGGAACTGGAAGGCAATATCTGCCGCTGCACCGGTTACCACAACATCGTCAAGGCAATCCTGGCCGCCGCTCAAGAGATGGGCGGCGCGCAGCAGGCAGCCGAATAGGTCAATTTTACGCGGAGCGGCCGGCCGGCTTTCGGGACAGTGTTCCCGGGTTTGCGCGGAGGAGCGCATCGGTCGGGTCCGGCAACGCCCGCTGAACGGAGGAATCACCAATGGGTGCTGAAGGAATTGGCGCAAGGATCGCGCGCAAGGAAGACAAGCGTTTCATCACCGGCAAGGGCCGTTACACCGACGATATGGTCGTGCCGGGCATGAAGCATGCGATGTTCGTGCGCAGCCCGCATGCCCATGCGAAGATCACGGGAATCAACAAGGACGCGGCGCTGGCCGTGCCCGGCGTCATCGACGTGCTCGATGGCAAGCAGCTTACGGAAGACGGGATCGGCAATCTGATCTGCGGCTGGATGATCCACTCCAAGGACGGCTCGCCCATGAATATGGGTGCATGGCGTCCGTTGGCCGACGACAAGGTCCGCTATGTCGGCGATGCGGTCGCGATCGTCGTGGCCGACACCAAGGCGCAGGCACGCGAAGGCGCCGAAGCGGTTCAGGTCGATTACGAGGAACTGCCGTCGGCGACCGACATCGAGGCGGCAATGGCGGACGGCGCGCCGCAGATCCATGATGAGGCCGCGAACAATCTGATCTACGACTGGGAGATCGGTGAATCCACGGCAACCGACGCGGCGCTGGCAAGTGCGGCGCATGTCACCGAGATGGACATTGTCAACAACCGGCTGATCCCCAACGCCATGGAGCCGCGCGCCGCGCTCGGCCTCTATGACGAGGCGGAGGATCATTACACCTGTTGGACGACCTCGCAGAACCCGCATGTCGCCCGGCTGGTGATGAGCGCGTTCTACAATGTCGCGCCGGAGAACAAGCTTCGGGTGATCGCGCCGGATGTCGGCGGCGGCTTCGGGTCCAAGATTTTCATCTATCCGGAAGAAGTTGTCTGTCTCTGGGCGTCCAGACGCACCGGCGTTCCGGTGAAATGGGTCGCCGACAGGACCGAATCCTTCCTGTGCGACGCCCATGGGCGGGACCATATCTCCAACGTCAAGATCGGCTTCGATTCGGAAAACCGCATCACCGCGCTGAAGGTCGACACCATCGCCAATCTCGGCGCCTATATGTCGCTGTTCTCTTCGTCGGTTCCGACCTATCTCTACGCGACGTTGCTTTCGGGCCAGTACAACATCGCCAACATTCACGCCAACGTGCGCACGGTCTACACCAACACCGCACCGGTCGATGCCTATCGCGGCGCCGGCCGGCCCGAGGCATGCTACCTGATCGAGCGGGTCATGGAGACGGCGGCGCGCGAACTGGGCGTGAGCCCGGCGGAACTGCGGCGCAAGAACTTCGTCACCGAGTTCCCGCATCAGACCCCGGTCATCATGGCCTATGATGCCGGCGATTTCGGCGCTTCGCTCGATGCGGCCATGCAGGCTGCCGATTACAGCGGCTTTGCCGCCCGCAAGGCGGAAGCGGCGGGACGCGGCAAGCTGCGCGGCATCGGCATGAGCTGCTACATCGAGGCCTGCGGCATCGCGCCGTCCCAGGCGGTCGGCGCGCTGGGCGCCGGTGTCGGCCTTTGGGAATCGGCCGAGGTCCGGGTCAATGCGGTCGGCACGATCGAGGTTCTGACCGGCTCGCACAGCCACGGTCAGGGCCACGAGACAACCTTCGCGCAACTGGTCGCCGATCGGCTCGGCGTTGGCATCGATACCGTCTCGATTGTCCATGGCGATACCGACAAGGTGCAGATGGGCATGGGGACTTACGGCTCCCGCTCCGGTGCCGTCGGCATGTCGGCGATCTCCGTGGCCCTCGACAAGGTCGAGGCCAAGGCCAAGAAGATCGCCGCCCATCTCATGGAGGCCGACGAGGCCGATATTGAAATCGACAGCGGCGAGCTGAAGGTCGCCGGAACCGACAAGACGCTTCCCTGGTTCCAGATGGCGCTGGCAGCCTATACGGCACACAATCTGCCGGAGGGCATGGAGCCGGGCCTCAAGGAAACCGCCTTCTTCGACCCGGCGAACTTCACTTTCCCGGCCGGTTGCTACATCTGCGAGGTGGAAATCGATCCGGACACCGGCGTGACGGAGGTCGTCCAGTTCGTTGCTTCCGACGATTTCGGCACCATCATCAACCCGATGATCGTCGAAGGCCAGGTCCATGGCGGTGTCGTTCAGGGGATCGGCCAGGCAATGCTCGAGGGCTGCGCCTACGATGCGGAATCGGGCCAGCTGCTGACCGCCAGCTACATGGACTACACCATGCCGCGGGCCGACGATATTCCCTCCATTGATGTCTCGACCACCAAGACGGAATGCCCGTCCAACCCGTTGGGCATGAAGGGCTGTGGCGAAGCCGGAGCGATCGGCTCACCGCCGGCGGTGATCAACGCCATCACGGACGCCATCGGCAACAACGACCTGACCATGCCCGCGACGCCGCAGACGGTGTGGGCGGCGATCAATCGTTGAGTTCGAAGAGGAAAGGACACTGACATGTACAAAACGACCTACCATCGTGCTTCCTCTGTCGAAGAAGCCGCAAGCCTGATCTCCGGCGCCGACGACGGCAAGCTTCTTGCCGGCGGGCAGACGCTCATCCCGACGATGAAGCAGCGCCTTGCCGCGCCGAGCGATGTCGTCGATCTGCGTCATATCGCCGATCTGAAGGGCATCTCGGTTGCCGGAAGCACGGTCACCATCGGTGCCGGCACCACCCATGCGGATGTCGCGAATTCGGCCGAGGTCCGCAGTGCCTGCCCGGCGCTTGCCGACCTTGCGTCGAATATCGGCGATCCGCATGTGCGCAATATGGGCACCATCGGCGGGTCCATCGCCAACAACGATCCAGCGGCCGATTATCCGGCGGCCATGGTGGCGCTCAATGCGACCATTCACACCAACAGCCGGCAGATCGGTGCGGATGATTTCTTCACCGGCATGTTCGAGACCGCGCTGAACGACGGCGAGATCATAACGGCCGTCAGCTTCGACGCGCCCGAGAAAGCTGCCTATCAGAAGTTCCCGAACCCGGCTTCGCGTTATGCGATGGCCGGTGTTTTCGTCGCCAAGAGTGGCGGCGGCGTTCGTGTTGGTGTCACGGGCGCCGGGAGTGACGGTGTGTTCCGGGCCTCCAACATGGAATCGGCGCTGAGCGCCAGTTTCTCCGGCGGCGCGCTGGACGGCGCTTCGGTCGATCCGTCGGACATGCTTTCCGATCTCCACGGTTCGTCCGAATATCGCGCGAATCTGGTCAAGGTCATGGCGAAGCGGGCGGTTGAGGCCGCAGGCTGAAAAAGATAGCCGCAAACAAAAACCGCCCGGCAGGAACCGGGCGGTTTTTTGTTCAATCAGTGCCACTTGCTACTGGATTACGACAACCTTGGCGTCCTTGCCCGGCTTTACGCGGGAGTAAAGGTCGATGACATCCTGATTCATCAGCCGGATACAGCCGGATGAGGCCGCCGTGCCTATGGATTTCCATTCCGGCGAGCCGTGCAGACGGTACAGCGTGTCCTTGCCATTCTTGTCGAACAGGTACAGCGCCCGCGCACCCAGCGGATTGCTCAGCCCCGGATCCTGCCCGCCATTGGCGTATTTCTTCAGCCGCGGCTCGCGGGCGATCATCTCTTTCGGCGGATGCCAGCGCGGCCAGGGCTGCTTCCATTTGACATAGGCCTCGCCTTCCCAGGCGAAACCGGCACGCCCGACGCCGATGCCGTAACGCACCGCCTTGTTGCCGGGCAGGATGAAATAGAGGTGCCGCTGCTTGGTGTTGACGATGATGGTCCCGGGTTTTTCCTTGGTGAAATAGGAAACGATCTGGCGATGGTACTTTTTCGGAACCCGGTCGATCGGCACGGCGGGGATATTGTAGCCGCCGTCCTTAACCGCGCCATATTCACTTGTATATATCTGCCGCGATATTTCCGGCCCGCCGCTGACGCAGCCCGACAGCGCCAGCACGGCGGCCAGACCCAATCCAGATAAAGTTCTGCGAAATTTCATGCTTGCCCCTCTGCGGTCCGAATCGCCGGAATGTCCACGCCGCAATTTTTTACACTATGGTTTATTTTTTATTACACTCGCCAATTCAAGGTCTGGTGGCATGTAAATATTTCGTGAGCGTGCACTTGCCGGGCGAATATGGCATTCCTGCAACGGCTTTGCGGGCTTGAAAAGGCGTCGCCGCCATGTCAGCCTGCGCGCAGAACATTAAAAGAACATCCGCAAGGCGTATTGGACAATGCCGATCGTGTCACCCCATCCGGAACCGAGTCTCGTCGACGGTCGTCAGTCGGAGCGCGCCTTGCTCGTGCGGCGCGGCGTCCAGCGGCTCTTCGGCGAACTGAAGCATTCCGTGTTGCCGGAGCTTGGTCTGGCAAGCGGCAGGCGCGCCGATCTGATCGCCCTTTCGGAAAAAGGCGAGTTCTGGATTGTCGAAATCAAATCCTCGATCGAGGATCTGCGGGCGGACAGCAAGTGGCCGGATTACCGCAGCCATTGCGACCGGCTGTTCTTTGCAACCCATCCCGGCGTTCCGTTGGACATCTTTCCGCAGGATTGCGGCATGATCCTGTCGGACGGCTATGGCGCGGAGATCGTGCGCGACGCGCCGCTGCACAAGCTGGCGCCGGCGACCCGCAAGGCCTTGACGCTCCGCTTCGCGCGCATCGGCGCCGACCGGCTGCTCATCGCCGAGCAGTTGGCCTATCAGCAGACCGAAGGCGAGGCCAGATAGGCCGACGCCTCTTCTTCTACCTTACCGCGGTGCCCGTTTTGCCAGGATGCGCTGCAGCGTGCGCCGGTGCATGTTGAGCCGGCGCGCGGTTTCGGAGACATTGCGGTCGCACATCTCGTAGACGCGCTGGATATGTTCCCAGCGGACCCGGTCGGCCGACATCGGATTTTCCGGCGGCTCGACCTTTTCACCCGGTTTTCGGGTCAGAGCCGCGAACACGTCGTCGGCGTCGGCGGGTTTGGCGAGATAGTCTATGGCACCGAGTTTCACGGCATTGACCGCGGTCGCGATATTGCCGTAGCCGGTCAGCATCACGATGCGCGTGTCCTCGCGCGCTGCGCGGATCTCCTCGATCAGCTCCAGGCCGTTGCCGTCACTCAGGCGCAAGTCCACGACCGCATATTTGGGCGGATCGGATTTGATCACGGCACGGCCGGCGGCAACGGATTCGGCGAGTTCAACGGTAAATCCCCGGCTTTCCATGGCACGGCCGATGCGGCGCAGGAACGGCCCGTCGTCGTCGACGATCAGCAGCGTCGCTTCTTCGCCGATCAGCTCGTTATTGTCGTTATTTCCCGGTTGCGTATTCATGGCAGAGCGATTCCTCAACTCAAATCACGCTACCACATAAGGCCCTCGCCAAAAAAAGCCAATATCGCCGAGGATCAACCCTCTGTCCGCTCCATGGCCGGCCTCGGCCAGGAAACCGTCACCGACGCACCTTTTCCGCTCTCGCGATTGGCGAACTCCAGCGTCGCCCCAGACCGCTCCAGAAGCGTCTTGGCGATGAACAGGCCAAGGCCGAGCCCTCCGGCGCTCGGCTCGTTCGAATGGCCACGCTGGCTGACAAAGGGATCGCCGATCCGCGACAAAACGTCCTGTGGAAACCCCGGCCCGTCGTCGCAGATGCGGATAATCACATGATCGGCATCGCATTCGCTTTCGACCTCGACTGTGGATCTGGCAAAATCGACGGCGTTTTCCAGCAGATTCCCGAGGCCGTGAATAATGCCCGCATTGCGCTGGCCGACCGGCTCGCCCTCCGGTCCGGTCTTTCGCGCCACCTTGATCTCGACGCCGAATTCCCGGTGCGGCGCGATCACTTCTTCGACGAGTGAAGACAGGGGTAGCCGGCTCATAAGTTCCTCATCGGACGAGGAGAGCGTCGCGAGCCGGCGCATGATGTCCCGGCAGCGCTCGCTTTGCGAACGCAGCAATTGCACGTCTTCGCCGAAGCGCTCGTCGTCGCCCAGCGCCCGTTCCATCTCCCTGGCGACGACGGTGATGGTCGCCAGCGGGGTGCCGAGCTCATGCGCGGCGGCGGCGGCAAGACCGTCGAGCGCCGACAGGTGCTGCTCGCGCTGCAGCGTGAACTCCGTCGCCATCAGCGCGTCGGCAAGCTCTTCGGCCTCGGCGGAGACCCGGTAGGCATAAAACGCGGCGAAGGCGGCCGTCGACACGATTGCAATCCAGTTGCCGACGATCAGCACGAGCGGCGCTTCGAAGCTCTCGCCCGGATACCAGGGCAAGGGCCGGTGGTAGAAGGCGAGCACCGTCACAGCAGCCACCGCCGTGATCCCAAGCACGACGATGTTGCGCACCGGCAGCGAGGCGGAAGCGACGATGACAGGAACGCAGATCAGCACCGAGAATGGATTGGCAAGGCCGCCGGTGATGAACAACAGGCCGAAGAGCTGCAGGATGTCGAGGCCGAGGACGAGGGTCGATGTCGCCGGGCTGAGACGATGTGTCGCGGGATATCTGATGCGCAGCGCGATGTTGAGCAGCGCCAGGCAGGCAATCAGCAGGAAGCACGAGGCGACCGGCAGTGGAAACCCGAAGCCGTATGCGACGCCGAGAACGGTTACGCTCTGACCGATGATCGCCAGCGTGCGCAGGCGGATGAGTGTGCGCATCCGCAAATGACTGGCGTGGCGGGTCTCTGCCGGATAGTCGGTATAGCTCATGGTGGCCTGCATGTTTTCTTCGCTGCGATCTTATCGCTTGCGTGGATGTTTGACACGTCGGGTCGCCTCGGCAGATGCCGGGTCCTGCGGCCAGGGGTGCTTCGGATAGCGCCCCCGCATATCGGCGCGCACATCCGCCCAGGAGCCTTTCCAGAAACCGGGCAGGTCGCGCGTTGTCTGGATCGGGCGCTGTGCCGGGGACAGAAGTTCGAGCAGGAGCGGCACCCTGCCGCCGGCCAGTGACGGATGTTGCGTCACGCCGAAAAGCTCCTGCACGCGCACGGCCAGAACCGGTTCTTCCCCGTCATAGCGGATCGGCAGTTTCGAACCGGCGGGCGTTTCGAAATGGGTCGGGGCCAGACGGTCGAGCTCCCGGTGCAGTTCGAAAGGGACCAGCGCCGTCAGGCCATTCGTCACGCTTGCGGGTTCGATCCGGGAAAAGCTTGTGACGCCGGTCACGAAGGGCGCAAACCAGACGTCCGCTGAAGCAAGCAACGCGTTGTCCGAGACATCCGGCCAGGGATCTCCGACATGGCGGCGCAGCCAGGCGAGCCGGTCGCGCAATTGCCTTGCTGCGGCAGTCCAGGGCAGGGCGTCGATGCCGGCCAGGCGCAGCCCCGAGACGAGTGCGTCGCACACGGCCTCTTGCGAGGCATCGGGCAACGGCCGCTCTTCGAGCACAAGTTCGCCCAGGCGTCGCCGCCGCCGTGCCTTGACGCCGCGCGTCTTGCGGTCGAAGGAAACCTCGTCGGTTTCGACAATCTGTTTGCCGAGCGCCGATTCAATCGTCTCGGCGTCGATCCGTGCGGCCGAGAGAATGCGTTGCGAGGCCGCCTGGCCGGTGAGATCCGGAATAACGACAAATGCTTCGCGCGCGAGATTGACGTGGTCATCGACAAACGCGCCGCGGCCATTTGCGAGGCCGAATCGCGTCTTGCCGTCCGATGAGCCGCGTGAACGCGCCACGCGATCGGCGAATCCTGCCAGAAGCAGCGGCCCGACCGCCGGAGGCGGACCCTGTGCCGCTTTTCCTGAATTCGTTGCGCCCGCTGTTCCGGCAATCCGCCGCGCCAATGCCCGAGCACTTTGCGCCCGCTTGCTGCGGTCGCCGCGAAACCGTTGCCAGCGTTCATCGAGATCGATCGATGGTCCGCCCAGCCCCTGTTCGCTCATCAGCACCGCAAGCTCGGCCGCCTCCGCCGCCATGTTCTTCTCGGCCGCGGCAACGACAATCGCCGCCGAGCGCACGGGAAGGCCCAGCCCGCGCATGGTCTCACCGCCTTTTGTCAGCCGGCCGTCCGTATCCAGCGCGCCCAGCGACTGCAACAGCGTGCGTGCCTCGTTGACAGCCGGCGCCGGCGGCGGGTCGATGAAGCGCAGGCTTGCCGGATCCGCCACGCCCCAGGCGGCGCAATCAAGCAGGAGATTGCCGAGGTCGCTCGCAAGGATCTGCGGCGGTGTGAAGGCAGGCAGGGCCGTTGTCTGCTCTGCCCGCCACAGCCGGACGGCGACACCCGGCTCCGTGCGTCCTGCGCGACCGGCGCGCTGATCGGCGGAGGCGCGGGAAACCCGGACCGTCTCGAGCCTGGTGATGCCGGTGGAAGGTTCGAAAACCGGCAGGCGCTGCTGGCCGCTGTCGATGACGATACGCACCCCGTCGATGGTGATCGAGGTCTCCGCAATCGCCGTCGACAGCACGACCTTGCGCGTGCCCGGCTCCGGCGGGCGGATCGCCGCGTCCTGTTCCCTGCCGCTGAGATCACCGAAGAGCGGCGCGATGATCGCCTTGGCCGTACCTGTTTCTTCAAGCAGTTCCGCCGTGCGGCGGATTTCCCGCTGACCGGGCAGAAAGGCGAGGATCGAGCCGCTTTCATTTTCCAGCGCTTCCACGATGATACGCCGCACCGCCTCTTCGGTCCGCTCGCCGGGGCGGCGTTCCTGGTAGCGGACATCCACCGGATAGGCGCGGCCGGTGCTTTCGATGACGGGCGCATCGTCCATCAGCGCCGACACGCGCGTCACGTCCAATGTTGCCGACATGACGAGAATGCGCAGCTCCTCGCGCAAGGCCGACTGGACATCGAGGGCCAGCGCAAGGCCGAAATCGGCATCGAGCGATCGCTCGTGGAATTCGTCGAACAGCACGGCCGCCACGCCCGGCAGGTCCGGCGCGGCGAGGATCATCCGGGTAAAGATGCCCTCTGTCAGGACCTCGATGCGCGTTTTGCCTGAAACCCTTGTGTCCAGCCGCGTCCTGTAGCCGACCGTGCCGCCCACCTCTTCGCCGATCAGCCGTGCCATCTGGCGCGCGCTTGCCCGTGCCGCCAGGCGCCGTGGCTCCAGCACGATGATCTTGCCGTCGCCGCGCCAGGGTGCCGACAGAAGATGCAGCGGAACCAGCGTTGTCTTGCCGGCTCCGGGCGGCGCGGCAAGCACGGCGGATACGTGCTTCTCAAGCGCCTCCATCAAGGCCGGCACGGCTTCGCTGACGGGAAGGTCTGGCAGGTTCCACTTCATGGACTTGCTCTAACAGGAGCGCTGCGGACCGGCAATCAGGGGAGCCGATTTCCGATCCGGCCCTCGCTATCGCGGGCCTTGTGCGTTACATAGGGGATCAATGGCATTGCCTCCCGGAGAACTGACATGAGCGATCAGCCCAGCCGCAAGACTTTGGTTTTGACCGGTGCAAGCCGCGGCATCGGCCATGCAACCGTCAAGCGGTTTTCCGCCGACGGCTGGCGCGTGATCACCTGCTCGCGGCAGGATTTTGCGGAGAACTGTCCCTGGCCGGCAGGCCCGGAAGATCACATCAAGATCGACCTGTCCGATCCCGAGGATGTCGGCAGCGCGGTCGCCGAGATCCGCCACCGGCTGGACAAGGAAGGCGGCCAGTTGCATGCGCTGGTCAACAATGCCGGCATTTCGCCGAAAACGGCCGAAGGCGCCCGTCTCAACTCCGTGGAAACGCCGATGCACATCTGGCGCGATGTCTTCCAGGTGAATTTCTTCGCGCCCATCCTGCTGGCGCGCGGCCTGTTCAAGGAACTCGCGGCGGCTAAGGGCTCGGTCGTCAATGTCACGTCCATCGCCGGATCCCGGGTCCACCCCTTCGCCGGCACCGCCTATGCGACATCGAAGGCGGCGCTGGCATCGTTGACGCGTGAGATGGCCGCCGATTTCGGCCCGCACGGCATCCGCGTCAATGCGATTGCGCCGGGAGAGATCGAGACGGCGATCCTGTCGCCGGGGACGGAGAAGATCGTCGAGAACATCCCGTTGCGCCGGCTGGGATCCACCGAGGAAGTCGCGGAAACCATCTATTTTCTGTGCGCCGACGCCTCGTCCTACGTGTCGGGCAGCGAAATACACATCAATGGCGGCCAGCACGTTTAGGTGTTTGATCCCAGGATTTGTTGGCGCGATCTTCTGTGCCCTCGGAATCCGCCTGGCGCTTCAGGAAAGATAGCGCCCGGCGAAAGCTTTCAATGCGCTCCGCCGAAACGGCCGATGCGCACGCCATAGTGGACAGCAACGCCGTAATCGGGATCGTCGTCCGAATCGACCATCAACTGGCCGGCGCGGGCGAGCAGCATGTGACAGTCGCGCGAAAGGTGCTTCAGCTCCAGCCGGATGCCATGCTCCTGGTAACGCGCCGCCAGCGCGTCGATGGCCTGCAGAGCCGACTGGTCTACGACACGCGAATCCATGAAATCGACGATGACGCGCTCCGGGTCCGATCTCGGATCGAACAGCTCGAGAAACCCGGTGGCCGAACCGAAGAACAGCGGACCTTCAATGCGGTAGGTCTTCGTGTCGCCGCTCTCTTCGGTCTTGGCGCGGATGCGCGTCGCATTGTTCCAGGCATAGGCGAGAGCCGAAATGATCACGCCGGCGACGACGGCGATCGCCAGATCCGTCAGCACGGTGATGATGGTGACCAGCACGATCACGGCAGCGTCGGTGCGCGGCACCCGGGCGATGATGGTGAAGCTCTTCCAGGCAAAGGTGCCGATGACCACCATGAACATCACGCCGATAAGGGCTGCGAGCGGGATCTGCTCGATCAGCGACGAGGCGAACAGGATGAAGCTGAGCAGCAGCAGCGCGGCGGTTACGCCGGAGAGCCGCGTGCGCGCGCCCGATCCGACATTGATCATCGACTGACCGATCATGGCGCAGCCGCCCATGCCGCCGAAGAAACCGGTCACCACATTGGCGCCGCCCTGCGCCAAGCATTCCTGAGACGCGCCGCCGCGCGTGCCGGTCTTCTCGCCGACGAGGTTGAATGTCAGCAGGCTCTCGATGAGGCCGATGGCGGCGAAGATCACCGCATAGGGAAAGATGATCTTCAGCGTCTCGAAGGTCATCGGAACGGCGGGAATGGAAAAGGACGGCAGGCTGCCGCTGATCGATGCCATATCGCCGACCCGCGGCACCGGAATGTCGAAGGCGATGACGAGGCCCGCGACAACGAGAATGGCGGCAAGCGGCGCCGGCACGATCTTCGTTATTTTCGGAACGAAATGAATGACCGCCATGGTCAGGGCGACGAGGCCGAGCATATAGATGAGCGGCAGGCCGCCGATCCATTGCTTGATCCCGTCCGGGCCCGTCACCTTGAACTGCTCGAACTGGGCCAGGAAGATGACGATGGCAAGACCGTTGACGAAGCCCAGCATGACCGGATGCGGCACCAGCCGTATGAACTTGCCGAGATGGAAAATACCCGCCCCGATCTGAAGGATGCCCATCAGCACCACGGCCGCGAACAGATATTCGACGCCATGCGTCGCCACCAGTGACACCATGACCACGGCGAGCGCGCCGGTAGCGCCCGAGATCATGCCGGGGCGGCCGCCGAACAGCGACGTGATCAGGCAGACGATAAAGGCGGCGTACAGCCCGGTCAGCGGGTGGACGCCGGCGACAAAGGCGAATGCGACGGCTTCCGGCACCAGCGCCAGGGCGACGGTCAGGCCCGACAGGGTCTCGATGCGGATGCGGTCGGGCGTCATCGGCACGCGGAATTCACAGGGCGAGCGGACGAGGGGCAGCGCCTGGCTGAGCGCCGCGTAAGCGGGTTTGAACAAAGGATCGGGTCCGTTTTTATGATTGCATGGGCGAGTATCGCGCTCCTTATTGCACTGCACAATAAGAATGGCCAGCCCAAAATCGGCTGTGCATGGCTGCTCTGCGCTGCGCGCTTGAAACGATTTAGAGAATTCCGGTCCCGCCAGCCGGCTCCGCACCCGAAATATGCATACAAAGAACCTCTTGACTCCAAGTGTGATCACACATAACACCTCTCCCATGTCTGAAATCATCCCCATGGGCGATACCGGAACCTCGGCCCCCGGTCTCCACGGCAACGCGATTGCCCGCAATGCCGGCCACGCGCTGGAACTCGACTGGATCAACGAGATCCAGGTCAACCGTTCGGCGGTCGAGCGGCGTACCTCGACGCTCGGCGGGCGCCGCTCCGTCAAGAAGGACGCGCAGGCCGGCTGGCTTTTAAAGGCGATCACCTGCATCGATCTCACCACGCTGAACGGCGACGACACGGCCGCGCGCGTGCGCCGGCTTTGCGCCAAGGCAAGGCAGCCGGTCAGGCCGGATCTGCTGGAGGCGCTGGGCGTTGCCGACCGCAACATCACCACCGGCGCCGTCTGCGTCTATCACCGTTTCGTCGCCGAAGCCGTCGCCGCGCTCGATGGCACCTTCATTCCGGTCGCCGCGGTTTCCACCGGCTTTCCCGCCGGTCTTTCGCCCCACGACACCAAGCTGCGCGAGATCGAGGCATCGGTCGCCGACGGTGCGCACGAGATCGACATCGTCGTCACGCGCGAGCATGTCCTGACCGGCAACTGGCAGGCGCTTTACGACGAGATGCGCGACTATCGCGCCGCCTGCGGCGAAGCTCATGTCAAGGCGATCCTTGCCACCGGCGATCTGCGCACGCTGCGCAATGTCGCGCGCGCCTCGATGGTCTGCATGATGGCCGGCGCCGATTTCATCAAGACCTCGACCGGCAAGGAAACCGCCAACGCGACCCTTCCCGTCAGCCTCGTCATGCTGCGCATGATCCGGCACTACCAGGAGCGCACCGGCCATCTCGTTGGCTTCAAGCCGGCCGGCGGCATCTCCACAGCCAAGGATGTGCTCGCCTACCAGGTGCTGATGAAGGAGGAGCTGGGGCGGCGCTGGCTCGAACCGGATCTGTTGCGCTTTGGCGCGTCCTCGCTGCTTGCCGATATCGAGCGCCAGCTTGAGCACCATGTGACCGGCCGCTACTCGGCCTTCAACCGCCACCCGATGGCCTGATACGAGGCAAGCGCTATGTCTGTTGCAAACTATTTCGAATCCCTCGACTACGGCCTGGCACCGGAGGCCGACAGCAATGTCCGCGACTGGCTGAAGGGCCATGACGCATCCTTCGGCCATTTCATCGACGGGGCTTTCCGCCCCTCGAAGGATGGCAAGACCCTGTCCACCCGCGAGCCGGCGACCGGCGACGAACTGGCGAAGATCGCGCAGGGATCGGCCGAAGATGTCGATGACGCTGTCGCTGTCGCAACGAAGGCGCAAGCCTCCTGGGAAGGGCTGGGCGGCAAGGGCCGTGCCCGCCACATCTATGCGCTGGCGCGCATGGTGCAGCGCCATGCCCGACTCTTTGCGGTGCTGGAGGCGCTGGACAACGGCAAGCCGATCCGTGAAACGCGCGATCTCGACATTCCGCTGGTCGCCCGTCACTTCTATCATCATGCCGGCTGGGCCGAACTGCAGGACACGGAACTGGCCGACTACAAGCCCATCGGCGTCGTCGGCCAGATCATCCCGTGGAATTTCCCGCTGCTGATGCTCGCCTGGAAGGTGGCGCCGGCCCTGGCGCTGGGCAACACCGTTGTCTTGAAGCCCGCCGAAGCAACGCCTCTGACGGCGCTGCTGTTCGCCGAGCTTGCCGCCCGTTCCGGTCTTCCGGCAGGCGTTCTCAATGTGGTGACCGGCGACGGCGCGACCGGCGCGGCCCTGGTCAAGCATGACGGCGTCGGCAAGATCGCCTTCACCGGCTCGACCGAGGTCGGCCGCATCATCCGCGCCGAGACCGCCGGAAGCGGCAAGTCGCTGACGCTTGAACTCGGCGGCAAGTCGCCCTTCATCGTCTTTGACGACGCCGACATGGAAAGCGCCGTCGAGGGCGTTGTCGACGCCATCTGGTTCAACCAGGGCCAGGTCTGTTGTGCCGGCTCGCGCCTTCTCGTTCATGAGGGCATCCACGACCGCTTCATTGCCCGGCTGAAGGAGCGCATGAATGCGCTGCGTGTCGGACATCCGCTCGACAAGGCGATCGACATGGGCGCAATCATCGAGCAGAGCCAGCTGGAGCGGATCAGTGCCCTTGTCGGCAAGGGTGTCGAGGAAGGGGCGGAGGCCTATGTGCCCGACATTCAAACGCCCGAGAACGGATGCTTCTATCCGCCGACACTGCTGACCGGCGTCGAGCCGGCATCGACGGTGGCGACCGAAGAGATTTTCGGGCCTGTCATGGTCGCCATGTCCTTCCGCACGCCCGATGAGGCGGTGGCGCTTGCCAACAATACCCGCTACGGGCTGGCCGCCAGCGTCTGGAGCGAAAACATCAGCCTTGCCCTCGACATCGCGCCGCAGCTCAAGGCCGGCGTTGTCTGGGTCAACGCAACCAACCTCTTCGATGCCGGCGTCGGCTTCGGCGGATACCGCGAATCCGGCTATGGCCGCGAGGGCGGTCTTGAGGGCGCCTATGAATACCTGAAACCCAATGCGTGGTCGGCGCGCAAGCCGAGGAAGCCCGTTCCCCCGGTGCCGGTGGTCGAAGCGACGGACAGTTTCGAGCCGATGGCTGTCGACCGCACCGCCAAGCTCTATATCGGCGGCAAGCAGGTGCGGCCCGACGGCAACTATTCGCTGACCGTCATCTCGCCGAAAGGCAAGGTGATCGGCGAGATGGGCGAGGGCAACCGCAAGGATATCCGCAATGCCGTGCAGGCGGCGCGCAAGGCCGCCGGTTGGGCAACCGCCTCAACGCATCTGCGCGCCCAGATCCTCTATTATCTCGGCGAGAATCTTGCGGCCCGTACGGACGAGTTCGTCGCGCGCCTGTCGGCCATGACGGGTGTGAAGAAGACCGACGCCGAGCGGGAGGTTGAAACGGCGATCGGCCGGCTCTTCACTTACGCTGCCTGGGCCGACAAGTTCGACGGCGCCGTGCACAGTCCGCCCTTGCGGGGCGTGGCGCTCGCCATGAACGAGCCGATCGGCGTTGCCGGTGTCATCTGTCCGGACGAGGCGCCGCTCCTGAGCTTCGTCAGCCTCGTTGCGCCGCTGATGGCCATGGGCAACCGGGTCGTTGCCATTCCCAGCGAGCGCTATGGCCTCATCGCCGCCGATTTCTATCAGGTGCTGGAAACCTCAGACGTGCCCGCCGGCGTGCTCAACATCGTGACTGGCTACACAAAGGAGCTGGCCAGGACGCTCGCCGATCATGACGACGTCGATGCGGTCTGGGCTTTCGGCGATCGGGAGATATCGGAAATGGCCGAGGCCCGTTCGGTCGGCAACATGAAGCGTACCTTTGTCGATAACGGGCTTGCCACCAACTGGTACGATCCGAAGGTCGCGGAAGGCCGCCTGTTCCTGCGCAACGCCGTCCAGGTCAAGAATATCTGGATTCCCTATGGCGAATAGGATGGATTGGCCGGCCGATTCCAGCGGTCTGGAAACCGTCGAGCGCGCCACGCTGCAGGAGCAGATCTACCGGCAGCTGCGCGACCGCATCATGTCGGGCTTTTTCCAGCCAGGACAGGCGCTGAGCACACGTTCGGTCGCCGAGGCGGTCGGTGTGTCCGTCATGCCGGTGCGCGACGCCCTGCGCCGGCTCGAGGTGGAAAACGCGCTTGTCGTCGGACACAACCGCGCGCTGGAAATTCCGCGCCTCGATACCGAAACGCTGAACGAGATCAGCGCCACGCGCATTGCCCTTGAAGGGCTGGCAGTCGAGCGTGCGCAACCGGCGTTGGGACAGGCCGATATCGGCGCGCTCGAGGATATATGCGCGCAGATGACGGAAAGCATCCGGTCCGGCGACACCGATGGCTATCTTGCCGCCAACTGGGCCTTCCACAGCCGTATCTACCGGTGCGCCTCGGATGGCATCCTTTTGTCCTTTATCGAAAGCCTTTGGCTGCGCATGGGCCCCTATTTTCGCCTCACCGCAGGCGACCGGGCGCATCTGGACAACGCGATGATTATCCATCATGACATCGTCCAGGCACTGGAGAAGGGAGATGCGGCTTCCGCCCGTTCCGGTATTGTCGCCGATATCGAGGCGGCGGTACACGATCTGAGCGACTGGCTCGCTTCGGATACCGGCAGCGCGGCGGCCTCGTAGGGACCGATGAGATCATTGAATGCGACCCCGACATCAAGGGCGATGGCGGCCCTGCGCGTTGCGGCCTTCGTCGCCGCCGGCCTGCTGCTGACGGTCCTGTCCGCCTGCAGCATCACAGGCGACAGGAGCGCACAGGTAACGGACGTTCCGGTCAATCGCGGCGCGGCGCTCTCGCAGATCAATGCCTATCGGGCAAGCAACGGGCTGCCGCAGGTCACGCTCGATCCGCAGCTCGACGCCCTTTCGCAGGAGATGGCGCGTATCATCGCCCGCAACGACAGCATGAATACACGTCTCCATAGCGCGAGGGGACTGTCGGGACGGCTCGACCGCGGCGGTTATCCGACCTATGCGGGCGCGGAAAATCTCGGCGCCGGATACCGGACATTCGAGGAGGCGATGGTCGGCTGGAAGGGATCCGCCGACCATGACAAGAACCTCTTGAACAAGCACGTCACGCGCATCGGCATCGCGCGGTCGCAGCGGCCGGACGGCAAGTACCGCAATTTCTGGGTTCTTATTCTGGCAAGGCCCGTGGAAGACGGCAGGCCGGTTCTTTAGAAAAATCACAAATGTGCACTCGGCTCCGAAGGGGGCGTGACACCCTTCCGACAATCCGATAGACGGATTGCGTCAATAACCGACGAGCGGCCATTTCATGCAAGAGATTTCCGAAGAAGAAGACGTAATTCCCATGCGCAAGCGCGCGACCCGTATTCTGAGGATCGTGGTCCCGCTGGCGATCCTGCTTTATCTGCTTCCGGTGTTGACGATCGTTTTCCTGGTTTGCGGGCTTCTCGATGTCGGCCGGCACCGCCGGATCACAAAGCCGATCGCCAAGCTCTATTTCACCGGCAATGGAATCCCGACCTGGCTGCTTTCGCCGGTCAACCTGTTCTTTGACCTGATCTCATTCCGCAACAAATACGTCTACCGCCTCGAGGATTTTCCCGGGGAAGAGCGGGCTGAGATCGAGAGCGTCCTAAAAACCTTCGACGACAACAGGCAGGAGATCATTGCCGACGTCAAGGAGAAGATGGGCGAAAAGAAACGCGGAATGCTGTTCTACAAATGGTATGACAAGAACACGAACGACTCCGTCGCCGCGTTCAACGAGGACTTCACCTACGTGAAGACCATCGGCGTTTCCGCCTTCAGCGAGAAGGAGGCGACGTCACGGCACTTCGGACCGCTGCGCCTGACCATCCGGGTTCTCTACAACCTGACGCCCTTCGAAAGCGACAATGTCTATATCGAGGTGGACGGCAAGAAGCACTTCTGGCACGACGATCCGTTGTTCATTTTCGACGACACGCTGGAACACTGCTCGGTCAACCAGGAAGACCAGGAGCGCTACTGCGTCTTTGTCGATGTGCTGCGCCCGTCGAGTTTCCCGGGGCTGCAGAACGCCATCATGCGGATCCTGCAGACCATCTTCATCAACTTCAACGGCATCTTCTACAAGAACTGGTCGTTCCTGAAATAGCTATACGGCAGCCGCTAGACCCGCGTCCAGTCCGGCAAGGATACGGTCCACGTCTTCCTCGCTGATGATCAGCGGCGGCGACATCAGGATATTGTGGCCCGACACGCGCACCATGACGCCGTTTTCGTAGGCGACTTCCGCGACGGTTGACGCAACGGCCTTGTCGGCGGGCGCCTTTGTGGCGCGATCCGAGACAAGTTCGACTGCCGTCATCAGACCGTGGCCGCCCCGCACGTCGCCGATGAGCGCGTGCTTGTCCATCAGTTTGTGGACACCGGCGAACATCTGCTCGCCGCGCGCGGCCGCGTTTTCGGCGACGTTGAGCCGTTTCGTCTCGGCAAGGCAGGCGATGGCCGCGGCCGCACCGACCGGGTGGGCCGAATAGGTATAGCCGTGGCCGATATTGCCGGTGCCGGTCGTGTCGGCCTCGAAGGCCTCTGCGATGGTCTCGGAAATCATCGCCGCGCCGAAGGGGAAATAGCCGTTGGTGATGGCCTTTGCCAGGCACATCATGTCCGGCTTGACGCCCCAGTGGCGCGAGCCTGACCAGTGCCCGGTGCGGCCGAAGCCGGTAATCACCTCGTCAGCGATGAGCACGATACCGTTACGCGTGCAGATCTCCCGCACCATCGGCATGAAACTTTCATGCGGCGGAATGATGCCGCCGGCACCCAGCACCGGTTCCATGATGAAGGCGGCTATGGTTTCGGCGCCCTGGAAGGCGATCTCGTCCTCCAGCGCCTGCGCGCACAATTGCGCGAGCCGTGCCGGATCACTCTCGTTGAACGGGTTGCGGTAGGTGTAGGGCGCGGGGATGTGGTAGCAGCCCGGCAGCATCGGCTCATAGGCCGTGCGGAAACGCGCATTGCCGTTTACCGAGGCCCCGCCCATATGGGTGCCGTGATAGCCCTTTTTCAGGGACAGAAACTTGGTACGGCCCGGTTCGCCCCGGACCTTGTGGTACTGGCGCGCAAGGCGCAGGGCCGTTTCGACCGAATCGGAACCGCCCGAGGTGAAGAAGGCGCGGCCAAGCCCGTCGGCGCCGAACCATTCCTGCAATTCCCAGGAAAGCTCGATGGCGGCGTTGTTGGAGGTCCCGGCAAAGGCCGAATAATAGGGCAGGGCATCCAGTTGGCCCGAGATCGCCTGTTTGACCGGGTCGCACGAATAGCCGAGATTGACGTTCCACAGGCCGCCGACCGCGTCAACGGTCTCGTGCCCGTCAATATCGGTGATGCGCACGCCCGATGCGCCGGTGATGATCTGCGGTGTCTTGACCCTCAGCTGTCCGGGATGGCCCATCGGATGCCACAGGAACTTGGCGTTGTTTTCCTTCAGGAAATTCGAATCCTTCATGCGATTTCTCCTGTGATCTCGAGCAGGCCGAGCGCCTGCGCATAGCCGGCTGCGGGCTTCGATACGTCGAAATGGACGGTTTGCATGCCGACGGCTTTCGCGCCGGCAATGTTGCGCGCCTGGTCGTCGACAAAGACACAATCTGCCGCGGCGATGTTCAGCGCGTCGATGCAGGCCTCGTAGGCTCTGCGGTCGGGTTTGAGGATATGCGTGTAGGTCGCGTCATGAATGACGTCGAACGTCCGCAGAAACGGCAATTTGTTCCGGAATTCGGCGCCATAGAACAAATCGAGCTCGTTCGAAAGGATGGCGAGCGCAACGCCTGCATCACGGGCGCGGTCGATGGCGGAAATTGCTTCGGGGCGGATGACCGGCATCGGATCGGCGCCGCGCGCGGCAATGACGAACTGTGCCATTTCCGTCCAGTCTTTGCCGGCGAGTTCCGCGACTTCGCGCGTGCGCTGCTGCCAGTATTGCCGCTCGGTGATCTCATCGGCCTGCATCGATTGCCAGAGCGGGTCGCCGTCCGGGTCGAACGGCCCGCGCCATGTCAGCGTCCCGGCGGCAAGGCCAAGCGCCTTTTCCGTCAGCGCGTGGGTTTCGAACAGGGTGCGTGTGACGACGCCGCCGAAATCGAGCACAAGCGCTTTTCTCATGCTGCCGTCTCCTCGTTTCCGGCTTCGGGCGCTACACCACCCCAGGCTCTGGTAATGTCGCTTGCCGCTTTCCGGATGATCTTGTGGGCTTTGCTGCGGAACGCGTCGGTAACGCGCGAGGAGGGCGTTGCGATGCCGACGGCGCCTGTGACGCTGCCATCCGAGGCGAAAATCGGCCCCGCCATACCGTAAACGCCGTCCTCGAAAGCTTGGTCGATTTCCGCGATGCCGGTTTTCCGGACATTGTCGAGGTGCGAAAGAATCCTGGAGGCGTCGGTGATTGTGTGATCGGTGTAGCTGCGCAACGCGCCGGACAGCGCGGTTCGGGCCTCCTCGACCGGCATGTGGGCGAGGCAGGCGAGCCCGGAGGCCGATGCATGCAGCGGTATGCGTTCGCCCGCATCCATGTAAACGCGCATGGCGTGCGCGCTTGCCTCGATGAAGTCGATGGTCTCGAGGTGATTTTTGCCAAGCAGCAGCAGATGCACGGTCTCGCCGCTTTCGGCTGACATGCGTTCGAGGATCGGCTGGGCCGAAGCGCGCTGCGGAAGGCTGGCTTCCCTGATATGGGCCAGCCTCAACAGCGCGGGTCCGAGGCGGAAATCGCGGGTTTTCACATTCTGCTCGACAAAGCCGCGATCCGCCAATGCCGTCATCAGTCTGAGCACGGTTGCCTTGTCGTAGCCGGCCATGCGGGCCAGCTCGCTCAACCCGATCTCGGGTCGCGACTCTGAGAAAAAGTCCAGCAAAGACAGCGCTTTATCGACTGTTCCCATCGTTCACCGAATGCTCCTCCTCGTCGTGCATGTGTTTTTTCTTGACAGATAAGCGGATTCAATTCAAGCTAAAAATAAACCAGCGGTTCAAATATTAAACCGATAGATGAAAAATAGGATGCTTTTCCAGGGAGGATGATATGCGCAGACTGATTTCGACCGCCGCGATTGCGGCAATGGCGGCCACAAGCCTCGGAATGACGGCGGCAACGGCCGAATATCCGGAAAAACCGGTTTCCTTTGTCGTGCCGTTCCCGCCGGGCGATCTTGAAGACGTCATCACGCGGATGATTGCCGAGGATTTTCAGGCAAAATACGGTGTCGCGGCAGCCGTCATCAACAAGCCGTCCGACGGCGGACCGTTCCCGGGCGCCGCCGAAGTGGCCGTCGCGCCGCCGGATGGATACACCATCGGCTCCTTTGTCGTGGGCATTCCCGTTGTCGGCCCGCAGGTCGGCATTCCCGAGCTCAATCCGGACCCGTTCGAGCCGCTCGGCATTTTTGTCACCTATCCGTTCGTCATGGCATCGGCCAAGAACAGCGGCATCGACACGGTCGAAGACCTGAAGGGAACCGACGACAAGGTGCTTGGCCATTTCGGCTCATTCCTCATTCCCACGCAGGTGTCCTTTGCCATGGCAAAGCAGATGGGTTTCGAGTGGGGATCCGAGGCGGCCTTTGACGCGCTCGACTGCAACACGCTGGCATCGGGCGATGTCGACGTGATCAACACCACGCTGCAGCTCATCCTGCCGTGCCTTGAGGATGTCAATGTGATCGCCTCGATCACCGGCGAGCGCATCGCCAAGACCCCCGACACGCCGACCGTCGGCGAACTCGATCCGAGCCTTGCCATATCGCTGTGGAACGGCCTGTTCGTTCACAAGGACACGCCGCAGGACGTGCGCGACAAGATCATTGCCGTCGCCAGCGAGACCGTGATGTCGGACCGCGCCCAGGAAGTCGCCAGGAACACCGGTGCGCAGATCTACTGGCTCGGCGCCGATGAATCGGCCGCGCAGATCCAGAAGGACATCGCCACCACGGCCGCCATCGAAAAGATGATTGCCAACTAGGCTTGCGTGGTCGCTGCGCGGGCAGCGGCCGCCATCTGCCGGGGGAGCGATGGCCATGACGGACAGGACGCCCGATGTCGACGAGATCGCCGCCTCCGAGCGGCTGGGCGGCGACCGGTATTTTGCCTTTGCGATACTGGTGCTGTCGGCCGGTCTGCTCGCCCTGATCGGCGATCAGACCCAGTGGAAGGGCAACAAGGGCCTTCTCAACGAGCCGGCGTTCTGGCCGGGCTTGAGCCTGATCGGCATGACGGTCTGCGCCGCCCTCTATCTCGTACAGTCCCTTTCCGCGCACCGCTTTGCCGCATGGGACCGGCGTGAATTGCTGGTGTGGGTCCGCTGCATCGAATATCCGCTCTGGTTCATGGCCTATGTCTTCATCGTGCCGGTCGTCGGCTATCTGCCGACTTCCGTGATCTTCTGTCCGCTGCTGGCGCGGCGCATGGGCTACCGCTCGGCGCGCGCGCTGTTGTCGGCGGCCTTGATGGGCGCAGCCATCGTCATGCTCTTCAAGGGGTTGCTTCAGGTCCGCGTCCCGGGCGGTGCGGTCTACGAAGCCCTGCCGGACGGGCTGCGCAATTTCATGATCCTCTATCTGTGAGCGGCGGCCATGGACGTTCTGTTTGACGGATTATCGATCTTGGCCCGCTGGGATGTCGTTGCAGCGCTGCTGATCGGCTCGGTCGGCGGCGTCATCATCGGCGCCATCCCCGGCGTCGGCGCGGCGGTGGCGATCGCCATCCTGCTTCCTGCCACCTTCTCCTTCGATCCGATCGTCGGCTTGACGGTTCTTCTCGGCATATATGGCTCGTCCATGTATGGCGGCTCGATACCGGCGATCCTGATCAACACGCCCGGCACGGCCGTCAACGCGCTCACCACCTATGACGGCTATCCGATGACCAGGCGCGGCGAGGGACGGCGCGCTCTCAGCCTTGCCTATTCGGCATCCTTCTTCGGCGGCATATTCTCGGTCCTGTGCCTTATCGTCCTGTCGCCGCTGCTTGCTGCCATCGCGCCGCATTTCGGCTCGCGCGAGATCTTCCTGGCGGCGCTTCTGGGTCTTGTGCTTGCCGTCGTCGTGCACCGCGGACAGACGGTCATCGCCGCCTTCCTGGTGTTCTTCGGCATCTTCATCAACACCATCGGTCTGCATACGGCGACGCTCACGCGTCGCTTCACCTTCGAGCTGAATTTCCTCGCCTCGGGCATCGACCTCATTGTCGTTGTCCTCGGGCTGTTCGCGCTCAGCCAGGCCTTTGTCCTGCTTGTCGCGCGCGACGACAGCCCCAAGGCCGCGCCGGTCAGCGGCGGGCTTTTCCAGGGACTGGGCGAATTGTTCAAATTTCCCGGGACCGCCTCGGCGTCCTCCGGTTTCGGCGTCGTGATGGGCATGATCCCCGGTGTCGGCGAGTTCATGGCGCAGTTCCTGTCCTATACTTTCGCGCAGCGCCGCTCCAAGACGCCGGAAAAATTCGGCGACGGCGCGCCAGAGGGTCTGATTGCGTCCGAGGCCGCCAACAACGCGGTGCCGGGCGCGGCGATGATCCCGCTGCTGGCGCTTGGCGTGCCGGGCGAGGCGCTGACCGCGATGATGCTGTCGGTGTTCTACGTGCACAATGTCGTGCCCGGCCCGCAGCTCTTCCAGAACCAGATGGACTTCGTCATGGCGCTCTATCTGGCGCTGCTGATCCTCAATGTGATGGTGTTGATCTTCCTGCTGTTCTCCACCAACACGCTGTTGCAGGTGATCCGCATTCCGACCCGGTTCCTTGGCGTCATGATCCTGACGCTTGCCTTTGTCGGCGTCTACTCCCTGCGTAACAGCGTCTGGGATTGCGCCATCGCCGCCGTTTTCGGCTTTATCGGCTTTGTCTTGAAGCGGCTGCAACTGCCGATCGTTCCGATCATCCTCGGCATGGTGCTCGGGCGCATCATGGAGGTGAAGCTCAGGGCCTCCATGGCGCGGGTGAAGACGCCGCTGGACTTTATCGACCGGCCGATCGCCTTCATCCTGTTCTGCGCCATCGTCATCATCATCGTCATGCACATCAGGACACAGCTGAAGAGCCGCAAAACGGAGACAAACCAAAATGCTTGACCAGCAGCGTATCGATACCCTGCGAAGCGAACCCGTAGCGGCGCGAAAACTGTTCATTGACGGTCAGTGGCAATCCGGCAGCGGCGGCGTGCTCGAGGTGCTGAGCCCGATCGACGGGTCCGTGCTGACGACCATCGAGCGCGCATCCGCCGATGACATGACGCGGGCGATCGCTTCAGCGCGTACCGCCTTCGACGATGGCCGCTGGTCGCGGCTTGCCCCGGCCGGCCGCAAGAAGGTGCTGCACCGGCTCGCCGACCTGATCGAACGCGAGGCGCTGGCCCTGTCGGTACTCGGCGTGCGCGACAACGGCACGGAAATCAACATGGCCTTCAAGGCCGAAAGCGGCTCGGCCGCCGGCACATTCCGCTACTACGCCGAGGCCATCGACAAGGTCTATGGCGAGATCGCGCCGACAGATGAAAACATCCTGGCGCTGGTTCACAAGGAGCCGGTCGGCGTCGTCGGCGCGATCGTGCCCTGGAATTTCCCGCTGATGATCGGCGCCTGGAAGATCGCTCCGGCCCTGGCCGCCGGCAACAGCATCGTCCTGAAGCCCGCGGAAACCGCGTCATTGTCGCTGCTGCGGCTGGCCGAACTCGCATCGGAGGCCGGCCTGCCGGACGGCGTCTTCAATGTCGTCACCGGCAAGGGTTCGGTCGTCGGCGAGGCGTTGGCCCTGTCGATGGATGTCGACGTGCTGGCTTTCACCGGTTCGGGAGCGACGGGCCGTCGTCTGCTTGAATATGCGGCGCGTTCCAACCTGAAACGTTGCTATCTGGAGCTCGGCGGCAAGTCCCCCAACATCGTCTTTGCAGATGCGCCGGACCTCGACCGGGCGGCCGGCGTCTCGGCATCCGGCATCTTCCGCAATTCGGGTCAGGTCTGCGTCGCCGGCTCGCGCCTGCTGGTCCAGCGCGAGATCCATGACGATTTCGTTGCCGCGCTGGCAAAGCGCGCCGAGGCCTTCCGGGTCGGCGATCCGCTCGACCTTGGCAGCGATATCGGCGCCGTCAACAGCCTCGCCCAGCTCGAAGGTGATCTCGCATTCGTCGCCACGGCTGAGAAGGAGGGCGCCGAGCGCGTGACCGGAGGCAACAGGATCCTCGAGGACACAGGCGGCTATTACATGCAGCCGACCGTGCTGACGGGCGTCGGCCCGCGCGATACGGTCGCCCAGGAGGAAGTGTTCGGCCCGGTGCTGGCCGTGATCCCCTTTGACAGCGAGGACGAAGCCATTGCCATCGCCAATGACAGCAATTTCGGACTTGCCGGCGCGGTCTGGACGTCCGACCTTTCCCGCGCCCATCGCATGGTCCGGCGCGTCAAGACGGGTGTCATCCACGTCAACACCTATGGCGGCGCCGATGCCACCGTGCCGCTGGGCGGCGTGAAACAGTCCGGCAACGGCCACGACAAGTCGCTGCATGCGCTGGACAAGTATTTTGATCTGAAGACGGCCTGGATTCAGCTCTAGACCGAAGAAACGGGATTGCGCCATGTCTGACAAGACGATCCTCGTCATAGGCACCTATGACACCAAGGACGATGAACTGAACTATGTGGCCTCCCGCATCAAGGCGCAGGGCGGCAAGGTCCTGACCATGGATGTCAGCGTGCTCGGCGATCCGGCCACCCCGACCGACTATTCCAAACACGCGGTCGCCGAGGCCGGTGGATCGTCGATCCGGGCGGCGATCGATTCGGGCGATGAAAACACCGCCATGCAGATCATGGCCGAAGGCTGCGCTGCGCTCTGCCTGAAACTGTGGCACGACCGCATGTTCGATGGCGTGATCATGCTCGGCGGCTCGATGGGAACGGATCTGGCGCTGGATGTGACGGCCGCGCTGCCCGTCGGCGTTCCGAAATACATCGTCTCAACGGTCTCTTTCTCGCCCATGCTGCCGCCGGAACGCCTGGCGCCGGACGTGCAGATGATCCTGTGGGCCGGCGGTCTCTACGGGCTCAACGCGATCTGCAAATCCTCGCTGTCGCAGGCCGCCGGTGCCGTGCTCGGCGCGGCGCGCGCGGTCGAGACGCTGCCGCGCGAGCGTCCGCTGGTCGGCATGACGAGCCTCGGCTCCAGCGCCTTGCGCTACATGCTGCGGCTGAAGCCGGCACTGGAGGAGCGCGGTTTCGACCTCGCCGTCTTCCACGCGACGGGCATGGGCGGGCGCGCCTTTGAAGGCCTTGCAGCTCAGGGCGCTTTTGTCTGCGTCATGGATTTCTGCACCCAGGAGGTCGGCAATCACATTCACGGATCGAACATATCGGCCGGACCGGACAGGCTGACGTCGGCGGGCCGTGAGGGTGTGCCGCAGATCGTCTCGGCCGGTTGCTACGATCTTGTCGACATCGTCGCCTGGCAGGGTGTTCCCGACAAATGGTCCGGCCACCCGAACCACACCCACAACCGGCTGATCAATTCCATTGTGCTGAATGACGAGGAGCGCCGCGCCGTTGCCCGCGCCCATTGCGAGCGCCTTGCCGGAGCGCAAGGCCCGACGGCGTTCCTGATGCCGAACAGGGGCTTCGGCGAATGGGACCGGGAAGGCGCTGACCTTCATGATCCCGCAGGTCTCGGTTCTTTCCTGGATGAAATGCGCAGCCATGTGCCGGCAAATGTCGATTTCAGGGAACTCGACTGCCACATAAACGACGATGGGTTTGCCGACGAAGCGCTTCAGATCTTCGACCGCTGGCGCGAGGAGGGGGTTATCTCCGTGTAACGGCTCTTAGCGCTACCGCTAATTCACCGCATCGTCATCGCATGGCCAGCTTTGCGGCGCTTTGAGACCGGCCGGCAGGACCGTCTTGGAATCGCCGCAGCTCAGTTCAAGCTGCGCATCGGAAAGACCGAGCGCATTGCTGAGATCCTGTCCCTCGAAACGCGCTAGAAACAGATAGGCGGAATCGAAATTGACGCCGGTGCCCAGCCTGGCGGTGCGAAAATCGGCCCGCGCCAGGATGGCGAAGTTGAAATCAACGTTCCCAAGGCTGGTGCCGGAAAAATCCGACCGTCCGAGTTCTGCTTTTGAGAAGTCGACATTCTTCAATGTCGACCCCGTGAAATCGGCTCTTTGCATCTCCGATTTCTCGAAATCCGCGCCCGTCAGATTTGTGTTGTGAAAGCGTGTGCGGTAGCCGAGCGCGCGCGACAGGTTGGCGCCCTTGAGGCTTGAATCGTCAAGATGCGAGCGCACCAGGGTCGCCTTGGTCAGGTTCGCACCGTCGAGATTGGAATCGCGCAAATCCGTTGTCGAAAGATCAGTGCCGCTCATATTCGCGTCACTCAGATCGGTGCCCCGCAGAATAAGGTTGCTCTTTCGGCAGTCAGCCCAATCAACGCCCGCCCTGGGGCTGTCGGAACATCCCGCCATTGCTGGCGTGGTGAAACCCGTCATCGCGGCGATGGCCGCGGTCGCAAGGGTTGTCGGGATAAGGCTTTGCCGAGAGACGGACATGGGATCGCTCCAAGGGGCTGTGAACCGGATGGAAAGGCCGGTTTGATGTCAACATAATGAAGATATGTGTGCGGAGCCGCCCGTTGCAAGTCGGTTCCGCACAAGGATCTTCAAGTCACGACGATTTTCGCGTTCGTCGGCACCCGCCCGTACAGATGAATGACGTCCTGGTTCATCATCCGCACGCAGCCGCTCGAGACCGCCTTGCCGATTGTCCAGTATTCCGGCGTGCCGTGAATGCGGTACAGCGTGTCGACATTGCCCTGGAAGATATAGAGCGCCCGCGCACCCAGCGGATTGTTGAGGCCGGGCGGCATGCCGCCGTTCCGCACGCTCCATTTTTCCAGTTCGGGTTGCCGGCGGATCATGCTGTCCGGCGGCGTCCATTTCGGCCACGCCTGCTTCCAGGCGACCCGTGCGCGCCCGGACCATTCGAAGCCGGCGCGTCCGAGCCCGACGCCGTAGCGCATGGCCCGCCGGTCGCTTTCCACCAGATAGAGATAGAAGGTGCGGGTGTCGACAACGATGGTTCCGGGTGCTTCCGGACCGCGATAGGCCACCTGCCGGCGGTAATACTGCTTCGGCACCCGGCTGATATCCACCGCCGGGATTGGGAAGCGCTCGTCCCGAACGGGACCGTACATCAGTGCATAATTGCTTGTGGCGCGCGGCAGCACGACGTCTGTGTCGGGCTCTGCGGTCGACGTGCAGCCGGCAAGCGCGAGCCCGCCGAGGCTTGCCGAGCCTGTAAGGAACTGCCGGCGGTTCATTTGGTTTGCGAATGCCATGGCTTTGTTTCCCGATTTCGAGATAGACCCGTGGCTGCTTGCCCGGATCGTCGCTCATGCTGATCCATAGTCTGGCGAAGACTGTTCAACCCCTGTTGGCAGTGGCAGGCCGTCCCGCGGCCAAGTCAGCAAACGAGGCTGAAATTCTTCGCATTGGTGATTGGTGGAGCCGGCGGCAACCGGCTGATGTCGCAGGTCAGACGATGGGAGGACGAAACTGTGCCTTGCCCGCCAGCCAGTCAGGCAACAGGCTGACCGTCCCGCCGTAACCGGTACCGAGGCCGGTAATGTTCATGTCGCAGCTTGCCGGCAGGAAAGAGCAGTCCACGGAACAGGGCGTCGCCGATCCCGATTTGGCAATCGCGTCCGGGCAGCATTGTGTGGTCGGCTTCGCCGCCGCATCGCCGGCGTTGATGAAGGCCGCTTCCTGAAAAGCGGATGCCTTTGCCACGGACTGCGTGAACGGTCCTTGCGCCGCCGAAGCGACGGTCGCCGAAAACACCAGCAACAGTAGCGCACAAAGCCAGTTCATCATGGCTGGTTCTTAGCGCAGTGGACGTTCAATTGCCACCGCGTCCGGATCACGCAGTCGTGAAGAGGACTGTGCTGTGGATGGCTCCTGTGGAGCAGTGCTGCGCCCTGTGTTATCTCTTGCTTTGTGTAACGCGGCCAACGGGAAAGACGGACACAGGTGCCATCGTGGTTGTCACATCTTGAACCGCTTGTGCGCGAGTTCGGCCTGCCGGGCCTTTTTATCGACGTCATGCTGGAAGCTCTTGGCCTGCCGCTGCCCGGCGAGACGCTGATCATCGTCGCCTCCGGACTTGCGGCGCTCGGCCAGATGAACATCATGGCTGTCGCTTTGACGGCCTTTGCTGCAGCCGTGGTCGGCGACAATATCGGCTACCTGATCGGCCGGAAGCTGGGGCGGCCGTTGATCGTGCGCCACGGCAGCCGTTTCGGCATCACCCATGACCGGCTGGCCGCCGCCGAGGACCTGATCCAGAAACGCGGACCGATCGTCGTGGCCTTCGCGCGCTTCTTTGTCCTTCTTCGGCAATTGAACGGCATCGCCGCCGGTTGCGCCGGCATGCACTGGTTGCGGTTCCTCGCCGCCAATATGGTCGGTGCGGCGATGTGGGTCGGCCTGTGGTCGAGCCTCGCCTATCATTTCGGCAAGGACACTTCGATCCTGCCGCGCATCTGGCACCAGCTCTCCGCGATCGCCATGATCGCGGTCCCCGCCATCATTCTTGTGCTGGCCATCGCCGCTCTTTTGTTCTGGTGGCGGCGGCGCTCGCGCTGACGCCCCGCCATCATTTGCAGCGCGCCTATTGCAGTGCAAAATATCCTGCATATCTAAACGCCATAATGCTGAATTCCTTGGCGTGGTTTGCTTTTGCGCCGCAACAACTGTCGTAATTCTGTGAAATAGGAAGTTCACTGTTAAGCGGCAGGAAGGAGCCGGATTGATGTCGTCAAAATCGCTTTCGCGCGACCGCAGGAAATCCGCGGCCGCAAAACGGACGAACGGCAAGCGTCCGGCCGGTCATGCGGACCTGCCGGAAACGCTTCGCAGTGCGCTGAAGAACCCGTCCGAGACGCCGCGTGAACCGGCGCCCGCCGAGGCCGCGCCCGATCGTGATTCCCCCGCATCGAAAGACTACGAAGACGTTCTTGACCGCTCGCTGCGCGCAACGACGGCCCATTTCACGGCGGCGGTCTCGCCTGCCGCCATTGCCGGCGCGTTTCTTGACTGGTCCGTGCACCTGTCGACACTGCCGGGAAAGCAGATGCAGCTTGCCGAAAAGGCTTTTCGCAAGGGAGCGCGCCTGTCCGGTTACGCGAGCCGGAGCATGCTTGCCTCCGAGCATGTCGAGCCCTGCATCGAGCCGTTGCCGGGAGATCGCCGTTTTCGCAACGAGGCGTGGCAGAGCTGGCCGTTCAACATCCTGCACCAGTCGTTCCTGCTCAATCAGCAGTGGTGGCACAATGCCACCACCGGTGTGCGCGGCGTGACGAAGCAGCACGAAAACGTCGTTTCTTTCGCCATGCGGCAGCTTCTCGACATGGCCTCGCCCTCCAACTTCCCGATGACCAATCCTGAGGTACTGGCGCGGACCCGGGAGGAGGGCGGCATGAACCTGGTGCGCGGTTGCCAATATTTCATCGAGGATTGGCAGCGCGCGGTCACCGGCGGGAAACCCGCTGGAACAAAGGCGTTTGAACTCGGCACGGACCTCGCCGCCACGCCGGGCAAAGTCGTCTATCGCAACCGTTTGATCGAGCTGATCCAGTACGAGCCGACGACGGAGAATGTGCATCCCGAACCGATCCTGATCGTGCCGGCCTGGATCATGAAATACTACATCCTGGACCTGTCGCCGCAGAACTCGCTCGTTCGTTATCTGACCGCCCAGGGTTTCACGGTTTTCATCATATCGTGGAAGAACCCCGATACGGACGATCGCGATCTCGGCATGGATGACTACAGAACACTCGGCATCATGGATGCGCTGGACACGGCCTGCACGGTAGCGGGCAGCGAAAAGGTGCACGCGATCGGCTATTGTCTTGGCGGCACGCTCCTGTCCATCGCTGCCGCCGCGATGGCCCGCGATGGCGACGATCGCCTTGCGACGGTTTCACTGTTCGCCGCGCAGACGGACTTCACCGAGGCCGGTGAATTGATGCTGTTCATCGATGAGAGCCAGGTCAGCTTCCTGGAAGACATGATGTGGGAGCAGGGCTATCTCGACACCAGCCAGATGGCCGGCGCGTTCCAGCTCCTGCGGTCCAACGATCTCATCTGGTCGCGCGCTGTGCACAACTATCTGATGGGCGAGCGCGACCCGATGAACGACCTGATGGCCTGGAACGCCGACGCGACCCGCATGCCCTACCGCATGCACTCGGAATATCTTCGCCGGCTGTTCCTCGACAACGACCTTGCGGAGGGGCACTACGAGGTCGGCGGCGGACCGGTGACGATCTCGGACATTCGCGCGCCGATTTTCGCCGTCGGCACGGAAAGAGACCATGTCGCGCCGTGGCACTCCGTCTACAAGCTCAATCTCCTGACGGATACCGAGGTCACATTCGTGCTGACCAGCGGCGGCCACAATGCCGGAATCGTATCGGAGCCCGGCCACCCGCGCCGCCACTACCGCCTGGCGACGCGGCCGCATGACGGACTTTATGTCGATCCGGATGCATGGGTTGCAGGCAACGCGCCGAAGGACGGCTCCTGGTGGCCCGAACTTGCAGCCTGGCTGAAGGCGCGCTCGGGAAGTCCCGTGGCGCCGCCGGCCATGGGCGCACCCGGTGCCGGGATCGAACCGCTGGCCGATGCGCCCGGCACCTATGTCCACATGAGCTGAAGGGATTCAACCATGACACCGCTCGCCGGACTGATCGAAGGAAAGCGCGGCCTGGTCGTCGGCATCGCCAATGAAGATTCCATCGCTTCCGGCTGCGCCCGCGCCTTCAGCGCCGGCGGAGGCCGTCTTGCGGTCACCTATCTGAACGACAAGGCCAGGCCCCACGTTGCACCCGTGGCCGAAGCGGTCGGCGCCGAAATGCTCATGCCGCTCGATGTCCGCGACGATGCGCAGATGGACGCGCTGTTCGAGCGGATCGAAAGCGAATGGGGCGGGCTTGATTTCGTGCTCCATTCCATCGCCTATTGCCCGCTCGAGGATCTGCACGGATCGGTATCCAACTGTTCGCGCGAGGGCTTCGCCGAAGCCATGGACATCTCCTGCCACTCCTTCATCCGCATGGCCAGGCGTTCCGTCCCGCTCATGAAGGATGGCGGCTGCCTGCTGACCGTCAGCTACTACGGCGCCGAGAAGGTGGTCGATCACTATAACATCATGGGGCCGGTCAAGGCGGCGCTGGAATCGACAGTGCGATACCTCGCGGCCGAACTGGGCTCGCGCGACATCAGGGTCAATGCCCTCTCGCCCGGCCCGCTGCAGACACGCGCCGCCTCCGGAATTGCCTTTTTCGACAAGCTGATCGACGATGCGCGCGATCGTGCGCCGGCCCGCCGGCTTGTCACGATCGACGATGTCGGCAATATGGCGGTCGGTCTCGTCAGCGATGCAGCACGCAACGTGACGGGCAACATATCTTACGTCGATGCCGGCTATCACGTGATTGCCTGACCGGGGTTTGCCAGATGCAATATATCGAAAACCGCACATTCGATGAGATCAAGGTCGGCGACAGCGCCGAACTCACCCGTGTGCTGCGGGCCGAGGACATCGAGCTTTTCGCGGTGATGTCCGGCGACGTCAACCCGGCCCATGTGGACGAGGAATTCGCCAAGTCCGACCGTTTCCATCAGGTCATTGCCCATGGCATGTGGGGCGGCTCGCTGATTTCCGCGGTGCTCGGAACGGAATTGCCGGGGCCGGGAACGATCTATCTCAACCAGTCTCTGCATTTCAGCCGGCCCGTCGGCCTTGGCGACACGGTCACCGTGCGGGTGACGGTCAAGGAGAAGAACGAGGAGAAGAAACGTCTGAAGATCGACTGTCTTTGCCTCAATCAGGACGGCGAGCCGGTGATCACGGGCGAGGCGGATGTCATTGCGCCGACGGAAAAGGTGCGCCGGCCACGGGTGGTTCTGCCGGAGGTCCACCTGCACGAGCGCGGCGCCCGCTATCAGGAACTGGTGAACAGCGCCCATGATCTCGATCCCATCCGCGTTGCCGTGGTCCATCCGTGTGACGAGAAATCGCTGACGGGTGCGCTGGAGGCGAAGAACCAGGGCATGATCGAGCCGATCCTCATCGGCCCGCGCGAGAAGATCGAGGCAACGGCCGCACAGATCCAGCGCAGCCTGGACGGAATCGAACTCATTGCCGTTCCGCACAGCCATGCGGCTGCGGCGCGCGCGGTGGAAGTGGTCCGCGGCGGCAAGGCCGACGCCATCATGAAGGGCAAGCTGCACACGGATGAACTGATCGAACCGGTGCTCGACAGCGAGACGGGTTTGCGGACCGAACGGCGTCTCAGCCATATCTTCGTGCTCGACGTACCGCATTATCCCAAGCCCCTGTTCATCACCGACGCGGCGATCAACATCTATCCGGACATCGAAGACAAGCGCGACATCATCCAGAATGCGGTCGACCTTGCCGCCGCCCTCGGTGTCGAGTTGCCGAAGGTCGCCATCCTCTCCGCGGTCGAGACCGTGCATCCGAAGATATCCTCGACGGTGGATGCGGCGGCGCTGTGCAAGATGGCCGATCGCGGCCAGATCACCGGGGCGCTGCTCGACGGGCCGCTGGCTTTCGACAATGCGATATCGGCGAATGCGGCCGAAACGAAGGGGATCGTTTCCGGCGTCGCCGGCTATGCCGACATCCTGGTTGCGCCCGACCTTGAAGCCGGCAATATGATCGCCAAGCAGCTGATCTATCTTGCCGGAGCCGAGTCGGCAGGTATTGTGCTTGGTGCGCGCGTGCCGATCATCCTGACCAGCAGGGCCGACGGGACACTGTCACGGGTGGCCTCCTGCACGCTCGCGCAGCTTTACGTGCACAACAAAAGACGCATGAACCTATGACCGACCTGATCCTGGTTCTGAATGCCGGCTCCTCCAGCATCAAATTCGCGCTTCATCCCGCAGCAGGTTCGGGAAGAAAGCCGGCTCTGACAGGTGAAATCGGCGGCATCGGCACAGCGCCGCAATTCAAGGCCCGCAATGCCGGCGGCGAATCGCTGGATACCGAAGTTCTCGCGGGAGCCGACGCGACCGCCGATCACGCAGCGCTCGTCGCGCGTCTCCTCGACTGGCTGCTGGCCGGCGAATGGGGCGGCAGGATTAGCGCCGCCGGCCACCGGGTTGTGCATGGCGGCCGCCAGTTCGACGGGCCGGTGCTGATCGATGCAAAGGTCATGCAGGCCCTCGAGCAACTGGTGCCGCTTGCGCCGCTGCACCAGCCGCACAGCCTTGCGGCCATCCGCGCGATCGCCGAACGCCTACCGGAGCTTCCGCAGGTCGCCTGTTTCGATACCGCCTTTCACCGCACGCAGCCGCGTCTTGCCCAGCTTTTCGCTCTGCCGCGCCATCTCAGCGACGAGGGGATCATCCGCTACGGTTTCCACGGTCTGTCCTACCACTACATCGCCGGCGTGCTTCCCGATCATCTCGGCAAACGGGCCGATGGCCGGATTATCGTCGCCCATCTCGGCAACGGCGCCAGCATGTGCGCGATGAAGGAACGGCGAAGCATCGCCACCAGCATGGGCTTTACTGCGCTCGATGGTCTGATGATGGGTCGACGCAGCGGCTCCATCGATCCGGGTGTATTGATCCACCTTCAGGAAAACAAGGGGCTGGATGTCGCAGCCGTGGGACGCCTGCTCTACAGCGAATCGGGTCTCTACGGCGTCTCCGGCATCAGCAACGACATGCGCGACCTGGAGGCAAGCGCCGATCCGCATGCAAGGGAGGCGATCGATCTTTTCTGCTACCGCGCGGCGCTTGAGCTGAGCTCGCTCGCTGCCGCGCTGGAGGGACTCGATGCCATCGTGTTCACCGCCGGGATCGGAGAGCACTCCGAAATGGTGCGCCGGCTGGTCTGCGCGCGCCTTTCCTGGCTCGGCGTCGCTCTGGATCAGACAGCCAATGAAGCGCACGCAAACAGGATCAGCACGACGGATTCAGCCGTCGATGTCCTCGTCATTCCGACCGACGAGGAGGCCGTGATCGCCGAGGCCGCGCGGCATCTGATTTAGCCGGTTTCGCCGCTTCCGGTTGAGACCTCTTGCCTTCATCGGCATGGAACTTGTCCTGCCGGCTGTCGCCGAAAAGGTGCCGGTTTTCCAGAAAGCCGCGTTGCTGCTTGTAGAACTCCAGAAGGAATTTCCATTCGTCGATCTGCGGCACCGGGTCGGTGTATCCGATCTTTCTGATGATCGTCTTGGTGACCTTGCGCACGCGGTCATAGCCGTCCTGCGACTTCGGCGGCTCGCGCAGGATCGCCTCGAGCACCTGAAGTTCGTATTGTCCATACACCTCCAGATGCTCCGGATTGAAGACGAATTGCCGTTCGGTGGATTTCGCGGAATCGGAAAGGTCACGCATCAGCACCGCCTTCGGCATGTCCACGACCAGCGTATCGGCGATCATGTCGCCGAGACGCTGTCGTTTCCTGTTGAAGAACGGAACCAGCAGGACGAGGACCATCCAGACGGCAATGACGAGGCCCGCCCAGGTGTTCAGGTCCTGCGCGGCGAACAGGGTGGTGATGGGCATGAAGACCTCCACCTCCTTCATCAGGTTCCGCGCGACGACCTGATGCGGGGTAAGACGCCGTCCATTGGCGCTGATGACGCGGATCGTGTTGATCCGTTTTCCGAGGGTTCGCCCGTTCCAGACAAGTTCCGCCACGATGTAGTAGGGTATACGGATAAAGAAGGTCAGCAGCAGGAACAGCGCCGTCAGCGGCGCGCCGCCCATAAGGCCGCTCCAGTACACAAGGATGATGAACAGGGTGACGCTTCCATAGGTGATCAGTATATCCAGAATCTGGGCGCCCAGCCGCGATCCGCGCGAGGCCAGGTTGAACGTGATCGGCACACCTTCCGGCGGAATGAAATTATCGATCCGGCCGCCCGGGGCCACCTGTATGCCGGTCATGACGCTTTCCCGCCCCTGCCGGCGAGCGTCAACCAGCTGAGCCAAATCAGTCCCAGCCCCCAGCCGATGATCAGGCGCCATTCGGTCGGGTGGATGAGCTGGCGCAGGAAGCCCTCGACCAGCCCCGCGACAATCAGCATGACACCCGCAAGGATCAGCAGCTTGACCGCGTCCCTGCCGCTGTCGCGCAGCGAGGCACGGCGGCTCTTGCGGCCCGGCAGAAGCACGGCGAGACCCAGACGGGCACCACCCGCACAGGCAATGCATATCGCCGCAAGCTCCGTCACGCCGTGGATCGACAGCCAGCCGAAGAGATCCCATCCAAGACCGGCATTGATGAAGATCGCGGCGAAGGGCCCGAGCAGCAGGCCGTTGTAGAATGTCAGAATGAAGCTGGGCAGCGCCGCGAACACGCCCAGAGCAAAGATCAGGATCGCGACCTGGGTATTGTGCGAAAAGAGGTATGACGCGAAAACGCCCAGCACCTCGCCCGAGCGATTGCTGGTGTCGTAGAGCGTTTGCCGCAGATAGGCGGGCGTCGCCTCGGGTGTGCGGCCGTCCGCGAGCTCGGCCGGAACGAAGGTGAAGAACCAGGCCGGATCACGCTGGAAGAGCGTGTAGCCGATCAGCGCGCCGAGCGCCATGGCCAGGAAGCCGATCAGCAGCGCCACGCCTGAGCGCCGCACGGCCTGCGGAATGCCTTGTGCGAACAGGCGCCAGACCGCGTCGCCGATGCTCTCCTGAGGGGCGTAAACGACAAGATAGGCGCGGGCGCACAGCCGGTCGAGATAGGTCAGCAGCGCCTTGTCCATCGAGATTGCCCGCGCGGCGCTGAGCGAATTCACCGCCTGCCGGTAGAGACCGCTCAATTCGAGCGTCTCCTGATAGGACAAGCCGCGTACGCCCGATTTCTCCGCCGTCGCGATCAGCGTTTCCAGCCGTCGCCAGCCGGCTTCGCGCTCCTTGCGGAACCGCGCAGATCGCAGTGTCTCGAAATCCGTCTCCCGGCCCTGCGGCGACGCGCTCATATCAGCTCCTGCGCCTTGATATCCATGTAACGGGAAATCAGAGACGGCGTCAGCGCCCCCGGTTCTGCATCCATGCACAATATGCCCAGGCGCCGCAATCGGTCGAAGACCTGCTGACGCTCCCGCAATATCTGCCGGGCCGAAACGGACCGGGAGATCGTGTCCAGGGATATGTCTTGCGGACGGGCCAGATCCTGCAGCGCTGGATCGCGGATGGCGACGTAAAGAACAAGATGTTTGCGTGTCATCACCGCAAGGTTTTCGACAAGCAGCTCAGCCGTCACGCTGTCCACGAAATCGGAAAAGATCACCACCAGCGAGCGACGCGCCAGCCTGGCGTTCAGGGTCGACAGGCCGAGCGTATGGTTGGTTTCGGCCGTGTCATGGCGCAGCGCCGTGCTGACACCCTGAATGCGGGAAAATGCCATGCGCCCCGGCCGCGGTGGGATGAACTGATGCGGACGGCTGTTGAAACTGTAGAAACCGACAAGATCGCCGCCGAGCCCGCCCGCCCAGGCCAGGGCCAGCGCGGCATTGATCGACAAGTCGAGTTTGGAAAGCCCGTCGAGCCGTTCGCCCATCAGATGGCCGGTATCGAGGCATGGTATGATCTGATGGTTTCTCTCGGCGCGGGTTTCACGTGCCGTCAGACGCAGCATCCGGGCCGAGCGTTTCCAGTCGATCGTCCTCGGGTCCATGCCCGCCACGAAATCGCGCAGCTGATGGAATTCGGAACCGTCTCCGCGCAGTTGCATGTCCTTTGCGCCGTCGAGCAGCGGCAGCATCTGTGTCTGGATCGTGCCGTTGAGGATCGGGGCGATATTCGGCATCACCGATATTGCAAGGTCCACGGGCCAGCGGGCGATGATTTCGAACAACTGCAGGCGTGACGGGTATCTGATGGCCAGCTCCGACAGCTTCTTGTCGCCCCGCTCTCCGAGGACCAGGGCGCCTTCGAGACGAATCTCCCGGCTGCCCGCGTCCATGCGGATCGGGGCGTCCCAGCCGGCCTCAAGGCCGTCATCCATGTCCAGCCGGATGTCGAACAGCTCGGGAAGGCGGCCGCGCCGTGCGGACAGATCGATATTGAGCGGCACCTTCATTCCGCAAAATCCGCCTCTGGGCAGATCGATTACGGCCGAGATGTTGCGGCGCGACGGGCTGAGGGCCAAGTCAGCCGCGCATAAAAGCGCAAATCCGCCCCAAAATGCGGCGACCGTTGCCGTCACATCATGCATCAGCATGATGAGCAGGACGGTGAGCCCCGTAAGGACGATTACGATCGTTATGAAAATGCGCGATGGACGCATGCTGTCTAGCCCGGATGTGCCCTGGGTGCCTCAAGGCGGTTGACGATGGTGTTCAGCACGTCATCGGGTGTGCGGCTTTCGATCTCGGCGGTCGGACCCAGCACGATGCGGTGGCGGAAGGCGGGCACGACAAGCGTCTGCACGTCGTCCGGAATGGCGTAGTCGCGCCCGTCCAGCGCCGCATAGGCGCGCACGGCGGTGGCAAGAGCGTCGGCGGCCCGGGTCGACACGCCGTGCAGGATTTCACCGTCGTCGCGCGTCGCGCGGGCAAGGTCCACAATATAGTCGACGATGGTGCGGTCCAGGCGGATGCTGTCGACAAGCCGGTGGCCGGCGTGGAGATCCTCGCGGGTCATGACCTGGCTGATCGACAGACCTCCATTATCGGCCTCGACGGGCCGGCCGGCATTTTGCGACAGGATGCTGATTTCCGTTTCGCGATCGGGAAAATCCACCAGAAGCTTGAACAGGAACCGGTCAAGCTGCGCCTCGGGAAGCGGATAGGTGCCGTGCTGCTCGATCGGGTTCTGCGTGGCGACGACAAAGAACTCGCCGCCGAGCGGATAGTTGGTCCCGTCGATTGTGACCTCGCGTTCGTTCATCGCCTGCAGCAGCGCCGATTGCGTCTTGGGCGGCGCGCGGTTGATCTCATCCGCCAGCAGAATGTCGGTGAATACCGGACCTTTCGTGAGCCGGAACTCATTGGTCTGAAAATTGAACAGATTGACGCCCAGAACGTCGCCGGGCATGAGATCGGGCGTGAACTGGATACGTCCGAAATCCAGGCTGGTGGCGCGGGTAAGGCAGCGCGCAAGCAGCGTCTTGGCCGTGCCCGGTGGGCCTTCCAGCAGGCAATGGCCGCGGGCGAACAGGGAGACCAGCAGCAGATCGATCAGCCGGTCCTGCCCTTGCACGACCGATCCGATTTCCGAGCGAACGCTATCAGCGAGTTTTTGGAATTCCGAGAGATCCATTGAGACGGGTTACCTTTTCGAGCAGTTGTTTGTAGCGATCCAGTCCCTTTGACAATTCCGCGTGGGACATCTCGCCCGCGCCATGGATGAGCATCTCCGACGTATCCTGAAAAGCCGCTGCCAATGTGGCATCCTTGCGCGACAGATGCGCGAAGAACCGTTCCAGTCCGGCCTTGCCGAGATCGGGTCCAAGGGTTTGCGTTGTCAAATCAGACAGCTGATGACGAACGAAATCCGACACCATCTCGCCATCGCTTTCCGACAGGCGCAGCAGCCTGGCCTTGGTCGCGATGGCGACGGTTTTTGCCTGGTTGACGGATGGATCGTCTTCGCGTTCCGGCGGACCGAAACGCACCGCGCCTCTCCAGAACAGGACCGCCAGGACAAGCAGCATGACAGCCCAGAGGATCGAAAGCGGATATTCGAAGAAGCGCGCCAGATCGGACCCGGAGCGTTCATAGTCCCTTCGCTGCTCCTCCACGGCCTCGTAACGCGTCAGCAATTGCGGGCTTGAATCGATGTAGAGCGGTTTTGAATCATCGGACGCCAGCAGTGGCAGATATGCTGCCGCAAAGGCCGCGTTTTCGGCGAGCGACAGACCATGATTGTTGAAGAGGTCCGGATCGGCGACGAAATAGGTAACATGATCATGTTCGGCGAACCGACAGGCGATGACGATGAGATCGCCGTCCAGCACGAGATGTGGCCGGCAATTGTCTGGCAGGCTGTCCGGCGCGAAGCTCTGGGCCTGAAACAGCGCGACCGCGTGTTCGCCACGCGGCCCTGCCGCGGCCGACAGGAATTCGGCGCCGCGCCGCTGCAATCGCAGACCGTCCAGGTCCATCTGCGCGAACAGAAGCGGGTAACTTCCAACCGGGATCAGTGTCCGTTCATGGGCGATGCCGGTCTCGATGAAACCGGTCGTCCATTTCGGCAGCAGCACCACGGATGGAATTTCGTCGATCTTGGACAGAAAGTTCTCGCGTTCGATATCGCTTTGCGTCTGCTGCTCGAGGAGATCCGATAGGTTTCGTGGCGTTCCGGCGTTTCCCGTCAGGTCCACGTCGTAAAGGGGCAGGACGCGCAGCCCCAGATCTTCGGCATTCGGAGACAGGCGCGGATTCGATTTCTTGAACGCGACACCCTCATCTTCGAGCCATGCAGCCAGCCCGTTCAGACCGATAACCGAGTTGTCGAGACGGCGGCCGCGATCGTCGCCGCCAAAGAGCAGCAGCAAAATCGCGCCGACGACAAGAAGCACGATCACGACGATCAGGGGGACGCCGTTACGCATGGTGCCCCGCATGATTCCCGACCAGCAACAGACGACCCAGCTCAAGGTTGCGGGCAAAGACCTCGTCGCCCACCGGTCGCCCGCCATAGTGGGCCAGTTCGGCGTCCTGAAGCAGCGTTTTGAGGGCACTGCGGTATTTGAAGCTTCCGGGCAGGCGCGCGAATGCCTCGCGTTCGGTGTCGGATCGCGCGAAGCGCGTGTCGCACTCCGCCCCGGCCGACAGAAGGCAGTGCCGCAACAGGCGCGCCAGCGCCTCGCGCCGGTCCTTCATTCGGGCCAGATGGCGCAGCAGCGCCGCCCCGTCCATCTCCGTTTCATTGCCGGCCATATTCCACGTCTCGGGTGGCTTCTGGGGCTCCTTGCCCTCGTTCACGCCACGGGATAGCAGGACGCTGCTACCGCCGAATTTCAGCCACAGAAACAGCAGGACGGCAATCGTGAAAATGGTGATGGCCACGCCCCATCCGCCGTCCAGGATCACCGTGGAATCCATCCGCCAGGGCTCGCTTCTCTGGCGGACGGCCCGGTCCGGGGGCACGGATCCGGTGATTTTGTCTGCGTAGGTGGCGTCCGAAGTGATGTCGAGAGGCCGAGCGGTTCCCTGGTAGTCTTCGGAGGTTTGTGTCCGCGGCGGATCCACCGTGGAGATGGAGAACGGCTCCTCGTCCGCCTGCTGTGCACGGGCCTGCGTTGCGTGATGAACCAGCGCCAGCACACAGGCCGCCAGGCAGATCGCGCCCGCCGCAACGGATCCGAGGCGCTTGACGTCAGGCAAAGACATCAGCGGTATGCCGCTGGACCAGAGGATCGGGACCGAATTTGTTGTCGCCATCGGTGCCCTTGATCAGGCCTATCACAAAGGGAGCGAGGGTTCCTATGATGCCGACAAAGGGTATGGCGCTACCGATGATGCAGGCCAGAATCCACCACCCGGAAAGATTGACGTCGTGGAAACGACGCACCGCAACCGAAATGCCCGGCAAGATAGTGGCAAGCACAATAAGGCCACCGGCTGCCCCATACACAATAATGATTGTCGAGATCATCGAGTTCATATCCTCAGCCGTAAGTCTATCGATGTCGATAAGGATCAGCCCCAGAATGCCCAGTACAATCGGAACGAGATACATGAAAAGCATGAAGTACCAGAACTCGGATCGGCAAGCGCGTCCCGAGAACACGGCGTATTTCTCTCTGAGACAGGTCCGTACCGCTTCCTTGAAGCCCATGGGGTTCTCCCCTGCTTTGTCGATGGTCCAACGTGTTAAGTGATCCGCTTGGTGTTGGCAATGTGACGCACACCCAAAGTTGTAGAGGCCGGAACTTATTGGAGAATGTCCCTGATGCGTTGTTCACGACGGGTGGGCCGATACGCGTATTGTTTGCGTGGCTTGCGAATCGCGGCCGAGCGTCATCTGTATGCAAGGCTCGGAGAGGAAGCGCGCGCCTCGCGGGCGCGGAAAAGAAGCCAGCTAAATAAGCGGAGAATTGTGCCGATCAAGGCGTGCCGAGATTATAGTTAAAATTTTACTAAAATATAAATAAAGTATAAAATAAATAAACGATGAAATAAATAACAAAAAGACAAGTAAATATTGAAAAAACATGAGATTAACGTTAACGGTATGGGAAGTACGGCTGAGATGTAAGTATCCAGCGCATTCTTGCCGTTGAACGACCGCGAATCGCCCGGACCACCCGGTCCGCGTTACGGGCGGTGGTTTTCGCGTGTCCGCCATGCTGGTTGTAAGGGAGGCGTCCCGTGTCGCGTAACGAATCCAGCCCGCAGGATCGATCCGGGCAGAACGCAGCTGCGGATCCGATCCTGAATGACAGTATCAACAGCCTGCGCAATATCGCGTCCGCCATGCGCAGGAAGCGCAAGCTGGCGTTTTCGATCTTTTTCGCAGTGCTGATCATCGCTGTCGGCTACCTCATCGTTGTTCCGCCGAAATACAAGGCGACCGCCGTTATACTGGTCGATCCGAGGCAGCAGAGGGTCGTTCAGTCGGAGGAAGTGCTGGCCGGTATCGGGTCCGATTCCGCCGCCGTTGAAAGCCAGGTGGAGTTGCTGAAATCCGCGGCGGTTGCGCCTGAGATGCTCACCAGTTTCAGCATCTTCGAAGATCCCGAATTCAACCGGACGCCGATATTGAAAACGGTGTCGGCCGCGCTCGGCCTGGATGTGCATGCGTCGGTGCCGGTCACGGTCCTCGACCAGACGCTGGAACGCAACAAGGCCATCGCCGCATTCGAGAAGAAGTTGTCGGTCTATCGCAGGGGCCTGACCTATGTCCTGGAAGTCGGCTTCACATCTGTCGATCCGCGCAAGGCCGCCGCGGTCGCCAATGCCGTCGCAGAGGCCTATCTGGACGACCTTTCGGCCCGCAAGCAGGAAGCAGCGGAACAGGCGTCTGCATGGCTGATAGACCGGCTTGCGAATCTCAGGGAGCAGGTCTGGAAGTCGGAGCAGGCGGTCGCCGAGTTCAAGGCGAAGTACGACATCGTCGATCTGGGAGCCAGCAACTCCGGCGAGACGCTGCGCAAATTGCAGATCGACAAGCTGAATGAGCAGCTCAGCGCGGCGCGGACCGAGACGGCCCTGCAGAAGGCGCGCTATGAGCAGGCGCTGAAGGCGTCTGAGGACTTTTCGGCGACCGCCCAGATTCCCGACGTGCTCGATTCGCAGGTCATCGGAAATCTTCGCATCATCCACTCGGACCTCAAGCGCGAGGAAGTCCGCAATTCCGACATCTACGGATCGAAACACCCGTCGCTGAAAAACATAAGGACAGAGATCGAGACGATCCGGCAGCTCACGGACGCCGAAATCAAGCGCATCCTGGCAAGCATCGAAAAGAGATATGAGGTCGCCCAACAGACACAGGAAGCGCTGGAAGCGGAGCTTCGCGTCCAGATGGAGCAATCCGCCGAGATTAACCAGTTGACGGTCATCCTGCGCGAGCTCGAGAGAAACGCTGCCGCCGATCGCAACGTGCTTGAGCAGTTCCTGAACCGCCTGAAGGAGACAACGGAGCAAGTCAGCCTGAAGAAGCCCGATGCGCGAATTGTCAGCCCAGCCCGTATCCCGACGAAGCCGAGCAGCACCGGCGGTCTGGTGATCATGGCGGGCGCAACATTTCTCGGAATGCTGCTGGCCGCAGGCGGCGCGCTGGTGGTCGATCAGGCAGAGCGTGGTTCCGCGCAAAGGCGCCGCAGGGAAGATGTCTAGATGCCGTCCGCGAACCCGCAAGGGCAGCCGTTTCCTCAGTCCTTCAGCGGCGGCCCGCCCGGTGGAATCCGGCCATGAGCAGTGATACCGGTCGCCAGAACGTCACGATTGGTGGGCTTCCCATTGCGCTTTCGACACGAACGGAGGCAGCCGCCGCGCTTGTCGGCGAGGCCCTCAGGAGGAGGGGGCCGGATGAACGGCCCTTCCTTTCCACGTCGGCAAACGCCAATGTGCTGTCGCAATGCGCCCGGGATCCCGGGATCCGCGATACCTATCTCGCATTCGACGCCATTCACGCGGACGGCATGTCGGTGGTGTTTGCCTCGCGCTTCGTCGCATCCAGGGCGTTGCCCGAAAGGGTGGCGACGACGGACCTTTTTCACGATGTCGCCCGAGAGGCGCAGTCGAAGGGCGCGACCTTCTTTCTGCTGGGCGCCAGGAATGAGGTGCTGAAAAGCGCTCATTTGAATGTGGGCCGGCTTTACCCGGACCTGAAAATCGTCGGAACCCACGACGGCTACTTCTCCTTGGAGGATGAAGACCGGATCGTCGAGCGGATCAACCGCGCCCGGCCGGATATTCTCTGGGTCGGGATCGGCGTGCCTGCTGCGCAGCAGTTTTGCCTGCGCAACCTTGGCCGCCTTGCCGGCGTCGGCGCGATAAAGACCTGTGGCGGACTGTTCGACTTCCTGTCGGGGCGGCGCAACAGGGCTCCCCAATGGATGCAGTCAGCCGGTCTTGAATGGCTCTATCGATTGGCACAGGAGCCGCGCCGGCTGGCACGGCGCAACCTGGTGACGAATATGCATGCCATCTATCTGTTCGTCTCACGAACGCGCTGAACCGGGTGATCGTTCATGAAGCACACAAAAATAAATTTGCCGGCTAAGGAAAAACTTTCCGGGGCTGCCCATGTCTGACGCCGTCTTCAGCGATGGAAGGCTCGACGATCGGGCTTGGCTGTCATGGGGCTCGCTGGGGATCGCAGCCCTTGCACTGGTTTCGGTGATAACGGCGCATCTTGTGTCACCGCTTTTCGGAACCGTGGCGGCCGTCCTGTTTGGTCTGGCGATCGGCATGGCAATGGCGCCTTTCGCGCCCTTTGCGGTCCTCGCGCTCTTTCTTTTTCAGAATCTGCTGATCGCCATCGTGTCGCCGCAGCTCGAACACGGATTTGCATTGACGGCAATGCGTTCCTCGAACTTTGTCATGACGGTGTCGGCCTTCAGCGTATTTTGTGCGTCCTACATGTCGGCACCAGGCAGATATGGCGGCATCGATGCCGTGATGAAGCATACGGCGTTCATATTGCTGCTCGTACTTATCTATTTTCTCTTCGGATACGCGCGGTTCGGCGATACCGCCATCATATATCTGCGAAACATCACGACGCCGCTGTTCGTGTTGGTGGTCGCGCTCGTTGCCTCCCGTGCCTATGATTTGCGGTACACGCAGGCATTCGCGCTCCTGACGGCGGTCCTGCTGCTCTTCGGCTATCTGGAGTTCGCCTTCGGGCGTGCCTTCTGGGAAGCGGTCAATGGCGACCATTATGCGCGCCTTTCCTCAACGAGCCTGCGCCTCTATCCATTGGGGCCGTGGGTGGAGGCCATGCAGCACACGGGCTATGTGACCCGCGACCCGTTTGAATCGGCGCGTGTCTATCTGTTCAACTTCGCTTTCTTCGAGGAACTTGGAAAGATGTTCCGGCGTCCGGAGGGGCCGAATTTTCATGCGATCAGCTATGCCTATGCCATCGGTGTGCTGGTGCTTGCCCTGCTTGCAAAAGGGCGGTGGATCTATCTTCTGGCATCCCTGCCGCTGTTGTTCCTTGTCGGCTCGAAGGGCGCGACGGCCTTCCTCATTCTGTGCGCGTTTGGACTTTTCTTCGCGCGTCTGTCGCGGAGCTGGACGGTCTTTTCCGGTTTCGTCATTCTGCTGGCAGCCTATGCGGCGGTGGCGGCCGCAACCGCCATCGCGGTCCAGAATTATCACGCGCTCGGCCTGATGGCCGGTCTGGAGGCCTTCGCCCGCAATCCGCTCGGCGGCGGGCTCGGCGCGAGCGGTATCCTGTCGGTGCGATTTATCGACATCGACTGGAACACGGCCCAGCTTCTCGGGCGTACGGATGTCGTGGTCGAAAGCGCCGTCGCCGTGTTGATGCACCAGATGGGCGTGTTCGCCTTTGCGCTGATAGCATTCAATCTCTGGCTTGCAGCAAGGGCCTGGAAGATCTTCAGAGACGGCGGCGAACTTGTCGCCGCGGCCGCGTCTTTCATGCTGCTGACGATAACCGTCAACGGGATATTCCACGAGGAAGCCCTGTTTGCGCCCCTGGCGCTGGGTTCGGTCATGCTGGTGGCCGGTCTTGTGATCGGACGAAGTGCAGCCTTCAAGGCGCGACTATCGGGGAACGCGTGATGCGGTACGGCAATGTGAAAGACTATGCACTTCGCCTGGTTCTGTCACAGGACCGCCCGGCGACCGATTCCGTGCTGGTTTCGCTGGCGATCGTTCTGTCGGGCGCCGGCGTGAACCTGCTGATGTTCGTCCTGATCGCTCGGGCATTGCCGGAAGCAGCGTTTTCCGAATTCGCGGTGTGGTTCTCCGCGCTTTCCATGCTCGCCGCGATCGGTGTCGGCGGGCAGGGCGACCTTATCTTCAAGAACTGGAGCGACTATCTGCACAACGGGAAATACGGGCTGGCAAGGGGCGCCCTGTTTTTCGGCCTTACGGTGACGGTGCTTGGTGCGTCCGCGATGGCAGTCGTCGTCGCGGCGATCCAGTTCCATTCGGGCAGTCCGGCGCTGTCCGTGGTCGGCATGACTTTGTTCGCGCTCCTGTTTACCGCCATATATTTCGTCTCGCCCGCGACAAGAGCCATCTCCGGCATTGCCGCCGGTGACGGCAATATGGAAATCACCTGGCGGCTTATCACGGTTGCATTCGTCCTGATCATCTCGGCAATGGGAATGTCGCTGTCCACGGGCGGTGTCTTCATGATCATGGTCATTGGCCTGACGATCGCGCTGACCGCCAGCGCCATAGCCATTTCAAGCAGCATGCCTCTGGAAGCGCTCGCCAGCAGGCCGCGATGGGATGCTGCCGTATGGCGCAAACGTTCGCTGCGCATGTGGCTCAGCGATATCGTCGCGAATCTGAGCCTGCATGTCGATGTGCTGATTATCGGCCTTTTCGTGGATCCTCTCCTGGCGGGGGGCTATTTCGTCGCGTTGCGCGTGGCCAACATCTTCAAGAGATTCACGGCTGCTTTCGCCAATTTCGCGTCGCGTCGCATTTCTCCGCTCCACCATTCGGGTCGGTTGAGGGAATTGCGGCAGAGTCTCAGCGATCTCTCGCTTGTGGCTCTGATTGCCGTCACCGGCGGCTTTCTCGTTCTCGTGCTGACCGCTGACTGGCTGCTTGCTCTCTTCGGCGCTCCCTATCAGTCCGAATTGCTGACGCTGCTGGTTCTGGCCGTCGGCGCCGGTGTGACGACACTGGCCGGGCCGGCACCGCATCTTCTTCTCCATACGGGCCATGAGTCGCCATTCCTGATCCTTTCGTCGGCGGGGCTTGTGCTGCGTTGCGTTCTGCTTCTCGTGCTGACGCCGCTTTACGGAACGCTCGGAGCGGCGCTTGCCTCGACCGCGGCGACATTGGCTCTCGTTGTCATTCTCAACATCGCGTGCCGCCGGTTGGTTCATATCGACCCGTCGGTTGTCGCCTTGCTGGTGCGGGACAGGCAACCGCTGAAATATGCGGAGGCGCTGGATGAATAGAGTTATGCGGATGATCGCCAAAAATAGCCGGCATGCCAAACGAGTTGGAACCATCGCGACAAGTTCCGGATCGGTGGCTGACGGTCAACGGCATTGCAGCCGGGGAGTTGAGTGGTGAGCAAGTACAAGGTCTTGAGAAACAGGTGGACAAGCGGTCTGTCTTCGGTCTTGCCGGATGCGGTCTACCTCTCCATTCGCCACCGTCTGACGCTCGGACGCTGGCCGCGGCTTTCGAAGCCGACCCATTTCAACGAGCACATTCTGAACATGATGCTTTCGCGCGAAGACGGCGAACTGCGTCGAATGATGTGCGACAAGGTCGCGGTTCGCGGGCACGTTGCGCAGACCGTCGGCAGCCAGTATCTCAGCAAGATATATGCAACCTGGGACGGCACCGGTCCGCTTCCGTTTGACGAACTGCCCAGGGCCTTTGTTGCGAAGCCGAGCCACGCCAGCGGATATGTACGCATTGTCAGGGACAGGCAGACCCTCAATGAAAGGGAATTTGAAGCCACGTGTCGAAAGTGGCTGGCGGTTGATCACGAAAAGGCGTGCCGGGAATATGTCTACGAGGATGTGCCCCACCGCGTCGTTTTCGAGGAACTGCTCGAGGACCCGGCAACCGGCGAAGTTCCGAGCGATTACAAGATCTACGTCTTTTCGGGCAAGCCGCGCATCATCGAATTCGTGACCGGACGGTTCACCGACCACCAGTGCCACTTCTTTGACGCCGGCTGGAATCCTCTGTCGGTCATTGAACGCTCATATCCGCCGGCGGAAGACACATTGCTCCACAAAAGCCGTCCGCCACAGCTCGACCTGATGCTGGATGTCGCCTCGAAGCTCTCCAAGGGGATCAAATTCGTTCGCGTCGACCTCTATGCGATTGGCGATCGCATTGTATTCGGTGAGCTGACGAACTTTCCGCAGGCCGGCAATATGCAATATGAGCCTGATAGTTTTGATTCAATATTAGGAAAGTATTTCGAAGCAAAGCATGCAATTTAATTAAAATCTTAATCACTTTTATATTTTGAAAGGTAAAGTTGTAGGAATTTCATTAAGTATTTGTTAACCATGAGGCGTATCGAGTTTCCAGTGTAATCAGTTGTCGAGTCGGCGCGTGCCCATGAAAAACCGGCTGCTATTTTTCGTCGACTTCCTGTTGGTCTTTGTATCGGCCATCGGCGCCTATGCCATCCGTGAGAATTTCCAGCCATCGGAGATGTGGATTGTCGCCTTCATCCCGTACTGGGTGATCAGCACGGTCGGCATCATGGTCGGTTTCCTGGTCTTTCGCACCCATCGGAGCGTCTGGCGCTTTGCCTCGGTTCCCGAGCTGTCGTCGATCGTAAAGGCCGTGACGCTGGGCATCGCCGTGGCGGTTCTCGCAGTCTTTATTCTGACCCGGCTGGATCATGTGGCCCGTTCGGTGCCGCTGATCCATTGGGGTCTGGCGATCTCCCTGCTGGTGGCTGCACGGCTGGCAAGCCGGCGTTTTTCAGGCAGCGGTGCGAGGTCGTCACGCGATGCATCGGTCGAGCAACCGGTCTACGTTCTCGTCGTCGGCCTTAACCAGGTCTCGGAACTTTACCTGCGCTGCGTGTCGGACCTGTCCGGAGGGCAGATTGCGGTCGCCGGGCTTCTGTCCGAGAATCCGGCAGACCGGTATCGTACGATGCGCTCCTGCGAGGTGCTCGGCTCGCCCGCCGACCTGGTGGCGATCATTACCAGATGCGCCCTGCATGGGCAGCCGATCGGCAAGATTGTCGTCACCGAGCCAATCGCAAATCTGTCAGGCGAGACGCGCCAGGCACTGGCCGACTGCGGGCGAGGCGGATCGGTGGAGATCGACTATTTCGAGCGCCGCCTCGGATTTCGTCCGCGATTCACGCTCGTGGCCGGCATGGACATCAGCAATGACAATGTCGCGGAACGCCCCGCTGCATTGCCGGTTCCGGGCCAGGGCGCAATCGCCGGAGGATGGTCTGTCCGTGCATACCGGTTTTTCAAACGCGCCTTTGACATATCCGGCGCGCTGCTGGCGTTGACGGTCTTCTCTCCACTTGTCCTTGCCGTTTGTCTGCTTGTCATGATCGATCTGGGGCGGCCGCTGACATTCTGGCAGGTAAGGCCCGGCATGAACGGACGGCCCTTCAGGCTGACGAAGTTTCGCACCATGGGGCCCGCGCATGACGGGTTTGGCGACAGGATCGCCGATGCCGACCGCACAAGCCGCCTGGGAACGTTCTTGCGAAAATCGCGGCTCGACGAACTGCCCCAATTGGTCAATATCCTCAAGGGCGACATGTCGTTCGTGGGTCCGCGCCCGCTTCTGCCGGTCGATCAGCCGCGCGACATGGCGGCCCGTCTGAGCGTGCGGCCCGGTCTGACCGGCTGGGCCCAGATCAATGGCGGCAGGGACCTGTCGATCGAAAGAAAAAACGAACTGGATCTCTGGTATGTGGCCAACGCCAGCATGGCGCTTGATTTCCGGATCCTTCGCCTGACGGCCTATTTCCTCATCGCCGGCAATGTCACCAACGAGAAACCCTCGAACGGGAAGACGGATGCCGCCGGGGAAATGGCGCAGCACCGTGCAAAACCGCCGACCGGGCGGGCCATTCGGGCACGCGTTGAGGTTGCCGGGGAATAGACAAGCTCCGCAACACCCGGCGCGGCGGTGAAAATTGCCGAGCAGTTGTCGGCGACGAGCCAAGGTGCGTTGTCGATTGTTGTGGGGCGGGCGCAGGGTTTACCGGCGCCCGCCTTTACGTTTTTCCTTCGCCTTCTTCCAGAACGGTTCAATATCGCCCGCCATGATGCACCCGAAGGGATCAATATAGTCTTCGATCTCGGCAAGGCCGAATTGCTTGATCTGATGCACGACTGAATCGGCGTTCTTGTACCCTGAGGGCAATTCCGAAACATCGACTTTGCCCTCGAAGAAACGGATGTCCAGGCCCTCGGTTTCCAGCTTCAGCATTTCATCCGGCGTCAACTGGCTGTTGCGCCGCTTGTGCTCAGTCCGCGAAAAATTCCGTCCCGCCCCATGAGGGCTGAAGCCGAGCCCGTGTTTCGCATCCTTGCCGCGGACGACAAGGACCGGTTCGGACATATTGAGCGGAATCAGCGTCAATCCGGTTGCATCGGAGGCGAAATCCTCCCAGGCGGGCGTGGCCCCCTTGCCATGGTAGTAGAGGCCGTCCCGCTCGAAGACGAAATTGTGCTCATTCCAGAACCGGTCGACAAACTCCGCGCCGACCGTCTCGACCGTCGCCTGGTGAATGCCCGTATGGTTGGCCTTGGTCCATTTGCGGATGAGCTGCAAGGCCTCCCAATAGGCGACACCGTCTTCCGTATCGGCGGGGATCCACGCATTCTGCTTCAGCGTTTCCGGCGACAGCTTCTTGCGGAAACGGTTTGCGACATCCATGCCCAGCTTGTACAGACCGGCCCCCGGTCCGCGTGAGCCGTGATGGCTGACAATACAGGTGTCTCCGGTCTTCCGCGATTGACCGACGAACAGGAAGTGGTTTCCGTCGCCTTGCGTTCCCATGTGCTCGTGCATCATGCGCTGGATTTTCGGGTTGGCCAGGAAACGGTTTTCGCGGAAAGCGTCGACCAGTTTCTGGCTGACCGTGAACCGTTGGCCCTGGCGGCGTCCGCCGGGCCCGAAATGCGTTACCGACTGCGCGGCGTCGAGGACCGCCTCCGGGTCCGTCCTTCCGAGATTGGAAATCATCACCGAGCAGCAGATATCGGCCGAATGCATGCCCGGATGGATGGCGTTGCGGGTCGCGACGACGCCGCCCACCGGAATTGTTCCGAGCGGCCCGGCAGGGCAGGCATCCGGCATGATTGCGCCGGCCTCCACGGTCGGGGTGCGCATCAGTGCCGTCATGTGATCCTTGACGGTGCTGATATTCTTTTCCTCGTCTTCGGAGTCCGCTTCGATATTGACATGAAATGCATTGGAGCCGCTCGCGTTCAACGGAATGACCGGAGCCGGCTTGTAGGATTCCAGCATTGCGCGAACGTCATCCAGCGACTTGCCTTCCTGCAGGGCGGCATTCCCGTCACGAAGCGCGGCGCCGAAAGCGCGCCCCGGTTCGTGTCCCCAGGAGGTCAGCGTAGTGCTTGTCAGCTCCGGCTGCATTTTTTCGTTTTCGACAGTCACGTTCAGATCTCCGCAAATTATGGAAAGCCGGCGACGAGTTGTTGCAAGACCTTCCACCGAAGTGGGCCGGGCTCGAACCGGCATTTACCAATGTAGTCCTGCAGGCATTCGCCGGCATGCTCGCAGGGCAAGTTGGTTGCAAGATGATTGTTCCGCCACCGGATCTCTCCGGGCTGGGCTTGAACCAGCACGTCTCGGGTTCCCCCTTGACCGCCCGTCCAGCGGACGGGCTGCGTCTACCTGTAATCCTGCAGGCATCCCTGCGATATACGTGCCGACTGTCCGGCAGCTTGCCGGCAATCGGCGGTTGGCAGGCGACAAGTCGGCGTGAGACAGTATCTGCTGAGCTACGCGCAATCCGGGGATTGCCGGGGCGATTTGAACACCCGACCTTCTTTCTCAGTTGAAAGACGCTCTACCCTGTAGTCCCACAGTCATTCGCCTGTTTTTCAATTTCCTTCCTGTGTTGTGTTCTTCGATCAAATGCGCGGGCGACAAGTGGGTGCAAAACGTTCCTGCTCTTCCATCTGAGCTACGCTGCTGCCCGGCCTGAGAGATAGGTAACAAAACGTACCGGACACATAGGTAACACTTTTCGCTTTTGCGTGAGGTGTCGAT